>NZ_JARXWE010000024.1 GCF_029893235.1 Dysgonomonas sp. PH5-45
TGGCTGTTATTTCTTTGGCAACTTTACCTTCTCTATTTCTGCCGGCACAAGTAATGATAGGCATAGAATCAACTAATGATATATCAAAATCGCAACTATTTCATATAGAATTAGTTGCGATTAATTATGCTATTCCGGAATTTCCCGAAAGCCATTGAAGCGGGAGATGCTGTAACCTTCAGTATATTTTGCTATATAATCTAAAGCATCTCCTTGGTTACTCCTTTACGTTTGAGTTCCTTACATAGACCCGGAAGCATCGCTTCCAGATCCAATTGTCGCTGGCTCTTCTCCGGATGAGCAGCAACAAGGCCATCTCATCATTGTGAGACAGCCTCCTTTATATGCTATACGCGTTCAGATTTCTTATTTAATCCTTTGTACTCTTTTATAACCATAAACAGCTTTATTGCCAAGTTCTTCTTCTATACGAAGCAATTGGTTGTATTTAGCCATACGATCTGAACGGCTCAGTGAACCCGTTTTAATTTGTCCTGAGTTGGTTGCTACGGCAATATCGGCTATGGTAGCGTCCTCTGTTTCGCCCGAACGGTGAGATGTTACAGAAGTATAACCCGCACGGTGAGCCATTTCAATGGCATCAAGAGTTTCGGTCAAAGAACCTATTTGATTTACTTTGATAAGAATTGAGTTTGCACAACCCATTTCTATACCTTTTTGCAAAAACTCAACATTGGTAACAAACAAGTCATCGCCAACAAGCTGAATTTTATCACCAAGCTTATCGGTAAGTTGTTTCCAACCATCCCAATCGTTTTCGGCCATACCGTCTTCGATAGAATCGATAGGATATTTGGCAACCAAAGCAGCAAGGAATTCTACCTGCTCGGCAGATGAGCGTTTTGCGCCATTAGCACCTTCAAATTTGCTGTAATCGTAAACTCCGTCTTTATAGAATTCCGACGCAGCGCAGTCTAACCCGATTGTTACTTCCGTTCCCGGTTTGTAACCCGCAGCCTCAATAGCCTTGATGATAGATTCAAGTGCGTCTTCCGTACCGTTCAATGCAGGGGCAAAACCACCTTCGTCGCCCACAGCCGTACTAAGGCCACGATCGTGAAGAACTTTTTTCAAAGCATGGAATATTTCGGCTCCATAGCGCAAACCCTCTCTGAAAGAAGGAGCACCAACCGGACGAATCATAAATTCCTGAAATGCAATAGGAGCATCCGAGTGCGAGCCTCCGTTAATGATATTCATCATCGGAACAGGAAGCGTATATGTGTTTGTTCCGCCAATATAGCGATATAACGGAATATCAAGAGCATTAGCAGCAGCTTTGGCAACAGCCAGCGATACACCTAAGATGGCATTAGCTCCCAACTTCGATTTTGTTGGCGTACCATCAAGAGCAATCATTTGTAGGTCGATACCTCTCTGATCAAGAGCCGACTCGCCGATAAGCGCAGGAGCAATCACTGTGTTTACATTTTCAACAGCTTTCAGAACTCCCTTACCCAAATATCTTTTTTTATCTCCATCACGAAGTTCAAGGGCTTCGTGCTCACCTGTAGAAGCTCCCGAAGGAACGGCAGCACGACCAAATGCGCCACATTCCAGCATCACATCAACTTCTATTGTTGGATTACCTCTCGAATCCAAGATTTCACGCGCAAAAATACGTTCAATTCTCATAACTGATTTTCGATTTTATATATTAAATTCTTGAAACTAATATCTTTATTCTCAAAGCAACACAAATGTACTTATTATTTTCCTTTTTCCTTCAGAATTTAATGCTAAAGAACATAAAAAAGCCATCTTTTTTATCCGGAAGCAAAAAACGCTTATTTATCCTTGCAGTGATCGCATATTTATGCTATTTACGCTTAACAAAAACTCCGCTTTAAACAGTGGTGCTCCAAAAAAACATCTGCAAGCAATTTCTTTGTAAAACAAGAACAGGGTTAACCGATATTCTCCGATTAACCCTGCACTCCGATTTATTAAATTATATCTTTTATTTTTCAATATTGGCTTTCTGCAAACCATAGCCTTTTTTCTTGTCTTCGCGTTTTAATAGCAATGCTATAAACAAAGCCAAAACACCAAAGCCTGCAAAAATAATCATAGGCAAGGTATAATCGTATGTAGTTCTTCCATCTTCAGCTACTCCTGTTTTACAGTAAGCATCTAACACCCAACCTATAAGCAACGGAACTCCCATCAATCCCCAGTTTTGTACCCAGAATATAAGGGCATAAGCTGTTCCTAATTTGTTTTCGGGAATAATTTTTGGTACAGAAGGCCACATGGCCGAAGGCACTAATGAGAATGCAATACCTAATATAACTGTAACTAATGCCGCAAACCACCATGTATTAAGAATCGGGAGAGCAAATAATACATGTACTCCAATAAGCATAATAGCACCTATTATCATCAAATTAGCTCCTTTGCCCACGCGATCATAAAGATTACCAAAGAAAGGAGTCAGAAAAATTGTACCAAGAGGTAATATAGAAGGTATAGCCCCTGCAACATTAGGATCTACACCGTATTTATTAATTACTAAATCTGTTGCATATTTTAAGAAAGGAAAAACTGCCGAATAGAACAATACGCACAACAAGGCTATCAACCAGAATCCTTTGTTGCTTATTATATACAGAATATCTTTCACACGGAAAGGTTCTTCCGGCTCCATATCTTCGTCTTTCACCGAAGCATCTAACTTGCGATCTTTCATACAAAACACCAACCATGAAAATAACCCTATACACAGTAATGCTAAACCAAATAAAATAGGAGTAGAGATATTTTTAAAATAATCTGCTAAAGGAAGTGTTCCAACCATAGCTAAGCCTGTACCAAGACGTGCAACAGCCATTTCCAAACCCATAGCCAATGCCAATTCTTTACCTTTAAACCAACGTACAATAGCTTTCGACACGGTTATACCGGCTGTTTCTATACCCACGCCAAAAATGGCGAACCCTAAACCTGCTGCAAGCACTTGCATCTTAATCTCTGTACCAAAAAAGTTAAATGTCCCTTGAAAGACATCAGGATTAGATACGGCATAAAACTTAAAAGTACAGCCAATAACCATCAATATACAAGAGCCTAACCCTGTGAGGCGAACTCCCAATTTATCCAAGATTATTCCGCTGAAAATCAGCATACAAAAGAAAACATTGAACCAAGCATACGAACTGGTAAAAATTCCAAATTCTGTACTTGTCCATTTCAGTTGTGATTCTAACAATGGTTTTAGCGGAGCCATAACATCTGTCATGAAATATCCGCAGAACATAGTGAACGCAATAAGCGCTAAGACGGTAAAACGAGCACTTTTAGAGTCGCTCAGTTTTTGTTGTAGTGCATTTGTCATAAAATTATTTTATTCAATCATCAGTTCTCAGCAATTTGGCCAATTACCAATTTTTATTTTTTGTTGAACAAAAGTAGCAAAAAAAGAGTAAAATCGGTTAACCGATTCGCTATATTATTAAGCATACAGACAAAAGTTGTTTGTTCTACAACCGGGAAAGTATATTTTCGGCAGGAGGTAAAACTTTATTCGGCTTTATTTTGTTAACTTTGTGAAATTTGAGAAATACAACTTATTTTTAATCATCGTAATAAAAAAAATTGACAATGGTAAGTTATAAAGAACTGGGTCTTGTAAACACAAGGGATATGTTTGCTAAGGCTATTAAAGGAGGTTATGCCATCCCTGCGTTCAACTTTAACAACATGGAACAGTTGCAGGCTATCATACAAGCTGCTGCCGAAACAAAATCGCCTGTAATACTACAAGTATCGAAAGGTGCACGCCAGTATGCAAGCCCAATACTTTTACGCTACATGGCCGAAGGCGCTGTTGCTTATGCCAAAGATCTTGGATGGGAACATCCGCAAATTGTTCTTCACCTTGACCATGGCGACTCTTTCGAAACCTGCAAATCGTGTATCGATTCAGGATTCTCATCTGTCATGATAGATGGTTCGCACCTTTCGTACGACGAAAACGTTGCCCTTACAAAAAAAGTGGTAGACTATGCTCACCAATTTGATGTAACCGTGGAAGGCGAACTTGGCGTATTGGCCGGCGTTGAAGATGAAGTCAGCGCAGAACACCATACATATACAAAACCCGAAGAAGTTGTTGACTTTGCCACAAAAACAGGTTGCGACTCTTTGGCTATCTCTATCGGCACTTCGCACGGAGCTAATAAATTTACACCCGAACAATGTACCAAAGATGCAAACGGAGTGCTTGTGCCTCCCCCATTGCGTTTCGATATACTTGAAGGAGTAGAGAAAGAACTTCCCGGATTTCCTATCGTTCTTCATGGAGCCTCGTCTGTTCCACAAGAAGAAGTGGCCACAATCAATAAATATGGCGGTGCGCTCAAAAACGCTATCGGTATTCCCGAAGAGCAACTTCGCAAGGCTGCGAAATCGGCTGTTTGCAAAATCAATATCGACTCCGACAGTCGTTTGGCTATGACAGCTGCCGTACGCGAGGTGTTTGCCACTAAACCTGCCGAGTTCGACCCACGTAAATATCTTGGTCCTGCCCGCGACAATATGATAAAACTCTACAAGCACAAAATTGAAGAAGTGCTTGGTAGCGCAGGAAAAGCTCTATAAACAATAGCATCTATTAAGAAATACTATAAGCAAAAAACAGAGGATAGTTCTCACAAACTATCCTCTGTTTTTTTATCTCCGTAAACTTTACGGCTCGTTACTCATATTCGTTCCAAGCCTTGATTTCAACTTCATCAATATCGGTTTTACAGAAAGCCTGAATGAAAGCCGATGCCAAACGCGAGTTTGTAAGCAAAGGAATATTGAAGTCTATCGCTGCACGGCGAATCTTATATCCATTGTTCAACTCGCTCGAAGTAAAGTTTTTCGGAATGTTCACAATCAAATCAATCTCTTTGTTGTGTATCATATCCAAAGCACTTGGCGTTTGCCCTTCGTTAGGCCAATAAACCCGAGTTGAAGGAACTCCGTTTTCCTTTAGGAAATTGTGCGAACCACTTGTTGCATACAAATCATACCCTTTTTGGTGCAGCATACGGGCAGCTTCCAGAAGTTCTACTTTCGATTTTGCAGGTCCTGTCGAGAACAGTACCGATTTTTCGGGTATGCGACAACCTACCGACAGCATCGATTTAAGCAAAGCATCGTAGAAGGTATCGCCTATACAACCCACTTCACCTGTCGAAGCCATATCTACGCCAAGTACAGGGTCGGCCTTTTGCAAGCGCGAGAAAGAGAATTGAGAAGCTTTGATACCCACATAATCGAAATCGAATTCATTTTTATTGGGTTTTTCAACATTTTTGCCCAGCATAACCTGTGTTGCCAAGTCGATGAAGTTTATCTTCAATACTTTCGACACAAAGGGGAAAGAGCGCGATGCCCTAAGGTTACATTCTATCACCTTTATATCGTTGTTCTTAGCCAAAAACTGAATGTTGAAAGGCCCCGAAATCTGCAATTCGTTGGCAATCTTACGGGCAATTTTCTTGACACGGCGTACGGTTTCGATATATAACCGTTGTGCCGGAAACTGTATTGTTGCATCCCCCGAGTGTACCCCTGCAAACTCAACATGTTCCGAAATCGCATACATCACAATTTCGCCCTTGTTTGCAACGGCATCTATTTCTATTTCTTTTGCATTTTCTACAAATTCGGTTACAACCACAGGATGCTTTTTCGACACTTCGGCAGCCAGTTGCAGGAAGTTTTCCAACTCCTCATCATTCGAACAAACATTCATAGCCGCACCCGATAGCACATACGAAGGACGTATCAGAACAGGATAACCCACTTCGCCTACAAAATCCTTTATATCCAAGAGCGATGTAAGTTCCTTCCATCGTGGTTGGTCTACCCCTATCCTATCCATCATACTCGAAAACTTATGACGGTCTTCGGCATTGTCTATGCTTTGAGCTGTTGTACCCAATATATTTACACCCGCTTCGTCTAACCTGACGGCCAAGTTATTGGGTATCTGTCCACCTACCGAAAGTATTACACCATGTGGATTTTCGAGTTCGAGGATGTCCATTACACGTTCGTATGTCAGTTCGTCGAAATACAAACGGTCGCACATATCATAGTCGGTCGAAACCGTTTCGGGATTATAATTAATCATCACCGAACGGTAACCTTCCTTACGAATGGTTTGCAAGGCGTTAACCGAACACCAGTCGAACTCCACAGACGAACCTATGCGGTAAGCACCCGAACCAAGAACCACAACCGAACGATGGTCGCCCAGATAGTTAACATCGTTGGCCGATCCGTTGTACGTTAGGTACAGATAATTGGTCTGAGCCGGATATTCGGCAGCAAGCGTATCTATTTGCTTCACAACGGGAACTATTCCGCTATTTTTTCTTATAGTGCGTATTTCCTGTGCTTTAACCTCAACAAGTGTAGGTTCTTTGCATACCAATTTTGCTACCTGAAAGTCGGAAAAACCTTTTTGTTTAGCCTCCCGAAGCAATTCGGTAGGTAGTAAACGTATATCGTCATAGCGTTTAAGATTTTCCGAACAACGATGAATATATCCCAATTTTTGCAAGAACCAGCGATCTATCTTGGTCAAGGCGTGTATTCGCTCTATGTCGTAACCTTCGTCAAAAGCTTGCGAGATACAGAAAATACGTTTGTCGGTAGGATTGCTCAATGCCGAATCCAAGTCTTCTACATTCAAGGCTTTATTGGCAGTGAAACCATGCACACCTATATTAAGCATACGCAGCCCTTTCTGGATAGCTTCTTCAAAAGTACGGCCGATGGCCATAATCTCTCCAACGGATTTCATGCTCGATCCTATTTCTTTCGACACACCGTGGAATTTACCCAAATCCCAGCGAGGTATTTTAACCACAATATAATCGAGAGCCGGCTCAAAGAAGGCGCTGGTCGATTTCGTAACCGAGTTTTTCAACTCGAACAAACCATACCCCAACCCCAACTTAGCTGCCACAAATGCAAGCGGATAGCCAGTTGCTTTCGATGCCAAAGCCGACGAGCGACTCAAACGGGCGTTAACCTCAATCACCCGGTAATCTTCCGATTCGGGGTCAAAAGCATATTGCACATTACATTCGCCTACAATACCGATATGGCGAACAATGCGGATAGCTATTTCGCGCAGTTTGTGATATTCGGAATTTGTAAGTGTTTGCGATGGAGCAACAACGATACTCTCGCCGGTATGAATACCCAGAGGGTCGAAGTTTTCCATGTTACAAACTGTCATACAATTATCGTATTTGTCACGGACAACTTCGTATTCTATTTCCTTCCAACCTTTCAGCGAACGCTCAATCAGAAGTTGTGACGAATAAGACAAAGCTTTGTCGGCAAGGGTGCGAAGCTCGGCTTCGTTATTACAGAACCCTGAACCCAAACCTCCTAATGCGTAAGCCGCGCGTACAATGATAGGATAGCCCAATTCATCGGCTGCTTTAACCGCATCTTCGATAGAGCTTACAGCTGTACTCTTGATGGTTTTAACGTCAATCTCGTCAAGTTTTCTGACAAAAAGCTCACGGTCTTCGGTATCCATGATAGCCTGAACAGGAGTACCCAAAACTCGGAGGTTATATTTTTCCAATATACCCGATTCGTATAGCTGTACACCGCAATTCAAAGCTGTTTGCCCTCCAAAAGCAAGAAGAATACCCTGTGGTTTTTCTTTTTGGATTACTTTCTCCACAAAATAAGGAGTGATGGGCAGGAAATATATCTTATCGGCCGACCCTTCGGATGTCTGCACCGTTGCAATATTAGGATTGATAAGTATGGTTTCGATACCTTCTTCCTTCAAGGCTTTCAACGCCTGTGAGCCTGAATAGTCAAACTCGCCTGCCTCGCCTATCTTCAACGCACCCGAACCAAGTACCAGTACCTTTTTTATATCATTATTGTTCATGCGATTTTTCTTTTACAGTTTTTCAATAAATAAATCGAAGAAAAAATTGGTATCCGTTGGCCCACTGGCTGCTTCCGGATGGAATTGAGCCGAAAAGAACGGCTTTGTTTTATGCTTGATACCTTCGTTTGTTCCATCATTAAGATTCACAAAGAGTGATTCCCATTCTTCACCCAACGATGCGTCAGACACAGCAAAACCATGATTTTGAGATGTAATGAAACATTTTTCTGTACCTACCATCCTTACAGGCTGATTATGACTGCGGTGCCCGTATTTCAGTTTGTAAGTTGAAGCCCCTCCTGCCTTTGCCAACAGTTGGTTACCCATACAAATACCACAGATAGGCTTATCCTTTTGCATTGCTTTACGCAGGTTTTCGACCGTAATATCGCAAAAATCGGGGTTGCCAGGCCCATTAGAGATAAACAATCCGTCGTATTCTATCTGGTTGAAGTCATAATCCCAAGGAACACGAATCAACGTTATATCCCGCTTAAGCAAACAGCGGAGTATATTGTGTTTAACCCCACAGTCGACCAAAACTACGGTCTTACTGCCATTCCCGTATTTTATAACTTCCTTGCAGCTTGCAATACCTACCTGATTAACAAGATTGGGGTCTATAAAGCCTATTTCGTTTTCGTCTTCAAAAACGATTTTACCTTTCAGCGAGCCTTTTTCGCGAAGCAGCTTTGTCAGTTCGCGGGTATCAATTCCGTAGATACCGGGAACATCGTTCTCCTTCAGCCAAGCACCCAGACTTTTTTGAGCATTCCAGTGCGAATAGTCGTGCGAATAGTCTGATATTATCAATCCGTTAACCTGTATCTTCTCCGATTCGTAAAAATCAGAAATCCCATCGGTAAAAGAATCGTCGGGAACGCCATAATTGCCCACTAAAGGAAAAGTAACTGTAAGGATTTGCCCCAGATAGGAAGGGTCTGTCAGGCTCTCGGGGTAACCCACCATTGCGGTGTTGAACACTACCTCGCCTGCAGCCGGCTTTTCGGCTCCAAAAGATCTTCCTTCAAAGATAGTCCCATCATCAAGTATTAACCGAACAGGTCTGTCTGTCTGCATTTTATGATAGAATTATGTTGGTAAATAAATAAAATACTTCTTTTCAGCAGAGGTCAAAAAAAAGGAACAAAAATGACAAGCATCTTGTTCCTTCCTTTTGTGTATATGAATTTTATTATCATCTGCTGCTTCAAATATTCTGTGAATATCTGAAGTACAAAAGTAAGTATAATTCTTTTAATATTAAAAAGAATATTGCCCTTTAAGAAATAATAGTTTTCAACAATAAGCAAAACAACCTGCTCTTTTTCAAGAACAGGTTGCTTATATATTTACTAATGATAGTTATTAAACTACACCTTGAGCCAGCATAGCGTTAGCAACTTTCATGAAACCTGCAACGTTAGCACCTTTCACGTAGTTGATATAACCATTGCTTTCTTTACCGTATTTAATACATTGTTGATGGATGCTTGTCATGATTTGGTGAAGCTTAGCGTCAACCTCTTCGGCAGTCCATTGCAAGTGCATTGCGTTTTGAGTCATTTCAAGACCCGATGTAGCAACACCACCAGCATTTACAGCTTTACCTGGAGCAAACAATATTTGTTTTTCGATGAACAAGTCAACAGCTTCGGCTGTACAACCCATGTTAGAAATTTCACCAACACAAGTAACTCCGTTATCGATAAGCATTTGAGCATCTTTTTCGTTCAATTCGTTTTGAATTGCACAAGGAAGAGCGATATCCACTTTTTGTTCCCATGGACGTTTGCCGGCAAAGAACTTAGCGTTAGGATATTTTTCAGCATAAGGAGCAACGATGTCTTTACCTGAGTTACGCAACTCTAGCATATAAGCTATTTTATCGCTATCCATTCCATCTACGTCATATACATAACCGTCAGGACCAGAAATTGTAACAACTTTAGCACCAAGTTCGGTAGCTTTCAAGGCAGCACCCCATGCAACGTTTCCGAAACCAGAAATAGCAACGGTTTTTCCTTTAATATCGATGCCTTTTTCTTCAAGCATTTGGTGTACAAAATAAAGACCACCAAAACCTGTAGCTTCAGGACGAATCAATGAGCCACCATAATCAAGGCCTTTACCTGTAAATGTTCCTGTGTTTTGACGAGCAAGTTTTCTGTACATACCATACATGTAACCTACTTCGCGAGCACCAACACCTATATCGCCTGCTGGAACGTCTCTATCAGGACCTAAATCACGATACAATTCAACCATGAACGATTGACAGAAACGCATAATTTCGCCATCTGATTTTCCTCTATAGTCGAAATCGGCACCTCCTTTACCTCCACCCATAGGAAGAGTTGTAAGAGCATTTTTGAATGTTTGTTCAAATCCTAAGAATTTAAGAATTGAAAGGTTTACCGATGGATGGAAACGTATACCTCCCTTATATGGGCCAATTGCGTTATTAAACTGAACACGGTAACCAAGGTTTACTTGTACTGTTCCGTTGTCGTCAACCCAGGGCACCTTAAATGTAAAGATACGATCTGGCTCAACTAAGCGCTCAATAATACTGGCTTTTTCAAATTCAGGATGTTGATTATACACATCTTCAATAGAGTGTAAAACTTCCTTAACTGCTTGTAGAAATTCTGGTTCACCCGGATGTTTAGCCTCCAGCGATGACAAAATGTTATCTATTTTCATAAAAAAGAATAATTAGGTTCTTTAATTAAACTCCGCAAATATAGAATTAAGAAATAAGATAATCAATTTATCAGCCCACGATTTTCACCTTAAAACATCTGCTTTTCAACACCTAAAGTATTTCTTACAATTTATTGTTTTATACTTTTGTAAAATAAAAAATCCAAAATGATGATTAAAGGATTATTTTAATAAAACAACTATTTATTTAAGATTGAAAAAACGTTTTTATCCGTCAATAAGTAAGATTCTGAAATATTCTTAAAACCCTATTTACGGAGACGAAAGCCTCATTAGCTCGCCGTTCAAAAACGAAAAACCTTCCAGCCAGAGAATGTCTGCCAGAAGGTTTTTATATGTATTAACAGTCATAGCTTGTCGCTTTTTCCGAACCCGCTGGGCAAGGTAAGCGCAGAACCTCTGTTGTGCTACAACCTTATTTTTTGTTACCGCCAAAAGAAAAACTCACCGGAATATAATTGGGCGAAGCGATAGTTTGCCCACCAATATTGAATGATGGTTTCAGTTCTACCGTTACGTTCGATTTTTCGCTACCTATACCAACAAAGTTTTTAACGATATTCACCACCGAGCTTTGTGTGTTGTCTTTTATCAAACTGGCCACATCAACACCTATCGTCAAAGGCATTGTTGATGTATTTCCGGCAGGGATGTTCATATTCTGATTCATCACTCCATTTGTGAGGTTAACCCCGTCAATCTTGATATTATATTGCAAGTTATTAAGCATAGCCGCCGATTGATTCGGATTTTTCACATTCATGTTTATCGTGAAGTTCAAAGGAATGGAGCTGCTTTTCCCTGCAAGAACACTTGTCAACTTCAGCGCATTGGCTGCCGTAACACCATTCGACAGATTTATCCCCGACAGTGTAAGGCCAGAGATTGATTTGTAAGAATACTCGCACTGAGTCATGTTATAGGCACCCATAAGGTCGTTTCCGATAGTGCCGCAAGAAGTCATCACGGCTACAAATAATAAAAATGTAATAATTCTTTGTTTCATAAAGTTCGTTTCGCTTATTTTTAATTTCACTTGAAAGTAATCATTGTTGCTCCAAAGCCATATTCTTTGAAGGAAGCATCCTGATAGTAAACATTTTTATAACGGTCTTTCAGGTCTTTCATTATGGCACTTTTCAGAACGCCATCGCCTTTGCCATGTATAAAAACGATTTTCTGCCCTTTATTATTTTTATTTTCATCCATATAACGGCGGAAAGTTTCGATCTGATAATCGAGTATATCTTTAGCTGATAAGCCCGCCGTGCTATCCAACAATTCATTGATGTGCAAATCGACCTCAATAACAGGCAAATGCTTTGTGCTTTTCTTGGCAGGTTGTTTAGTTCTCTGTTCCGAGCGATCTTTCTCTCTCATGGCCTGTTCCAGTTCTTGTGGCGAAACAACCAGTTCGCGTTCAGGGAGATCTCTGCGCATAACATAATAGATGATAGCATCATCGTCGAAAAAGTCATTTTCCCTAAAACTATGCAGTTTGTAGAATTTCACCGTATCAATGCGCATATCGACCGAACATGGATTTTTCAAATCGAAAGGTTTATCTTTCTTATAAGACACAAATTGCAGGCAAATACGTTCGCGGTCGTTCAAATCGGCCTTACCGAACTCTTCTATAAATATTTTTGTATTTGGTTCTATTTCGCCTGTTGCTTGCGCAACCCACCCATCGGCGGTACGATACATATAGGTATATGCCAAAAAATAATTGCTGTCATTCACCAGATAGCATTCGTATCCGGTACTATTCAGCGATTTTATATCAATAGGCAAAAAAGCCAAACAAACGGTTATTCTATCACCGCCCTTCGTTTCTTTCACCTCTACTTTTTCCTCCACTACCTTCTCTGCGGTTAGTTGCACAACCTGTGCCGCCGGCTTAACCGATTGGCGCACCTGAGCCTCGTTGGCAGGCTGTATAACAACGCATTCGCATATCAGCACAGGGGTATCAAAGCCATCATCTTCAACAATAGCAATATCTTTACCCTGAAAACCCTTCACGATGCCTCCACCCGTAGCATTCAAAAAACGCACCTTATCACCAATCTTCATAATAAACCAATATCATTTCTTAATATTAGCGCAAAGTTGAGTAATTTTGTCGGATAATAAAAATCAAAAAAATGAAAAATACAGACCCCAAAAATATCCGCATCAACGAATTCGATTACAACCTACCCGACGAACGTATAGCCAAATATCCGTTAAACGAACGCGATTCTTCAAAACTGTTGGTTTACAATGGCGGGCAGATTACCGATAGCCGGTTCGCTTCGTTGGCCGATTTTTTGCCTGCAAACAGCCTGATGGTTTTCAACAACACGAAAGTTATTCAGGCTCGTCTGTTTTTCAGGAAAGAAACAGGGGCACAGATCGAAATATTTTGCCTCGACCCCTACCAGCCACACGATTATGTGCTGAATTTTCAGCAAACGCACCGATGCTCATGGCTTTGCCTTGTGGGTAATCTGAAAAAATGGAAAGAGGGAACTCTGCACAAAACAATCGAAACAGGCGGAGAAACCATTACCATAAAAGCATACAGAAAAGAATCTCTGGGCGACTCTCACATCATTGAATTTGAATGGAATAACCCGCAATATACTTTTTCTGATTTGTTAGAAATTGCGGGTGAACTACCCATCCCCCCCTATCTGAACCGGAAAACAGAAGAAAAGGATAAGGAGACCTATCAAACGCTTTACTCAAAAGTGAGAGGTTCGGTAGCCGCCCCCACCGCAGGACTGCACTTCACCGAAAAAACATTTGCTTCGCTCGCCAAAAAAGGCATCGAACAGACGGAAGTGACCCTGCACGTTGGAGCAGGAACATTCAAACCCGTAAAAACAGAAATAATCAGCAATCACGAAATGCATACCGAATTTATCTCTGTGCATAAAAGCACTATCGAAAAACTGCTTCACCACCAAGGAAAGGTAGTAGCTGTGGGGACAACATCGGTACGTACACTCGAAAGCCTTTATTATATAGGAGCCCTGCTCGAAACCGATATGGATGCCCGATTAGAAGTGAAACAATGGCAACCCTACTCCACTCCGGCAAAAGACAACGAAATAAGTAAACAGAAAGCTCTGAATAATATCCTTAACTATCTGGAACAACACAACGTAGACAGCCTACTGGCCGACACTCAGATTATGATTGTACCCGGTTACCAATACAAGATTGTAGATGCAATAGTAACCAACTTCCATCAGCCTAAAAGCACCCTGTTGCTGTTAGTATCTGCCTTTATTGGTGATGGTTGGAAAGAAATGTATCTGCACGCATTGGCCGGCAATTACCGTTTTTTGAGCTATGGAGACAGTTCGCTGTTGTTGAAATCCTGACCAAAGGATTTTCTTATTCGTTGGATTTCCCCTCTAAACAACAAACGAGGCTGAACCTTGACGGAACAGCCTCGTTTTGCTTTTATGAAGTTTTGTCAAACTTATTAATCGTTGTATGTAGGCAAGCTTGAGAACTCTTTCGAGTAGCGCATCATCTGTTCTACATATCCTTCTTTGTAAGTTACTTTAATGTCGGTGATTTTGCCGTCTTTATCTTTCACCAATTCGTAAACAGGGTTCACAAATCCTTTGTATGGTTTAAGATTTAGTTTTTTGTAACGGTCAAGAACTTCTTTAAGAAGCTTCTGGTCTACTTTCACGGCATAGGCATTAACAATGTTGTTTGCGGCTTTATAATCGCCTTCCGATTTGATTCTCTGTATTTCGGCAAGGAGTTCTCCGAATAGGCCACGAAGTTTTTCGTAGTCATTAATCACAACATAAGTTTTACCATCACGAACTTTAAGTTCAACTACATCGGTAGCAGTACCACCTGCAAGTTGGCCTTTTCCTTTTTCTAATACCCAACGAGCTATTAGCTGACGGTTACGCATGTGCGCTTCTTCAATATTTTTGCCTGGTTCTATGCGTGTAAGCTGAGTCATCAACCCATTCATCATAAACTTATAATATTCGGCCTTATAAGCATCTTTGTTAGGGATAATGCCAAGTTCCACCAATTTCGCATCGGCTATGTAATACAGTCCGAACAAATCGGCACGGGTTTCTTCTATTGTAGAACCGTGTTCTTTCATTGCATCAGAGCTTATTCCCGGAAGTAATTGCCCCGAACCATGTCCCAAGATTTCGTGAAGGTCGGTATGCAGGTTATTAGTGATGAAACCATACTCGCGCAAAGAATTAAGTTCAACGTCCGACCATACAAACTCCTCGTTAAAGCCAGAATGTTGAGCTGCTTTATCGTAAGCTTCCATAAGGTTTTCTATCGTAACCGATTTCGAACCATGTTCTTTCCTTATCCAGTCGGCATTTGGCAAGTTAATACCGATAGGAGTGGCTGGGTAGCAGTCGCCACCAAGCTGTGCCGCTGTAATAACTTTGGCGCTAACACCTTTCACTTCTTTTTTCTTGAAGCGAGTGTCAACCGGTGAATGGTCTTCAAACCACTGTGCGTTAGAACTGATAAGCTCTGTACGTTTTGTGGCTTTCATGTTTTTGAAGTTAACGATAGACTCCCAGCTGGCTTTCATACCCAGAGGGTCGCCATAGGTTTCGGTAAATCCATTTACAAAATCTACACGCGAATCGGTATCGGTAGCCCATGCGATGGCATAATTGTCGAACATTTTTAAATCGCCCGATTGATAGAACGAAATAAGTTTGTTGATAACATCTTTCTGTTTATCGTTTTCGGCAACGGCTTTAGCTTTTTCCAACCAGCCTATAATACGTTCAATAGCAGAAGAGTAAAGTCCGCCTACTTTCCAAACTTTCTCAACCAACTGTCCGTCTTCTTTAACCAATCGACTGTTGAGTCCGTAAGAAACAGGTGTCTGGTCGTTAGGAACACGCATTTTTGTGTAGAAAGCCTCGGCTTCTTTTTGCGTAACACCTTCGCCATAATAGTTGTTGGCCGATGTAAGGATAATGTCAACGCCTGCTGCTTGGTTCACTTTCTTGGCCATAACATTAGGGTCGAACATTACGGGTGTAAGCATAGCTATAAACTCATCGACAGTTTGTCCGTCTTTTACAGGAACTTTTTCTGCAGGAAGAGCTTTTACCTGTTCAGCAAAGAATTCTTCCGAAAATTTGGGTAAGAATTTTTCTTCGCCATAATGGTGGTGTATACCGTTCGAGAACCACACACGTTTCAGATAAACTTCAAACTCTTTGTAGTCGTTGCTTTCTTTATCGCCCTTGTAGTTTTCGTATATAGCTTCCAACGTACGGCGGATAGCCAAATTGTAGCGTCCGTTTTGGTCAAAAAGGATATCACGGCCTTCTATTGCGGCTTGCGATAGGTAATAAATCATTTCTTTTTGCTGCAAAGTCAACGAATCGAAATCCGAAACCTGATAGCGCAAAATTTCGAGGTCGGCAAAAGCATCCACTTCATACACAAAGTCAGAGTCTTCGTTGGCTGCTTGCTCGGTTTTACTTCCACCGCTACAAGCCGCAAACATCATAGACAATCCTGTCATAGCTATTAATGCTGTTTTTTTCATGTTTATACTATTTTGGTTTATAGAAATTATTTCAAAAAAATAAGAATCCAAAGATACAAAATACTAACTGTAATAAAAAAAACAAATCTATCCGAATTTTAATTTTCCGGATAGATTTGTCTTTCCTTTTCTTGTTTCAGTTAGCCCCGCAGCACAAAGAGAGGGGTATCTGTGTGGAACAACATTTTTCGCGACATACTGGGATTGAACATCCGCGCAAATATATTCCGCTTGGCCGTTGTTAAGGCCAGTATATCAATTTTGGCATCCTTAACAAAAGCGTCTATGCCGCTCAGCATATCCCCTTCTATAACCTTGTAATCGGTTTTCAGATTAGGGTACTGTTTTGTAAAATAGGCTCTGATACCTGCCAGTTTTATTTCGTCCCACTTATCCTCTTTGTCGGCAATATGGGTAAAATGAACTGTGACTTCATGCCCGGTAAGGAATTTCATCATCGAGTCGAACGAGATAAGGTCGCGCTGGCTATAATTAGTCAGAAAAGCAACATTCTTTACTTGCTGCATGCTGTGGAAATGAGTGTTTTCCGGCACAGTAAATACCGGGATACGAGTCATTTCTATAACTTCGGCCGTAACGCTGCCTATCAAATCGGCGTCTTTCTGATTCTTTCCTCTGGTGCCCATCACTATCATTGCAGGCTTATACTCTTTCGAGAAAGTAACAATTTCTTCTTCCGGCAAACCCTCCCTCAACACATAAGAGTAATTGACAGGGGGAAACTCTCCACTGGCAATTTTCTCGTCAATGATACCGCACAACCTTTGTATATCAGCCTTAACTTTTTCTATAATATTCTGGAATGTTTCGCCTTCCTTGCCCTGATATGCAAAAGCTTCGGCCATTGGTAGTGCCGTAGGATAGTATGGATTAAAATATACGTGAAGTATTTTTACTTTAGCGTTGATTTCCTTAGCCAGGTTAAATGCAATGCGACAGGCTTTTAATGAATAGTCCGAAAAATCGATAGGGACAAGAATCCGCTTACGTCCATCGTCCGTTCGGTATGTTTCGGGCTCGGCATAACTAAAAAGATGCCGATTCTCTACAACGTTCAGAGCTTTGGGTAAATCTGTTTCCTGAATTCTGATACGAACACCGGGCGATACTCCGGGATGGTTAAGGTCTACATCGTCTATCGAAACCTTTATACCCTCTGCCTCGAGTACAGACTTCAGTATCTGTGCTTTCTCGTTGGTATGTATAGCAAGTGTTACCAATTTTTCGTCGTTATTCATTGTTCTGTCAATTTTCTTTGTTTTTTTCGATTATGTCCATGGCCATATTATAGATAGTCAAGTCATCGAGGGTTACGTAACCACCATCAGGACCAGCTTCTATATGCACTCCACAATAGTTACCTTTGTCGTAACTGTGGCCTCCGAAATAGTTCCAAACTGTTTCTACCGAAAGATTCAATTCTTCCGCAATCTTGTGGATGCTTCCGTCAGGTAAACTATCTTTTATCTGACGCAATTCTGAAAATGTTATGGTCTTTGGCATGATTCTAAAATTTTTAAGGTTAATAGATAAAATGCGTTCTTGCCTTAAAGTTAATAAATCATTTTAAAAAAACTATCATTTCAGTAAGAAACTGCAATCAGAGAAATAGAAATAATTGTTAATACAATAGTTAATAGGGAATATATGATAATATATGCTCTTATCTTTGAATAGATTGGTTTTTTCAGGTCTGTTTTATCTATCTTTAGTATTTTTTGTCGCGACAGCAGATAAAGGTAATATACGCCAAAGGCCAAAGCTATTCCTAATATAATGCCGCCTATTATATCGGTTATGAAATGTACGCCCAGATATATGCGCGAATAGCATGTTATCAGAGCCCATGCGTATAAACTCACACTCAAAGCCTTATTCCTGAACAGCAGACTTAAAAAAGTGGCTACACCAAATCCGTTTGTGGCATGGGCAGAGATAAAACCATAACGACCGCCTCTGTATCCGTCAACAATGGTAACAAAGCTTTTAAAATCGGGATGGTGTGTAGGGCGGAATCGTGAAAAAAAAGGTTTTATCACCCCCGATGATATCTGGTCGCACAGAAGAATTAACAGAGTAATGAATATAATGGTAAAAACAGCTTCTTTCCACTTTACTTTATATATCAACGTGAAGAACAGTGTTATGCTGAGGGGTATCCAAATAAGTTTACCACTATATAGGGTCATAAAGATATCCCAAAAGTCGTTATGAGCGCTATTGAGCCATAAAAACAGTTCTCGTTCCAGAGGGAGCAGGTCTTCTGTACTGATTTGCATGCTCTCTGTTATTTAAATTATTTCGAGCTTATCGGCTTCGACCCAACCTACATCTCCGCTTATAATTTCTATTTCCACCCAATTTCCGTCTTTTTTCAGTATCTCTACCTTAGAGCCGGCATGGAGCGTAAAGACCTCCTTGTCGCCCGCATTAGGTGCGCTGTATGCAGAAACAGCCCCAGCCATGATGATTGCCGTATTGCGGTTCTCTATATTATATTTGTGACGGAAAGCAAAAAGATTGCAGAAAACAAAAAGGACAATTATTACTATACCCGTATAGAAGACGGTTTGCTTAACTATAACCCGCTTGTCGAACAAAAACAAAGACAAACAAAGCAAAAAGACTATAAACAACCCAATGGAGATGTTAGACCATGTGTTGGAACTTGCAAGGTTGCGTATGCCGTTATACCAATCGGATAAGAAAAAGTCGCCTTTGTCGGCAAATTTATCTTCTATCTTGGTTCGGGCAAATTCTATATTGGCTCTTGTATCCCTGTCGCCGGGATTAAGCAACAAAGCTCTTTCGTAATAAAGCATGGCTTTGGCTATGTTGTTGCTACGGAAATACGCATTACCGAGGTTATAGTATAGCTGGGGCGACTCCAGCCCGTCTTTCTTTTGCTTTGCAGCCTCGGCTTCGAGCATGGATATGGCTTTACCATATTCTTTTGCAGCGTAAGCCTTATTTACCTGTTCGTTGAGAGACTGTGCCGAACATAAAGCATTACTCAGCAAAACAATTACCAGAAATAATATACTGCGTTTCATTAATTGATTTCTTGAAGTTTATTGGTTAATGCTTGTTTAACTTTATTGTATTCTCCATTTTGGTGATAGTATCAATAGCTTCGTTGTAGAAATTATCCATCACCTTATATTCCTGATTGGGAGCATACCGGGCATATTCGCAAGTATCGAGAATAGAAATGAATGATGCTATCAGGTCATTGCCGGCTCCATATTTAGCCAATTCGACTTCGATATTCTCCCTATTGAGGTTCGATACGGGAATCACCAGTTTGTCACTCAAATACCCCCATACGGCACGTAAAATTTCTTCGTAGAATTTTTCTTTGTTGTTTGCCTTCAAAAAGGCATCGGCTTGTTGTAGCCTCCGTATGGCAACTTTATTTGCTTTTTTTGTTTTCATCCGCACTATGTCTGCATTTTCCCTTATCTGCTTACGATAATAGATAAAGAAAGAGGCAAACAGCAAGGTAGGGATTATATACCATAACCAATAGGCCAACGAACCGGCCATAAAATCGTTTGTACGGCTAAACCTATAAGTTCCGTCTTTTATATAACGGATATCTTTTGCCACCTTCACATCCGACTGGTTGTTGTAGCTTGTAGCAGCACCGGCACCACCCGTAGGGTCTTTTGCCACATTGAGGGTGTAGGCAGGTATTTCTAACTGTTTGTATGTTCCGCTACCGGGGTCGAAATAAGAAAATTGTGTTGCCGGTATCTCGTATTTTCCTTCGTGACGGGGAATGAAAAAGTACTCGATTTTCTTGCTTCCTGCCAATCCGCTATTGGTGGGGTTCACATCGTTGGTCACTTTGGGGTCGTAGGCCTCAAAATCGGAAGGGAGTTTTATATCTGGATTTTTTATCAGCTTCAGGTTACCCGCACCATTGATGTCGACAGTAAGAGTTACGCCATCATTAGCCTTGAGGTTTGTTGCCGATATCTGAGATTTCACATTGAAATTCCCTACAGCGTTAGCAAAATTGGCTGGCTTACCGTCGGGCAATGATTTCACATCGAGGATTACAGGATTTATTACAATATTTTTTTGCACAGATGTCATTAGGTTTTGCGGACCTAAAAATGTACGAACCTGCCTACCGGAACGTACTCTCAGTATAAAGCTCGCCTTACCTGCCGGAATAGTTATTTTACCTGATCGTTGGGGAAACAATAGATATTTCACCAGATCGGCAGAAAAATAGTTTTTCCCATTTATTCGTTCGATACGAGTTTGCAAAGCAGAGGGCATAGGAATATCTTCTCTGATAAACCCTTCAAATTCAGGAAATTCTATATCAACAAAACGTTCAATGTCTAACGATGAATACAGCTTGAAAGTTATAATAAAGGCCTCTTGTTCATATATCTTCACCTTCGATGGGATTGCTCTTACAAATATATCATTATCTTTAACGGCATCAGGTTGAGTTACCGGCTCACTGTAATACTCTTGAGAAGAAGATGCTTTTTTATCGGGAGGAAGAACCTTTACACGAGCGGTATTCGATTTATAGGCCTTTCCACCAGCCACAATCGTTGCTGCCGGAATTGTGAATGTTCCTTCTTTTTCGGCAATGAGAGTATAAGTGTATGTTTCGGTATATATTTGTTGCACGGTGCGCCCATTAAGACTCGACGAAGCCGACGAACGGGAAATACCCGGACCGTAAATCACATTAAAACCACTAATCTTATCCGAAACATTTATGCTTTGCCCTTGCGCATTGTTCAGTATATACGATATCTTAAACGGCTTGCCTTTCGATACATTCGCAGGAGCCGATAATTTGAGGGTTATATCGCCAGCGGCCAATATGCTACCTGTATAGGAAAACAGCATCAGTAATAAGAACAAGGAACGCAGCATTGTTTTTTGCATCTTTTCGTGTTGTTTCATACCATTTTTTCTGACAGATTGTTTCTTTACAAATTTCATTATCGTTACCAATCTTTATTTTGCCGGCGGTTATCGGCATTCTTCTTTTTCAATTCTTTAGCTTTAGCGTCGCGGACTCTTGCTTGAGTTTCTTTTTCCTGTTGCTCGAGCGATTCGAGAATCTGGTTCATATTGTCGGACGACATCTGACCCTCTTTCGGCGGATCGTTCTTATTGTCTTTGTTTTGATTTTCGTCCTGATTTTTATTATCGTTGTTCTGATCTTTGTTTTGGTCCTTATTGTCCTTGTTTTGGTCTTTATCTTTGTTGTCGTTGCCTTGACCGCCACCATCGCCGTCTTTTTTCTGGTCTTGAAGCATCTTCTGCACAACGGCCAGATTGTAACGGGCATCGTTGTCTTTCGGATTATTCCTTAATGCTTCCTTATAGGCAGTCATTGCTTTTTGCAAGTCTCTCTTTTTCAGAAAAGAATTACCGATGTTATGGCAAGCATCGCCCATTTTCACGGGGTTTTTGTTCTCCATATTCAGATAGCGCTGATATTCTTTAATGGCCTCGTCGTATTTATTTTGCTTATAATAGGTATTTGCTAAATTAAACACAGCCTCGCTTGCTTTGGGATTAGAAACAAGGGCGGCTTTATATTTACTTTCGGCCGCATGATATAGCTGATCTTTATATGCTTGGTTTCCTATACGGATAGAGTCTCTCGATGCTTTTTGAGCATAAGAACTTAATGTGCAAATAAGGAATATTGCTATCAGTATATTTAGTTTTTTCATTATTGCCATCATTATTTAAATAGTCTGACGTTTTTGAAAATACGGTTTTTCTTATCAAAGATACATACTTCAACAATCAGCAGGACAAGCATAGCCCAAGCAAATATGTAAAATTTTTCGTCATATTCGGAGTAAGTTGTACCATCAATTTTTTTCTTTTGCAATTTTTCGAGTTCGGCCTGCAAATCTTTAAAAGCCTTGTTTGTATTATCGGCATGGGTATAGAGGCCTTTTCCGGCTTGAGCTATTTCGTTGCACATCTGCTCATTGAGGCGCGAAAGCACATAATTGCCGTCATTGTCCCTTTTATTTTCGTCACTGTTTTCAGAGATAGGAACAGGAGCCCCTTGTGCAGAACCGATACCAACCACGTTTACCTGCACTCCCTTGTCTACGGCCTGAGCTGCCATTTCGGGGGCATTTCCCTCGTGGCTTTCGCCATCGGTTATGAGAACGATAGCTTTATCAATATCTTCATCGCCCGAAAAACATTTTATAGACAAATCTATCGCGCTGGCGATAGCTGTTCCCTGCACAGGTACTAACGATGGATTTATATTGTCGAGAAATATTTTCGCCGACTGCGTGTCGGTTGTCATGGGCATTTGCACATAGGCATCCCCGGCAAAAACAACAAGGGCTACCTTGTCGTCCTTGCGTTCGTTGATGATACGTGTCATTATCTGCTTGGCCTTGGCCAAACGGCTTGGATTGATGTCGCGTGCAAGCATTGAGTTCGATACATCGATGGCTATAACCATTTCGATGCCTTTCTTTTCTACTTTTTCGACCTTCGACCCAAACTGAGGGCGTGCCAAAACAACTATTCCCAAAGCAATGACGGCAAACGTTATCCAGAATTTAAGGTACGAACGTTTCAGCGACAGTTCGGGCATCAGTTGCTTCATTGTTTGCAGGTCGCCCAATTTTTGTACGTCTTTCCTTTTCTTCTGGTTTATGTATATAAATCCTCCTACCAATACGGGAAGTATCAGCAAAAGAAATAAATAGTATGGATTAGCGAATTGAAACATTTTTCTTCTTTAAATCTGTTTTTTATGGTATGTTCCGGAATGTTGTGCGCCGTAAAACCAACTCGCAAACAATAAGACCTAAAGCCAGAATTGCGAAAGGCATAAACAGTTCCTTACGGCGTGTAACCTGATTGACACTGATAAGATATTTTTCCATCTCATCAATTTTGTTGTATATATTTTTCAGACTGTTGTTGTCGGTCGCCCTAAAATATTCGCCGCCTGTTATGGAGGCTATTTCGGTAAGTGTTCGTTCGTCTATATCAACAGGTTCCATCTGCGTAAATTCCGATCCTACGGCGACAGGCATTGGTGCCATTCCGCGTGTTCCCACACCAATCGTATAGACACGTATATCGTAACCTTTAGCCAACTCGGCAGCGGTGAGGGGAGCAATCTGCCCACGGTTGTTAGAGCCATCGGTAAGCAATATTATGACTTTCGATTTCGATTTACTGTCTTTCAGCCTGTTTACTGAGTTTGCCAATCCTAAGCCGATAGCTGTTCCGTTTTCAATCATTCCGTATCTCACATCCCGTAACAGATTCAGCAAAACGCGGCGGTCGGTCGTTAAGGGACATTGAGTAAAACTTTCACCTCCAAAAACCACTAATCCTATTTTATCGTTCTCGCGGGCAGCTATAAATTCGGCAGCCACACTTTTGGCTGCTTCGAGGCGGTCGGGTTTGAAGTCGCGTGCAAGCATCGTTCCCGAAACGTCGAGTGCGATAACGATATCAATACCTTGCGATTTCGATTTTTCGTACGATGTTACCGACTGCGGACGTGCAATCACCAATATAACGAGAGCTATGGCAAGCGTTCGCAAGATGAATGGCAAATGCCTGAGGCTTACCCTCCACGAAGACGGCAACCGTGTAAACGCGCTGGTAGACGACAACTTAAAATTAGCTTGCGTATGCCTGAGTTTTACCACATACCACACAACAAGCGGTACGAGCAGTAAAAGTAAAAATAAACATTTGGGGTTTGCAAATTCCATTCCAAGCTATGTTTTATTGTTTAACCTGATTGTTTTCGTCACCTTCTGTTCTCTGTTCTTGAGGTGGTATCTGTTGTACAATGGCTACATTCGTATTCACTGCTTCGGTTGCAGGCACTTCCTCTTCTTTTTTTGTTTGATTCACGAAGAAGTAGGCGTTCATCAGGCTTAAATCGTTTTCATTGGGTAAAGGTTTATATTTAGCAAACTTAACAAGGTCGGCCAATTTCAATATCTGTTTAAGATTGTGATATACCGAATCGTCGTCCGAAATATTATTGATCGCCTCCAGCGTTTCGTCCGACGTTTGCTCTAAAGCTTTGATATAGTAACGTTTTTCTATATAGTTACGCAAAGTATCGGTAAGTTCTGTATAGAATTGCTTTTCGAGTCCCTGTTGGCATAATTTATTGGCTTTAATTTTGTCTAAAGCCTTTAGAGCAACTACATGTGGCGGCAAAACAACTTTTGGACGGAAATAATATCCCTTGTTTTTCTTACGCAAATACAAGAACAACAAAATGCCGCACAGCACAAGAAGCAGAAAAATACCTATACAGATAAATATAATCCACAAATAGTCTTGCCATACAAAGGGCGGCTTTTGCACGTCTTTTATATCGGCAAGCTGAAGGGCTTCAAAGTCGATAGAATCGGTTTGTTGCTCCTTCATCATATTAAGGTATGTCATCGTACTATCCGACAGTTCGGGCGAAGATACTTTCAGCCCTAAATTGCGTGAACGGATGGTGTCCGTTCCGTCAATTATATACATATAAGGAATGTTGTATAGTGCCGAATCGAACGAAGTGACAATATATCGTTGCCTTATCGACATTACATCGTGGTTGATTGTGGTATCGGGGTCGAGCTTAGCTAAAACCTCAATGCCTGTTATCAATGTGTCGGTATAATTATATTCGGGAGTAGCGATGGTCCGTCCTTTGGGTGCTTTAATTTCGAGCGTGATGACGGCCTGTTCGCCTATCAATATCTGTGCCGGATCGATAGTTGCACTTACCGATGCCTTTTGTGCCTGTATCGGCAGGGCACACAGCGATAGGATGCCAATTAAAAATAATACGATTTTCCTTTTTCTAAACATAATAATCATCTATCCTTATTTTAGGAACTGGATTAAATCATTTTTTGCAAAGAGTTTAACTCCTTTTCTTAAAAAGCAACATCAAAGACTTCACATAATCGTCGTTTGTGTTCATCATTACATTATCGACCTTACTCTTAGTAAATGCCTGCTGTGTATAGAAAAGCTCTTTCTCGAAGTGACGCTCGTAAGCACTTCGTGTTTTTTTCGAGGAAGTATCTATCCATACTTCTTTGTTGGTTTCCGCATCCAGAAGTTTCATCAAACCGATGGCCGGAAGGCGGGTTTCGAGCTTGTCGTAAACCTGCAAGGCCACAATATCGTGTTTGCGATTGGCTATGGTCATGGCTTCTTCAAATTTGGGCGAATCAAGAAAATCTGATATAATGAACGTAGTGCAGCGTTTCTTGATGGCATTGGTCAGATATTTGAGAGCCATACCGATATCGGTGCGGTTGTTTTCGGGCTTGAATGATAAGAGTTCCCTGATTATATATAATATATGCTTTTTTCCTTTTTTAGGGGGAATAAACTTTTCTATCTTGTCCGAGAAGAAGATAACCCCTATTTTGTCGTTATTCTGTATGGCCGAAAAAGCTAATGTGGCGGCAATTTCGGCAACCATATTCCGCTTAAATGCGCTGGTGCTGCCAAAATCTAAACTACCCGATACGTCAATCATCAGAACAACGGTGAGTTCGCGTTCTTCTTCAAAAACTTTCACATAAGGTTTGTTGTAACGTGCCGTAACGTTCCAGTCTATATCCCGGATATCGTCGCCGTACTGGTATTCACGAACTTCCGAAAAAGCCATACCACGCCCCTTAAATGCAGAATGGTACTGCCCGGCAAAGATATTTTGCGACAGCCCTTTTGTTTTTATTTCTATTTGACGTACTTTCTTTAATAATTCGGTTGTATCCATACTTAACTTTTTCCGAAGGCACGGATTTGTTGTCCTGATTGTGATAAAATAAACGTTACCTTAATTAAGGCACTTCTACTTTGTTCAATATTTCGCTGATGATTTCGTCCGATGTCGTGTTGTTGGCTTCAGCCTCGTAAGTCAATCCTATACGGTGGCGAAGCACATCGTGACAAACAGCCCGGATATCTTCAGGAATAACATACCCTCTGCGTTTGATGAAAGCATATGCCCGCGCAGCCAAAGCCATGCTGATAGATGCACGCGGAGAGACTCCGAAGCCAATCATGTTCCGTAGTTCGGGTAAGCCATTGTCGGCAGGGAAACGTGTTGCAAAAACAATATCGACAATATATTTTTCTATTTTTTCGTCAAGATACACATCACGAACCACTTTACGGGCTTCGAGAATCTCATCGGCCTTGAGAACAGGCGTGATTTCTTCGCGGTCGCCCATTATGTTTTGGCGTAAAATAAGTTGCTCTTCTTCCTTTTTAGGGTAGTTTATAACCACCTTCAGCATAAAGCGGTCTACCTGTGCTTCGGGCAAGGGATATGTCCCTTCTTGTTCAATAGGGTTTTGTGTAGCCATAACTAAAAACGGCTTAGGCAGTGCATATGTTTTTTCGCCAATGGTAACTTGTCGTTCCTGCATAGCTTCGAGCAAAGCACTTTGTACTTTGGCGGGAGCCCTGTTTATTTCGTCAGCAAGAACAAAGTTCGAGAAAACAGGCCCATGCTTAACGATAAATTCTTCATTTTTCTGGCTGTAAATCATCGTCCCGATAACATCGGCAGGGAGCAAGTCGGGCGTAAACTGTATGCGGTTATATTTTGCATCAATGAGCGATGCCAGTGTTTTTATGGCTAAGGTTTTTGCCAGCCCGGGAACACCTTCCAAAAGTATATGTCCATCGGACAAAAGACCTATCAATAATGATTCGACCAGATGTTTCTGCCCAACGATGACCTTGTCCATACCCATCGTAATCATATTCACAAAAGCACTTTTGTTCTCAATACGTTCGTTCAATTCTCTTAAATCAACTTGACTCATAAAGATAAGTTTAATTTTATATTGTTGCTGTTTTTATTGTTTTTGTGTTTTTAAAGCAGAACAAAAATACGAATTGTTAAACCCTATTGCACCATTTGGTGGTTAAAAATCTTTAAGCCATACAAAAAGCCATTGATATAAGCTTTATGGCAAATATATGATGTGTTTTTCTGTACTTTTCTGATAATTGAACAATACTCACTTTTACCACCGTTTTTTTCATTCGCATAATTTTGATTTATAAACTGATGCCGCACAGCTTAATTTTGTATATTTGCCTCAATTTGGAAACAGAGATGAAAATATAATATATTGTAAAAAATAATTTATTTCTTAAAACATCATGATTACAATTGACAAATTTAATTTTGCCGAAAAAAAGGCATTCGTAAGAGTTGACTTCAATGTGCCTCTGGATGCGGAATTCAATATTACGGACGATACCCGTATTCGTGCTGCGCTTCCTACACTAAAAAAAATACTATCGGATGGCGGCAGCCTTATCATAGGTTCTCACCTTGGCAGACCGAAAGGCGTTGATGAAAAATATTCACTGAAACACATTTTGGGTCATGTATCTAAATTGCTTGGTGTTGATGTTCAGTTTGCATCCGACTGTATGGGCGAAGAAGCTGCACTGAAAGCTGCTGCTTTACAACCGGGCGAAGCGCTTATGCTCGAGAACCTGCGTTTCTATGCCGAAGAAGAAGGAAAACCGCGTGGCTTGGCCGACGATGCTACCGAGGAAGTGAAAACTGCTGCAAAAAAAGAAATAAAAGAAAAACAAAAAGAATTTACAAAAACGCTGGCTTCTTATGCCAATGTATATGTGAATGACGCTTTCGGTACGGCTCACCGTGCTCATGCCTCTACGGCTCTTATTGCCGATTATTTCGATGCCGACCACAAAATGTTTGGCTATTTGATGCAGAAAGAAATTGACGCCGTAGAAAAAATAATGAAAGATACGGTTCGCCCTTTCACTGCAATAATAGGAGGATCGAAAGTATCGTCAAAGATAGATATCATCGAAAACCTTCTTACCAAAGTTGATAATCTGATTATTGGCGGAGGAATGGCCTATACGTTCGAGAAAGCAGCTGGAGGCAAGATAGGTAGCTCGCTTTGCGAAGACGACAAACTTGATGTAGCCAAAGATATCGTTATCAAAGCGAAAAGCAACGGAGTGAAGATAGTATTGGCAAGCGATGCACGCATAGCCGATGCTTTTAGCAACAATGCCAACATAAAAGTTGCGCCTGCCAACGATATACCTGACGGATGGTCGGGATTGGATATAGGCCCTGCCGGTGAAAAAGAATTATCGGAAGTGGTGAAAGCATCAAAAACCATTCTTTGGAACGGTCCGGTGGGTGTTTTCGAGTTCGAAAACTTTGCTCATGGCTCTAAAGCAGTTGCCGAAGCTATTGTTGAAGCCACTAAACATGGAGCGTTTTCGCTTGTTGGCGGAGGCGATTCAGTTGCCTGTGTAAATAAATTTGGTTTTGCCGATGATGTTTCTTATGTATCGACAGGTGGAGGAGCTTTGCTCGAATTTATAGAAGGAAAAGTATTGCCGGGCATCAAAGCTATCAGGGGATATTAATTAAAGAGAGACATCAGCTTTTCGGAGAGTTTCGTTAGCTGAACACATGTCTCATCCTAAAAAATCGTTAGGTCTGATTAGACAAAAATATTAATAATTCATGAGATAGTTGTCGGGCTAGCCCGACAACTATCTTTGTTTTCATAGGTTCTGGTTTCTACAAATTTTTTGGGAATATTCCGAAAAAAAGAAAAGCCTTGTTGAATTTCAACAAGGCAATTTCTCTACTAATTATTAACATAAAATCGAAGGTGATTTCATAATTATCCACACTTTGAAGCACCACAGTTTGTGCACTTTAAGCAACCTTCCTGATAAATCAGGGCTTCTTGTTCGCAAACGGGGCATTTTTGACCTTTCAGTTCCGAACCACTGGGCATGTACTTTTTCAGAGCACGTTCCACCCCGTTTTTCCATGTATTGATAGTTTCGCTATCCAATTCCAATCCCTGTACCAGCTTTATAACCTGATCGATAGGCATACCATAGCGTAACACGCCCGAAATAAGTTTTGCATAGTTCCAGAATTCCGGATTAAACTTGCTATTTAAGCCTTCGATCGTAGTTTTATAACCTCTCTTATTCTTAAACTGGAAGTCATAACTGCGCTCTCCGTCTTCGTTTACTCCCTTGATGATACGTCCATGACTCACATTCTTGGGTAGCAACAAGCCTTCTTCGTCGTCGGCTATACCTGTAAATATTTCGTAAGGTCGTCCATCCAACAAGCCAATAAAAGCAATCCATTTGTCTTTATTGTTCTGGAATTTAATTACATCGGCCTCCAATTCCTTAGGACGGGTCTGAACAATTACAGGACGCTCGTAGCAGTCGCAATCTTCGTCTTTTTTCTTTTTCTTATCGTCGGCCGAAACAAGAACTCCCGCGCGCGAACCATCTCGATAAACGGTACATCCCTTACAGCCGCTCTTCCAAGCCTCTATGTAAAGCGTGTTCACTAAATCTTCCGATACATCGGCCGGCAGATTTATGGTAACGCTTATAGAATGGTCTACCCATTTCTGGATACGTCCCTGCATGCGTACTTTTTGCAACCAATCCACGTCGTTCGACGTAGCCTTGAAGTAGGGCGAGGCTTCAACCATTTTATCAACCTCATCGCTTGTATATTTCTTAGCTGTGGGATATCCCTGCGCTTCCATCCAGGTAACGAACTTATGGTGAAAGACAATGTATTCTTCCCACGAATCACCATTTTCGTCAACAAAATCGACCTTTGTAACTTGGGCATCGTTCGGATTTACTTTGCGCCTACGTTTATATACGGGCATAAATACCGGCTCTATGCCTGACGACGATTGCGTCATAAGACTGGTAGTACCTGTCGGAGCAACAGTCAGACACGCTATGTTGCGGCGTCCATATTGTTTCATCATTGTGAACAATTCGGGGTCGGCGGCAATCAAACGATTTATAAACGGATTGTTTTTCTCACGTTCTATATCGAATACTTCAAAAGCTCCGCGTTCCTTTGCCAATTCCACCGAAGAACGGTAAGCCGCTAAAGCCAATGTGCGATGCACTTCCTCGGCAAAAGCCGTTGCTTCTTCCGTTCCATAGCGCAATCCCATCGCGGCAATCATATCGCCTTCGGCTGTGATTCCGACTCCTGTACGGCGGCCTTGAAGTGTTTTTTTCTTTATTTTTTCCCACAAATGCCTTTCCGTATGTTTCACTTCTTCCATTTCGGGATCGGCATCTATTTTTTCGAGTATCTTATCTATTTTTTCCGTTTCAAGGTCAATTATATCGTCCATTATCCGCTGTGCCAAACCCACATGCTTTTTGAAAAGGTCGAAGTCGAAATAAGCATCTTCCTTAAACGGATTAACTACATAAGAGTATAGATTTATAGCCAGCAAACGGCAACTATCGTACGGGCACAAGGGTATCTCTCCGCAAGGGTTTGTAGAAACGGTACGGAAGCCCAAATCGGCATAGCAATCGGGAACCGATTCGCGGATAATAGTATCCCAAAACAGCACTCCCGGTTCGGCCGATTTCCATGCGTTATGGACAATCTTACGCCACAAAGCATCGGCTTCTATATCCTTAACCGTTGTGGGGCTATCCGAATTGATAGGATATTGCTGACTGTATTTTGTTTTGTCTACAACGGCCTGCATAAACTCATCGTCAATCTTAACCGACACGTTTGCTCCCGTAACTTTGCCTTGTTCAAGCTTTGCATCTATAAAAGATTCCGCATCAGGGTGTTTTATTGATACACTTAGCATTAACGCTCCACGACGTCCGTCCTGAGCAACTTCGCGTGTTGAATTAGAGTAACGTTCCATAAACGGAACAAGTCCGGTTGAGGTTAAAGCCGAATTCTTGACTGGCGAACCCTTAGGGCGAATATGCGAAAGATCGTGCCCTACTCCACCACGGCGTTTCATCAGTTGAACCTGCTCTTCGTCAATATGTATAATAGCACCATACGAGTCGGCCGAGCCATCCATACCTATCACAAAGCAATTGGACAAAGATGCTACCTGAAAGTTATTGCCGATTCCCGTCATAGGGCTTCCTTGGGGAACAATGTATTTAAACTGGTTGAAGAGATCGTAAAGTTCTTGTTTCGACAGCGAATTTTCGTATTTATCTTCAATACGCCCTATTTCGTTAGCCAACCGCCAATGCATATCCTCAGGGGTTAGTTCATAGATATTACCCTGTGCATCTTTCAGCGCATATTTGTTAACCCAAACTTTAGCGGCCAATTCATCTCCATTAAAATACTTTAATGAGGCTCCATAAGCTTCATCAAAAGTGTAAATCTTTTGTTTCATATACCCTTTATTCTTTACCAAAAACTTATTTCATTATTATAAACAGGTCAAAACTTAAATTATACCCATATATTTTGCTGATGCAATGTTACATATTACAGCACGAACCACCAAATTATACAACAACATGTTTTCAACATTTTTAAAAGTTTTCCAAAATAAAATTTATTTACTTGAATATCAAAATAATATAAAATTCCATTATTGAAAAAGTTTTCCAAAACTATTATACAACAAATTTACAGATGTCTTTTTTTGATTTTCTGTGAAGACAAAACATACCAGATTATACACCCCGAATCGAAAAGAAGAAACAAGCCTATGCCCAAAAACCAGAATATATTTCTTACTTTTGCAACTGTATTTCACAACAGATTGAATATGAGTAATCTTATCGACACACAAAAAACAAACTATAACATCTTCCTATATTTTTCTTTTCTCGTAATATCGTTTATCTTTTTGGCTCTGCAAGCTTATGCCACCAGCCCGTTTTATGTAGGATATGGAGGCGATAGCGCCAATTATCTGGTGATGGGAAAAATGATTCTTGCCGGAAAAATTCCTTACATAGATTTTTTTGACCATAAAGGCCCTATGATGTTTTTCATAGAAGCGTTCGGGCAGATGTTTGTACCCGACCGCTTGGGTATATTCATAATGGAAGTCGTGAATCTATCCATTATTCAAGCTTTTATATTTTTCTCGGCTCGTCTATTCCTAAACAAGACTTATAGTTTTGCTGTGGTATTGTTTTCGTTACTGTTTTTTGCCTTTACGATGGAAGGAGGAAATCTGACGGAAGAGTACGCATTATTGTTTTCTTCTTTAGCCTTCTTTCTGACTCTGAAGTTTGCCCTGTCGGAGAACAATCGTGTCAAACCTTTTCATGTATTTCTGATTGGCGTGTGCGCCGCCTTTATGATGTGGATACGCCTTAATAATATGGGTGTGGCATGTGCCTGTACAATATTTATATTTATAGTAACCATAAAAAATAAGGATTGGAAGGGGCTTAAAAACCTATTTATTTATTTTATACTCGGGTTTGTGGCTGTTACGCTCCCTCTTATCATATATTTTCTGGTAAATGATGCGCTTGGCGAAATGTTATTTGCAGCCATCATCTACAATTTCACTTATGTGGGCATTAACGAATCGTTGTCTCCGTTCAGAGACTTACCGGCAGCATTCTTTTATATACTTAAAGCTTGGGTTCCTTTTTTAATCCTTGTCATAGGTACAATATTACATTACCGGGAAAAGAAAAACTACAAAGTAATTCTTCTTTCCGCTCTCCTGTTTGTTTTTGGATATATAACCACACATATTGGAGCCGCTTACTATCATTACATGACGCTCAATATACCCTGCTTTGCTTTAGGGTTGATATATATATTCAGAACGCTTAAAAACAAAAAAACACCAATCACGGTTTGTGTGCTTGCTGCCGTTATTTTATCAGGCTTTGCTGCTCATAAATATAAATCGCAAGGAGGTGGGGCAAAAACCGACTATTACAAAGAACAGGCAAAAGAACTTGTGGCTCTGATTCCCGAAAGCCAACGGGATTCAATATTTGCCTATCAAACCATGACCCGCTTCCATGCTACGGCAGGCGTTTTGCCCTATTATAAAAACTTTATGATGCAGGAATGGCAAGGCAAATACAACCCCGATATAATTACGGGGATAAACCAAATGATGGAAAACAACCCTCCCAAATGGGTGTTTACCCAGTTTAGGGATCAAAGTACTAACAAAGAATTCTGGAAGATTATCGACCAAAAGTTCTATCTTTACAAGAAAAATCATGTATTTGAATTATATAGGCTGAAAGATGCTGATAATGAGACTAAATAACAAGGTTCACCTTTTTTTGTGTTATACCGGCATTAAACCATTCACCATATAATGCGTTCTAATTAGTAGAAAAGAAAACTATTTATCGAGTTAAAATTAAAAACGAGCTATATTATGAAAAAGTTTATATATATCCTTTTGGTGGCATTTGCAGTTTCATCATGTATGGTTACTCAAACAGTCGACCCCAATAAACTTACAATGGGCATGAGTAAATCTGAGGTTGCTTACCGGATAGGTAATCCTGAGAGGGTTTTAGCAATAAATAGCACTCCCGAAGGCTATCAGGAAGTGTTACAGTACAGGTCGTACGATAATGAAGTATTTGCTCTTGAATTTTGGGACGATTACCTGACAGGCTATGAATTTCTGTACGACGATAATGCCTATATAGCCAGACCCATGCCATCGATAAGGCCGCCTATGGGTGCCCCCCTTATTGTTGGCGGACATTATCACAACAATTACCACAATAACGGACACAATGATAATTCCCACAATTCAAACTATAATAATGGAAGCAATAAAGAGCACGATTATTATAGCAGTGGTTCATCGTCAAACAGGCCGAACAATAACAACCAATCGGGAAACAGAAAACCCGACAGGAATAATAACAATAAAGATAAAAACAATAATTCCGGCTCAAACAATAGTGGCAGACAGCCATCCGGACGTCCTGCAAATACAGGAGGAAGAACATCTACATCTTCTGACACAAAGAGGAAAACAGAAGTGAATGATAACAAAAACAGAGGTAACTCAACAAGAACAAAAAGCGAATCATCCTCCAATTCTTCCAGAAAAGACAATTCGTCGAGTTCCAGAACCAACAGAACAAGATAAAAACACAAGCCAAGAAAGGTTTATACAAAAAAGCAATCCTAACTGATTAGATATAAATCGGTTGGGATTGTTGTTTTTATGTTATGAACATTACTTCACTCCTTTAATTTCTTGTAATACCGGAGTTGATATTCTGGAAATAAGTCGGGATGAAATATAGCCGCAAAATCGTTCAACACATAATCCGGATGAATAGGCAAATCTTCATAATAAGCCGCATAAGCCGTATTACAACCATAAACGTTTTTGTTCTTAAAAGAATGGAACTGTGTATAACCCTTATTCTCTTTGGCCAGTGAATTATAAGTCATATCCGACGATGGTGTGTTGTATTTTATCAGCCAGAACTCTGCTTTTTCGGCTCTGTCTAAAACCGCTTCGAACGTCAATGCCAATGCCCCTGTCGACTCATCGCCTTGCCAAGGATAAGATGCTCCGGCATCGTTAATGAAATTGGCTATAAAACTTTTCCCTCCGGCAATATACCAAACTCCGCTGAACATCACATCGAAAAAAACGGAAGGTTTCTTTTCGGCTTTAGCTACTTTTGCCTTTATAGCATTGTAGTTGTCTCGCGTTTGATTAAATATGGAGTCGGCCAAAGCTTCCTGCCCTACAAACAAGGAATAAAAGCGCAACCATTCGGCACGCCCCAAGGCTGTTGGTTCCATATAGTCGGGAGTCTGGATGATTGGCAGATTCAGTTTTTCGATCGCACCAAACGAACGCCCCTCGATAGGGTCGGCAAAAATTGCTTCCGGGTTCAAATCTATAATCTTCTCAACATCGGGCGAACTACCTAAGCCTAAATTCATAATAGATCCGCTTACTATACCTTCTTTTATAAAAGGAATTTTGATGTGTTCGGGCTCACAAACGCCTTTTATAATGCCTATCAGATTCAATTCGTCGAGCGTTGAACAATGCAAGGTTGAATAAGCAACAACATTGCTAACCGGTGTGCGTACAACAATCCCTTTGGGCAAATCGGGCGGGAGTTGTTTTTGTTTATCAACAAGAATATATTTTTGCAGAATCTTAGTTGTATCCCACGGATTACGAACCGTTACCTCTGTATAATCAGCTGTTTTAACAACACTGAATCCTTTGGCATAAGCCACTTCGTAAGCGGTAGTGACAATACCTTGGTTTTGCTTATGCGTATTTTTATCCCCTTTGCACGATGCGAGTAATAAAACGAGCAACAATAGTATATAATTCAAACACTTCATATTCAGTTTTTTAAGAAAGTAGATACAGAGGAACAGTGCTTCAAAAATTTATCGGGTCAAAAAACAAGCCCCCATCGGGTTAGGACCGCTTGTTGAGAATTTCTTCACAAACCCGCCGTTTGCATCAAAAACATACATGTTTCCGTTTACCGTATAGCTTGGCGATATACCGATATAAAAATATTTACTTACAGGGTCGATCGATAGGCTGCTGGCTTTACTCAAATCGACAGTATTATCGGCATCAACAAAACGTTCGTTTACCATTTGTTTGTTCTTTACATCGTAGTATGCAAACGAGGCTTTTGTTTGCCCATCAAGAGTATATTCGATAAAATACGTGTACAGTTTATTATTGCTAAATACCATTCCGGTTGCTTGCCCTATATTCTCTAATTGCTTGGTTGAAGGGTTATATTTTTGCAGTTGGTTAGGAATATCAGGCAAATAGTTACCCATCGAGATAATATAGATATTACCCGAATTGTCTTTGGTCAGACTCATAGGGTTGAGATGAACATCAATCGATTCGCTTACCTTACTGAAGTCCGACAGGTTGATAACATACAGGTTTTTACCACTGCCATCGAACGCATAATTTGAATTTGCTACATACAATTTATTATTCAATACAACCAATCCTTCGGGATAACGACCATCAAGCTTCACCTTGTCGAAAGCATAGTTAAGCGTATCTATCCTGCCCACATAGCCACCATAAAGGCTCACATAAACTTTACCATCGGCCGAAGTCAAAGAGCGGGGATTTAGCGGTTCATCGTTATCGTTTTTAGGTTGGATTCTCTCTTTAATACGACCTTGGCGATCCAGCACATAAATCATATTCGATTCTGTTACTGTCACAAAAATGTTTGAACCATATACAAGCATATCCTGTCCGCCATCGCCAAGCGCTTGTTGATTTGCTCTATAAAAGAAGTCCGATTCAACTTCTCCCGTGGCTGTGTTATAAAAATCTATTGAGGCATTATTTTCGCCCATTAGTCCGTTGTTCAGTATCAAAACACCGTCTGTTATGGTAGGTAAACCACCGCCACCACCATTATTATTATCGTCATCGCAGGAAACGCAAAAAGCCATTAACGCAACACAAAGAAGCGCTTTTGAGAATAAATCTTTAAATTTCATTTTTTTCTAAAATTTACATCCTACCGAAACGTTAACAGCACGTCCGGGCATCGGATAATAGTTAATAATCTGATATTGTTTGTTTAATATATTCGTAAACGCAAGTTGGAAGGTATATTCTACCCATTTTATATTCAATTGTTTATTTAAGGCGATAGTATGGTCTGCGTATCCCGCAACTTTTTTTGAGGCTATATTTTCGGGCGAATAGTAGCGCCGCCCCGAAAAAAGCCCGGTATATGTAACATTTACCCAAGGGTTTTCTAAGCCAAAAGAAACAGACCCCGAATGCTTTGGTGTATAAGGTATTTGGTTTTTATACCAACTATCTGTTTTTGAAGTTATATCCACAGCCTTCAGATAGCTATATGCTCCTGAAACAAGTAAAGACAAGTATTCCGTCAAAAACAAATTGGTTTTCAGAACAGCATCAATCCCCGTCATTCTTACTTTTCCTATATTGTCTGTGCGGATAAAAGATGTGGTAGGTATTATTGATATCTTATCCTTCATATGAGCGTAATAGGCATCAACAGAAATATTTACAGACTGCATTACGTCCGACAGCCTATCGGCCCATACAAGCCCCATATTCAATTGGCGGGCTTTTTCGGGTTTCAGAATTACCCCCGACCGTTTATAGTAAACTTCAGTTATAGTAGGTATCCTAAAAATATCTTTGTAAGCAAGCCTAAAGTTCAGCCTGTTTGCATCCAAAAGGGAATAAGTGACTCCGAAAGACGGAACTATACGTTTATATTCATACTGATTGCCTGTCACTTTTATATCGTCTTTGGCATAAGAACCAAGCAAAGTAGTTATAACAGTCAATCTGTTTGCTTGATACTTACCAGATAAAGCTGTTATGCTGGTTTGCCGGCTCGGGTTACGAAGATTGTCGTTCAGCACATTATCGTTTTTCAGCTTATTATAAACCAAATCTTCGCCCAACGAAAAAGAGAATGCTCCGTTTGGTCTATACATCAGCGTATTAGATAAGTAGTACTCGTTCTGAATGTATTTATCTGTACGTCCCAACTGGGTATGTGTATATTCGTAGCGGGCTTTGTTGTAATCGTACTTGGCATTTGCCTGATACGAAAACTTGTCGGAGAAGAAATTTTTGTATTGAACCTGGGTAAAGAAATTTTCATTCCACAATCTTTCGGTTGAATAATCGTTATACAAGGTTATATGACCGGGCAGTCCCCTTTCCGAATCGAAATAATATAGCTTTATATTTAGGCTCTGATTATCGCCCAATCGCCCATACAGATTAACTTCTGTACGGAGAATATCAACATCGCTGTTTTTTCGCTTAAATGTTCCGCTTTGCGTTCCATTATCAATCTTATATTTGTACCTGCCGTCGGCACGTTGCCAATTAGCATCGGCCGAAAGAGTGAATCTGGAGTTTAACTTATAGGCAAAATTGACCGCCGGATTAAACAATCCCCACGATCCGGTTTTAACCTGCGCGCTTCCTTTATACCTTCTATCCCCGAATACAGGACTTTGCGTTTTGATGTTCAATACTCCGGCGGAAGCCTGATTCCGGGCCGACTGGAATATATCGTCCTGAACACCTATTATCATCGTTATAGTGGAAACATTATCGAGCGAGAAGCGTCCTATATCAACCACCCCTGTTTGGGCATCGCTCACGCTAACACCATCGTAAACAACGGCTGTGTGCTGGGCATTGAATCCTCGGATGGAAACCGTTTTCATACCTCCTATCCCTCCGTAGTCTTTCACCGTAACGCCCGAAAACCGCCGTACGGCATCAGATAGCGACGCTATGCCCGTTGCCTGTATCTCTTTGCTTGTCAGTAGTTGCAACGGAGAAGTGACTGTGATACCCGTCATAGCATTACGTGTAGAGATTATCTTCACCTCGTCTATACTTCCTTTTATACGAACAGAATCTTCACTCTGGGCATAGACAGCAACAGAGAACATGTTTAATAGAACAAAAAAGAAAAGCAGTTTTTTTAAATTCATCCTTCTTCCCGAAAAGGGTTTATACTGAAACAAATGTTCGTTTACAAAAGAGATGAAGATTTTTTTTGAGGCAAAAAATATAAGTCTTTTATACACAAGGTAGACCTATGGTCGGTAATTGCCAGCTTTATACCCTCGAAAGCCTTCATCGTTAATCGTTTGGCAGGTCTTCTGACTTACTTCATCTCCGGAACGCCCTTCCCATTCCTTTTTTTGAGGGAACAGTGGTTTTGAGTATTGTCCGTAGTTTTGGCGAAGCTTACAGCAGCGGGTCTGTTCAGGATTTGCACCTGATTCCCTTTTCATCGCTATTTTCATGGACAGAAAATAGTGACACCAAAATCGATGCAAATATAACTATTCTATTTGTCAAAAAACAAATAAAATATTAAGGAAATAATTTTGAGAGAGTTAAAATTCCGTTCGCGTTAAATTTATCGGCGTTTTCTGGTCATATCTACCCGCAAAAAGATGAACAAGAGAATCGTAAATCCTAAAAGAGAAGAACCTCCATAACTGAAAAACGGAAGCGGAATACCAATAACAGGCGTCAAGCCTATAACCATTCCTACATTGATGGTGAGGTGAAATAAGAATATGGAAGCCACACTGTAGCCATATACCCGCCCAAAGGCATCGCGCTGCCTTTCGGCCAGATAAAACAGCCGCAATATAAGAAACAGATAAAGCAGCAGAACCACGGCCGACCCAACAAAACCTTTTTCTTCGCCTACCGTACAGAAAATAAAATCGGTGTCTTGCTCGGGCACATATTTCAGCTTGGTTTGCGTTCCGTTCAGGAAGCCTTTTCCCGTAAACCCACCGGATCCGATTGCTATTTTCGACTGATTCACATTATAACCGGCTCCCATAAGGTCGTCTTCCATACCCAGCGAAACCTTAATACGCATCTGCTGGTGCGGTTGCATCACATCGTTAAACACGTAATTTATAGACCCCACAAACAGTAAACTACTTATAGCAAAAACACCTACAAACAGATAACTTTTGTTCCATGTACGTATCCCCATAACAATAGCATATACCAGTAGCGCGGCAAATGCTATTATGGCAATCATGCCCCAATCCAACGGTATAAACAGCGAAATAAGATACGACAAACCGAATATAGCGGCAGCACCTAAAAGAATATTCCTTGCCGAGGCATAATCCTTTTTGTAGGCTATTACCAAACAGGCCGATATAAGGATAATCAGTATGATGGAAATAAATTCGCCCTGCGTTATCATCCCAACCTCGACGTCCGAAAACTTGAGACCTATAACAAAGAAAATAACAGCACACAATCCGGCTATAAGCACCATACCCGGTAAACCCTCCCTGTACAATACCAAAATAAAAGCAACGTACACTAAAGCCGAACCTGTTTCCTTCTGAAGCAGAATCAGCACCAAAGGTAAGAGAATCATACCCGAAAGTACAGCCAGGTTTTTGGGCGTCATCAGCTTAAAATTATAACTGCTCATAAAGTGAGCAATAGCCAAAGCAACGCCGAATTTAGCGAATTCGGCAGGCTGCAAACGGATAGAATCTGTTATTACAAGCCACGAGCGCGAGCCTTTTATATCTTTTGCCACAAAAATGGTGACTATCAGCAGCAATATACATATAGCATACACAAAATAGGCAAAAACATCGTAAAGGTTACTATCCAGCTTCAGCAACACAAAAGCAAGTACCGACGATATTCCTATCCAAACGAGCTGCATCCCTGCCCTACCCGACAAATCGAAGATACTCAACACATGGTCGTACTGATAGCTGGCAGCATAAATGCTGAACCATCCACAAAAAACCATAACAAAATAAAGCGCAACAACGACCCAGTCTACACTTGCCTTTATCTTATCGTCGGGTCTTCTATATGTATAATTGCTAATCATTCCTGAAACCATTTTTATAGTTATCAAACGGCGATATAAGATGAGCATTAGCCATATTGACCTCTATATGCTTATCGCTGGGCGGAACTTCTTTTTTCAGGTATTTCTGTAACATCAACCTACCTATGGGCACAGCATACGTTGCGCCAAAACCGGCATTCTCGATGAAAACAAAGATGGCAACCTTAGGCTGATCCATAGGAGCAAAGCCCATAAAAATGGAGTGGTCTTTACCATGCGAGTTTTGGGCAGTACCTGTTTTTCCGCAAACAACAACATCCGGAATATTTGTTCCACGGCATGTTCCTCCGGTCACAGCCATTCGCATTCCGTTGGCTATATTCTGGTAGTAAGACCGTTCGATACCGGTAATACGTTTTTTTGTATATAATGTGTCTAAGGACGCGCCTTTTATATTTTTCACGATATGGGGTTTATAGTAATATCCCCTGTTTGCTATCGTTGCAGCCAGATTGGCCACTTGCAAAGGCGTTGCCAGCACCTCTCCCTGCCCAATGGCAATAGATATTACGTTTTGGGCATACCATTTTTCCGTCTTAAAGTTTTTCGAGTAGTATTTGCTGTTGGGAATAAATCCCCGGTTTTCTGATGGCAAATCCACCCCCAGTCTATAGCCAAAGCCCATATCTACCAGATGGTCTTTCCAAGTATCGAATGCTTCAAGAATGTTCAAATATTTTTTCCGGTTGTTAAGCATGGCGCTCAATCCGTAGCAAAAATACGAGTTACATGATGTTGCGATGGCCGGTTCGAGGGGTAAAGGCGAAGGGTGTCCGTGACAGGCAGGACGGCCACCACCGGCAGGATAACCATGATAACAGGGGTACGATGTAGAAGGTTGTATTATGTCCTCTTGTAAGAAAATCAGCCCTTGCGTTGTTTTAAATGTCGATCCCGGAGGATATGTTCCTTGTATTGCCCTGTTGAAAAGTGGTTTATGCGGATTATTAGCCAACAACTGAAAGTTACTGCCAAACTCACGCCCCAGTAACAGCGAAGGGTCGTAAGTGGGAGCCGAAACCATACATAAAATCTCGCCCGTTGAAGGCTCAATCATAACAATGCTACCTCGTTTCCCTTGCATCAGGTATTCGCCATACGCCTGCAAATCGATGTCTATACCTAAAGTAATGTCTTTGCCGGATACGGGCTTCACATCATGTTTGCCATTCTCATACCGGCCTTGTATGCGTCCGCGCGCATCACGGAGCAGTATTTCCACACCTTTTTCTCCACGTAAATTTATTTCGTGCGAACGTTCTACTCCCGATTTCCCTGCATAGTCGCCCCGCGAATAATAGCTATCTTCTTCCATAGCTGTTTTGCTGACTTCGGCCACATAGCCCAACACCTGTGCAGCATTTGGATAACTATATTGCCGCAAGGCTCTTTTCTGAATATCAAAACCGGGAAATTTATATAGCTTCTCCATAAAAAGCCCATATTCCGCAAGGGTAAGCTGCGTCATGAAGGTTTGCATCGTGTACGATGAATATCCGGGATTGAGACGCCGGTCTTTGATGTCGGCAAATTTTTTAAGCAGTTGCTCTTTTGTTATATTCAGTATATTGCAAAAGTCGAGTGTATCGAAGGGTTGCACTTCGCGCGGAATATATACAATATCGTATGTTGGTTGGTTAAATACCAACATTTTACCTTTGCGGTCGTAGATTGTGCCCCGTGCCGGATAGATTGTTTTTTTGAAAAAAGCGTTATCGTCGGCAAAGTTCTTATATTCGTTTTTTATTACTTGTAAATAGAACAGACGGGATATGAGTATCAGCACAATAAGGCATGTTACTCCACCAATCACATATTTACGTTTTTCATAAAAATTCTTGTTTTTCACACTATTTTCTTTTTAGACGAAAAACCTTCTATTGCTAATATCAATATACAAGTCAGGGCAGACGATAATACTATCCTCAATAAAACAATATCAATATTCTGATAAGAAAACGATTCTATCAGTAATAAAGCCACATGGTGCAGCAAAACCATAGTGACCATATATTTTGCAAAATCGAGATTGAGTAACGATAAGCTCGGAACAAACGAATCGTGATCTTCCCTTTGGAAAAACAAGTTCTGAATACTTTGTGCAAAGAAAGCCACAAAGGTTGTAGCGGCTGCATTCACACCGGGGGTATTACAAAACACATCGATAGTAAAACCCATTATAAAACCAAGCAAAGTTGCGTAATAGCGGTTTATACCTATCGGCAGTTTTATGATAAAATAGATATATAGAAACGGCGTAGCATACCCCAGAAAAGAAATCTGGTTCAGCACCAATACCTGAAGCAATACAAGTATAACAAACAGGAGCGATAATTTTAAAAAGTTACTGGCCATTATCTGTCGTTTGCGTTCATTGATTTTTCCAACTCAAGGCGTTCCTGCCCTTTCTTATTATCGAGTATAAATACATTCGACAGTGATGAAAAATCGGTAGCCAAACGAACCCGCAGCGAAATAAAATTATCGTCGCTTTCTTTGTACGCTTTTTCTATTTTACCGATAATCACACCTTCCGGAAAGAAACTCGAAAATCCGCTTGTTACGATAGTATCGCCTTTTTGCCATTTTTCGTGACGGGGAAATCCGTTTAAGTTGGCATAACGGTAATCGTTCCCCTCCCACACCAGCGTACCCGGATTGTTGGTTCCTTTTATTTTACAACTCAGCTTGTTTTTAGAGTTTAGTATAGGCTGTACGATAGAATAATTGGGCGATACCTTCACCACGATGCCAATCACCCCCAATGGAGATACAACCCCCATTTCGGGCTTTACGCCGTGATTAGAACCTTTGTTTACGGTTATTGTATTATCAATTTTATTAACACTGTTATTCTCTACATGCGCCACAATTACATCATAATCGTAACTCCGTAGAGAATCAGCTACAAAGGGGTTTATCTTTACCGAATCGGATTGCAGTGTTGTAATATATTTTTCCATAGCCCACACCTTCTTTTGCAATTCCGAATTCTGAGCCAACAATTCTTCGTTGTCGGTTTTCAGCCCAAAATAAGAACGTACTGTTCCGGAAATAGAATAAACCCTTCCAACAATTTCGTTAGAAGAGTTTAAATATATACTCCGTTGATATGAATTACCTTGGAAAATAAAGTAGAAGCAGATTATCTCAAGAAAAATAAAGAAAAACCATGCTCCGTTCTTTATTAGGAATGCAATCAGATTGCGCATAAATCATCGTCGATTTTTTGTCTGATAAAAAAAACGTTATCGCATAAGGAAACTAAACTTATCAATATTTTTCAGTGCTATCCCTGTACCTTTAGCAACAGCATGCAAGGGGTCTTCCGCCACATGGAAAGGAATACCGATGCGGTCGTAGAAACGCTTACTAAGGCCTCTCAACAATGCACCTCCGCCTGTCAGGTATATTCCGTTCTTAACAATATCGGCATAAAGCTCCGGCGGGGTTTGCTCCAAAGCGCTAAGGATAGCCGAATCCATCTTAGAGATAGATTTATCTAAACAGTGCGCTACCTCTTGGTAGCTCACAGGCACATCCATCGGCAAGGAAGTCATTCTGTTAGGTCCATGTACAATGAACTCTTCCGGTGCTTGCTCGGTTGGCAGTTCGGTAAGGGCAGAGCCGACAGCAATTTTAATTTTCTCGGCCGTGCGTTCACCTACCTTTATATTGTGCTGACGACCCATGTATTCCTGGATATCTTCCGTCAGGTCGTCGCCCGCAATTTTTATAGACTTATTGGATACAATTCCTCCCAGCGATATAACAGCAATCTCGGTTGTACCGCCACCTATATCAACAATCATGCTTCCTTCGGGGGCTTCAACATCAAGACCGATACCCAAAGCAGCAGCCATAGGCTCGTAAATCATATAAACATCACGCCCTCCGGCATGCTCGGCCGAGTCTCTGATGGCACGGGTTTCTACCTCGGTACTACCCGAAGGGATACAAATAACCATCCTCAAAGAAGGAGAGAACAACCGGCGTTTATTATTGTTTATCATCTTAATCATGCCCCTTATCATATGTTCGGCTGCCGTAAAGTCGGCAATCACGCCATCGCGTAAGGGTCTGATTGTACGTATATTTTCGTGAGTTTTGCCATGCATCTGACGAGCTTTTTCGCCAATAGCAATCAATTTATCGGAACGTCTTTCGAGCGCAACGATAGACGGTTCGTCCACCACAATCTTATCATTGCAAATGATGATAGTGTTGGCTGTACCTAAGTCCATCGCTATTTCTTGAGTGAAAGAGAATAAACCCATATTGTTCTTGATATTATTTTTGTATATGTATATTTTACTTCAGTATTGTTAATGCTTAAAGTGACGAACCCCTGTTGTCACCATCGAAATGTTGTGCTCGTTACAATAATCGACCGACAACTTGTCGTTTACAGACCCTCCGGGCTGAACAACAGCTGTAACTCCTGCCTTATCGGCAATTTCCACACAATCGGGGAACGGGAAAAACGCGTCCGATGCCATTACCGCACCTTGAAGGTCAAACTTGAATGAGTGAGCCTTCTCTATGGCCTGACGTAAAGCATCTACACGAGAAGTCTGCCCTGTTCCACCGGCACAGAGTTGTTTGTTCTTCACCAGAATTATGGCATTCGATTTTGTGTGCTTCACCAACTTATTTGCAAAGATAAGGTCGTCAGTTTCTCCCTTTTGCAGAGGCCGGTTTGTTACCAGTGTAAAGTCTGCCGCTGTTTGCGTACTCAAATCTTTGTCCTGAACAAGAACACCGTTAAGCAACGAGCGGAATTGCTTTGTTCCTTTTGGCGATTGTTTCTGAACAAGTATTATTCTGTTTTTCTTTTGTTGCAATACTTCAAGGGCGTCCTTGTCGTATGCCGGAGCAATTATTATTTCGAAAAATATATTATTGATTTCGGTTGCTGCGGCAATGTCAATCTTCTGGTTAGAAACAATAATACCGCCAAAAGCCGATACGGGGTCGCCCGCCAAAGCCGCAGCCCAAGCCTCGGCAACAGTACCGCGCGATGCTATTCCACAAGCATTGTTATGCTTCAAGATAGCAACCGTAGTTTCGTCAAATTCCGCAATGAGATTAATGGCCGCTTCAATATCCAACAGATTGTTGTAAGATATTTCACGTCCGTGAAGTTGGTCGAACATCTCATTGAAGTTGCCGAAAAATGCTCCACTTTGGTGAGGGTTCTCGCCATAACGCAAGGCTTTTTTGTCGTCAACAGCACAACGGAATGCCGATTGCTGGTCAGTATCGAAATAATTGAATATCGCCGAATCGTATCCCGATGAAACCGCGAACGCCTCTTTTGCAAACCATTTGCGATCGGCCAAATCAGACTCGCCATTTTTCTCCTTCAACAGTTTTGCCAAAGGTTGGTACTGATTTTTAGAAGCCACAATAATGACATCGTTAAAGTTCTTGGCAGCCGCTCTGATAAGCGAAATACCGCCTATATCAATCTTTTCGATAATATCTTCGTCGGACGCACCCGAAGCAACCGTATCTTCGAAAGGATACAGGTCTACAATAACAAGGTCTATTTCGGGGATTTCATACGTTTTTATCTGTTCGTTATCTTCCGCCAATTCCCTGCGGCACAATATACCTCCAAATACTTTGGGATGAAGGGTTTTTACCCTGCCGCCCAAAATAGAAGGATAGCCGGTTAAATCTTCCACAGCATCGCACTCAAAACCTAAAGATTCTATAAAACTCCTTGTCCCGCCTGTCGATACGAAACGGACTCCAAGACTATTTAAGTTTTTTAAAATTTCATCCAATCCATCTTTATGATAAACTGATACTAACGCTGTTTTGATTCTTTTTTGTGACGACATACTTTAATTTTATTCTTAACTTTTTCAAGTTGACAAAGATATAAAATCTAATCTTTATTCCGTATGCCGAATCCTAAAAGATTTTACTAAAAACCTATAACCCGTAGTGTATTTAGGCAATCCATACTTTTAAATTGTTAATATTATTGTTATTCAATTTGTTAATAAGTTGTATAATTGGTCACAGAGTTGAGGAAACAGTGTTTCAATGCGTTTTTTGGATTTACGGAAGATAAAAATTTGTGACTTATAGTCTTTCTGATTTTTGCGCATTGGAATTTCAAATCTGATTTGATTTGAAGAGAATAAACCTCTTTGATAATCAATACTTAAATAGGGCTCGCACTGTAAGGCACATTCCATGAATATTGAGCCGACAGTTTCCTACCACCGTGGGTATATTCGTAGTATATCACCTCTACGGCCAGATCGTTATTGGCATCTATGCGCCGTGGCATGTCATTTTTAATAGGCCACTTAATGCTTAATCTCCCTTCTCATTGGATTTTTATAATCTTTCCATAAACATAGTCCAACTAAACTAGGTGTTGTATATAAAATATACGAAAATTTACGGAAAGAGATAAAAGTACCATTATAGTTAATTCCCGCATTAATATCCCCAGGTAAATATTTTTCAGATTCAATTTTTTCTCTATACCAGGATGTATCTATTTGTTTCAAAACTAAAGGGTATGATTGCTCCACTTCAATAGTCTTTTTACATAGAGAATCGGATGTAAAATCATCTTTTGATAAAATAATGTATGCTACCCCCAAACGCTCAGCCTCTATTATATAAACAGAGTCATAACCCATTCATTATATAATTCTTTAAATTCATTTTTGGATGCATTCCCTCTTTGATTTCCTTTATAATACCTATGATACCATCTTTGAAAATCTGTTGGATATCAGGGCAACCGCATCAAAATTTCATCATAATTTGTAGAAATGTTATCTTCGTCTCATGAATACATTAATCTCTCCCTATTTTGCTGAAGTTAC
>NZ_JARXWE010000025.1 GCF_029893235.1 Dysgonomonas sp. PH5-45
AGAGATTGAGCAAATATTCAACGCGCTTATTTCATTGATAATAAATATTTTAACTAAACAAATCAGCGAATTGTTTCAACTACTGATTCGCATTACTAATAATTGAGACATCTATGATAAAAAAAAATCTCATAAGTATTTCCTTTTGTCTTGCCGGTATATGCAGCCTTGCTGCTCAACAAGTACAACTGCAATCGCCGCTCTTGGCAAATAAGGATGCCAAACTCTATTATTTTACAGGGGCTAAAGTCGATTCCCTGCTTTCGGTAACAGATGCTTCGGGGAAGGTTATCTTTAATATCACTTCCGGTGATTACCGGGGTATGGCGGCATTGGTTGTTCCCGGCGCGGGAGGTGTCGAACTGGTAGTGGTGGAGCCTGCGGTTACAGTAGAATGCGACAGTAACCAGCTGAATACTGAAACTGTCAGTTTCTCCGGTTCCAAAGAAAATTCCTTCCTCAAATATATCTTTACAAACCAGAGCCGTTATATGCGGCAGCAGACTTGGCTACAGGCAGGCAACCAGCTATTCGATGCCGGTTCGCCTGTCCTGTCGGCTATTCAGTCCGAACAGGCAAAAGTAGAAGCTGCAATGCAGGCCTTAGATAAAGAGATTAACTCATCTTCCCTTTATTCAGCTAAATATTACCGTCTGGTCGATTTTATGAACCGCCTTTTCGACACCGAACAAAAACGGGATAGCGAAAGGGCTGCCTTTATCCGCAAGGAAATGGAGGAAACACTGGATATTGCTTCTCTATATACATCGGGGCGGTTGTGGGGCAGCGTATTGAACTTCTATATCAGCCTGTTCAACCATACCGCCGGAGAAGATAAGCAACAGCAATATGCAGCTTCAATACAGCGCGCATCGCAACGGCTGCCCGCTCCGTATTACGAAGCTTTCTTGGCAGGCTGTATAACAGAAACGGAGCGATTCGGCTGGCGTGAGGCACAGGATGGTATCCTTGCTGCGATTCATCCGCGGTTCGCGCCTTCCATCGGAAGCCTTCAACGGGCATTAGGTGCGTACCGTGCGAAGAATAGCGAAACCATGCCTTCTCTTGTGGGGCTGGAAGATACTAATGAGTTATATGATAAAACTTTGGTCGTTTTTTACGATTCGAATTGCGGCAATTGCAGCATTGAAATGTCACAGTTGGTAGCAGCTTATCCCCGATTGCAAGAAAAAGGCGTCCGAGTGGTATCCATCGCTGCCGATGTAGACAAAAATAAGTACGAAAATAGTATTAAAGACTTTCCGTGGAAAGATAAACTATGCGACTTCAATGGATTCGAGGGGGTGAACTTTGCCAATTATAATGTAATTGGTACTCCTTCTTTTTACTTGCTGAATAAGGATAATAAGTTAGAGGGGATATATTTTGCGGTGGGAAAGGTTATAGAAGGTGATCTATGAATGATGAATGAAAAGTTTAAAGCTAAGGAGGGTCAAAAGTGGGAGCGTAAATTAAACTGTGTCAGCGTTTCGCTTTCACTTTAAGGTTTCAGGTTTTTTATACCCCTGTCTCATTCAATGGGTAATGAGGAACCTGAGTTGGCAATGATGTATTCTTTAATGCCGACTGCCGGATTTACTTCCACATCACGGATTGTTACTGTTGAAGGAAGCGAATTCTGTCGAAATGTAACCGTTAGCGGTTGCACTACTATTCCAACAATTAAGTCGGACGGGAGTGATACCCATATACTCAATATATGCGATAAGTTTTGCGATTCACGGTTTTGTGTAATGTTTAGGTCTACAAGCTTCCCAGGGCTTGTAGGCCTTTTTTATAGGGAGAGGTAATATAAAATTAAGAAAACCCTCACAGATATAGCACGTTTGCCTATTTATCCTTATTTTTAAGGTGAATTTTCAGTAAACGAAATAGCACGATCAATTATGAAAAAAACGCGCGCTTCTATTCTTGTATTGGCATTAATGGTTTGTTTGTCCGTACAATTGTGTGCCGGCCAAGAATTTACAGGGGCTTTGCTTTGGCGGATTTCGGGGAACGGGCTGTCCCGCCCATCTTATATAATGGGTACGCATCACTTTGCGCCGATAGGCTCATTGAATCGTATTGCAGGGCTGCAAGACGCGCTCGCCGAATCGGAACAGGTTGTAGGAGAGCTGCTGGAGTCTGACATGGAAAATCTGAAGGATCAGTTTGTCGATAAAATTGTACTACCCGCAGGGTACAGCTATCGGACAATGCTTACCGAAGAAGAATACAACCTCCTTGACGAGTATCTGACCACAAAGGTCGGGCTGGGCATGGAGCAAATGAGCCTCATGAAACCGGCTTTCATTGCTATAATGTGTGCCGAGCAGATGAATATGGCCGCAAACCCCGAATTCGATTTGTCGGTTCACGAAGACATGGATACTTATTTTCAACAGATTGCCATCCGAGACGGCAAATCGGTTGTAGCACTGGAAACCGTTGATGAGCAGATGCACGTCTTGTTCGAAAACGGCTCGTACCAAGAACAAGCCAAAAGCCTTGTTTGTACAATCCAAAATTTAGACTACTCCATCAGCATGATAAAAGAAATGGATGCTTACTACGAGGCTGGCAATCTGACGGCTTTGTTCGGTCTGATAGACGATCCCCACGATCCTTGCCCCATGAGCCGGGAAGAAAAAAACATGCTGAATAAAGACCGTAATCGGAAGTGGCTGCAAAAACTGCCGCGGATAATGGCCCATAAGCCAAGCTTTATTGCTGTGGGTTGCCTGCACCTTGCCGGAAAAGACGGGCTTCTGTACAACCTTCACAAACAAGGATATCTGGTTGAGCCTGTAAAGTAAAAACAATAGGAGCAGAAAGGCTGTTAATAATATTTAAGCCAAAATACAGATTTACGGACTAATCTAAAACGGACGTATCTTTGTTTATTGGATAAGACAAATAGAAATGACACTCACAAAATTCCTATGCTCAACTTTAAACCAATAACCCTTGCCGACAGAGATACGATATGCGAAGCCCTTGCCGGGCATCCTTACCGGGCTTGCGATTTCACCTTTGCCAACCTGTATGCGTGGAACGCAAAGTTTAAAACCCAATATACAATCGCTGACGGTACGCTCTTCCTTCGTTTCAGGGGAGCATGCACCAATATGTTCTACATGATGCCTGTTGGGGGGCAGCTTACTGTGAAACAAGCCGTAGAAAAAATGATGGCAGATGCCGCCAATAATGGTGTTGCATTCAGCATGAAAGCTATTACCGACAGGATGTGGCAAAAAATAGAAACCGAAATGCCCGGCCTTTTCGACTATACGCACGAACGTGAAAACGATGAGTATATATACCTGACAGAAAAACTGATAACCCTCAGCGGAAAAAAATTGCAAAGCAAGCGCAATCATATAAACCGTTTCAAGGCCGACAATCCCGACTGGGAGTATAGCTCTGTTACAACCCAAAAAGACTTGGACGAATGCTTGGAGATGCTCAACAAATGGGACGATGTACACGATGATCCCGGCAATTCGCTCGAATACGATTACATTGCCACAAAACTAATGCTCCAAAACTTCAACCCTCTGGAGCTAAAAGGTGGAGCAATCCGTGTGAACGGACAAATAATTGCTTTTTCGCTGGGTGAACCGCTAAACGAAGACACTTTTGTGGTACATGTAGAAAAAGCATACAGCCACATAAACGGCGCTTACACCATTATGAACCAACAATTTGCCATGCACGAGGCTTCCGAATACAAATACATAAACCGAGAGGAAGACATGGGGCTGGAATCGCTACGCAAAGCAAAACTTTCTTATCAGCCCGAACTTATTTTGCAGGAGGGCATTGTAAAACTTAAAGCATAGACCCGCCTTATGATTCGATTTGCCAACAACGAAACAAAACCCGAAGTCAGGGACATGTGGAAAACCTGTTTTGGAGATTCCGACAGCTTTATAGACATGTATTTTGCCCAAAAATACAAGAACGAAAATACCCTCATCTACATCGAAGACGGCAAAGTTGCCGCATCCTTGCAGATGCTGCCTTATACAATAACTTTCTGTGGAGAGGAAATTCCCTGTTATTACTTTTCGGGCTTATGCACCCTACCCCAATACCGCCGGAAAGGGTATATGGAGAAACTAACTCTTGAAGCCTTCAGGGTGATGCAAGAGCGTTCCATTCCGTTGGCAATACTGATTCCCGCCGAAGATTGGCTTTACGGATTTTACAACCGGTATGGCTTCGAAAAAGTTTTTGATAAAGATACGGACGCCATTCCCTTGAAAGATATTCTGGATAAGTATCCCAACGATTTAATACAAGCATACGAAGCCTTCGACAAACTATTCCGGCACAAGGATTTTTGCGTTCAGAAAACATTCGACGATTTTAAAACCATCGCCTCCGATTATATCGCCTCCGATTATCCCCACAAACATAACCTTGCAGGCATGGCACGTATAGTAGATGCCGACAGGCTTCTGAAAGTTTACGCACGGAACAATCCCGATAAGTCGTTCATGCTGAAAGTATTTGATTCGCTGATTGCACAAAACAATCTGTTGTTCATTAACAAAGATGGTGAAACAGAACTGGATGCCGAAATTAAATTTTTGGCACGGATGCTATTCGGTTATCATACATACGAGTTTAAGCCCAAATACAAGGCTTTATTCGAAGAACATCATCCCATTATGAACCTGATGTTGGAATAAAAAGGATCAGAAAAGTTTAATATCCGAAGGTTTACCCCTGTTCAGCGTTTTCAGCTTTACATCGCGGTTCACCTCGATGCCACTATTGGCTAAGCAGGTTTCTACGGTTTTGTATGCCAGTTGCGGGTGGTTATTATCGTTGCTGAGATGACACAACCACACTTCTTCTAAAGTTGGGGTATAGATAGAGGCTATAAAGTTGCCAGACAGACGATTGCTCAAATGTCCCGACCCCGAAGTTATACGCCGTTTCAGGTATTCGGGATAGCGGCCAAAGCGAAGCATCTCGTCATCGTAATTCGATTCCATTATCAGATGATTGGCTGTCGATGCATAGTGGGTTATGGTTTCCGTGATACGCCCCACATCGGTAATAAGGACAACGGTTTTCCCCTCGAACGTAATCTGATAGCCAACATTTTCGATTGTATCGTGCGGAACATCGAAGGCCGTTACTGTGAATCCCCGGATGGCAAAAGCCTCATCTTTGCATATAATCCGGCGGGAGGTAGAAACCAGATTCTCTACATAGTGGCTGCGCTCTATTCCGGCATGCACAGCTTCTGTTGCATAAACAGGCACATGCATTTTGTTGGCAAATGGCGCTACGTTTTTTATGTGGTCGGCATGATCGTGCGTGACAAGCACACCAATTATTGTTTCTATGGCTATGCCATATTCGCGAAGGTATTTTCTTACTGTCCGGAAGCCTATCCCTGCATCAATCAGAATTCCGTATTCGGGAGTCCCCAGATAGTAGCAGTTTCCACTACTGCCACTCGATAAGCTTAAAAGACGGAAATTTGTTTGTTTTGAGAATAGGTCTAACTGCATGACGTGCAAAGATAGTTATTCCACAATAAAAAAACCTCGGCGCTCATTATTTTTTATAAGATGCCGAGGTTATATTTAGAAATTTTACTTTACAGATTCAATCCGCCCAGTCTTTTCGCACTATCATTAAATTCGGCTATTATATTCTTCATAACTTCGCCAACAGAGGGAATGTCGTCTATCAGGGAGGTAATTTGTCCTATTTCAAGCTCACCTTCAACCAAATCGCCTTCAAATATTCCTTTCTTTGAACGCCTGCGCCCAAGTATTTCTCTGATCTCGTCGGCCGATGCTCCTCTGTCTTCGGCTTCCTGCACTTTTTGGTAGAATTCGTTTTTCACCAAACGTGTAGGGCTTAGTTTTTTTAGAGACAACATTGTGTCACCTTCCTTCAGGCCAACGCAAAGCTTCTTGAATTCGTCCGAAGCCGAACTTTCTTCGGTTATGGCAAAGCGTGAACCTATTTGCACACCCTCTGCTCCCAAAGCCATTGCTGCCAACATGGTGTTGCCTGTTCCTATACCACCTGCCGCAATGAGAGGCGTTTTGGTGAGTACTTTTTTTATCTGCGGAATCAGCACCATAGTTGTTGTTTCTTCGCGCCCATTGTGCCCACCGGCTTCGAAGCCTTCGGCAACGATGGCATCGACACCCGCTTCCTCGCACTTCATGGCAAATTTAGAGCTGGCTATAACATGCGCCACCTTTATTCCATGTCCTTGCAAATGGTTTGTCCATGTTTTAGGGTTACCCGCCGATGTGAAAACGATAGGTACTTTTTCGTCCACTATTATTTGCATAATCTCTTCCAAGTCGGGGTAAAGCATAGGCACATTCACTCCGAATGGCTTGTCGGTTGCTGCTTTACACTTCCGAATATGTTCGCGCAATGTATCGGGATGCATCGAGCCTGCACCTATCAACCCCAATCCACCGGCATTACTCACAGCCGCCGCTAAACGCCATCCGCTGCACCAAACCATTCCCCCTGCAATGATGGGGTATTTTATCCCGAAAAGAGATGTTATTTTATTTTCCATCGTTTTTTCTATTTTTGAAATTACTGTCCGTATGCAAAAGTAGTAATTATTATTGAGGCTCGAATATGCAACCTATTTCACTCTCTCTTCTCTTCTACTGCACAGCATTTTTTAGTAATGCTGCACGGCTGGCTATTTTCCCGTCTTTGATGAAAAAATAGGTAGGTGTGCCAATGATTCCGTAGTTGGCAAACAGTTTGCCATCGGTATCGCTGATGTTGTCTTCCCAAGGGAGATTTTTTGCCCGGTCTTCGTTGGCGGCTATCGAAACGACTACAATGCCCTGCTTTTTCAGTTCGGGATATGCCTCTATCAGTTTTTTCTTTTCATCGTCACAGTGGCTGCAGTTGTTTTCGTAAAAAAACAAGAGGATGTTATTTTTCAGATAGTCGTTTAAGCGTTTTTTCTGGCTTATCTCGAAGTCCACAGGAGGTTCACCAACCACAACACCAATGCTTTTCATGCTTATCAGCAAATTTTTAGTGGGATTTTTTATCCGTCCCGAATTGTACATATAGAGAACAATTTGAGTTTTCACGTAATTCCAGTCATATTGTTCGCAAATTTCTATCATATTGTTGCCAAACTCGTCCATAACTTCTTCCGAGCGCATGTTGTTTATAATCTTTACGGCATCGCCAATCAGATAATCGTCACTGTCCGTTTTTTGCATAACAAACCCTACCCAATAGCTTATCAGGGGCCTCCACAGGGAAGAGTGGTATAAAACATCCATGTCGAGCTCTTGGGTTGCAAACCTACGCATCTCCTCGGTCTGGCTCGGTGTAAAGTTTCCAAAATTATTCAACTGCTGAAAATAGAGGGTTGTTTGCAAAAACCTTTCGGCATAGAGTGTCATATCTATACTCTCCACACCAGCTCTGCCCATAATGTGGTCTTGCAGATACGAATTCTCGGGCGAACCTGTAAATATCATATTACTGAAGTTGGGGTCTACCGCCTCCGAGTGGATGCTTAACGGCTCGTTATCTAATACGAAGTCTATACTGGTTTTCCCGGTCAGTATGAGCGATGCTATACCTCTGTACGATTCTGAGCTTGCCGGTATTTGTATATCGCCACTGCCTGTTATGTTAAGGCTACCCGAAGCGATGGTATCGATATGCGTTCCCCGGTACGTAACAAGCACATAGTCTTGCAACGGAAACTGACTGAAGGATACATGTATAGACGATTGCACCTGCGCGTAAATTCCAATTAAAACAAGCAACAGGCAAAAAAGGTGTTTTCTTTGCATAAATATCGTTTGGGTTTTGTGTTTTGCAAAAATAGGGCTTTATGCCCAATATGAAAAATGAGAAACCGGTTAAATAATAGTAAAACTATCGGCATCTTTCCATACAGGGAATTTTTGCCTGAAATTGTCCAATTCGGCTTTCGATATTTCAATAGTTTCAATTTGTTCCGCACCGTCTTGTATCGACGACAGAATCTTTCCTTTAGCGTCAATCAACCGGGAACCTCCCGAATAGTTCAACCCGTTACCATCAGTACCGATGCGGTTCACACCACACACATAGGCCATATTCTCAATAGCGCGGGCTACGAGCAAACTATCCCACACATGTATGCGGGGTACAGGCCAGCTGGCAACATAAATCAACAGGTCATATTCATTGTCAACGTTTCTGCTCCATACGGGGAATCGCAAATCGTAACATATCTGCAAGCAGATGCGGAAATCTTTGTAGTTGACAATAAGCTTCGAATGGCCCGCTTCAAAATGTTTGGGCTCTTCGCCCATCCGGAAGAGATGTTTTTTGTCGTAATAATATTCTGCATCGGGAGTAATGAAAAAGCCACGGTTAAAGAATTTTCCGGCCGATTGCCCGATATGACTACCGCAGATGGCAACTTTATATTTTTGCGCCCACAATTTCAATGCCGAAACCGTGCTGCCATCGTTCGCTTCGGCTAAGTTGTGGCTGTTCATCGAAAAGCCTGTCGAAAACATTTCGGGCAAAATCACCAGATCGGTTTTCCCCGAAAGGGATGCGATTTTCTCTTCGGTCAAAGCCAGATTCCGGGCTTTGTCTTCCCAAACGATATCGGTTTGTATAAGGCTTATTTTCATGACTATTGAGATTGTTACGTGAATTTAAGCGAAGCTAATTGTTTGCTTCAAATTTATCGGGATGCCTTCCTTGCGCTCCTGCGTAATATAATTGTATTTTAGGCAAATCGCTGTCTACATCGCCCGTAGGATAAAAAACATCTTTAAAGGTCACCGTTTTTTTCTTATAGTCCAAAACCACAATCAGTATCGGCACTTTTGCAGCCAAGGCAATATAATAAAATCCTTTTTTCCACTCTTTCGCTTTTTTTCTTGTGCCTTCGGGTGTAATAGCCAACTGAAAAGTATCTCTTTTGCCGAACTCATCGGCCATTTGCTCTGTCAGCGACGATCTCTTGCTCCGATCCACAGGAATCCCCCCTATCGCATTGAAAAGTAGATTCATCGGAAAGAAAAACCATGTCTTTTTTATCAAGAAACAGGCTCGCCTGCCCATTGCCGAATATATCAGTTTGCCCAAAATCAAATCCCAATTGCTGGTATGTGGAGCAACACAAATAACACACTTTTGGGGGCTTTCGGCAAGGTTTTCTATTTTCCAACCTATCGCTTCAAGAATCTTTTTACTTAATATGCTTATCATTGAGGGCTATCGTATTGAATTAATACTGTTTTCAATCATCATTCTCGTTACTGAGTCCTTAAACAGTATCAATATTAAAAATCCCTTTATTTTATTTCTTATCCATAATGATAAGAACATTCTTTTCCCGGGAATTGTTTTTATTTTTGACAAAAGTAATAAAAAGAAGTTGTGGCATCGGTATATCAAGACAATCTAAATAAAATTAACTTTGTGTTCACATCTCAAAACTAACTGTATGACCAAAAAACAGGTTAAGAATGAATTGCTCATCCCCGATTATGTATTCGAAGCAAGTTGGGAGGTGTGCAATAAAATGGGTGGAATATACACCGTTTTATCGTCGAAAGCCAAAACCATGCAAACCATCTACAACGGAAATGTATTGTTTGTAGGTCCCGATGTGTGGAAAACGGACGAAAGCCCGTGGTTTGTGGAAGATAAAAAACTATTTGCCGACTGGATAAAAACAGCCAAAAAGGCAGATGGGTTGAAAATCCGTTGCGGATATTGGGATGTACCGGGGCAGCCAAAGGCCGTTTTGGTAGATTTCCAATCATTTTTCGATAAAAAAGATGATTTCTACACCCATATGTGGAATACCTTTAAAGTAGATTCGCTTCATGCCTATGGCGATTATGACGAATCGTGTATGTTTGCTTACGCGGCTGCTTCGGCGATAGAAAGCTTCTATAACTTTTACCGGCTGGAAAACAAAAATGTAGTTGTCCATTTTGACGAATGGATGCTGGGCATGGGGCTTTTGTATGTGAAAGACCGCTTGCCAAAGGTTGCCACCGTTTTTACAACCCATGCCACAACGGTGGGGCGGTCAATATGCTCTAACAATAAACCCCTGTACGGACAGCTAAAGGCTTATAATGGCGACCAGATGTCGCACGAGTTGAACGTAGTATCCCGCCATTCGGTCGAAAAAGCGGCGGCTCACGAGGCCGATTGCTTCACCACTGTGAGCGGAGTAACGGCAATGGAATGCGAACAACTGCTCCGGTGCAAGCCCGAAATAACTCCCAACGGTTTTGAAAAAGATTTTGTGCCAACCGGCAGGGCATATACCACAAAACGGAACCGTGCCCGTAAGGCACTGATAGGTATGACCGAAAAGTTGACAGGCCAAAAGATAGACAAAGACTGCCTGCTGATAGCAACAAGCGGACGCTACGAATACCGGAACAAGGGAATAGATGTTTTTATTGATGCCTTAAATCGGGTTAAATATCTGCATAAGCTCGAAAAACAAGTCATAGCCTTTATTATGGTTCCCGCGTGGGTAGACAGTCCACGGGAGGATTTGAAAACGCGCCTCAAAAGTAAAACAGATTATACAACCCCACTCCCCAACCCATTCATTACACACAATATCCATAATATGGATAATGACCAAATTGTGAGTCAATTGCGATGGTTAAAACTCGACGAAGTGCAAAGCCGGGTAAAGATTGTCTTTGTTCCTTCGTACCTGAACGGAGCGGATGGAATACTCAATATGGATTACTACGATTTGCTGATAGGTATGGATGCCACCTTTTTCCCGTCGTACTACGAACCTTGGGGATATACCCCTCACGAAAGTATCGCATTTTCCGTACCCACACTAACAACCTCCTTGTCGGGCTTCGGTGTATGGGCAAAACAGATTGACGATTGTTCTTCTATTGCCAGCGGAATAAGGGTAACAACCCGCAACGACGATAATTTTGTGCATGTGGCTATTCGCATCTGTGATGCCATATGCCAACTGTCGGCTATGCCTCCCGAGCGTGTAGCCGAAATGCGTAAAAAAGCGACAGACAAAGCCGCCATAGCCGACTGGGGACATTTTTACCGTCACTACAGTGATGCTTACAGCAAAGCCTTGCACAAAGCAAAAGCCAGATAATAGAGACTTTAGTAAAAACAACCCGATAAAATTCGTTATATTTGTTGTTATACTAACCTCATTCAGATTTTAAAAATAAGTTTATCAAAAGCACTTAATATGAAAATTCAAGCCAGTTATTCGAATACACCTGTATGGAAATATGCACACACACAGGCCAGACTTCCAAAGGAGTTGGAGTTACTTGAAGAAATAGTGCATAACTTGTGGTGGGTATGGAACAGTGAGGCCACCGACCTTTTTGCTGAGTTAGACCCTAAGTTGTGGAAAGAATCGGGATATAACCCTGTTCTGCTGATTCAAAACCTGTCGAGCGAACGGGAACACCAGATAGTAGCCGACAAGGATTTGATGAAAAAAGTCAGTAAAGTATTTGCCGATTTTGAATACTATATGTCGCAAAAACCCAATCCGGCAAAACCCTCGGTGGCATATTTCAGTATGGAGTATGGTTTTACCCATATCCTGAAAACATACTCTGGCGGTTTGGGCGTTCTGGCAGGCGATTACCTGAAAGAAGCCAGCGACAGCCGTGTTGACCTCGCAGGGGTTGGTTTTCTGTATAAATACGGATACTTTACACAAACCCTATCGCCCGACGGACAGCAAGAGGCTATCTACGAGGCGCAAGACTTCACCACCCTGCCTTTAGAGCCTGTTCTTGAACATGACGGAACCCAGATGGTGCTGGCTGTGCCTTATCCGGGCAGAGATGTGTATGCCAATATATGGAGAGCCAATGTGGGGCGTGTTCCTTTATATTTAATGGATACCGACCTTGAGAGCAACAGTGAGTTCGACCGCGTTATTACCCACCAGCTTTATGGCGGTGACAACGAAAACCGGTTGAAGCAAGAATACCTGCTTGGCATTGGTGGCATTCTGTTGCTTAACAAGTTAGGAATTAAAAAACAAGTATATCATTGCAACGAAGGCCATGCCGCATTGATTAATATACAACGGCTGCTGGATTTGATTGAAGGCGAAGGCCTTACTTTCAATCAGGCTCTTGAGGTGGTTAGGGCATCGGGTTTATATACCGTGCATACACCCGTACCGGCCGGTCACGATTATTTTGACGAAGGGCTTGCCGGCAAATATCTGGGGCAATTCTCCGGTCGTTTAGGAATATCGTGGAACGAACTGATGGATATGGGACGCGAAACACCCGGAAGCCACGAACAATTCTGCATGAGTACCTTTGCCTTGAACACTTGCCAAAGGGCAAACGGCGTAAGTTATTTGCATGGAATAGTCTCGCGCCATATGTTTAGCCCCATCTGGAAAGGGTACTTTGCCGAAGAGTTGCATGTAGGCTACGTAACCAACGGCGTGCATATGCCAACATGGGCAGCCAAAGAGGCAAAAGAAGTGTACGAAAAAACTTTTTCCGAAAACTTTTATGAAGATCAGTCGAACACAAAAATATGGGATGCAATCCAAGATGTTCCTGATATAGAAATATGGAATCTGCGGAAAGCCTTGAAGAAGCGGCTTATCGACTACGTAAGGGAACACCTGAGAGACAGTTGGATAAAAAACCAAACAGACCCTAAGCGCATACTGTCTATCGTTGAAAAGGTAGACCCCGACGCACTTCTGGTAGGTTTTGGCCGCCGTTTTGCCACTTACAAAAGGGCTCACCTATTGTTTACCGACCTCGACCGTTTGGCAAAACTGGTGAATAACCCTAAACGGCCTATCCAATTTTTATTTACCGGAAAAGCCCATCCGGCCGATGGTGCGGGACAAGGACTCATTAAGAAAATAGTGGAAATTTCGCGCCGCCCCGAGTTTATCGGGAAAATCATTTTTCTCGAAAATTACGATATGAACTTGGCCGAGCGCCTCATATCGGGGGTTGATATATGGCTGAACACACCAACCCGCCCCCTTGAAGCTTCGGGCACATCGGGCGAAAAGGCTGTTATGAACGGAGTTCTCAATTTTTCGGTTCTTGACGGATGGTGGTACGAAGGTTTTCAGGAAGGTGCAGGCTGGGCGCTGACCGATAAGCGAAGCTACGAGAATCAAGGCTTTCAGGACGAGCTTGACGCGGCAACTATCTATTATACGTTCGAGAACGTGATTCTGCCACTATACTATGCCCGTAACGAGGGTGGTTACTCCCCCGAATGGATAAAGTACGTAAAGAATTGCATCGCAAAAATAGCTCCGATGTACACAACCAAACGTATGATTGACGACTATATTTCAAGGTTTTATATCCCGTGTACCGAACGCAGCAAATTTGTTACAGACAACAATTATGCAAAAGCCAAAGAAATTGCGGCATGGAAGGAGGATGTATCTTCGAAATGGAATACCTTTACGGTAGAGTCTATCAGGGTGAATGGCGCAGACCCCTCTACTACCCCGATGTCTACCCAGTTTGAAGAAGAAGATATTATCGTGGAAATAGTTATCGACAAGAAGGATATACAGGGCAATTTAGGAGTTGAAACCGTACTGGTGAGAGACGATAATAAAACAAACCGTTCTAAATTCATCTTGGCAAACCGCATTCCGTTGGTAAGGCAAGAAGGTTCTAAACTTTATTTCAAACGCGAAGGAAAGCTCCAGCATATCGGTAATTATAAATACGCATTCAGGGTATTCCCCGATAACCCCGATTTGCCACACCGCATGGACTTTGCTTATGTCCGCTGGATTTAATTTTGAGACGATTATATAGAAAACAAAAGCAGGATAACCTCTTTTCCGGAATATCCTGCTTTCGTTTTTATAATACTTTATTTAATACGACCGCTTGTCTACTCCTTCTATATAGTTAAGGAAGGCAGTATTTACCATACGCATACCGCCGGGGGTGGGATAATTGCCCGAAAAATACCAGTCTCCTTTATTGTTGGGGCAAGCTTTATGCAGATTTTCCACACTCTGGAAGATAATCTCTACTTTGGCTTTAGTTCCTTTCGGGGTCAGCATTTCGGCTATCTTATCCGAAATCTGTTTGTCAGTAAAAGGGGCATATATTTCTTTTACGTAATTCACAATTTCTTCTTTCGGTTTATCACGCTGTGCAGCCGATTTTTTGTAAACGCTGTCTATCACCGATTGCATATTGTTTTCTTTCAGCAATTCTATGGCCGCACGGAAAGCGGCAAACTCGGTCATTCGAGACATGTCTATGCCATAACAGTCGGGATACCTTATCTGTGGAGACGACGACACGATGACTATTTTCTTTGGGTTCAGCCTATCCAATATCTTTATGATGCTCTGCTTGAGGGTTGTGCCACGAACAATACTGTCGTCAATAACCACCAGATTATCCTGATAGGGATCTATCGAGTTGTAAGTAATATCATAGACATGTGCCGCCAAATCGTCGCGACCATTATCTTGCGCTATAAACGTCCTTAGCTTTATGTCTTTTATAGCAACTTTCTCGGTACGTATACGACGCGACAAAATCCCGGCCAGTTCTTGGTCGGTTATATCTTTTCCTTTGCTTAAGATAGCTTTTTGTTTTTCGTCCTGCAGATATTGATCCACGCCTTCGGTCATGCCATAAAAGGCAACTTCGGCCGTATTGGGGATAAAAGAAAATACCGTATGGTCTATATCGTTATCGATCGACTTCAGTATCTGGGGCAAAAGCAATTTCCCCAGTTCTTTACGTTCGCGATAAATATCGGCATCAGACCCACGAGAAAAATATATACGTTCGAAAGAACAAGGAGACACCGTTTTTTTTCTGTCTTGTATTTGCGATAAAGACACCGCACCATCTTTTTTGATGATAATAGCTTGTCCGGGGTCGAGCTCCTTTATATCTTCCACGGCAAGGTTGAAGGTTGTTTGTATTACCGGACGTTCGGATGCCACAACGACAATTTCTTCGTCCTGATAATAGAACGCGGGGCGTATTCCCCAAGGGTCGCGATATGCAAAAGCGTCGCCACAACCAATCAGACCACAAATAACAAATCCTCCATCCCAGTTTGTGCTGGCTTTGTTCAGCAAGAAGTGAAGATCCAGATTTTTTTCTATCATGCTGTTCAGTTCAGCTCCCGAAGCCCCTGTTTTACTGGCTTTATCGTACTGATACTGCACCTCCCTATCGAGGCCATGACCAAGTTTTTCGAGCAACACGAACGTATCGGCATACTCCCGGGGGTGCTGTCCTTCGGCAACAAGCTCGTTAAACAGTTCGTCAACATTCGTCATATTGAAATTGCCTGCCAAAACAAGGTTTCTGGAAATCCAATTGTTTCTCCGCAGAAATGGGTGTACGTACGACAATCCGCTTTTTCCTGTCGTGCTGTATCGTAAATGCCCTAAAAACAATTCGCCGGTAAAGGGCAGGTTCTCTTTGGCGTAAAAAACATCGTTGAGACGTGCGGGGGGTATATTCTCGTAGTTCCGGTGAACATCCGAAAATATTTTGGAAATGGCGCTCGAACCCTCGGCCCTTTCTCTGAAAATAAACTCTTTTCCCGGTGTAACATCCATCTTTACCACAGCCAAGCCGGCGCCTTCTTGTCCCCGGTTGTGCTGTTTTTCCATCAGCAGGTATAGTTTATTCAATCCATATTGCCACGTTCCGTATTTTTCCTGATAATACTCAAGTGGTTTTAGCAGACGGATCATAGCGATCCCACATTCATGTTTTAAGGGCTCTGTCATAGCGGTTTAATGAAGACATTGTCTCTATTTGGGTTGTAACTTCTTATTGAAACGGTAAACGTAAAAGGACAAAGAAATTCTGATTTGTTTTTCTCTGTCCTTTTTTCGTTATTTATATCATATTTAATTCTAAAGTTTTATTCTACGGTAACCGATTTAGCCAAGTTTCTGGGCATATCTACGTCTCTGTTTTTATTGACAGCTATATGGTATGCCAACAATTGCAAAGGAATTGTTGATAGCAGTGGGTCAAGGCACTCGATAGTAGAAGGGATTTCGATGTAATGATCGGCTATATTCTTTATAGCAGTGTCTCCCTCGTTAATGATTGCGATGACACGTCCTTTCCGGGCTTTTATTTCCTGAATGTTGCTCACTACTTTTTCGTAGTTTGCATTGTTAGGAGCAATAGCCACAACAGGCATTTCATTATCAATCAAGGCTATTGGCCCGTGTTTCATTTCGGCAGCCGGATAACCTTCGGCATGAATATACGATATTTCTTTCAGCTTCAAGGCTCCTTCTAATGCTACCGGGTAGCTATATCCACGACCTAAATAAATAAAATTATTTGCGTACGTAAAGATACGGGACAAGTTGCGGATTTCGTCGTTCAATTCCAATATTTTGGATATTTTATTAGGTATGTCTTGCATTTCTTTCAAGATTCGGCCATAGTCCGCTTCCGAAATCGTTCCTTTGGCTTTGGCAATGGTCAAGGTCATCATGGTCAGCACTGTAACCTGTGCGGTAAATGCCTTTGTTGATGCCACACCTATTTCAGGTCCGCAATGGGTATAAGATCCTGCATCCGTATTGCGGGGGATGGAAGACCCTACCACGTTGCAAACACCATAAACAAAAGCCCCTGCTTTGCGGGCAAGTCCTATTGCCGCCAACGAGTCGGCTGTTTCGCCCGATTGCGAAATGGCGATAACCACATCGTCGGGATAGATTACCGGATTACGATACCGGAACTCCGAAGCATATTCCACTTCTACCGGTATCCGGCAATATTCCTCAAGCAGATATTCGCCAATCAGGCCGGCATGCCATGATGTCCCACAAGCAATAATGATGATGCGGCGCGCATTGATAAATTTATCTTTAAAGTCGATGATACCAGACAATGCCACATTCGAACCTTCTACATTAATACGCCCACTCATACAGTTTTTCAGAGTTTCGGGCTGTTCAAATATCTCTTTCAGCATGAAGTGGTCGTAACCGCCTTTTTCAAGCTGGCTAAGGCTCATTTCCAGTTCGGCAATCTGGTGTGTTTTTTCTACATTGCCTATGGTAACAATCCGGAGGTCTTCTCCTCTTTTGATAACAACAATCTCCTCATCGTCAAGATAAATCACTTTTTTTGTGTATTCAACTATTGGCGAGGCATCCGATGCTAAAAAGAATTCGTTTTCGCCAATCCCAACCACCAAAGGACTGCTTTTACGGGCTGCTATTATCTGATCCGGATTTCCTTTTTCTATCACGGCTATGGCATATGCCCCAACAACCTGGTTCAAAGCCACCTGTACGGCCGTAAACAAATCGCATTGATTGCGGTTCTTTATATATTCTACCAACTGTACCAAAACTTCGGTATCGGTACTACTCTGGAATGTAAAACCTTCTTTTTCTAATTCAGCTTTCAGCACAGTATAGTTTTCTATAATACCATTGTGTATGAGAGCCAAAGACTCCGACTGAGAGTAGTGAGGGTGCGCGTTACAATTGCTGGGTTCTCCGTGTGTAGCCCATCGTGTGTGTGCAACACCTATCGTACCCGTTGTGTCTTTTTCCTTTGCAAAATCTTCCAAATCCTGAACACGGCCTTTTGTTTTATATACCGCCAAATTGTTCTGATTGTTAATCAGAGCCACCCCGGCACTGTCGTATCCACGATATTCCAAACGGTGAAGCCCCTTCATTAGAATAGGGTAAGCGTCTCTAAATCCTATATATCCAACTATTCCACACATACATACAAATATTATTGGTTTCTTATTTTTAGTTTTTGGTTTCTTACTTTCTTTGCCCAGAAGATAATAAGCATATTAACAAGAATATGGTTCTGGAGGTTTTTCGAGCGTCAAAGATAAAAAAATAAAGCCGTTGTGACAAATCGTAGAAACTTGCGACTTATTTTTTAAAGACATATTTATTAAATTATCTAATTATATCCCGATTACAATATTTGTGATATTTTTACGTCTCTAATGGTATCGGGAACGAAAAGATAGGAAATACAAAGTATATGTCTGCTTTTTGTAACAAAACCAGCATTTTTGTTAATGTTAGGAAAATTAACCAGTTTTAGCTTCTAAAAAAATTCAGCCTTGTGATAAAAATTAGAAACCTGAATAAAACATACTTCGGAGCATCGCCCCTACATGTGCTGAAAGGCATAAACCTCGATGTGGAAAAAGGAGAATTCATTTCCATAATGGGAGCCTCGGGTTCGGGAAAATCTACCTTGCTTAATATTTTAGGCATCTTGGATAGCTACGATACAGGAGAATATTACCTGAACGATACTCTGATACGAAATCTGAACGAAACCCGTTCGGCGCACTTGAGGAACAAGATGATAGGCTTTGTTTTTCAGTCATTCAACCTCATTTCGTTCAAAAACGCATTAGAGAACGTGGCTCTGCCTCTCTACTACCAAGGTGTAAGCCGCAAAAAACGGAATGCGATAGCTATGGAATATCTCGAAAAATTAGGACTGGGAAAACATGCTGCCCATATGCCTAATGAGCTTTCGGGCGGACAGAAACAACGGGTAGCCATAGCAAGAGCGCTGATTGCCAAACCTCAAATCATTCTTGCCGACGAGCCAACAGGTGCGCTCGACAGTACAACCTCGGTCGAGGTTATGGAACTGATGCGAAAACTGAACATAGACGAGGGTATCACCATGATAATTGTAACCCACGAACAGTCGGTAGCGGATGCCACCGACAGGGTTATCCATATAAGAGACGGGATTATAGGTTCGATTGAAGTCAAGAAAAACATATAATCAAGGAGTTTAGAATAAAAAAGTTAAACCATGTTCGATTTCGATTCTTTAAAAGAAATACTCATAACCATCAGGCAAAACAAACTGCGTACCTTCCTTACGGGTTTTGCCATAGCTTGGGGTATTTTCATCCTCATTGTTTTGCTTGGGGCAGGAAACGGCTTGCGCAACGGGGTTACATCAAACATGACACGGAGGGCAAAGAATACGATAGGCCTTACTCCCGGATATACTTCGATGGCCTATGCGGGGTTGCCTGTTGAGAGAGAAATAAAATTTGACGACCGTGATATCGAACTCATTCGCGACAAAACCGAGGGAGTATCGCACTTCAGCCCAATGCTAAACAAATCGGCTACCATGTCGTACGGTACCGACTACGGCTCATGGTCGCTACGAGGTGTATATCCCGATGCCGAATACATCAACAATATGACCATTCTGGAAGGACGCTTCATCAACGATATCGACATTAAGGAGAAACGGAAGGTTATGGTTATCAGCCCGGAGATGGAAAACATCCTTTTCAAAGACAAAAATCCCATCGGCAAATATCTTACGGTCGACAGTCTGGCTTATATGGTTGTAGGGGTTTATAAAGACGAGGGTTCGTTTGGCTCTTCGCCTGCCTATGCTCCATTTACGACCGTGCAGGCTGTTTCGAGCAAGTTTTTTGGTTTAGACAGGATAGAGTTTGTTGTTCCCGACATCGATACCGAAGCTAAAAGTTTGGCTTTCGAGGAAAGCCTGCGCAAACAGTTGGGAGCCATACACCGTTTCGACCCCAAAGACCGTTCGGCTCTTTACATTCGTAACACAGCCCAAGATGCGGCTCAGGCAAATATGATCTTTGGCGGTGTCGACTTCGTGATATGGATGATAGGCTTCCTCATATTGGTGGCCGGAGTTATCGGCGTAGGCAATATCATGCTCATCACCGTAAAGGAGCGTACCCGCGAGTTTGGCATACGCAAAGCTATCGGCGCCTCGCCGGGGTCTATATTGAAACTTGTGGTGCTTGAGTCTATCATTATAACCGCTGTGTTTGGCTACATAGGCATGATATGCGGTATAGGTATAACGGAGGTTATCAATTACTATATAGAATCCATACCTCGCGACCCCGACGCTCCGGTTATGTTTAAAGACCCTACCGTTGGTTTGGGTATAGTGATTCAGGCCACCCTGACCTTGATTCTGGCAGGCGTACTGGCAGGTTTGATACCCGCGCTGAAAGCCGTCAGGGTGAAACCCATAGAAGCAATGAGAGCCGAATAAATATTTACGATAACAACAATGCTACCGATATGTTAGATAAATGGCAAGAAATATTAGAAACGCTCAACCGCAATAAGCTACGGAGTTTTTTTACAGGCTTTGGAGTTTTTTGGGGAATATTCATGTTGATAATTTTGCTGGGGCTGGGCAGTTCGTTCGAGGGAGGGGCATTGAAGTCGATAGACGGCTTTGCCACCAACTCTTGTTTTTTCTGGACAGGGCGTACAAGCAAACCATACAAAGGCTTTGGCACAGGCCGTTTCTGGACTATGAACAACAAGGACATAACCCAGATAAAACAAAAAGCATCGGCTTTGGAATATATCTCACCCATACTCTTTGTCAATAGCTTCAACAAGAATGTGGTGAACGGACAAAAAACATCAACGAGCGATATCCGAGGGGTGTATCCCGAACATTTCGATATAGAACGACAGGATGTTCTCTTCGGGCGACTGTTTAATGACCGTGACGATAAAACTGAACGCAAATCCTGCATTATAGGTAAAAAAGTTTACGAAACGCTTTTTTCCGAAACAGAAGACCCGATAGGAAAATACATACGTGTAAATGGCATTTACTTACAGGTTGTTGGCGTTATCCGCCCAAAATCGCATGCATCCATATCGGGCGATGTAGAGAACTCGGTGTTTATCCCTTTTTCAACAACCCAGCGCCTTTTTGGTATTGGCGATGTCATTTATTTTATTGCCTGTACCGCTAAACCCGGATACGACTGTGCCACGCTCGAAGAGCAGGTAACCAATATACTGAAAGCCAATCACGATATAGCCCCCGACGATACCAAAGGGGTTGGAAGCGTAAATGTGGAAAAACAGTTCCTTACCTTCTCCAATTTCTTTCTGGGAGTTGAAGCCTTGGTGTGGATTGTGGGTATCGGTTCTCTGTTGTCGGGGATTATAGGCATCATGAATATAATGCTGGTTACCGTACGCGAACGCACCCGCGAGATAGGTGTGAGGCGTGCTTTAGGTGCAAGCCCAAGGAATATACTGACGCAGATAATGAGCGAAAGTTTACTGCTGACAGCCTTGGCCGGTTTTTCGGGGCTATTCTGCGGAATGATACTCTTAGAGATAGTCCGGGCTATAATGACTATGGGGCCGCCCGAAGATTCATTCTTTGTTCCCCCTTTCATCTCGATAAGCAAAGCCATTATAGCACTTTCCATACTTTGCGCTTCCGGCCTGTTAGCCGGCCTGCTGCCTGCTTATAGGGCTTTGCAGATAAAAGCCATTGATGCTATCAGGGACGAATAAATGAAACATCCGGTTAATAGAAATAATACAAAAGAAAAACAATAACATAACATATAGATAAAGATGAAAAAAATATTCAAAATCATTCTTATTTGCGTCGTTGCACTGATAGTCATTGTACCTTTGGCGCTCATAGTTTTGAGAACAGGCAGCAAAAACACGATGTACGAAATTGTTACTGTCGAAACAGGTGATATAGAAAACACGACGGTTGCCACCGGAAAAGTTTCGCCCCGTGACGAAGTTCTGATCAAACCGCAGATATCGGGTATTATTTCAGAAATACGGAAGGAAGCGGGCGATTATGTGAAAAACGGAGAGGTAATTGCCGTAGTGAAGGTTATACCCGAAATGTCGAGCCTTAACTCTGCCGAATCGAGAGTGCGGGTGGCGCAGATAAACCTTAATTTGGTGAAAACCGAATTTGAGCGGCAAAAACAACTTTTCGGAAAAGGTGTCATAGCAAAAGAGGAAATGGATAAATCGGATGCCGAATACCGGAAGGCAAAAGAAGAGTTGAGTAATTCGATCGACAATCTGGATATCGTGAAAAGCGGTATGTCGAAAGCCACGGCACAATACAGCAACACCCAGATACGGGCCACGATAGACGGTACAATCCTTGATGTTCCCGTAAAGGTGGGTAACTCTGTTATTCAGGCAAATACGTTCAACGACGGAACCACCATAGCATCGGTTGCCAACATGAACGATATGATTTTTGTGGGCAAAATAGACGAAACCGAGGTAGGGCGCATTCATGTAGGTATGCCTATACAACTGACAGTGGGAGCCATAGAAGATAAAAAGTTTGAAGCTACGCTCGAATATATTTCGCCCAAAGGTGTGGAAGAAAACGGAGCCGTACTCTTCGAGTTTAAGGCTGCCGCCAAAATACCTCAGGGTACATATATCCGTGCCGGATACAGCGCCAATGCCGAGATTGTTGTAGCCAAAGCGGCAAGCTCTTTGGTAATACCCGAAAGCTGCATAGAATTCTCGGGCGATTCGGCATACGTTTATGTTGTAAAATCGGAACAACCCGAACAGGTATTCGAGAAAAAACACATCAAAACAGGGCTATCCGACGGTGTGAAAATAGAAGTGAAGTCCGGCTTGAAAAAAGGCGATAAAATACGTGGAACGGAACAAACTTCGTACAAACGGACTAAAAAAGAGGTAGAAGTGACGGTAGAACATTAATCATGATTAAAACAATACGAAGGATTTATGAAAAAATATATAATAAGCGCATGTCTTCTCTTGTCGGTATTTTCTATCCAAGCGCAAGATAAATGGACATTGAGGCAATGTATAGACTATGCCATTAAGAACAATATAGAGATAAAACAACAGGATGTTGCCGTACAGAGTGCCGAGGTAGACCTCAGTACAAGCCGCAACAGTCGCCTGCCCAACCTAAACGCAAGTGCAGGGTATAGTCTTGGTTTTGGACGGGCAAAGACGGTGTCGAACTCTTCCGAAAAAATACCATCATCGTCCTCTTCTTTCAGTTTCGGTGCATCGAGTAGCATGCCGCTGTTCACAGGTTTCCGTATCAGTAACGAAATTGCAGGTAAGGAACTCGATTTGAAAGCCGCAATGGCAAATTTGGAGAAAGCCAAAGAGAATATGGAACTGCAAGTTACCTCATATTATCTGGATATCCTTTTCAAGAAAGAAATCTTGAAAGTTTATCAGGAACAAGCTGCTTTAACGCAAACACAAGTCGAAAAAACTCAATTTTTGGTCGAAAGCGGAAAGGTGGCGGCATCGCAGCTATACGACATTAAAGCACAGTTGGCAAACGACGAGCTAAATATAACCAACTCGCAGAATGACTTGGATTTGAGTTTACTGAATCTTTCGCAACTGCTCAACTTACAAACCGATGATTTGACCTTTGATATTGCCGAACCTCATATCGGGGATGTTATAATGGACAATATATCGAGTATCGTTCCTCCCCGGCATATATACGAAACAGCCATTGCCATAAAACCCCATGTAAAAGAATACGAATACAAACTTGCCAGCAGTAAAAAAAACCTAAAAGTGGCGCAATCGGGCTATTGGCCAACGCTCGATTTGAGATTAAATTATGACGCCAGCGCATACTTTATAAATGACTCGAAAGCTAATAATCAGAGTTTCTTTGGTCAGTATAAGGATAGCCAGCAGGAGGCCATAGGCATAACGTTGAGCATTCCTATCTTTAACCGCTTCCAAACACGTAACCAGGTGCGTACAGCCCGGCTGAGCATACAGAACAGCGAGCTGGCTCTCGACAATATGAAGCTATCGCTCTATAAAGAGATACAACAAGCTTACCAGAGTGCCATTGCCGCTCAGGCAAAATATACATCGACCGAAAAATCGCTGGCTGCGGCAACCGAATCGTTCAAATATGCCAAAGAAAAGTACGAGGTCGGTAAGTCGAGCGTGTACGAGTATAACGAGGCCAACACAAAGCTGATAAGCAGCAAATCGGAGCAGGTACAGGCTAAATACGATTTTCTGTTCCGGGCAAAGATTCTTGATTTTTATTCGGGCAAGGAAATTGATATACAATAATATATATGAAAAAACACAGAGGCTTGCTCATTGCAACGATATCTCTTACTGTATTGTTTGCCATTGCCCTCTCATTCAGAGTGCCGCAGAGAGTTTACGGTCGTTTTTTTCAAAAACCGGACTCGGGTCCATTATGTACTTACGAGTTGAAAAACTTTAAATTCCATTATCAAAAAGAAACCGCAACACCCTCCATTGTGATGTTTGGCAACTCTCTGATTGATTATGGCGACTGGAAAACCATATTGGGGCGAGAAGACGTAATCAACAGAGGTATAGCCGGCGATCAGACCTATTGCATGTGCGAGCGTCTTCAGTATCTGACATCGCTGAATGCCAAGATATGGTTCATTGAGGGTGGAATAAATAATATAGGCATGTCGCCCGAAGGTATTTTAGGCAATTATGCGGAGATTGTGCAATTTGTAAAGAACGAAAATGCTGTGCCTGTCATAAATTTGGTTTTGCATATCGGAAAAAACGCAGGCAATAAATTCACCGCTTTTAAAGATTATGAAACGGTAAACAGCAGGGTTGACGCCCTGAACAAGCTTCTGACTGGCTATGCCCAAGAGAACGGAATAAACATTATCGACCTGAATCCGTTATTAACAGATAAGGAAGGTTTGCTAAAGGACGAATTCACCACAGACGGCGTTCACCTCACCGACAAGGCATACAAGCTTTGGGGCAACGAAATTGATAAGCTTTTAGAAAGTCACAACATACAGCAACCATCCCAAAGAGCTATTTCATCAAACAATTAGAATTATGATAGTGAAAATATATCCCGAAAACCCCAATCAAAAAGAAATTGATAAGATTGTGGAAATTCTCCGCGACGGAGGGCTTATCATATACCCCACTGATACGGTTTACGCGATGGGATGCGATGCGCTCAACGTCCGTGCGGTAGAGCGGATTTGCCGTCTGAAAGGGATAAATCCCGCAAAAAATAATTTGTCTATCGTTTGTCACGACCTCAGCAACCTGAGCGAATATGCCAAAGTGGATAACAGCACCTTCAAACTGATGAAGAAAAACCTGCCGGGCCCTTTCACTTTCATCCTAAATACAACATCTAAACTCCCCAAAATATATAAAGAAAAGAAAACCGTTGGGATACGCATACCCGACAATAATATCCTCCGTGAGCTTGTTCGCTGTTTGGACTCCCCCATTCTTACCACATCCATAAAAGATGATGACGAGGTTATCGAATACACAACCGACCCGGAACTGATTCACGAAAAATACAATGAACTTGTAGATGCCGTCATAGACGGAGGATATGGAGGAATAGAACCTTCCACAATTGTTGACTGTACAGGTAACGAACCCGAAATAACACGACAGGGAAAAGGCGACCTTATCTTGTAATTTACACTTTTTAGTTATACATTTGCTCCCGCCGGATTTTTAGGCAAATTTGTATTCGAGAATCTTCTTTTTTGTTTGAACATAAAACTTTTAAGTACAGTATAAAAGTTGTCGTTTTTTTTGTCATGCTCCTGACCAGAGGAAAATACTTTGCTTCCATTCAGGGCACGACACTATAATGGCAATAAATATTTTAGATTGCTTAAAAGGTTTTGGTGTTAGAAAAAAAAACAATTATAATTATTAAAAGAGAATTATGAAAGTCATGAAGTTTGGTGGAACATCGGTTGGTTCTGCCCAGAGTATTTTGAATGTCAAGGACATAGTCGATGCCGAGCAAGGCTCGGTAGTGGTAGTGGTATCCGCATTGGGCGGTATAACAGACATGTTGCTCAAGACTTCGATGATGGCTGCCGAAGGTGATTCGGACTACGAAATAGAATATAGCCGGATAGTAAAAAGGCATACCGGTGTTATTGATGAACTAAAGCTGGAGAAAGGCAAAAAGGCGGAACTGTTGTCGGCCATCACTCCTATTTTTGAGGAGATGAGCAATATATTTAAGGGTGTGTACCTAATCAATGACCTTTCGCCTCGCACTTCCGACAAGATTGTGAGTTATGGCGAAAAGCTCTCTTCTTTGATAATAAGCTACGTTTTTGACGATTTTTCGCTGGTCGATTCTACCAAGCTTATAAAAACAAACACAACGTTCAGTAAGCATATCCCCGATATCGATCTGTCGGCCGGATTGATAAAAGAGGCTTTTGCCCAATCATCGGGACGAATCATTGTTCCGGGTTTTATTTCATCGTGCAAAAGCAAAAACGAAATTACCAATCTGGGACGTGGAGGGTCCGACTATTCGGCTGCAATCTTTGCTTCGGCACTCGATGCCGATGTGCTTGAAATATGGACCGATGTAGATGGGTTCATGTCGGCCGACCCAAGGATAATAAACGGCGTTTATGTCATAGACCATCTTACATATACCGAAGCAACGGAACTTTGCAACTTCGGGGCAAAGGTTATTTATCCGCCTACTATATTTCCGGTATATCACAAAAATATACCGATACACATTAAAAACACGTTTAATCCTACGGCTCCGGGAAGTTATATTTCGAACGACGATACTCCCCGCAAACGCAAGGCTATCATTACCGGAATTTCGTCTATCGACGATACCTGCCTGCTTACCTTGCAAGGCTTGGGTATGGTAGGAGTTATCGGAGTAAACGACCGTATATTCAGCGCTCTGGCTAAAAGTGGAATAAGTGTGTTTCTTGTTGCGCAAGCTTCGTCCGAAAACAGTACCTCGATAGGTGTACGCACAGCCGATGCCGAACTGGCGGTGCAGACTCTCGAAAACGAGTTCGCAAACGATATTGCGTTGGGTAGCATCAACCCCGTACTGATTAATAAAGACCTGGCTACGGTTGCCATCGTAGGCGAAAACATGCGCCGCACACCGGGTATTGCCGGTAAACTGTTCGATACCTTGGGGCGCAGTGGTATAAGCGTTATGGCATGTGCGCAAGGTGCGTCCGAAATCAATATATCGTTTGTTATTCGTAAAGAATATTTACGTAAGGCACTGAATTCGATACACGATTCTTTTTTCCTTTCGGAGTACAAGGCTTTGAACCTTTTTATTACGGGTATTGGTGTAGTTGGCGGAAGGCTGATAGAACAAATCAGACAACAACAGCCCAAGCTGATAGAACAATTTTCATTGAAATTGAATGTTGTGGGCATAGCCAACGGACGTAAAGCACTCTTCTGCCGCGAGGGTATAGATTTAAGCAACTATCGTGAGCAGTTGGAAGAAAAAGGCATAGCCAGTTCGCCAAGCATATTGCTCGACAATATTGTGGATATGAATATATTTAATGCTGTGTTCGTAGATTGTACGGCCAACGATAATATTGCGGGGTTATATCAGGATTTGCTGTTTAAGAACGTTTCGGTAGTCACGGCCAACAAAATAGCGGCATCGTCGGCTTACGACAAGTATCTGAAACTGAAAGACACATCAAGGGAACGGAATGTGAAATTCCTTTTCGAAACAAACGTAGGGGCAGGCTTGCCTATTATCAACACAATGAACTCGCTTATTAATTCCGGCGACAAGATTGTGAAGCTCGAGGCCGTCCTGTCAGGTACGCTCAACTTTATATTTAACACCATAAGCAAAGATATTCCGTTCAGCAAGGCCATTCTTATGGCCAAAGAAGAGGGCTTTGCCGAACCCGACCCCCGTATAGACCTCAGCGGGATGGATGTTGTGCGCAAATTGGTTATCCTCACCCGTGAGGCAGGTTATAGGGTAGAACAGCAGGATGTGGTGAAAAACCTGTTTGTTCCGCAAAAATATTTTGAGGGAACACTCGACGAATTCTGGGCAACCATCAACGAGCTTGACATTGATTTCGAAACTCTCCGCCTGAAACTTGAAAAAGAAAATAAACGCCTACGCTTTGTTGCCAAATACGAAAACGGAAAATGCGAAGTAGGGCTGAAAGAAATAGAAATGAATCATCCGTTCTATAATCTGGAAGGCAGCAACAACATCATTCAGATTACAACCGAACGGTATAACGAATATCCGATGATAATAAAAGGATACGGCGCAGGTGCAAGTGTTACGGCTGCCGGTGTTTTTGCCGATATCATCAGCATTGCCAATATCAGGTAAGGGAAAGTCAAGATAGTTTCTTAACCCGTAGTGCATTTAGAAATTTGTCTTTCTGGGTGAAACGAAGGATCTGGAGTAAAAAAAAACAGAGATTCTTCACTTTGTTTAGAAGGACAAATATTATAGACTATTTGATATAAATTCTCTAAATGCACTACGGGTTAGATTAGATAAATAAGCTCATATTAGATTTTTCGGCTCGCTCCAGATAAGTGGCCACTCCACCCAATTGAACATTATCTAACAACTCTTCTTGCTTAACCCCCATCACATCCATCGACATGGTACAGGCTATCATTTCCACTCCCGAATCAACGGCTTGTTGTATAAGAGCTTCTAAACTGTCGATATTTTTCTTTTTCATAATAAGGCGCATCATCCGGCTACCTATCCCTCCCATATTCATTTTAGAAAGAGATAATTTGCTACTGTTCGAAGGAAGCATCATTCCAAACATTTTACCAAAAATGTCTTTCTTTACCGAAGGTTTCTCTCTTTTTTTAATCACATTTAACCCCCAGAAGGTAAAGAATAAGCTGACTTTTTTTCCGGTAGCGGCAATTCCGTTAGCAATAACAAAAGAGGCTAAAGCCTTATCCAAATCGTCGCTAAAAACAATCATGGTCTTATTGCCTCCCATAGAGATGGAGGGAGTAGTTTGAGCTTCGCTCACTTTTTCGACAGTGACAGAGATGGTTCCTGCCTCGTTTTTTTGTTCTACCAATCGCACTCCTGTGATGTTGCACCAGCTTTTGGCATCTTGACTGAAAGCCATGTCGGTCGACTTAACCTCCAATCGCTCGCCGGTATTCAACAAATCATAATGTTTTTTCAACTGTGTAATAGGTCCGGGGCAGGCCAGTCCGCAGGCATCCACCCTAATTGTTTTTGTATTGCCGGAATCGTGGTTCATTGTATTTTGGTTTTCGTTCATATTGTCTGGCTCGTGATAACAAGATTGTTCGCATGTTACCGACGAATAGGTTTTGAAGCCTCCCGAAAGGTTATATACATTCGTAAAGCCTTTTTGGGTCAGTATTCTATAAGCTAAATAGCCACGTAGCCCGACAGCGCAATACAGAATTATCCTTTTATCGGTAGGTATTTCGTTCAATCTACCTCGCAAATCATCCACAGGGATATTTACTGCCCCCTCTATATGGTTTAGGTCGTACTCGTGTTCCGTACGAACATCCAACAGAAAATCCTTTGCCGGGTCAATAGTGGCGATATCGCGCCAATGCACTATTTTCATTTTTCCCTTTATTATATTTTCCGCTACAAATCCGGCAATATTCACGGGATCTTTAGCCGATGAGAAAGGAGGAGCATAAGCTTGTTCTAATTCGGTCAGGTCGTAAATTGTGCCTCCATTTTGTATTACTTGCGCCATCATCTCGATGCGTTTGTCCACACCACCAAAACCAACAACCTGCGCCCCGTATAATTGCCCTGTCGCGGGAGCAAAAACTATTTTAACCGAAAGCGGCAATGAACCGGGATAATATCCGGCATGCGAAAAACTATGGGTGTAAGACGACACATAGTCCACATTCAATCGTTTCAGCACTTTGGCCGAAACTCCCGCAGCGGCAACCGTCAAGTCAAACACTTTAGCTATGGAAGTTCCGATTGTTCCTTTATAGATATGTTTATTTTCTTCCAGAATATTGTTGACGGCTATTCTGGCTTGTTTGTTTGCAGGGCCTGCCAACGGAATCAGCGCAGGCGTATTGGTCACCGGGTTTCTTACCTCAACGGCATCTCCCACAGCATATATATCCGCATCAGAGGTTTGCATGTATTCATTAACCCAAATGCCTCCCAATGTGCCTATTTTCAAACCTGCCGACTCGGCTAATTGTTTTTCGGGGCGAACACCGATGCTACATATAACCATATCAGCTTCTATCCGCTTGTCTCCATCGAGCAAAACATTCAAACGATTTGCGGTAGTTTCGAATCCGGCAACTCTTTCCTTTAACCAAAGATTAATCTTTTTCTCCTTCAGGTGCTGATGCACCATAGCGGCCATAGTGAAGTCGAGCGGTGCCATCACTTGGTTGCTCATCTCAACAATGTCTACATCCAAACCCGCTTCGTGCAGGTTTTCCGCCATTTCCAAGCCGATGAACCCGGCGCCCATTACTACAGCACGCTTGGGTTTGTGCTGTTCGATATAGGTTTTGATAGTGTCGGTATTCGGCACACTTCTTAGCGTGAATATTCGGGGATCATCAATACCCGGCAGCGGTAGCTTTACAGGTTCTGCTCCGGTAGAGATAATGAGTTTGTCGTACGATTCTGTGTAATCTTCTCCTGTTTGCAAATTCTTTATCCTTATAGTTTTATCATCAGGCGAAACAGACACGACTTCCGATTGCAACCGGATATCAATATTAAAGCGGTCAATAAACCCTTCGGCCGTCTGAACAAACAGCCTATCGCGCTCTGCAATTGTTCCCCCTATATAATAAGGAAGTCCACAATTGGCATACGAAACATATTCACCTCGCTCAAGCAATATTATTTCAGCATTTTCATCCATTCGGCGGAGACGGGCTGCCGCGGTTGCTCCTCCTGCTACCCCTCCTATAATTAATACTTTCATATCTAAATTGTATTTAATATTAATATTGTCTATTAGAAAATAATCAGTTAAAAAAAACGATTACTCGTCTTTTATCAGTTTAAATAAAACATCGTCCAATGGTATAGGTTGCTTCTTCATTGTTTTCACAATTTTCCCACCCTCTTCCGATAGAGAGAAAATCATTTTCCGTTTATCTTCTGCCCCTATTTCGCGTATTATCCAACCTCTTTCTTCCACCGACATAATAATTTTTGATACGCGCGAGTTGGAAAGCCCTATAAATTCCGCGATTTCGCAGGCCGAATGAGGCTTCCCGTCCTTCATACAACATAATAGCATTGCTTCGTTTATCGTCATGTCAAAATTTTTAACAAACTCTTTTTCAAACAAATATAATGCTTTGTATATATTTTTTATTTTGCATATCAGTTCCATCGAACATATTTTCTAATACGAATTATTTACAAATGAAATAATATTTTCCGAGATATACAATTTAAACCATTAAAATTTAAGGAATATTGTTGATTTGTAAAAATCGGATGTAATTCTTTAAGGAACTCTGCTGTTGTTTAATATCTGCCAAGCATTACTAAAAAAGAAGGTATCGCAAAAGTAATTTTTGATTTCTTTGAGGATACCTTCTTTTTGGTTTATACATTCTTTGTCAAGGCTATGTGTTTTACCCTTTAATCATAGTGAGTAACATTTTAAACCGCTGCTTAGCAAAGAGTGCATGCGGAATATTGGCCGGCATAATGACGGCTTGCCCGGCTACCAACAACAAAGGTTTGCCGTTTATCATAATCTCAGCCTCTCCGTCTAATATTTCCACTACGGCGTCGAACGGAGCCGTATGTTCGCTCAATCCTTGCCCTTTATCGAAAGAAAAAAGGGTAATGTTTCCTGCATTGTTTTTTAAAACCTGTTTACTAATCACTCCGCCTGCAGAGTATTCAACCATTTCCGCCATATTCAGAATGGCTCCTTTTTCAAATAATTCGTCCATGATTAAAACTTATTTATTGTTATCCTAAAAACATTTTCATATCCTCATCCACAGTTGTAATTCCTCCAATACCAAAATTATCGATCAGCGCCTTAGCTACGTTCGGCGAAAGGAATGCTGGCAGCGTAGGCCCTAAGTGGATATTCTTCACCCCTAAAGAAAGCAGAGCCAGAAGAACGATTACTGCCTTCTGTTCATACCAGGCAATATTATAGACTATCGGTAATTCATTCACATCATTCAGATCGAACACCTCTTTCAGTTTCAAAGCGATTAGTGCCAGTGAATAGCTGTCGTTACACTGTCCGGCATCCAGTACACGAGGGATACCGCCTATATCGCCCAACGGAAGTTTATTATAACGGTATTTGGCACAGCCCGCGGTAAGGATAACCGTGTCTTTTGGAAGCTTCTCGGCAAATTCGGTATAGTAGCTGCGGCTCTTCACGCGCCCATCGCAACCTGCCATCACAAAGAACTTACGGATAGCGCCCGATTTCACGGCATCGACCACCTTATCGGCCAGCGCGAATACCTGTTCGTGAGCAAAACCTCCAACAATTTCACCTGTCTCTATTTCAGTTGGAGCGCTGCATCGTTTGGCATGCTCAATCAGTTTCGAAAAGTCTTTCGGCTGTCCGTTTTTACGGTCTTCAATGTGTGTGAATCCGGCAAAACCGGAAGCTCCCGTAGTATAAACCCGGTCGGCATAAGTAGAAGTGGAACGGGGTGGTACGATACAGTTGGTTGTAAACAGGATAACACCATTGAAGGATTCGAAATCTTCATTCTGCCGCCACCATGCACTACCGTAATTCCCTACAAAATGTTTGTATTTCTTGAATGCCGGATAATAATGAGCCGGGAGCATCTCGCTGTGTGTATAAACATCTACACCTGTACCTTCGGTCTGCTCCAGCAAATCTTGCATATCGCGTAAGTCGTGTCCGGATATCAGTATGGCCGGGTTATTGCGCACGCCGATATTTACCTTTGTTATTTCCGGATTGCCATATGTAGAAGTATTGGCTTTGTCGAGCAGAGCCATTGTCTTCACGCCGTATTCGCCACATTTAAGCACCAAAGCCGTTAGCTGGTCGGCAGAAAGATCTTGAGTTGTAGCTACCAATGCTTCTTGCATAAAAGCTTGAATGTCTTCGTCGTCGAAGCCCAGATTAACCGCATGCTCCGCATATGCGGCCATACCTTTCAGACCATATATCAGCAACTCCCTGAGCGAACGCACATCTTCGTTTTCGGTTTTGAGGACTCCAACCGTAGCGGCTTTCTCTTCCATTTCTTCCAAAGTATTTCCTTTCCAGGTTATGCAATCGCAATCCGCAGCAATGTTTCCTGCCTCTGAGGCAAGCTTATCGCGCAATGCGATGGCTTCGTGGATACGTGTCACAAAACGCTCCTTGTCGAAGTTAGCATTGGTAATTGTCATAAATAACGATTCCATCACAAAGTGATTAGTTTGAACGGATACTTCAATACCCTTTTTACGCATTTCTACGGTATAACGGGAAATACCCTTTAACAGGAATATCAATAAATCCTGCAAATTAGCCACATCGGAAGTTTTTCCGCATACTCCTTTCACAGTACAGCCTTTATTCTGTGCTGTTTCCTGACATTGATAGCAAAACATGTTCATCTTTCTTTAATTTTAATTTGTTTATAACCAGTTTTCTTCTATTATTTCTCCTTGTATACCTATAATAACCTGTTTTACGGGGACTTTGTTTGATACCTGTTCCAAAGCCATTTTAACCAATTGCAATAATCCGCCACAGCAGGGAACTTCCATAATAATTACTGTCAGTGTGTTAATCTGTGCCCCGTTTATCATATCGGCAATCTTCGAAACATAAACCTCTTTGTTGCTGTCAAGTTTCGGGCAGGCGATAGCCAATGTACGGTTTCTTAAGAAACGGTCGTGGAAACCACCATAAGCATAAGCCGTACAATCGGCAGCCAGAACTACATCCGCACCCCGGAAATATCCCGCCTGAGGATTCAGTAAATGAAGCTGCACAGGCCATTGGCGGAGCTGCGAAGGGATACTACCGGTTACTGCCATCGGTTTTACCGGAGCGAAAGACATCTCCCGACTTCCCGGACATACGGTGAATCCTTGCCCGCAGGCAGAGACTTGTTCTTTATTTTCTATATCCATATCTATCCCGATGTTATGCTCTTTCAGATAACGAAGACCTTGAGACAAAAGTTCTGTTTCATTATGATCTTTCAAATGAAGTAGGTGAGCCCGGATTGTTCCTTCTCCTTTAGGGACAAGTCTCTCCATAACTGCAATTTCATTGTAAGGTTCAGCCTCGCGTTCCTCAAGGTCTATCGCTCCAACAGGGCAATCTCCGATACAAGCTCCCAGCCCGTCGCAATACAGATCGCTAATCATCCGGGCCTTACCATCAATTAGTTGCAATGCTCCTTCGTGACAGCCACTGACACAGATTCCGCAACCATTACACAGGTCTTCATTTATTTTAATAATCGTTCTTTTCATTAATTTTCTTCAATTATACCTTTGCAAACATACAGTGGTACGAGAGCATAATCCGTAACATTCGTTACGCTTGTGAAATTTATTATACATAACTTTGCAAAAAATAGAATTTATGAATCAGGACTTACTGTTTTTCTGTACAATATGCCGGGATAAATCGCCCGAAGAGATCGAGAAAATAAGGTGTGCAATAGACCATACGGTAAAAAACTATAAGAGGGGTGAATTGATCGCTTCGCAAGGTGACCGAATATCCAGCCTGTATATGCTGACGAAAGGGAAAGTAAAAACGGAAATTATTTCTAAATCGGGGCTTGCCGTTTCGGTAGAAGAGATTACCGCGCCTTATCCGTTGGCTGCCGCTTTTATTTTTGCGGACAATAACCGCTTTCCGGTAGAAGTTACCGCAATGGAAGATTGCGAGGTGATACTGATTGGTAAATCGTCCATCGAAAAACAGATGGCTAAATGCCCCGGATTTTTGAGAGGATTTATGGCCTTCACAGCCAACCGTGTACAGTTCCTATCGGAAAGGCTAAAAATATTTTCGCAGAAAGGAATCAAGGCCAAAGCAGCCTATTACATTCTGCAACATGACCGGAACGGAACGTTTGAACTGGGACGAAGCATCGCGTCACTTGCCGAGTATTTTGGAGTAGAGCGTCCCTCGCTTTCGAGAGCTATATCAGAGATGACATGCGATGGTATTATCGAGTTTGAAGCAGGAAAAGGAAAGATTTTAAAATACAACGACCTGAAAGAGTTATTGGGCTGACAAATAAAAACACGTCAATATACATGGATACTTCCCTGTGCCGAAGGTAGGTAGTTAACTCCAATCCACGTTATCATCAGCAATATAAAAGCGATGGGGAGCAACCAGAGGGATGTTTTCTCGTGTTTCTTTCCGTATATCCTGATGTGTATATAAGCAAGATAGCCCATAGAGGTGACAAAGGCCCATGTTTCTTTTGGGTCCCACGACCAATAATGCCCCCATGCTTCCTTAGCCCAGACAGCACCCATAAGCATACCCAGCACAAGAAACCCGAAACCGATATAGACAATATTGTCTATAAAGGAGAAAATATTTTTGTCCGATTGAGCCGTCAGCCGTATTTTACGGAGTTGTACAAAAGCCCCGATGGTAGCCGCTCCCAGCATGGCATACGATAGAATGTAGGAGGTTACATGAGGCACAAACCAAATGCTTTGCAAAGCAGGCATCAGGTTTTTAGAGTGAATTTCGGGTTTGAACAGATTTACAAACACAAAAACAGAAGCGACCAATGCAGAGAACGACAGGAGCCACGGATATTTCCACCGACGGTATGCCAGATAACCAACAACAGACAGAAAAAAAGAATACCACAGGCGGGTTTCGCCCATAGTTCGCATGGGTGGACGTTCGATATGAATCCAAAAACCGACAATAAATGTCGTAAACAGAGCTATCCCGGAAAGCATCAGTATATCGGCCAGCCGCTTTTGCGACCTATAAACTGTAACTCCGGCAGCCAACCAAAACGCCACCGAAGGCAATGCAAACCATATAAAGTTATTCCAATTCATATATTTTCCGTTTCCAAAGACTTACCGCTCTCTTCATCTCCCCGTTTTGTGTTTTTCCCGGTCAGTATCATGCTTATTGCTCCTAAAGCCATAAAGGCGAAACCAATGTAGACAGGTGTAATCCAAGGATCATACACCAACTCCATACTGCTATAAGACGATAATCTTCCGGCTTTGTCATCATAACCATACTGATAGATTGTCCAATTACCTATACGCAAGGGGTGGTTCACTTCCAGTATTCCTTTTTCAACACTTCCATCGGGTGTGTAAGCCTCTATGTCCGACATAAACCGCTTGGGCTCAGGCACGGTCATCACAACACATTGCTGCTCGTTGAGCGGTAAGGTCATATATAACTGTGCCTGATTTCCTCCGCATACCCAACCGCTCCGTTCTTTTCCTTCGGAGTTTACAGCCTTTATTTTAACAGCCGGAGTTGCTCCGGGCATAGGTACTTCGCGATAGGTGCTGTCGCTACCGCGAACAGCCTGATGGATATATTCTTCTATCTTTATATCCCATCCGTTCAGACGGCTCACAGGCGATTTTACATCTATCTGATAATAATCCGGATTATTAACCGGCTGCGACTCTCCGCTCTGGCGGTCAATCACGGTTAGTTTGGGAGGGTATTCCTCCATATCAAAATCGTTGAGCTTTATGCCTATGGGCAGTTCCTTTACATTATCATTATCATCGTAGACACGCCATTCCACTTCGCCTTCACGCACATACATAACATACCTTGCCATGTCGGCATATCCCAACCCCGAAGCAAAAAGCACAAGCCAAAGACCTATATGGTTCAGGTAAAACCCGTAGTCTTTCAGCTTGAACCGACAGAGCCGCCGGGCTATCAGACAGCCAAGAGACAGAAGGGTGATGAAATAGATGAATACAAAAACCCACGAATAGGTCATATTGTCGAACCCTAAACGGCTGAAAATATTTGTGTAATTTTCGGTAAAAGCAACTTGTGGGGTTAGCCCCATAATAAGACTCAAGATAAGCAATGCCGAAATCAGGCAAACGGAAAACGGTATTCCGGAAAACCACCTCATAAACTGGCTTTTGCGCACCCATAGCGAAGCAACACACAGTGCCACAAGAATGATTCCGACCCACAGATTGACCGGAGCCGCCAGCAGATAGAAATTGAAACTTCCGGTGGTGAGTTGTAGCAAGAAGCCCACAACAATAACTCCACAAGTAATGATAATACTTTCAGGATATCCCCAAGGCATTTGCCATATCTTGCGATTTGTCGCTTTTTTCATTCAATCGATAATACCTGTGTGTGCGTTCCTTTTCTGAAAGTTTAATTCGCCGCTAACTTACCTTCGGTTTTTGCTTTTTTCAACCATGCAGGTAATGTGGTTTGTATCCATTTGTCTTTCTCGTTTCGTAATTTTTTCATATCCAAACCAATATATTCCTGCGCTTTTTCTTTAGTGGAAATATCTGGCATCTTAACATCGGTTATGCCAAGTGAGAACAGTACTTTTTGTAGTTCTAACTGCGCCTGCATGGTACGATCCAGACTATGGGCAAGGATACGTTGTGTTTCCACAGGAGCGTGGAACGATGCTCCATGCGAAGCTACCGCAAAATCCCAACGCCACTGCGCCTGACGGATCAGCTTCAACGATTCTTTCATCTTGGTTTCATCCGCCCCGCTATCCCATGCCATTTTTGCCATGATATGGGCTTTAGATAGTTCAACCTCAATGCGGTTTCTGATTTCCAAGGCTTTGTCTTGATATTGGTAAACATAATTACGAAGGTTTTCTTCGCTATCCCTGTGGCAAGTCTGGCAGGTAGAAGATATATTTTTAAGTGGGCTCATCACTTGATGGTTCGAGTATTTTATTCCCCCCTCGGCCATATACGGCATATGACAATCGGCACACGCTAACCCTCTTTGTGAGTGAGGGCCTAAAAGAAACAGCTCGTAGTCGGGGTGTTGTGCTTTCAGCATGGGTGTCTTGCTTAATCCGTGAACCCAATCGGTAAAGCCTGCATTATCGTAATACTCTTCCATTGCTTCAACAGTCATTCCGCCATCCCAAGGGAAGGTCAGATATTTGCCGTCGCCTTTGAAGAAATATTCTACATGGCATTGAGCGCAAACTAATGTACGCATCTCCTGTGGAGTAGCTTGTGTTATATCTTTGCCTTGCCGCTCAAATGCCTCAATCAGTGCCGGACGGGTAATAGTAAGGTTCATTGTCCGGGGATCGTGACAGTCGGCACACCCCAAAGGATTTACAATCTCGCTACCAAACTGGCTCCAAGTTGCTTTGTAAAAATTCTCTATACCAACTTCGTGCATCATGCGGGGTACATCCGGGCTTTTGCATGTCCAACAAGTAGCCGGTTGCATATCCTTATGGTCGTGGTCGGGCGTTCCGGTACGAAGTGTATGCGTTATATCTTCAATCGTGTACATGTGCCCACGCGGAGCGGAATAATCGCGCGAAAAAGCATATCCTGCCCAAAGCACTACCATTTCGGGACGGCTTTCCAGAACATCTTCGGGCATATTCCCCAAATGTTTGCTGCGGAAATTCATTTCTTTGGTTTTTTTCCATGTATCGTATTCGCGGGGATAGTTTACTCCCCATTCTTCACTTTTTGGGTTTATCCCCGAAATTTCAACCTTCTTGTTATTGTACAAAGTGGCTATTTCTGCCCTGCGTTCGGTTATGGATGCCGCTAAAAGCCCCAACACAAACACTGCAACCATCACTGCTGCAAAGATACCCCAGCCAATGATTGGTTTTCGCTTGATTGCTTCTGCTAATTTTCTGAACATATCGGATATTATTTTTTATTTTTCATAGTATTTTTTAACCAGTCCGGCACAGGCGATTGTGGCAACGGAACTATTGCGTTAGGCGATGAGGAAAGATTACTTACCTCGGTGTGCGGCACTTCTCGGTGGCAATCCCAACAGGCTTTGCCTTCCCCTTCTTTTACCTGCGTATAGTTTATCATACCGGTATTAACAAACTCGGTATTCAATTCAGTATGACAACGAATGCAATTATTCATTATTACCTCCTTGCTTGCATCGCGCGGACGAATAACCTGTGGCTCTTCCCTAAGTGTGAACACGGCGGCGTGATATAGCCCGTCCATTGCCTTGAAAGCGTATTTGTTCAATTGATTATCTTGCGGAACGTGACAATCGTTACAGTTGGCCCACTGATGATGGGAACTGTGCATCCACGATTGATAATAAGGAGTCATTATATGGCAGTTGACACACGCCGAAGGGTCGTCCGAGAGATAAGAATGAGCCCGCGACATATATACAGAGTACCCCCCTAACCCAACAGCTATTCCTGCTATCACAAACAGCGGAACAACAAAGTACCATGGTATTATATTAAGGAACTTTCTCATTACATTTCGATTAGGAGCTTAACTTCACAAATATATAAATAAGAAACGACAATACACGTAACAAATGTTACGAACCTATTGTTTTGTTTGCTAAAAAATAAACGAATCATCCATATATTCTACCATAATTAAGTTTATTTACTCTGCTTATACTGTATTACAAAACGGATTCATATTAAAAATCACATTATTTCCGTTGGAAATTTATTTCTAAGTAGATGTTCAAAATTAAGCAGCCTTATGATTATAGTTAATTCTCAGATTCTTCCCCATATCTGCCAATGCTCTATTAGTAGCATAGAACAAGGTATCGGCAGAAGCATAATCCTGTGGCCTGAGCCATTTTCCTTTCATGATCCGCCAAAGCGTCTCAGCAATATTCAAATGCGGAGAATATGGTGGTAAGTAAGTGTCCATAATTCCAAATGTAAAACTAAAAACCAAATGTTAGGCGACGCGGTTACTTTTGAAATTTTGGAAATTACATCTGTCAAAACAAAACGAAAGATGGGGGGATGGTCTGATAATAACAAATGAGACTGACTGCCCTTTTGGGGCAATCAGTCTCGTTTGCAAGGAATCTTTATTCCCCTATTTATATATATTATCGAAGTTTGTCACCAGGGAGAAGCTTGGTATCTTTTATATCCACTGTCAAGGTGGGATTTGCGCTTTTCGCTTTCACCAGGAACGACTGCATTGGAGCAATCAAGTCCATTGTCTCATTATCTTTATTTTTATAGTTCGTTCCATCCCATTTGAAAGTAACATATGAGTCTACTTTCCCTTCAGTGGTACTTTCTCCGTAAGCTATTGTGAATTCACCCGGATCAATAGAAGGGCTGTTTCTAAGTAAAAATTCCCTTATTTTCAGATGGCACATAAACGGATTCCCTACCAATATATATTCGTCAACCGCAGCACCAGTAAATTCTGGTAATGTCACGATTTCTCCCGAAAGAGGAGACCTTTCGTAAATAAACCTTCCGAGATAAGTGCGATCTATGGCTACTACGGAGTCAACTTTCTCTTGATTGCCAATTGAATAAATATAGTACTGCTCGTCATCTTTCGGAAAAGTAAATTTAGGATCATTACCCTTCACCCAAAGTGCGAAACCTTCACCCAAAGCAAATTCTCTATCAACATTATTGAAACTATTCGACCAAAGATACTGGGTTCCTGTTTGTAGAGAATCAGTTTGCGGGTTATCTTGATTGAATAACATAGGGTAAACCAAGTAACCGTCCTCGTATCGCTCCGGTTTGTTTACATAAAGATCGCCACTATATGTGTCGTGTAATGGAGCCGACAACATATACCATTGGCTTGAATTTAACTCGAGTTCTACTATAGCTTCGCTATAATTCAACAAATCGGTACGAAGCACCTCACCGCCATGTTCGAAAGTGATAATGTCGCAAGCGGGTTCATTCGTTTCGCCTACTGAGTCACCAAAGTCATACAATGATGTTTTGGTCAAGTCGGGATAATTGTTTATACCATCGGGGATCAAGACGCTGACGCACTTGGACGGAATAGCGTTATCGGGGTTGTCATTATTTCCCTTCGTCAATTCCCAGTTGCCATAATCGTGCCAATCCTGATTGCCTTTTCTTCCGTTCCATATTAAATATCCGACATCTGCAGCCTTGACGGTTATCCACTTGGCGAGTTTACAACCTGTTCCATCGCCGACATAATCAACAACACACCAATAAACGCCGGCATCTGTAGGCCTTTTGACTTTTATATCGAAGTCAGTGCTCACGAGTACAGCATTCCCACTCGGCTGGATTGGTCGAAGTTTCTCCTCCTGAGTTTCAGGATCAGGAAATCCTTCAGGTTCTTTATACCACTCGACAATACTTTTCGGAGTAGGAACCATTCCTGCTGAACGAATGGTGTATGCGTAAAACTCGCAACGGATGGTCGGACCTTTATCCAACCCACTAGAAATATTGTTTCCTTTTGGAGCATATAGCCAATTGGTACTAGCAGCATCGTGATTACTTGCAGAACCCAACTTTGGTATAGCTTTGCCAGTTCCTGTCAATGCATTCATGTTTCTCAGACTGACATAATCCATGAGAAGGATATTGTCCTGAAGTGTTTCTCCGCCAGTTCCTACTTCTGTATAGTTGGCTGCGTCACTGAGAATGTTGACGTTTGCCAATATTGTTTCTGAGGTCGATTTAATTATACTATTGGGATGACAATTGTTTCCGCTGGCAAACCAGGCTTTATTGATCGTTGAAGTATTGCCTGCTGTGAATTGAAATGTATGATCATCTTGTTCAAACCATAAAGTGTCTGTAACGATATTGTTGATCGTAGTGTGTTCATCCAGATATACTTTGTTGAAGGTGGCATCCTTGATTTGAAAATTGGGTCTTGTCGACTCCAGGTTGTAATAAACATCGCCGACTTTCGCTTCAAATATATTGGGTGTAGCATATTGCCCTGCTGGACCCACTATAATGGTCGAATTTTTGGTGTCTTCGTACGTCAATGCTGCTCCTCCGGTATATTGCCAGGGATTATGGGGGTATCCGGTAATTGTAATGATCGATCCGGCTATTTTCAATGTCCGGTCGGGGTTAGTGGTGTTTGTACTCGTAAAGCTATTGATGCTTACTTTCTGCCCATTAAAATCAAGATGTCCGTTTTTGAACAAAAATGACTGAGAAGCGTGTCCGGTTTGATACAGCTCATCCAGCAGCTTCCAACCGCCACGTCCTTCAAAAATCATGTGACACGGGATTTTCACCCCGTTGGTTTTGATTGTTTCCATGGAGCGGCTAGAGGTAAATATCATTGCCTTTCCATAATTATCATTTAGCGGATCCATTCCAGATATTTCCATCCCTTTTTTAAGTTCTAACGAACCGCTGATTTGGATGCCATAGCCAGCCATATTGAATACAGGGTACTTACCATCATCGTCAATCCATTTCATATTGTTGCAAAATGCTGTCCCGTCCAGTTTAACAGTTTGTCCCGAAGCTGAAAATGAGTTTTTGTCAAAAGTGACATTGTCTGTCAAACCTGGAATACATGTCGCCTTTGTTTGTGTTTCTCCCGAAGAATGTGCCCAGTTATTAGGATCTGACCAATTGCCAGTGCCGCCAACCCAATAAAACTCTTTAGGAGTTCCGGTATTAAACGTCCAACCTTTATTGCCGCCCAAATCGACCGATTCCTTTACAGTATAAGTAGAGGGTCCGATATGGATATCCGTCAATGACAAATTACTTAAATCAACGACGCCAGCAGCTCCCATCTCAAATTTGCGCGGACTACCGGGAACCTCAGAATAGATGATGATAGCTCCTCCGCAAGAACTTGACTTTAATAGTTTATTCACCTTTACGGGGCTGTCGGGAGTTTTCATTTTATATTTTCCATGGGTAGTAAAAATTAATTCATCCGTTTCTAAAGAAAAGATCTGGGCGTGAGCCGCCCCGATGGTTATCTTTTTATGTTTTCCACTTTTTATGAACCCAAAAACATCTCCTGATGGACCAATACCCGATCCTAAACATTCCAATTCGTTATATTGATCCCCGGGTTTCCCTTGGAAGAAGTTACCGCTTATGTTGTCTATTATAATCTTTGAGTCTTTAGTTTGTTCCTCAGTTAAAGCCGCACCGCCTACGTGAAGCCAGCCGCCACTGTTAGATGGTTTTGACCAAACTTTTAAATGAATAGTAGCCCCTGCAATATTCAACGTGCGACCAGTCTTACAACGGCTGTTGTTAAGATTGAATTCGGAGTTTACTAAGCCCCCATCAACGCCGCTATAGAAGCGGAAAGCAGTTACCGTTCGCTTATTAAAATCCAAATGGCCGCTTTGAAATTGGATACCATTGAAACGGCCCATATCATTTGTATAACGAGCTTGGTCTTTGCTGACAAGTTCAATATCGTCTTGAAAAGTCCATTTTCCGGTTCCGGTAGCTGAACCTTGGGAAAAGCTATTGAAATAAATCGGTACTTCATTCAGTTTTACCCCATTCATGGTAATTTTTTCGTCCGTGTCGGTGCTCCTGAAAACAAGCGAGGCGGTAAGGGTTGTGAAAATTTCTGGCTTTTCTACTTTCATATTTTTTTGCAGTTCAAGCGAGCCATGAATTTCTATTGGAAAATAAACCATAACCAATGGCGGATTGCCACCTTTGAATGTGAGATCATGAGCATAGGCCGTCATATCAATCAATACCTGATCGCCACTCGCCAATCCGGAAGTGCCATCAAAGACTACATTGTCGAAAGGCGTAGGGACGCAACTTCCACTCCAATGAGCAGGGTCGTTCCATCGGCCAGCTCCGCCTTTCCATGTACGAGTTACTCCTGATGTAATAGGAGTAATAGTCCACCCGTCGTTGTTTCCGCCGTCAAGACCTATGGCAGTACGAGGACCGCCACTAAGGGCGATGTCTGTAATCAATACACTCTCCGCTCTTACAGTACCAGGGCTACCTTTGATAGTACGTCGGACCGTTGGATTAAAACTGCAAAGCTCAATAAATCCTCCGCAACCAGAGCTTCCAAAAGGCCTGATATCCAGTGTTGTATTGACGGTTATATCACCTTTCAATTCATATTTCCCCGGTGCGTAGAGTTGCAAAGTATTTGTTGTAATGGTTCCTCCCTCTGCTAAAGTACCATTGGCTCCCGTGAAACTCAATCGATCGAAGTTTCCACTGTAAATTTTGATAGGAACCCATCCGCCAGCCACCACGTCTACAATGTTGTATTGGTCTGTAGCTGCGTTGGTTTTTAACCAAGCTTTGGGAATCATTTCTGAGTGATAGTTCTTTTTTTGAGACAAATTAATCGTAGAGCCGGAAGTGGCAGCCAAACGAGTCAAAGCTTGAGTTGAATTGTATTCCCAACGAGACACATTGACCGTTGCATTTTTCATGCTTATTGAGGCAGTGTTATTTGTATGGAAATAAAAGCCGGTGTAGGTTTTGCCATCCAATATTAATTTCCCTTGATTAACACTAATTCCCCGTTGGTTCGGAGGGTTAGTATAATCACTGGACACGATGGTTAAGTTATCCATTAGCGTCCACTCTCCGCCAGAGCCATTAAATAAAAATTTATGATAGAAAGTAGCCCCCCAGGTTTTAATTTTATTTCCCGTGGTATTAGACAGGAAACTGATGGTGTAATTAGTATTATCAAGAGGATCTGTGGGCTTTTCAATTTCCATCCCGTCCTGAAATATGAGTGAACCATGTATGTACATATTTGCCTTTATTATCAATTTCGGAGGGGCAAGGCAATCAAATGTCAAGTCTAGGGCAGAGGCATCCGCATCGATGGTTACCGCAGATCCAGCAACCAACCCTGATTGATCATCAAAAAATACATTGTCATCTTTAGTCGGAGCATTGGTATAAGAAGCCCCACCACTGGTTTTCCAATGACTGATGTCTGACCATGTTCCGCTACCGCCTCGCCAATAGAAGTCGGCGGCTTGAAGGGCATTGCTGCCTAATGCGGTAAACAGCACCAGCAGTAATATATATTGCAAAGTTTTTCTTTTCATAACTATAAGCATTGTTTTATATGAGTTTTATTTGTTTTCATACGAATCTGGCACAAGCAATTTGCCACAACTATTAGGGATTTATTTTATTACTGTCTTTATAACTACATGCGTTCGATACTTTCAGCCAGATAGGCTCGGTATACTCTGTACCAACGGCAGGAGCAGGCATCTGTAATGTAGGGGTAGTTGAACCCGATATACCCCCACCATCATTAAGCTTTGTATCGCCTAAATACCATTGATAGGTGAGCGGTTCAGTAGCATCGTCAGGGAGTATTTCATCCACCTTGAATGTGTAAAAAATAAATTCATGTACAGGCTTTATGAAAACGGATAATAATTCAACGCAAGGGTTGGGGCATTTCTCGTGCATCCTCACCCATTTCTCACCATTCCAGTGATATAGTCCGGGGCAGATATTGGTGCCCAATACCGTATTGGTGTTGTATACCCATAGTCCGGTATGAACTTTCTTGTCCCAGGTAGCACTGGCATTAGCCATCGTTTCCGACATGTCAGTACCCGTTTCCGCTAATAGTTTTACGCGGGGCATCAATAGCCCACGAGCCGAATTGACGCCTGTTTCGTCTGTCTCTTTGAGTTGCAGGATGGCCCCATCGGCGGGCTTTTCGCCCATCCCTACGGTTACCTGTGCCTTGATGCCGGAAAAGCCGGAAAGCAAGATAACAAACATAAGGAATTTGATTGATTGCAAATATTTCATATTTTGTTTTTTTTGTCTATCTGAAGGAAATCTTGTGTTAGTCATTAGTTAGGGTCGGTCAGGCTAACGGGTAGCCATTCGTATTCAGGGTCTTTTGCTTTATCGTAGTTCCATACAT
>NZ_JARXWE010000026.1 GCF_029893235.1 Dysgonomonas sp. PH5-45
GATTGAGCAAATGTTCAACGCGCTTATTTCATTGATAATAAATAATTTAACTAAACAAATCAGCGAATTGTTTCAACTACTGATTCGCATTATTTTCCAATTCCTTTATTTTTCCATAACGTAACTCTGCCACTTTACCGTAATCGCCTTCGCGCTCAGCCTTGTCGGCTTGAAATTTGGCGTCTTCTATTTCTATTTTATATTGCTGTATTTGGTTAATGACATCTTTTTCCGATTGCCATTTGGCTTTCAAGTCTTTTTCTTCTTCTTTCAGTTCACTGATTTGTTTATTCAATGAGGCCTCCTTTTCTTTATCGTTATCCCGCTTGATGGCCTCGCGTTCTATTTCGAGTTGTTTTATACGCCGGCTTTTTTCGTCCAGCTCCTCAGGAACGGAATCCACCTCCATGCGCAGTTTAGCCGCGGCTTCGTCCATCAGGTCGATAGCTTTATCGGGCAAAAAACGGTCAGTTATATACCGGCTCGAAAGCTGAACAGCGGCAACAATAGCTTCGTCTTTGATATGTACCTTGTGGTGATTTTCGTATTTTTCTTTTAATCCTCGAAGGATGGAAATAGCATCCATCTCGCAGGGTTCATCTACCATAACAATCTGAAAACGACGTTCCAAGGCTTTGTCTTTCTCAAAATATTTTTGATATTCGTTGAGGGTTGTTGCTCCGATGGCTCTCAGCTCTCCACGGGCAAGGGCGGGTTTTAGGATATTTGCGGCATCCATAGCGCCTTCGCTTTTTCCGGCTCCTACAAGGGTATGAATTTCGTCAATGAAAAGAATTATATCTCCCTCCGATTTTATAACTTCGTTCACAACCGACTTCAGACGCTCTTCAAATTCGCCTTTATATTTAGCTCCGGCAATGAGAGCCCCCATATCGAGCGAATAAATTTGCTTACTTTTCAGATTTTCGGGCACATCACCCCTGACTATACGGTATGCCAACCCCTCGGCAATAGCAGTTTTTCCTGTTCCCGGTTCGCCGATAAGTATAGGGTTATTTTTAGTACGGCGGCTTAGTATCTGGAGCACACGCCTTATTTCTTCGTCACGCCCTATAACAGGGTCGAGCTTACCATCTCTGGCTCTTTGGGTAAGGTTGATTGCATATTTTTCGAGCGACTGGTAAGTGTCTTCCGCCGACTGGCTGTTCACTTTGCTACCTTTCCGTAATTCGGCAATAGCCGCTTCAAGTTCTTTTTGCGATACTCCGGCATCTTTCATTATCTGAGCAGCTGCGCTTTTGGCCGAAAGGATACCTAACAGCAGGTGTTCTATAGAAACATATTGGTCGCCCATATCTTTCGACAGATTAATGGCTTTTTCCAAAGCGTTATTACTCTCCCTACTTAAATATGGTTCTCCACCCGAAACTTTTGGATAAGACTCTATATCCTTACCTAATAATGAAGTAACATGCGCAGGATTAACTCCCAGTTTTTGGAAGAGAAAATTTACAATATTTTCGCCTGTCAAAATTACTCCCATCAGTAAGTGGGAAGGTTCAACAGACTGCTGATTGTTTTCTTTTACAACTTCAATAGCCTTTTGTACAGCTTCTTGCGATTTGATCGTAAAATTATTGAAATTCATATATATTTATTGTTTTTATTTATTTGATTAGACTTTATATTGACACAGTGTATATTTCAAATTCTTTGCCAATAAATTATTTAGTGTCAATCTGACAGAAACAGCAGATATTTAGGAGAGAGGGTGCAAAATAGGGTAATAAGAACTTAATCAACTGATTATAACAACGGTTCTTTTTGCATTTTGGGAATAAACGCATAAAGAAATGGGATATAGTGCCTGTTTGACAGATAAATAGTATTTTTGGGGGCAGGTAAATAGTGTGTCATCAAAAGTATACACTATTTCCTTACGATAGTATGATAGGCGTAACGGAGTTACATAGATAAGTGAGTTGTGCGTCAGCTGGCGAAGTGCGTTTTTGATAAGAATATTTACGAATGAAAAGATATTATGAATGAATATTCAGTAGAATTAAGGGATAATATTGAAAAAATATGTGACCATTATGCAAAAAATGAAACCTTTGATTTTTTGCAAAGAATAATCTATTTTATGATGGAATGTCTAACTTACCACATTCCTGAAAAGTATTTTTTGATTTCTAAGAAATATATAGCAGTATTTATCAAAGACGCATTGAAAATATGGAAAGAAGGCGGTCAGGAAAAAGAATTATCCAAAATAAGGACAATTTATATTAACAGAATGACCGAGACAAAACCATTGGGAAAAATACAGAAAAATAAAAAGGAAAATGCTGTAATGAATTGTATGCAATGGGTATTATATAACGGATTGAATGATTCTCAAAATCAATTTGCTTATGATTTTCTTGAATTATTTATCAATGAATTAAAAATTGTTGAAGTTAAAGAAGAGCACATAAAAAACTCTTTATGTAAATATTTTGAAGAAATAATAAATTGAGAACTAATAATAAGCGATATAAATCCGCCGAACAGCCAACAAGTGGTTTGGCGTCAGGCGGGGTTTAGATGGGACTTGACGTTTCGGTTGGACTTCGTCCCGCCCGAACGCCAAGCCACCGACCGTTGTGCGCAAGCCGGCGACAGCTTATGTGAAAATAGAAACAATGTAAATTTATAAAAACGAAATGGCAACAGACGGAGTAAAAATTATAGATGGCGACATGGCATTTGACATTTACAGTACTTTCTTTGAAAAGTATAACAATGGCGTAACTGTAGAAGAATTGAAACATATCTATGAAACAGACAGAAAGGTGTGGATGTCTTTTCCTATTGATTACGAAATCTTTGTTACGACATATGCGCTTGCATTTTGGGAAATCGGAGAACTGACTGACGAAATATTAACCGAAGTGAAGAGCGTTATTGACCGCAAGGCAGGTGTAACGGATTGGGCGGAACAATGTGGCACAGTAGCAGGAAAAGCGCGTCAGAAAGAATTAGAAAAATTCCTGATAAAAATAAGCCAACCCAAAACGAGACCAAAAAAACGCACCCTTCCTGCAAAACCCAAAATCGGAGAGGTTGAGCAACAAATTATCGAAGAAGCCGAAAAATATAGAGTTCTTGGCGAATTTGACAAGGCTAAAACCTTATACAAAAAACTGTTGACAGAGAAACCAGATTTACATGATGTACGTTTAAAGTATATCAAGTTGCTTTGCTATATACCGCAAACTCAAATAACGGCGAATAAAAGTCGCCTTGAAGAAATATATAATACAACTATTATGAGCGATTGTTTTATCGCTATTGCTTATTCCACTTCACTAAATGCACCCCACTTTGAAATTATCAAAACACATACCGGTTGGGCTGAAATAGAAGAACAATGCCAATACATGATTGCACACAGGGATGTAGATAAAATGGAAGCCTCGACAAGGAGAAAAAATAAAATACTTGATTGTTGGTATCTCAATGTTCATTTAAGGTTGTTCAGCGCATTGATGGCACAGGGAAAATATGCTGAAGCCATAAAAGTAAAGGAAGATTTCGTACAATTCGACTATTCGCGCCACAAAGAATTTTCAATGATAAGTAGTGACTTTGAAGATATTTACCAATGCTATCTGTTATTATATAACGATGAAGAAACGCAGAAATTCCGTAAAAAATGCGAAACAGAATGGACTCGTGATAAAATTGATCTTGGCGGTTGGTATTGGGATAGGGAGTTTATTTATTGGGAAGAAAATCTTACAAAAAACGGAATATATTTGAGGCTATAATACCAGCACCCAACACGCGGTTTGGCCTAATGCGGGGTGTATTCCCGCAGAAAATCCTGTCGGATTTTCAAGCGTTCACACCCGCGCAAACATTTGTGAAACCCCGCACTACAGCAAGCCGCCGGACGTTGGGTGCAATAAGCGAAGTGCGAAAATTTAACAGAAAATAAATGAAAAATTTAAAAGGAATATTAGTTGTATTAATAGGAGTTCCTCTTCTTATATGGGGGTTGAATATTCTGATTTTTCCGAAAAATGATGGAGAAAAATATGTAGATGAATATATTAATAATTCGGTTGTAATTAATGTAGAAGATTCTGATATAGATTTTGAATTTAAAATAAAGACAGTATATACAGGAATACAAACGGCGTTTTTAAGAGGGAAAATATCAGGAAGAAAAGTCAAGACAATGTCATTTTATGACAAAAACTATAAAAAGTATTTTATGTTATTCGATATTCTTTACAAACCAACCTCAGGAACAATAATAAAAGCCAATGTGAACAAATACGACTTAGATAGCCCTGATTATGGAACAAAAGAAAATCCGATACCTATTTTCATGTTGGATATACCAAAATACGCAGATAATCCAAGTTACATGAAAGCCAAAATAACAGATGAACAATATTGTAATACAGTAAAGTTCTATCTTTCGTATATGATGTCTAAAAGAGAATTTAAAAAACGATTTGAAAAAAATAATTAAAGCTTCTTGTAGGAGAAATTTATGAATAACAATAGAGTAATAAACTTGTTCAGACAAAAAATTGCAAGAATATAATACTGCACCCAACACGCGGTTTGGCCTAATGCGGGTGTACACCCGCAGAAACTTTCGTCTAAACTTGAAAGTTTCCCACCCGCAGGTAGTGTCTTTGCCTCCGTATACCTCCAGTCCTTTGTGTTCGTCTTTGTCGAAGCTGTTGGCAGTAGCCAGAGGGTTTAAGGATTCAGCCAGGTCTCCGGCCAGCGATTGCAGATCTACCTGCGGCAAGCCGAATCCTTTGGCTGAATTAACTAATGGGTAGTTCGAATATTTTGTTCCGTCTTCGAGCTGGAGCAATGTCCCATCATGAGGGTTCAGGTTCAGCCCTATAGTTACCTGAGCCGACAATGACCGGCTTGTACAGAATAGGGCTACCAACATGGTCAGGATGAGAAAAGTGGGGACTATTTTTTATTCATCGCATGCTAAGGTTTAAATGCTTTCCCTCAATCTTTCAACAACTCTTTCAACTGTGCGTATCGCCCTCTGACAATACCATCCTTATCCGTTAGAATGAATGTAGGTGTACCAACAATACCATAGTTGCGGAAGTTATCGCCTTCAAAACCCTTGAAATCGCACAACTTATCGGCCCAAGGTAGTTTTGCGGATGTCTCAGCGTGAACCTCCTCGCCCGTATCGGCAGCAATAGAGATCACCCGGATATTGTTATCGGTCAATAGTTTATATTTGCTCTTCAACTGTTCCAACTCATAATGGCAGTTACCGCAACCTGTCTCGTAAAACATTATTAGACTGAGGTGTGGTACAAACGAACTGTCGCCCACAACAATTTCCGGAGCAGGGTGCCCATTCAGCGGCAGGGTCAGATATTCGGTGCCCAATTCGGCCAACAAGTAATCTTTGCCATACTTGCTGAACATACGGATAAACGACTGTGTAAGTTCGCGACGCAGAGGAATATCGCTTATCTTGTCGAGCATATGTTTGCTATCGTTCAACAGGAGGCTGTCGTTACCCATCGCCGATTCGTACCAGAACTGTATCGTTGGTTCCCAGAAACCACTGGTATATAGATCGTGAAAATCCAGTTTCCGTGAAATAAAACGATGCTGTTCCACAATAATACTATCGGGATGGATATCCAAAGAACTACCCAGGCTTGTCAGGCAACCAAGGATCTCCACCATACGGGCGGCATACAGAGGACTCGCTGATATATCTTTCCTGAATTTTTTATATTCATCATTTATACTTTCCAACTGTTGAAGAGGACTGGCAAAAGGGGATATTGTTGTTCCAGAATTCATTACCTCATTGTAATTCCCGAGTATGCGCCCTTGACGGGCAAACGACTCCAACAAATAGGTATTCTCGGGAGAACCGGAGAAAATACCGCTGTCGGGCGAATCACCTTCCTTGACACAAATCTCCTTTTCTCCGTTGATTATCATATTGATAGAGGTATGGGTGGTTGGCACCGATAGGTTACCCACACCACGGTACGAAGCATAACCGGCAGGCAGTGTAAACGATGCCTTGCCTACCGAATCGAGCCTGCCCACAGCCACCGTATCGCGGGCGGTGCCCTGTTTCAGGGTGAAGACATATTGCAGGTAGTTGCACGAAGGCAGGTGCATCTCGATGGTTTGGGCGGAAACATCGACTCCTGTTCTCCCACAGAGGAGAAGGAACAATCCTACCCGGAGAGGAAAACAAAAAAATATGTGCTTTATTTTACTTATTATCATATGTTTAATCAAATTATTCTAAGTATAATGTTGGTAGGCTTCACTTGAGAAATCATCCAATCTTCGAATGCGAAGGGCGAAAAAGGTAACAAACTAAACAAATGTGACGTTTTCTTTGATGTTTTCTTTTTGAAAGTTACTTTTTCTTTATCCCAAAGACAGCCTGATAATTACAAGGGGGCAGTTACCCATTCGTAACTGCCCATATATAGATAATTTTAATATCCAATTATTAAACTAATTGGCACTGTCATCCTTTATACAACGCAATGCCAATCCTCGCGAACGTTCAAAATCAGCAGCAGCATTTATCGACCCGTTAAAGAAGGCAAGATAATATGCCCTCCCGGTACTATAGACGGTGGAACTCCAATAATAGCCATTTTGATCTTGACGATGAAGACCACCCCCATGATTACGGCCACCGGAGGCAGGCAAAACGAGTGTAGGCGTTTCCCAATCAGGCTTAATTTCGTAGCCTCCACTTCCTTCAACCTTATCATTTGAAATTGTTCCTCCATACCAAATCCATTTATTTGCTGTGGCTTGAGAAGGCCCTCCTGATGGACTACTTCCCCTGTAGATGCTACACCACTCATCCCGTGTAGGAGTACGCCATCCTGTACCTGCATCACTGCAAGCCTCCGCACCCCAGATATCCAGGAAGTTACCATCTTCCTTATAATGCGCACAAGGGTCGTTTGAGACAAAGCGCCCGGTACGCCAAAGCTGATCGGCATTTGCTTGTTGTATAGACAGCCAGTTTGTATTTGGTCCCCCGGTTATAAATTTCCCATAAGCGTCTGTTTCTTTTTTCACTTGCTGCCAGGGACGAGGCGCATCCGATTCAGATGCAGAACAAAGAATACCATCTGCAATTACTACACCTGAAGAGTAACCATGTGTAGCAGAATTGGGTTTTTCGTGCCCATCGGCTATACGTCCCCACTGAAAGTAGGAGCCATATAGTTTTTCTTCACCAGTCTTATAAGTATGCGAACCTCCAGTATTTGTAAAGGGGTAAATAAGGTCATAATCAGCATCACTATAATTCTTTTGACCTTCAATGGTGCTGTTGTTTTTCGCTCCCAAATTAAAGCACATAAAGGATAACCACTCTCCGTTAACAGTCTTTGCTCCACATCCTACAGCTACCTCGGCAATGTCAGAGGTGATTGTAACTGTTTTACCTTCCACTGTTTTAGTGGCCTCACAGTAGAATTTATAGATTCCTGTATTTTTAGCATTGCGGGTAGTACCTAATCCATGATCTTTTTTTATACCAGTGGGTGTAAACGTATGAGTTTGGGATTCTGAGCCCCCCACTGTATTTACGCCAGATTCGTCAATAGCTGTGCCAATCTTCACATGCAGATTGTTGCTAACTATCTGGTACCATTGATAAGTCCATGAGTCAGGATCTTTCAGGGAAAATTCCAGGGGATCAATATCTCCAACATTTACTATATTCTCGTAGAAAGTAAAGGCTTTAGGCTGCGTAATAATGTTTGCACTTGCCGACAGGTCTACTTTCGAGGTAGCCCATGTTATACCATTCCAGGTGTAAACACCGGGCGACAGACACTTTTTGTTCGGATCGGTAATTGATTCATTGCTACTATTATCGGTCAGATTATATACAGTAAGTCCAACAAGGCGTTGTTTCAACGAATTAGTATTGTTTATAAAATCAGTATTATTCGCCTCATAAAATGGTTCCAGAATCGTGATATCTTCGAGCCTGACACGAGGCAGCAGCAATCCGCCATGGCCGGCAGCTACAGTTGCATAGTTATCATTAACATCCGGCTCCTGTGCTTTCAGGTCGAGTAGTGCTGCTCGCATGGGTACTAAGTCGGATCCGATAGTTACCTGTCCGTGCAAAGCGCCTGCTATCGTTAGCAGCAGAAAGGGAAGTATTAGGGGTTTATATAATTTCATTATCTTTTATTTTAAGTTTTTAATTCCATTAATCTATGTCTGCTAGTTCTTTGTGCAACGCAAAGCTGCGCCATACGCACGGGCTTGCCCTTTAGCAGGATTAACATGTGCTTTATCAAAATATAATTGATATGCATTCATATTTATGACAGTTGTACTCCAGTAACTACCATTGGTCCCCTGATGGTAGAGTTTGCCATCGGCCGCCCGGTAACCATTAGCAGGTAAAAACAAAGTCGTCGTCTTCCCATCCGGCTTAATCTCGTACCCACTACTACCATTTGTACCATCAGTCCACACCCAAGTGTTGGCACTGGCTTCCTCTCTTGCTCCTGCCGAAGTTCCACCTCTGTAGATACTTGCCCATTCGTCTTGTGCAGGAGTGTGCCATGCTGTGCCAGAATCGCCACAATCGTCCCAAAATCCCAGATAAGCATCAGGTGTCAGATAGTGAGCGCAAGGGTCGTTCGATACAAAATTACCGGCACGCCAGAGCTGGTCGGCATCATTTTGTATTATAGGTGTCCAATTGTAAGGGGCAACATTATTTGTTATAAACATATTTTGTTTAGCAGGTGTTTTTATTTGCTGCCAGGGGCGAGGTATATCCCATCCCACACAGATGCTACTTCCATCGCCAATATCAGAGGCTATTACTGAGCTGGCAAGCTGTGTGGCTGAGTTGCGTAATTCATGACCATCTGCTATACGGCCCCACTGGAAAAGAGAGCCCCATACATTTTCTTCGCCCGATTTGTGAGAGTGTTCGCCTGTTGCGTCATTGGAAAATGATCCAATTCCATATCCTATCTGGTCCACTATTCCCTTTTTCTGAGCCCCGAGGTTAAAGCACATAAAGGATATCCATTCTCCATCGTTATTTTTAGCACCACAGCCTACAGCCACTTCGGCTATGTCGGAGGTAAGCACTGTACCCAGTGAACTTGTAGCCACACAATAGAACTTATAGAAGCCGGTAAAGTTGGAATTGTCCGTATCGCCTTTCAGTACGCCGGAGGTAATGGTAAATTCGTTTGATTTGTCACCTGTGCCGCTTACCGTACCGCTACTGCCGATAGGAGTGCCAACACGGACATACTTATTGCGGCCTACTATCTGGTACCACTGATAAGTCCAGTTTCCCAGTCCTTCTATTTCAAATTTGAATTTCAGTTTTGATCCTTCTGTTGCTTCATCTCCTGCTTCGCAGAATGTAAAAGGCGTAGGTTGCTCAATAATGGTAGCTACAGCTTCATTGGCATATGTAGTCACCCACTTTGCGCCATCCCAAACATAGACTCCCGGATATAACGAGGCATTTGCACCATTATTGGTCATATTGTACACCATCAGTCCTGCCAGCTTTTCTTTCAACTTATCGGTATTAGCCTTAAAGTCAGCATCATCAGCTGATATAAAAGGTTCGAGGGTGGTAATACTTATCAACTTTACACGCGGCAGCAACAGCCCTCCACCTTTTTTGTTGTCGGTAGTGATACCTGTAATATTCTCATCGTCGGTAGGCGACGGGAGCGTTTCACTTGTTTGCCGTACTTTCAGGTCGAGCAGCGCTGCCGGGGTAGTAGGAATATCGGCTCCAATGGTTACCTGTCCGCGCAGGTTGCTTGTTGCAATTAACAGTGCAGCCAGAATAAGAGGTTTGTATAGTTTCATATATTTTTTGTTTTCAGGAATTTATACTTTCATCGCTTGATACAACGGATGCCAAGTCCGTTCGATCGGTTAAAATTACCATTTGCCGGTTCAACAATATTATTGTTGATATGCATATTATAAGCATTACTACTTATAATATTATAACTCCAATAGTAAGCATCTGTACCTTTGTTTTCAAAAATCTTGCCGTCAGCTTTACTCCTATAGCCATTTGCTGGCAGAAAGAGTGTGGTGGTAGCTCCATCAGGTTTCACTTCCATACCTATATTTTCTGACCAAAACCAACTATTTGCTGTAGCAGCATCAGGAGTTCCGGAGATAGTACCTCCCCGGTAAATACTACCCCATTCTGCTTGGGAGGGTAGACGCCATCTGGTAGTTGCATTTTTGCAGCCATCCGCTTCTGTTTCTCCTATGGGATCATCGGAATCTGCATGTGGACCGTCAAACCAGAATTTCTGATAAGAACCATCTGTATTATAATGAGTGCAAGGGTCGTTTTGCACAAACGATCCACTTTTCCATAGGTTGTCGATATTTGCAGCTACAGGCGTCCAGTTTTCACCTCCGTAGATAAACATACCTTCTGCGTCAACTCCTTTGGCTACTTGATACCAAGGTCGTCCTTCTTCACCTGTCCTACAGCGGAAGCCAGAACCGATTTTGGCATCAGTCATATTCGCAAAATCGTACCCATCCGAACTACGCAGTTCATGGTCATCTGCGATGCGCCCCCACTGGAACAAACTTCCATATATTGCTTGATCGTCTTTACTGGTGTTCATCTGATCTTTTATACTTATGTCGTTTTCGGCTCCCAAGTTGAAGCACATAAAGGTTATCCATTCTCCATTGTTGTTTTTAGCTCCGCAGCCTACGGCAACTTCGGCAATGTTGGAGATCAGTTCTTTTCCATCCGATGTCCTTGTTGCCACACAGTAGAATCTATAGAAACCTGTGAAGTTGGCATTGAGAGTGGTTCCATTCAGAACTGTGGGTGTGAAGCTATTCTTTGTGGCTCCGGCAATAGCCGTACCAATGTTTACATGCGCATTATTACTTGTTGCCTGGTACCACTGATATTTCCACTCTCCTAACCCATCTATAGCAAAGGTTAGCGGTATGGCTGTCTCGGTGCCTTTTTCGTAGAAGGTAAATGGTTCAGGTTGTTTAACTATCGATGGACTTACCTCATTGATGGGCTTAACGCCCCATTTTTCTCCATCCCAGATATAAACTCCCGGCGTAAAACCATTTGTTTCATCATCTTTCACATTGTAGACCATTAAGCCAGTCAGGCGATATTTCAACAAATTAGACGAATCTAGCCAATCTGCATTAGTCTTTACAATAAAAGGTTCCATAGTGTTCAAGTCTATCAGGTTTACTCTTGGCAGTAGCAGTCCGCCGTCGCCCAGAGCGGAAGTAATGTTTTCGTCGGCGTTGGCCGAAGGAATGGTTGCTGTGGTCTGCCGGGCTTTCAGATCAAGTAGTGCTGTCCGTGTAGGAGGAATACTTGAGCCTACAGTCACCTGTGCCCTAAGCGACAGACTCAAAAGTAGAACTGTAAGGAGTAAAAAAGGCAGTAGCCTTCGTTTACATAGTTTTGTGCATCTGTTTGTTTTCATAAAATTAAATGTTACATGTCTGTTATATTTAGTTGCATTTTTTAATATTTGTTCGTTTTTCAGAAAAAAGAAGTACGGGGCTCTATGCCGGGCTTAATTAATAGAGAGACTACCTGCTATTTTCGCAAACGGCAGGACAATCGAATAAATTAAAAGGCAAAATAATAATGAGGCACAGAATGCCCCGTACTTAGTCTTGAATGACCACTTCTTCTTTTTCTTTTGGTTGAAGTAATGGCATAGAAAGGGCGGATAAACTTTTCTGAAAAAATTTATCCGGATATTTTTATTGATAAAATTATTTGGTATATGACGCGTACACGCACGCTGTTTACTACACAAAGAAAAAAAGATGTGCGTCTTTATTTTTTGTATAATAAAAGATGGTAAAGAATGTAGTTGTGTTAGTTGTGTATTATGTGAGGCTCTCTCTCTCTCTCTCTCTCTCTCTCTCTCTCTAATAAAATAACAACACTATCCAAATTTTGGATAGCAAAAATACGATTATAAATCGATATGTATTGGCCTTTCATTGTTTCAATTCGATGTATTCGGATGCAAAGATATAATTAAATATCAATAAAGAAACAACAATTTTAAAAAAAAGAATTGCTTGTATCGTAAACATCCCTTCAGATATTCGCTCCAATACAGGCTGTTTCTTGCATTGGAAAAGGGGTATAAACTGTTGCGAAATTATGGAGCGATGCCAAAAAAAAGGCCTACAAATGCTGGGTAATTTGTAGGCCTTGACATTACACAAAACCGTGAATTGCATCTCGCTGCTGGGTTCACTTATGCTTTCTGCATTTTTTCAATTTTTCATGTGTTCTACAATCCACGCTTGGTTGTCTCTACACAACGGATTTGTAATCCACTATAGTTAAATCAGAATAAATAGTCATAGATGAGAACACATAAAAAGTTCCTGAACAGAGTAGCCAAACTTACGTCTGATACTTTTAGCTTGTGTCCATTTTCTTTCTATTGGATTTAAGTCGGGGCTATAAGTCGGTAGGAATTCTAAGGTATGGCCATGTTGTTGTACGGCCAATAAAGCGTCGTTTCTTTTATGAAAAGTAGCATTATCAAGTACAATAACAGAATTATGAGGAACATTGGGAAGTAGCTCTCTGGTGATACATTGATAAAAGACATCGGCATCTATATTGCAATAGAATAAACAAACGCTAAATATATACCCTCTATCTCTGGGTGCGTCTACACAGAAGCCACTCCCATCCAAATAGACAATAGAGCGCTTGTCTATCAATTCGTATCGGATGAGCTTAAACTGAAATATAAGTCTGGATAATTCATCGGCTTTTCTTCTACATCTTTAAGTAAAGCTGCCATATCTATTTTGGTTGAAGGTTTGCTGCGTTTAGTTTTGGCCTCAATGCGTTGTTGCCATCGAAATAGCGTTCGGACCGATAACGATGCCAAAATAGTTGATGTTTCTTTGGCAGGAAACTATACACCAAGATACCAGTTATCAGATCGAAACTATTTCAAATTATCGAAGATACCCGCGTCAGCTAAAAAGAGGCTAATATCTTTATTCCACAAAACGTTTTTCGGTAACCTCTACCAACTTAAAGAGTTTGTCCGATGGGCGGATTTTATCGTTCAATTTTATTGAGAATTTCTCGCCTTTTACGGTTTCGGGTACAGATTTCAGGTCTACACGTATTTCGTCAACTATCTGTGTTAGGGCTCCTGTGGTTGGCCCTGTAATCAGAATTTCATCACCTACTTTCAACGATTGAGTTTCCATCAGGAACTCCCCTACCCCTATATTCGAGAAATACTTTATGCCTTTCCCGATATATACCTTACGTTTTGTGGCTTCCGACCCATAGTTCATAGACCACTCGCCCAACCGCTGACCGAGGTAATATCCATCCCAGAATCCCCGGTTGAATACCGTGGCCAAGCGGGTATTCCACCTGTCTACCTTTTCTTGCGAATAAGTACCAGTGCAGTATGCCTCTACGGCTTCTTTGTACGATTCGACCACCGTACGTACATATTCCGCCCCGCGGGCACGCCCTTCTATCTTAAAAACCCGTACGCCTGCATCCATCATTTTATTCATAAAGTGGATGGTTTTCAAATCTTTGGGCGACATGATATATTCATTATCAATTTCGAGTTCTATTTCGCTATCCTTATCCCTGACAATATATCCCCTGCGGCATATCTGGTTGCATGCCCCACGATTGGCCGAAAGGTGTTTTTCGTGCAAACTCAGATAACACTTGCCCGAAACTGCCATACACAAAGCACCATGACAGAACATTTCTATGCGGATAAGTTCGCCACCAGGGCCTTTTATTTGCTGTTCCTGTATATCGTTATAGATTGCCGCTACCTGATCCAGATTCAACTCGCGAGCCAACACAACCACATCGGCAAATTGAGCGTAAAATTTCAGAGCTTCGGTATTTGTGATGTTCAGTTGAGTTGACAGATGTACTTCTACCCCTATGCCGCGGGCATAAGTCATGACCGATACATCGGAGGCAATAATGGCCGATACTTCGGCTTCCTTGGCTGCGTCAACAATCTGGCGCATCAAAGCTATATCATTATTATAGATAATGGTATTGACCGTCAGATAGCTTTTCATTGAGTTTTCACGACAGATTTTCGCTATATTCTTCAAATCGTCTGTCGTAAAATTATTTGACGACTTGGCACGCATATTCAGCCCTTCTATACCGAAGTAAATTGAATCTGCTCCGCCCTGAATAGCTGCCGCAAGCGACTCGTACGAGCCCACAGGCGCCATTATCTCAAAGTCTTTTATATTCTTCATTAATATCCGATTGATGATTTCAGACTGCAAAGATACAACAAAAAAGAGCCGGAATATTCAAACTCCCGACTCTTATTGTCTATATAATGATAAACACGATTTATCTTTATTTTTTCAAGAAACAGGTTTTAAGCACGATGCTCGACCCATCTATCTTGCAGTCTACTTCTTCCGGCACATCCGTCAAGCGGATACTTTTTACTTTTGTGCCACGCTTAATAACCATTGACGAGCCTTTCACTTTCAGGTCTTTTATTACAGTTACCGAATCGCCATCCATGAGTTCTGCTCCATTACTATCGCGAGGAATATTATCTACTTCCGCATCCTGGTCTGCGCCATTAACCCACTCGTGACTGCAATCGGGACATACGTTAACTGTTCCGTCAAAATACGTGTTATCCATATCACATTGTGGACAATTTGGTGTTTCTGCCATTTCTTTTTCGTTTTTTATTTGTTTATAAATACAAAAGCAAAGATAAGGCAAATGCTTATTCACTACAAATTTATTCTTTTGCCCCAGCCTGCAAAAGCAAATCAATAATACTTTGCTTTCTTCTATCCTTAGCTATTACCAAAGCCGTTGTGCCATCGGCCGCTTTTTTGTTTACATTAGCGCCCATCTGCAACAATGCTTTCACACCGTCTTCCCTGCCATAGGCAACAAAGAACATAAGTGCCGTTACACCTTTTTGCTTCAGCATCGGTACATATTCCGATACAACGGCTGGCGTTTGCAAGTTGACACCGACTCCTTCTTTCACCAACTGGCGAAGCATTGGTATGGTTTTAGGATCATAGTAACGTTCTTTAATCAAATACCACCATTCAGACTGCCTGTCTCGTTTTGCACCATGTTTAAGAAGATATCCAGTAGTTTCTTTTTTATCTTCACAGATTGCAATTGTTAAGGCCGTAAACTGAGTCCGGCTTTTATAGTTGATATTTATTTTATTCTTTATCAGAAAATCGAGGTTTACAGGGGTTTTGTCGTTACTATACCGCTCTCTTTCTTCACTTTTTTTTATCAAAAGCATAGGCAAGGTATATCCATAATGGTTTTCCGCATTCAAGTCTATACCACCATCTATAAGCGCTTGGGCTATCTCAAATTTGTTATCACCATACATACGGTCGAAGGTGTACACCAGCGCATTCATGCTATCGCCCTGATACATCTTTGTATTTACGTCGGCTCCATAAGCGATCAACCGCTTCAGTTCCTCAACATCGTACCGGCTACGAGGGCGGTAATCTGTGAAGAACTTCCGGAAAGCCGTATTCAGCCTTTCTTTAGGCATATACTTCCACAGGCCGGCATCTTTAATGATTTGAAAAGATGGCTGGTCGTCCAGAAAGCTGAATAAATCTTTGTTGCCATTGTTTTTCACTTTAAAATCGGCTTCGGCTTTGAGCAGCATTTTCAGGACATCGTGGTTGCGGCTCATTGCAGCCAATATAAGCGGTGTATTACCGTTCCTATCCTTAACGTTCAGATCGGCTCCATGCCCGATAAGCAATGCGGCAATAGAGTCGTGATACTGAAGCGGTGGCGATGCCGGATCTCCATGCGCACCATGTTCACGGTCGCGGCGGTTCCCCATAGGGATAGGCCATATACCTACACGGCACCATTGGTTGCCTGCGGCATAATGCAGAGCCGTTTTGCCATTGGCATCAACAATATTGGGGTTGGCTCCGGCATTCAGCAATATTCTTGCAATATCCGCTGATACTTGCACCTTGCTGTTCTCATCCCTGTAATTACCATAGTTGCAAGAAGAATATCCCTGTATAGCATTTCTGATAAGTGGTGTTTGCTTATACACAGGCACATTGTTCGTTTGAGATTCTTTGGCTCTTTCCTTTTCTTCACTGCTTTCTTCATCATCTTCGTCTTCGTCCGAATCGGCGTATATTTCCCGTTCAAGCTCCCTTTCCTCTTCGGATGCGGTTTTCTGACTGTACGAATCTACATCGGCTCCCCTACGGAGCATATATTCCACAGTCCACTTGTCACCCAGATGTGCCGCTGTGGCCAAAGCCCCGTTCATATCGGTTTGCGATATAGGGGGAACAACTCCGGCATCGTCCAAAGCCCGTAATAGCAGGGGATTTTTCCACGCACCCTCAAGCATTATCTTGTTCCAGGTATCAGCTCCTTTTTCTATCAACAACTTTGCAACCGCACAGCTACGCGCCAGATGCAATAGATTGCTGCCTTCGGCATTCAGATATTTTACATTGGCTCCGGCAGCAAGCAGAAGCTCTACGCTCAAAGAATCGTTGTGTAACACGCTGCTTTCCAAAGCTTCGTTGTAGTACTCTTTGTTTACCCCCTCTTTTATCAAAAAATCTATTATTGCAGCCGAATTGTACATTCCATCGGCAAAGTAAACGATAAGGGGTTGACCTCTGAATGTATAATCTGTTGTTTTTTTAATAAGGTGGTTTGCTAAGGCAAAGTTACTGTTGTCGAGAGCCGTAGCCAAGGGTGTCCATCCCCTACCCGAAAGGAGTGTGGGCATAGGTATTGCATCTTGTTCTATCAGGTATTCAATCATGGGTTCGGTACAATTCCGCATTGCCCACTCAAACATATTGCTTTCGTTGATGTCCGACAGGCGAGCGCCTTTACTTACCAGATATTTCACAACCTCAAGCGAACGGGCATTTTTCTCGAAAACATATTTATCCTCAACCGCCCTATGGATAGGATATTCTTTCCACACCTGCGATTTCTTGTTTACATCCGCACCTTTTTCCTCCACAATATATTTTACAATATCCGGGTTTCCGCCTATCAGTCCGTAGAATAAAGCTTCTTGCCAGTTGTAAGCGGCAGGTTGTTTTTGGGCAAGCAACAGAAATATATCGTAATGGGCTTTGTATGCGGCCGACCGCAAGGGAGATGCCCCCGAATCTTTGTTTGTATAGTTTACATTTGCGCCTTTTTCTATCAAATATTTTACCACCTCAATATTTCCGCTTTCGGCAGCACAACACAGAGGGGAAAGCCCCCCATTGGCATTGTAAACGATATTCAAATCGGCGCCATATTCCACAAGCAATTTTACCATCGCCAAATCGCCCCTCCAAGCAGCACGGTGCAAGGCGGTTTCGTTGTTCGAACTGTGAGCCTTGAGGTCCGCTCCCTTGCCTACAAGGTATTTTACCAAATCCGTATTTCCGCTATAAGCCGCCGCATAAACTATTGGTGTGAAATGTTTATTATCGGTATCGTAACGCTTGAGGTCTATGTTTTGGTTTTCAAAAACGTACTTTACCGAATCGAGATTACCTTGTATAGACAGGCGATACAAATAATCGTAAAACTCTTTTTCTTGTTTTGTAGGGATATCTGTGTTGGTAGCTTTAATTTGGTTTGCCAAGCAAAATACGATTGCCAAGACAATGAAGTGTAGTTTGTTCATGTTTTTGTTTTATTATCAGCAAGTAAACATAGCATCAAATACGGAAAAATCCAAATTATTCGTTAAAAGTTGTATTGTAAATACAAAACAAAGAAAGTAGCTACTTCAAAAGTATTTTTCATTTTGTCATATTGAACATCAGTGAAACATCTCTTACATAAAATAGAGATTCTTCGTTATACTCAGAATGAGAGAATGGAAGCACTTTGACTGTGCCTTTTACTTTTGAGGTAGCTACCTTCAAGTATATCTCTATGATAATTAATTATTGCTTCCCGCTGGTAGCTACTTCTTTATTGATTTTTTTGACCAAACCCTGAAGCACAGCACCCGGACCTAACTCCACGAACTCGGTTGCTCCGTCGGCAACCATATGTTCAACCGATTGCGTCCACTTAACAGGAGCTGTTAGCTGAGCTATAAGATTTGCTTTTATTTTTGCCGGATCGGTTTCGGCAACAGTAGTCACATTCTGATAAACAGGACAGATAGGTGCAGAGAAAGTTGTTTCGTTAATAGCTTTTTCAAGCTTCTCTTTTGCAGGGTTCATCAACGGAGAATGGAACGCACCGCCAACGCTCAACTTCAGAGCACGCTTTGCTCCAGCTTCTTTCAGCAGTTCGCATGCCTTATCTATACCGGCATTAGAACCCGATATAACAATCTGCCCGGGGCAGTTGTAATTGGCAGGAACAACAACTTCGTCGGTTATCGAAGCACAAACTTCTTCCACCTTATCGTCGGCCAATCCCAAAACGGCAGCCATCGTAGATGGGTTCATTTCGCAAGCCTCTTGCATAGCCAAAGCACGTTTATATACAAGTTGTAAACCATCTTCGAACGAAAGCGCATTTGCAGCCACAAGAGCCGAAAATTCGCCCAGAGAATGACCTGCCACCATATCAGGATTAAACTCCCCACCCATGGTCTTAGCCAAAACTACCGAATGCAAAAATATGGCAGGTTGGGTAACTTTTGTTTGACGAAGATCTTCGTCCGTTCCGTTAAACATTAAATCTGTGATACGAAAGCCAAGAATATCGTTCGCTTTCTCGAACAATTCTTTAGCCACCTGAGATGTTTCGTACAGGTCTTTACCCATTCCTACGAATTGGGCACCTTGACCCGGAAATACAAATGCTTTCATATTTTTTGTTATGATAATTGATTAAGGCTGGCAAAATTAGTAATTTTTTCCTTTTCGTGAACGGTATAGTTTCAAATTAAACTTTATCCGTCTTTTTTCTGCTCTTTCCTTTTGGCGGTATATTCAGTGACATCTAAGCGCAAAACCGTTGTGCGGCGCATCGACCCTTCGGGATACTCAACAGGAGCACGATGTCCGTGGTGCATCATCAGCAAATTGAGTCCCTTTATCCGCTCGGCTTCATCCTCCACCGTTTTCAGATAACCCATACCTACGACGCTTGCATAGTTCATTGTACAATAAACAATATCTTCCCTGTGATACAGTTCGTGTTCTGTATCCAGTTGGAAACACACGTAATTGTTGCGCGCCATTTGCTCCAACTTTTTACCCTCGTGGGCACAATGAAAGTAAAGGACAGGGGTTTCGCCCTCCCATTCATATCCATAGTTCAGACAAACAATATAAGGAACATTATCTACGGAGAAAGCTATGCGGCAAGCATCAGCTTTTGAGAATATTTCAACGATTTCTTCTTTGGTGGTTACTTCTCTGTCTTTTCTTCTCATAAATTTTCGCAAAACTGTTTTTAGTCCTTACACAACGCGGAATTGCATAAGGACTAAAATTAAATAATTATTCTATGTTGGGAGTATCTTCTCCTTTTTTATTTTTACCTAAGCGTTTGTTCTTTTTGAGCATTTGGTCGAGCATCCATTGTATTTGCCCGTTAACACTTCTGAACTCGTCGGCCGCCCATTTTTCGATAGCATCCATCGTTTCGGGGTCTATCCGTAGAACAAAGCTCTTATTCTGTTTTTTAGCCATTTGCTTGTTATTGGTACAACGATCCGGTATTTAATACAGGTTGTGCAGCCTCATCGGCACAGAGAACAACCAACAAATTGCTTACCATGGCTGCTTTCTTATCTTCGTCCAATTCAACGATTCCATCCTCCGATATCTTTTTCAAAGCCAGTTCAACCATACCAACGGCACCTTCCACAATCTTTTCGCGAGCCGAAATTATTGCCGCGGCCTGTTGGCGGCGCAGCATCACAGCCGCTATTTCGGGGGCATAGGCAAGGTTATTTATACGGGCTTCAACAACTTCTATACCTGCCATCCGGAGGCGTTCGTTCAGTTCTTTTTCCAGATGCTGATTTATCCGATCGCCACCCGAACGGAGAGTATCCTCCTGATTATTGCGCACTTCATTGTCATCATAAGCATACTTCCCTGCTACTTCCCTCAAAGCGGCATCGCTCTGCGTGGCAACAAACATTTCCAGCGACTTCATCATTTTACTGATACCACTGTCTATCAGAGCCGCGGATGTAGTACCTCTCATATTGACAGATGTAAGTGACGATGAATCTATCTCAAATACAGACTTATAAGTATCGGCAACTTTCCATATCAGAACCATTCCTATCATAATAGGATTCCCGGCTTTGTCATTTACCTTGATGGGTGTAATATCCAAATTACGGGCACGGAGTGTTATTTTCTTTTTCACATAAAAAGGATTTACCCAAAAGAACCCGTTCGTACTAAATGTTCCTCTATATTTTCCGAAGAAAATCATCACCCGTGCATTATTAGGCTCATTTATAAAGAAACCCAAAAACATCAGTATTTCGATACAAACAATCACGATGGTACAAATCGGCGAATAAAGACCCAATAACATTTCTGCTGAAGTATATACAGCAAAAATAAAAAGTGCAATCATAATAACCGCAACAAGCAACCCAGACATTGCCAAGCCACTAAATTTTTGTTCTTTCTTTTCCATAGTCATAAATTTAAATAATGATACTATTTTGATATCACAAATATATCATATTTTTCCTGAAAACAAAACACTAAGAGCAAAAAAAACGGAAGATTATTTAAAATCTTCCGTTCATAAAAGAGAGTAACGTTACTATATATTGTTAGTCGTTCATCGAAATCAAAAACTCTTCGTTGTTGTAGGTACGCTTCATTTTGTTTTGCAGGAAGTCCATAGCTTCCACCGAGTTCATATCTGACAAGAAGTTACGCAACACCCACATACGGTTGAGTGTATCCTTGTCGAGCAATAAATCGTCGCGACGAGTACTTGACGCAATAATATCAACAGCGGGGAATACACGCTTGTTAGACAGTTTACGATCTAACTGAAGCTCCATATTACCCGTACCTTTAAATTCTTCAAAAATCACATCGTCCATCTTAGAGCCTGTTTCGGTCAGTGCTGTTGCTATAATCGTCAGCGAACCGCCAAACTCAATATTACGTGCCGCTCCGAAAAAGCGTTTCGGCTTATGCAAGGCATTAGCATCCACACCACCCGTCAAAACCTTACCCGAAGCCGGCTGCACGGTATTGTATGCGCGAGCCAAACGGGTTATGGAGTCTAAGAGGATAACAACATCATGTCCGCATTCAACCAAGCGTTTAGCCTTATTCAAAACAATTTCGGCTATCTTCACATGGCGTTCGGCAGGCTCATCGAATGTAGAGGCTATTACCTCAGCATTTACGCTACGTTCCATATCGGTAACCTCTTCGGGACGTTCGTCTATCAGTAAAACAATCATATAAACCTCCGGATGATTGTTAGCGATGGCATTGGCTACGTCTTTCAACAAGGTGGTTTTACCGGTTTTAGGCTGTGCCACAATCAAGCCACGCTGGCCTTTACCTATCGGAGAAAACAAATCTACCACACGGCACGACAAGTTATCGTTGCGCCCGTTTGTAAGTTTGAACTTTTCGTCAGGGAAAAGAGGTTTAAGATGATCGAAAGGTACACGGTCGCGAACCTCGTCGGGCGAGCGTCCGTTTATCTTATCAACCTTTACAAGCGGAAAAAACTTTTCGCCTTCCTTGGGAGGCCTGATAGGCCCTTCCACAACATCACCGGTTTTCAGTCCGAATAAACGAATCTGGGATTGCGATATATATATATCGTCGGGCGACGACATATAATTGTAATCGGACGAGCGCAGAAAACCATATCCTTCGGACATAATTTCCAATACCCCAGAAGCCGACAAGATTCCATCGAACTCAAAAAGTTTTTCCTGAGGTTGGTTATTATTATTCTTGTTATAATTATTTCCGTTGTTCTTTTGGTTGTTTTGTTGTCTGGGTTGTTGTTGATGTTGAGCAGCAGGTTTTGCCTCCACAACGCTCTCAACCACAGGATCGACCTCCATCGCTACAAGGGGAGGAAGCGGATCTATTTTATTTTTTTCGGGTTCGGGGTGTTCTTTTTTTGAACGAAACACCAATTGTGTGGGTTTATTTGAGGCTGGAGCAGTAGTGCCTTCTTTTTGTGCTGGATTCGTTTTTTCGTGTGGAGGTTGGAATTGCTTCACCTCATTAGTACCTTGCTTTTTTGTAAAAACTTTTCCTTTAGCTTTTTCAACCGGCTCACCTGATGGCTGAGTAGGTGCTGCCTGAGTTTCTTTCGGTTTGGCATCCTTATTAGAGTCTACAACCGGATTTTGGGGTTGTGCCTCCGGATTGTCTGTTCCGGTTGGTTTTACATTTTTATTGTCGGGCTTTGCTTCAGCTTCTTTTTTTACGGGTTTCTTTTTTGCCGAGCCTTCCTTTTTATTTGCCGAAGGTTTTGGTTTAACCTCAACCTCCTCTTGGGCATCCTTGTTGCGGGCTTCTGTAATAGCCTGTTCGTCAAGAATTTTATAAATAAGGTCTTCTTTTTTATAGGCATCAGGACGTTTAATACCAAGCTCCTTGGCTAAGGTTCTCAGTTCTGTTATGAGCTTTTCATTCAGCTCAAGGATATTGTATATACGCATGTATATTTATAAATGAAATTTGTTAATATGGTTTTTCAATAGAAGATTTGAAATCTTTATGCTCTGAAAAATTTGTTTTGATTTTTGAAAAAGAGAAAGAATAGAAGTGTATCTCTCTTTGTTCGATGACACAAAGATATAAAAAAATTGACAACAGCAAATTATTATTCTACAATTTAGTGAACGCAAGAATGTTTATTGCAGCAACGATATTTTCAAAACCGTGCGGGTTTTGTCCGTCACCCGACACCTGTTGTCTGCTCTATCTCCTACAATCCACAGCACCTCATCGTTATTGCCATTACACAGCAGCCATACATTCTCTTTATCGGCCAAGCTGTATTTTTTGTCTGTGAAATAATCGCTCAGCTTTTTTCTGCCCTTCATCCCGAAAGGGACAAACCAATCGCCTTGCCTCCATCGTCTGACAACAAGAGGAAATTTTAACATATCCCTATCGAGGTAAAGTATAGATGCGTTTTTTTCCAGAAAAAAGTCTTCGTTATTCTCAATATTTTCTATTTTCAACTGTACAGGGGCATACAACCTCAAATCTGTTTCTGCTAAACAATAACGGATATCATCCTGTTTATCAATAATTTCTTCAACAATAAGGCTGTTGCGGTCTTTTATCAAACGATGGGTTTCGGAAAAAAACATTTTTCCGGACGAACCTTGCAAAGAACTCCAAATATTATCAACCGTTGCACTATTGAAGCCTAACGGAAACAACAACTCAAACAGTATGGCTTTAGGCTCTTCCTCTTTCAGCAAAAGAGGAATGGATATTTTATTCTCCGCAAATATTCTATTTTTTGAATTCTTTATATGTGTTAAATATACACACTCCACTTGTTTCAGATTCGAAGCCATACGGCTTATTGTTTGCCTTACCGAAGGGTTTATTTCTTCCATAAGCGGAAGGATAGACAAACGGATTTTATTCCGTGTATAAATATCTTCACGGTTAGTGCTGTCTTCTACAAACCGCAGACCTTTTTGCTCCAGATAGTCCAATACTTCGTGGCGCGACACACAAAGCAGGGGGCGCACAATATACCCGTTTCGGGGAGGTATCCCGGTCAGTCCCCGAATACCTGTACCTCTGATCATATTCAACAAAACGGTTTCGACCGAATCGTCCATCTGATGGGCAATAGCTATGCGATGGGCATCATACTGTTTTCTGATGTCTTCAAACCAATCGTAACGTAGTTCGCGTGCCGCCATTTCGATAGATATGGATTTACGAGCAGCATATTCTTCCGTATCGAAATGTACAGATGCGTACTCAAGACCGTAGTGCGACACCAACTCTTTCACAAAACGCTCATCCCTATCCGATTCTTCACCCCGGAGATGGAAATTGCAATGAGCCACAATACACCTATATCCTAAACCGCATAATATATCGAGCAAAGCCACCGAATCGGCTCCTCCGCTAACGCCTACAACAATCTTTGCTTCTTTTTCAAAAAACTCGTTATCGGCTATATATTTTTCTATTCTTTGTATTGTGTTCATTATAGGCTCAATGATTATGCTAATCGTCTTTTTCGCCCTTCAGTACAGGCAATTTGATTCCGAAGCGGTTTGCCACGAACCGTACCACAAAAACCGTAACGGCCGTTGCTACTTCGTTCACATTCAGGGGTACGTTATACGAACTGAGTATGCAAAACAATCCGGCGCCAATGATACAAGCCACAGCATAAAGTTCTTGTGTGAAAACAATAGGAATCTCGTTGATAAGTATGTCGCGGATTACTCCCCCCATAATACCTGTTATAGTGCCCATAGCTATCACAACCCAAGGATCGAAGCCCATGGCCATTGTTTTTTCGGCACCTACCACAACAAAAAGTCCCAGTCCGATGCTATCGAACCAAAAGAATGTATTATTGAGATGTACCAAATATTTTTTGAAGTAAATAACAATACCCATCGCCAATATTGTGGCAAAAAGATATACGATAGATTGCATCCAGAAAGGGGTTACCCCGATAAGCAAATCGCGCACGGTTCCGCCCCCGATAGCAGTAACAAACCCAACTACCAACGCCCCAAACCAATCTATTTTTTTTGCCGAAGCCAACCGTATACCACTAATAGCAAAAGCAAAAGTACCAATAAACTCAATAATATCTACAAGCTTTATTTCAGTCCAAAAGCCCAGAAAATTTGAATAATCCATCTAATAAAAAAACAATATTTTAAAGTAATTCTCTTTTTTCTTATCCTTCCGTATCATCTACAATCATGCCACTACCCAAACACAACTTCGACTCGCTGTCATAAACAACACCAAACTGCCCGGCGGCAATACCTTGTATTTTTTCTTCCGACTGTATACGATATATATCTCCTATTTTTTCGATGGTTCCCCGTGTAAATTCGGGTGTATGGCGAATCTTGAATGTTATGTCCTTTTTATCTTCAAAGTCGCCCCAGATATCCTCCGTTATAAAAGAAAAACCGCTCATGTTCACCGTTTTTCCATACTGTGTTTCGGGGTCGTATCCGTTCGAAACATATATAATGTTGCGTTTTATGTCTTTTTTAATCACAAACCAAGGCCCTCCGCTCAAGCCTAAACCTTTGCGCTGACCTATGGTATGAAACCAATAACCTTTATGCTTGCCAACCACCTGTCCGGTTTCCAATTCAATAATCTTTCCGGGGCGTTCGCCCAAGTAACGACCTATAAAATCGTTATAGTTTATCTTACCCAAAAAGCAAATTCCTTGACTGTCTTTCCGCGAAGCCGAGGGCAAACCCTGTTGGGCAGCTATGGCACGGACTTCCGACTTCAGCAAGTCGCCTATCGGAAACATAAGCTTCGATACCTGCCTGTTGTTTATCTGCGCAAGAAAATCGGTTTGATCTTTCACTAAATCTTTAGCCGTCGAAAGCCATATTTTTCCGTCCCGCTCGGTTGTTGTTGCATAATGTCCTGTTGCAATCTTGTCGAACTCATGCCCCCATTTTTCTTCAAAGAATCCGAACTTAATCATTTTATTGCACATTATATCGGGATTAGGCGTGAGCCCACGCTTCACAGCATCGATGGTATATTTCACCACATTATCCCAATATTCTTCGTGCAGGGATACAACCTCCATCCGGCATCCATATTTACGTGCTATGTAGGTTGTTATTTCAATATCTTCTTCGGCGGGGCAGTCTATGTAGCCGTCTTTATCTTCCATTCCTATACGGATATAAAAGATAGTGGGGTCGTACCCCTGTTCCTTCAGCCGGTGTACTACTACCGAACTGTCGACCCCTCCCGAAACTAATGCTGCTATTTTCATTTACCTAAAAATTGATTGCGGCTGCCTTTTACCATCTTGTTTGCCAGTAAAAAACAAGAGCGTATATCTAAAAAATATGTACGAAAAAAATTATTACCAAATCTTGGTATTTGGGAACATTTTTATCGTTCCCATGCCAAAGCAAAAACCAGCTCGTACAAAAAACTGATTATTACCGTTCGTCACATCAAAGTCGTACCCTGCTTTCAAAAACAAAAACTTATAGTCAAAATATATATTGGGGGTAATAACTATTCCGTTTTTTCGCCCGTGACGGAAATCGAAATTATACCCTCCGTCAACACCAAGCAATAGTGTATAAGGCGTTGAGTTGAATAATTTTTCGCTAAAAAAAGTGTTCAACTGTATCGGTTTCACATTCAATCCGCTTATCTTAGCACCTCCCGATGTTGTAAAATCCAAACCGCTTGATATAAACGAATTCAACTTATTTTTAGGATGAAAAGTAGGATAAGAAAACGATGCGAAAAACTGCCCGTCGCTTTTCTGGGTATATTGCCCCCCAAGGCCAAAAAATTGCGCGCTACACAACATAGGCAACAATGTAAACAACAGCAGTATAGGTAATTTTTTCATCATGGGGCGGTATTATTAAACTTTTCGCTACAAAAGTAATGCTTTCTTTCTAAAACTCGGATTTATTTTTTCAGTTATGCCTGTTCAATTTGCTTTCCGAAAGGAAGAAAAGCAAGCTTCATGAACTTGAAGTGTTGTAAACCGAAAGGAATACATACAATAGTCAGGCAGAATAAAACGCCCAAAGCCAAGTGTGTAAGGGCAATCCAAAACCCGCCTATAAAAATCCAGATGATATTCATCGCCAAATTCAAACACCCCGACGATTCTTCGACGGTAGACACCCTGCTGCCAAAAGGCCACAGAGCCAGTACTCCCAACTTTATAGACTGCAAGCCGAAAGGTATGCCCACAATGGTTACCATCAACCCCACACTCGCAAAAAAATATTCGAGAGCGATGAGCCATCCGCCAAACACCAGCCAAATTATGTTACCTATCGTTTTCATCTTGTTTTTCTTAGGGGCTTCAAAATTAATAAAAATCAAACACTCTGACGCATATTATTGTTTGTAAATAGTTGTAATTTTAATATCTTCGCCTCCTGCCTATGGTACTGAAAACAATAGAATACAACAGCCCTGAATATAAGCAAATGGTGAGCCTGCGTCAAAAGATACTGCGTACACCGTTGGGGTTACGTTTTTCGGAAGAAGATCTTATGAAAGACAAAGGAGATATTCTTTGCGCTTGCTTCGACCATGCGGGGACGATAACGGGTTGCTGCATCCTTACACCTATCAACAGCGAAACCGCCCGGCTCCGTCAAATGGCAATAGACAGCAACCTGCAAAACGCGGGCGTAGGCTCAAAACTTCTTGCTTTTGCCGAAGATACCGCTTCGAGAAAAGGTTTCCACACGATCACACTTCATGCGCGAATGACCGCCGTCAATTTTTACAGGAAAAACGGATACTCTGCATATGGAGAGGTTTTCACCGAAGTGGGTATTTCCCATATCGGGATGCGGAAGGATATCATTCAAATTTAATTGACTTGGCAGGCGATATACGGGCTATCAGGTACGAAGGGCCTACCATCATCAGCATAGAAACAAGCAATGTACCGATATTTATGAGCAGTATATAAACGATATTCATATCTATCGGCACAACCGACACATAATAGGTAGAAGGGTCTAACTTAATGATGCCAAAGTATTTCTGCACAAAACAAATAGCCAACGCCACCACGTTGCCCCAGAGCAAACCTTTCAGTATGAGGAAAGACGACACATAAAGAAAAGTTTTACGGATAACAAAGTTTTTCGCACCCAACGCTTTCAGTATCCCTATCATATTGGTACGCTCCAATATCAGAATAAGTAAACCCGAAATCATGGTGAACCCCGATACCGCCAGCATCAGTATCATCATTATCCATACGTTCATATCCAAAAGGTTGAGCCACTCGAAAATAATGGGGTTTATATCTTTTATCGACATCGCTTTGAAGCTGTTACCTTCCCTATCGCGATAGGTAGCCATATCGAAAAACATATTCCGTGCCGTATCGTCCAAGCGGTCGTAATCGTCCACCAGAACCTCTATTCCGCTTGCTTGGTCTTTTTCCCAACCGTTCAATTTACGGATTACCTCGATATCGGTAACCATAAATATCTTATCGTAGTTCTCAAAATTGGTATTGTATATGCCCGTTATGGTGAACTTACGGGGCTTGGGTTGCTCCTGAATAAAATAGGTTATAAAACTGTCGCCCATTTTCAGGTTAAGCTTGTCGGCTATATATTTCGATATTATGACCTGATTCACACCATCGCTTTTGGTGGGGTCTAGAACATTGCCCTCAACCATGTTTTGTTCAAAAAAAGTCCAGTCAAAATCAGCGCCTATCCCCTTCAGAACAACTCCCATAAAGTCGGTATTTGTTTTTATTATACCCGGTTTGGTGCTAAAAACTTCAACATGACGGATATTTTCTTTTGCTTTCAACTCTTTGAGCAAAGAATCGGATACACATATCGGGTGGCTTTCGTACGACGAGTTGGTATCGAAATTCGTTATCTGTATGTGCGAGCCAAAACCTACAACTTTTTCGCGAACCTGTTTTTTGAACCCCACAATTATGCAAACCGAAAGAATCATAGCCGCCAGCCCCAAAGCTATCCCCGCTATGGCAATCTTAATGGCCGGGCGGGATGCCTTGTTCTTGTAATTCCCACCGAAATAAATTTTCCGAGCAATAAACAGTTCTAAGTTCAAAACATTTTTGTTTTAGCAATATTAGTGGCAAAGGTATATAAAATAGGGTATTGATATAATCTTTTACAAAAAAATACGTTAATAAGGTAATTACCGAATCTGTATAAACCAAAAGAATAACATATCTTTGTTTTTGGTTTTATTTAACAGATAAAGACAAAAAAACAGAGATCATCTTGTTATTCATGAAGAAAACCCTGACATATACTGTATTATGCACCCTATGCTTTATCGGATTAATGAGTGTATCGCCGGAAGCAAAAGCCCAAGAGGGTGAAAAAATATTCCGTTTCCTTAACCTGCCCTCGTCTACTCGTGTTAACGCAATGGGGGGAAACAACGTTTCGCTGGTCGAAAACGACCTTTCGCTCGTATTTCACAACCCCGCCTTGCTGGGCTATGAGATGAATATGAATGTCAATGTCAATTATATGTCGTACATTGACGATATTGCCGTAGGGAGCGCAATTTTCGGAAAGAAACTGGACGAAATAAGTTCCTTTTCGGTAGGTGCAAACTATTTCGATTATGGCAAATACGACCGTGCTTCCGACCTTGGCGAGCGTGATGGTACTTTCGGGGCAAAAGATATCGCCCTGAACGGCTCGTACGCACGCGATTTGACATCCAAACTGCGTGGAGGGGTTACCCTTAAATTTATTTACTCGGCCTACGAAGATTTCTCGTCCACAGCCGTTGGCTTTGATGTTGGGCTGAGTTATTACGACAAACCCAGTGAGTTTTCGTGGGGGGTAGCAATAAAAAACATAGGGGCGCAAATATCGTCGTACAACGACGAGCGCGAAAGCATGCCATGGGACGTTCAGATAGGCATCAGCAAAAAACTAAGCCATGCACCGGTACGCCTCTCACTTACAGGAATGTACCTCACACAATGGAAATTTGAACATATAAACGCAGCCAATGGCATTGAAGACAAAGACGATAATTTCTTCAAGACTTTGTTTAAGCATATGGTTATCGGGGTCGATATCATCCCTAACGACAACTTTTGGATTGGCGTGGGATATAATCCCAAAATGGCATCCGATATGAAAATAAAAGATGGTAATAAATGGGGCGGATGGAGTGCCGGAGCCGGAATACGTGTAAAGAAATTCAATGTAGGTTTTTCAATGGCGCAATACCACCTAAAAGCCATGTCATACCACTTTAGCGTAGGTATGGATATCTCAAAATATTAGATAAAATTTAACTCAACGCACAAGAACATTCTTCTTACACTTGTTGTTCTTACCAAATATTGAATCACATTCATGAAAAAAATAACGATAGCCATCGACGGTTTCTCATCGTGCGGAAAAAGTACAATGGCAAAAGACCTTGCCAAAGCCGTAGGCTATATTTACATAGACAGCGGGGCTATGTATCGGGCTGTAACCCTCTATTGTTTGCAAAACAATCTGTTTGACGAAAACAATAAACTCGACACTAAACGGCTGGATGAAGCAATCGACGGCTTGGAAATCAGTTTCAAACTCAACAGCGCAGGCCTCCCCGACACTTATCTAAACGGAGTGAATGTAGAAACAGAAATCAGAAAGATGGCTGTTTCGGCCAAAGTCAGCACAGTCAGCGCGGTCAGTTCCGTGCGCAGGGCAATGGTACACCAGCAGCAACAGATGGGCAAAACCAAAGGCATTGTTATGGACGGAAGAGACGTAGGAACGGTGGTCTTTCCAAATGCCGAATTGAAAATATTTGTCACCGCCTCGCCTCAAATCAGAGCCCAACGACGATTGGACGAGTTGCGTAGCAAAGGCGATACCGGCACTACACTAAAAGAAGTGCTCGAAAACCTGAAAGATCGCGACCATAAAGACCAAACCCGTGCCGAAGGTCCTCTTCTGAAAGCAGCCGATGCTCTTGAATTAGATAACTCAGACTTGACCGTTGAACAGCAAATGCAATGGTTGTTGGATAAGTTTAACGAAGTAACCGGAAATGAGAAATAAAATTGAGATAGACGAAAAATCGGGATTTTGCTTTGGCGTAGTCAATGCCATAGAAAAAGCCGAAGAAGAACTCAAGAAAGGAGGAATACTCTATTGCTTGGGCGACATAGTTCACAATAGTCTTGAAGTAGAACGCCTTGCCAAACTTGGTTTACGCACCATCAATCACGAGGAATTCGCAAAACTAAAAAACGTAAAAGTACTGCTCCGGGCGCATGGCGAACCCCCCTCAACCTATCGCATTGCGAAAGAAAATAATATAGAAATCATAGATGCTTCGTGCCCTGTGGTGTTACGTCTGCAAAAAAAGATACATAACAGATACAACAAAGAGATAGAGAAGCAAACACAGATAGTCATTTACGGAAAAAACGGACATGCCGAAGTAAATGGATTGATAGGGCAAACCAACTCGAATGCTATTGTTATCGAAAAAAAGGAAGACCTCGACCTTCTCGACTATAATAAAAACATCTGCTTGTTTTCGCAAACAACAAAATCGCTCGAAGGGTTCAGGGAGATAATAGAGCTAATAAAAAAACGGATCTCGGATGACGCCACGTTTGAGTATCACGATACTATTTGCCGGCAGGTGTCGAACCGGATACCCAACATCAAAGAGTTTGCCCAGAAACACGACCTTATATTCTTTGTTGCCGGTAAAAAAAGCTCGAACGGAAAGGTGCTTTTTGCCGAGTGTAAAAAATATAACAGTAATTCATTTTTTGTATCCTCACCCTCCGAGGTAGATGTTTCGGTTATCAAAGAAAACATGTCGATAGGCATCTGTGGGGCAACCTCCACCCCCCGTTGGCAAATGGAAGAAATTGAAAAACTGATTGCCGACCTCAACAAAAAAAGCTAAACAACTGTTTAAGCTATAAAAGCATAAAGACAATGAAAATAAAATGTATCGGTATCCTGACATCCGGCGGCGATGCTCCGGGCATGAATGCCGCAATACGCGCCGTAACCCGTGCCGCAATATATAGTGGCATAGAGGTTAAAGGCATAACGCGTGGATATAAAGGTTTAGTTTTTGATGAAGTTGTTCCTTTTTCAAGCAGTAGCGTCAGCAATATTATACAACAAGGAGGAACAATATTAAAAACAGCCCGTTGCAATGAATTCACAACCGCCGAAGGACGTCAACAGGCTTTCGAAACCCTACAAAAACACGCTATTGACGCCCTTGTTGTTATCGGTGGAGACGGTTCGCTGACAGGCGCAAAGGCATTTGCACAGGAATTTAACTTCCCGATAGTGGGCCTGCCCGGAACAATAGACAGCGACCTGCAAGGCACTGACACTACCATAGGCTACGATACGGCACTGAACACAATCATGGAAGCTGTCGATAAGATACGCGATACGGCCAGCTCGCACGAACGGCTGTTCTTTATAGAAGTAATGGGTAGGGAATGTGGTTTTCTCGCCCTGAATGGGGCAATAGCAACAGGAGCCGAAGCGGCCATCGTTCCCGAAGTATCCCTCCGGAAAGACCAGTTGGAAGAATTAATTTCTCATGGTTTCCGCAAAAGTAAGAATAGTAGCTTGGTTATTGTTACCGAAGGTAATATCACGGGGGGAGCAATGGCTTTGGCCGAACGTGTGAAAAATGAATACCCCCAATACGATGTCCGTGTGTCTATACTGGGGCATGTGCAGCGCGGAGGCTCGCCCACAGCAAGCGATCGCATCCTTGCCAGCCGCATGGGTGCTGCCGCAATAGATGCCTTGAACGACGGTCAACGCAATGTAATGATAGGCATTCAGAACGACGAAATTGTTTACGTACCCTTCTCAAAAGCCATCAAAAAGAACAAACCTCTGAACGAGGATTTAATGAACACCCTGAAAATACTCTCTATTTAAACCGAAAGATATGATAAAGGGCATCACTCTACTGAAGCGATACCCTTTAATATTTTTTCTTGACAAGAAAGAGAAGATTCGTTATTTTGCCAATTGTTTTATTATTTCCATTATTTCAGCACCTATTTCTTCTGCTTCCTGCATGGTTGATGCTTCGGAATAAACACGGATGATAGGCTCTGTATTCGATTTACGCAGATGCACCCATTTTTCGGGGAAGTCAATCTTTACCCCGTCAATGTCTGTAACATCATAGCCGGCAAATTTCTGTTTTACGGCTTTCAGTATTCCGTCAACATCAGTTTCGGGCGTAAGTTCAACTTTCTGCTTAGCTATATAATATTGAGGCAGTTCGGCACGAATCTGGCTAACCGTCTTTTTCTGGTGAGCCAAGTGCGATAGGAACAAGGCAATACCCACCAACGAATCGCGCCCGTAATGGCTTTCGGGATAAATAACCCCGCCATTGCCTTCACCGCCAATCACGGCTCCTACTTCTTTCATTTTGGTTGTAACATTGACTTCGCCAACCGCCGCCGCATAGTATTTTTTTCCATATTTATTGGTTACATCACGCAAAGCCCTACTCGAACTCAAATTAGAGACAGTATTACCGGGTGTATGTTTAAGCACATAATCGGCAACCGATACCAAAGTATATTCTTCGCCAAACATTTCTCCGTTTTCGCAGATAATAGCCAAACGGTCTACATCGGGGTCTACCACAAAGCCTACATCGGCACTACCTTTCTTCATCAAAGACGAGATATCGGTCAAGTGCTCGGGCAACGGTTCCGGATTGTGAGGGAAATCGCCATGTGGTTCGCAATACAATTCAAAAACCTCTTTCACGCCCAATGCTTTCAATAGCTTAGGCAGAACGATGCCACCCACAGAATTTACACAGTCGATAGCTACCTTAAAGTCAGCGGCAGCAATGGCCTGCACATCCACCAAATTCAAATCAAGCACGGCCTGTATATGCCTGTCGGTATAATCTTTGTTCGTACATTTACCCAAGTGATCTACATCGGAATAAACAAAGGCCTCATCTTCTGCAATCTGTAATACTTCAGCACCTTCGGCTGCATTCAGAAATTCACCTTTGTTGTTCAACAGTTTCAAGGCATTCCATTGGCGTGGGTTATGGCTGGCTGTCAGAATTATTCCGCCACAAGCTTCTTCCATAGCAACCGCCAATTCTGTTGTTGGAGTGGTTGCAAGCCCAATGTTAACAACATCGAAACCCATCCCCATTAATGTACCAACAACAACATGCTCCATCATCGTTCCCGATATACGGGCATCGCGCCCCACAACAATTTTTCCGGATTTTGCGCTTGAGTTATTGCGAATAAAAGTAGCATAAGCCGATACAAACTTTACGGTATCGAGCGGGTTCAATCCCTCACCAATACAACCGCCAATAGTACCTCTGATACCTGATATTGATTTTATTAATGACATAATGAATATTCTTTTTATTTATTACCAAAATTTGGTGTATCGTAATTTCTGAACAAATAAGGTTGTATAATATGATTGCTGGTTAGTAGAGCCTTCGTCGAAAGGAACAATCAAATTAACAACGGCTCCTTCGCCCACATAGTCCAACGGGAAAGCATAAGCCGGAGTAAGATAGTAATTAGCAACCTCCGGATCGGATGCTCTATAAGTATCTTTTATTCCATACATAAAGCTCATAGGCTGACTTGCCGGATAACCATAATTTGTAGTATCACCTAACACTCTAACCCTATCGAACCGGCAATGAACTTTCGTATTGCTACCTGTTTCCTTAGAGGCTCTTAGCGTTAAATCGCCACGGTCTTCTATGTTGAAATATATATCGGTTTCTTTATCGTGATAATATACGTTCTCTGCAAAGATAGTATCGGCAGGAATTTCATTTACAATAACGAATCCTTTTTCGCTAATAAGTTGTTTTACGAGTTTTCTTTCCCTTTTCAGCTTATCGGCATACGATTCCGAATCGTCGCACGACATAAAAACCAAAGATACAGCCATCACGGCCAACAGTAACCCAATACTTTTTTTCATATGAATAATGATTCTATATTTAATACAGTTTTTCTTTACTTATTTTTATTTGAATTATATTCTGCCGCAAATTCGGGCAGGGCTTTTTCAAAAATAGCAATCGCATCGTTCAGCGAGCCGTAATATTCACCTCCGGCAGCATTCAGATGGCCTCCACCATTAAAGTAACGAGCCGAAAAAGCATTAGCCGGAAAATCACCCTGCGAACGGAACGATATTTTTACCATATCTTCGTCTTCGCGAATAAATGCGGCAAAAACTATCCCGCCGATATTCAAAGGGAGGTTGGCAAAGCCTTCGGTATCGCCTTTGCGAGCATTAAAACGGCGTTGCTCTTCTATTGTCAAGGAAATCAGCGAAGCCCCGTATTCATTATATATCTTCATTTTCTCGGACAAGGTGTAGCCCAACATCCTATAACGGTCTTCGGTATAGCTATGGTACACATTCGAATAAATTTGATCCTTGTCTATACCCTTTTTCAGCAGTTCGCCAATAATATAATATATCTCCGGATTGTTAGAGTTATAGGTAAAGGCTCCCGTATCGGTCATCATACCTGTATAAATGGCATCTGCCGATAGTTTCGACATGGCTTCGAAATCGCCCATACGGCAAATCAAGCGAAAAACAAGTTCGCTGGTCGACGATATTTCGGGATATGAAATCGTAACGTCACAAAAATCGCCCGGCTCAGGGTGATGGTCTATCATCACCTTCTTTGCCTTAGCCTCCGCTACAACAGGCCCCATGGTGTGGATGCGTTTCAAAACATTGAAGTCCAGACAAAAAATAAGATCGGCCTCCGATATTAACTTATTGGCAAACTCCGGATATTTTTCGTACAGAAGAATATCTTTAGCACCTTTCAACCACCTCAAAAAACCGGGAAAGGCATTCGGAACTATTACCGTAACATCGTTTCCGGCATCCGACAGATAATGATACAACGCCAAAGACGAACCCACGGCATCACCATCGGGCGATACGTGCGACACGATAATTATTTTGTCGTACCTGTTCAGGAAATCCTCTACTTTGTGTATCTTATCTTGTGATATTACTTTGGAAATCATTATTTTCTGAAACTACCGTCAATATATGAATTTATGAATATATACGCTGCCAAAAGTACTAAAAATTTATTTTAAATGCACCGCTTTCCTTTATGTCAAAACAGGGAATATTTAAAATACAACATTCCTTAACTAATCTTTTTGTCGTTTTTGCAGAGAAGCTACCATCCAAAATTACTGTATCAGGGCGAATTATATCATTAAGAGCCGTTAAAGATATGGCATCGTTGCCATACAGATGTAAATATGTGACTGCAAACCGTTCATCGCCCAACAAGCCTTCCCATTTGTTGCCCGTTACTGATAAGAACCGTTTGCCGCCTAAACCCAACAGTTTATACGCATCAAGCGAATCGCCTGTAAGGGTGTGTTCTTTGTTTTCATATACCAACCTGATTTCAGTTGATGCACGCCTGTTATAAACTATCAGGCTGTTACCCTCCGTTTTCAGTTTATCGGGTAAAGAGGTTAATATCAGTAAAGCCACTGCCGATAAACCTACTATCAGCAATTTTGCCCTTTTGTAAACAAAAAATCCGGTGAAGCCTATAATCAAAACAAACAGCAAGACCACGGTCAATAAAGATACATCCGCAACTTCGAGCTTGGCGAAAGGTAATGTCTCAAAAAAACGGATGCCCGAAGTAAGCAGTTCTATTATAAAGTTCAATATTCTCGCTAAAAGAGTAACAGGTATGAACAGCCCCATAACGGCCGTCACCAATGTTGTATAAACAATCACTTCGACCAAAGGAACAACAAACAAGTTGCAAACAAAAAAGTACGTAGGGAAATAGCCAAAGTGATACAAACACACAGGCAATGTACCCACCTGCGCTGCCACCGACATTGCCGCTACATTTCGGAAATAAAGCGCAGCTTTGTTTTCCGCAGCCCATAATCCTATTAGCTTCGGATACAGATACCGGATAGAAAGAACAGCCGTAAAGCTCAACTGAAAACCAACATCAAACAAATTAAGGGGATTATAAATCAGCATAAAAAATGCCGTAAGCAAAATTGTGTTGTACGAAAATCCTTTCCGATGGATAACCTCCCCCACACAAAACACGCTCAGCATCAAACAGGCACGTATCACCGAAGGCGGCAATCCTGTTACGAAAGCATACATCCATAACAGGAGAATAGTAAGCACAGGTTTTATCCAATAAAAGCGTGAACCACGACTAATAAAACTGAGCAGGAAGCGTATAACGGCAAACACAATCAGAACGTGCATTCCACTGACAGCCAATACATGGGCCGTTCCTGTGGCACGGAACGATTCTTTCAAATCGTTGGGCAAGGTATCCCGATAACCCACCGTAAGAGCCGAAACCACAGCCAAGCTCAAACTATCTAAACCCAATGAGCCATAAAACCGCATTATCTGTGAGCGACAACTCAAAGCATACGTCCCGATTGTATGATGGGTTTCGAACATCGGCTCCCATCTATCCACAGGCAGATACAAACTACCTACATAACCCTGATTGCGCATATAAGCCGCATAATCGAAATCATCGGGGTTACCCATATTCCTGAACGGCTCAATTAACCCATAAAAACGGATAGCATCGCCCGGCTGCAAGCTTTCGCTCACACCATCGGGTTCCAGATAACAAATCACACGTTTATCAACGTCCTTCAATTGAACCCTACAAGCCAGCGAATTGGGTTTATGTTGCGGGAGGTCAAGAACAATGCCGTAGTGTGATTGCGGCTTTGGACTGTACAAAAAATCTATTTTTTGTTGCCGCTCGTAAGTAAAAAACACTCCCACCACCACGATAAAAAGGCTCACCCCGCAGCCAAACAGCCATCGTGTAGGGTATTTGTGTTTTTCGGGTATAAAAAAAGAAAAGAGCATAAGCCCCACCCCAAAGGTGAAAAGGATTATGCTCCATTGTTTTATATTCAAATAGTACTGCAATAATATACCTGCCAGCAAAGGTAACAATAACCTTGCGAAAGGCGCTTGCAGTATGTCATCGCGCTTCATTGCAAAACCTTACAAGCTCTTTAGCTGTCGGATAACGCTTTCCGGATCGGGGTTGGCAAAAACAAAGTTTCCGGCAACCAACACATCTGCTCCTGCATCGAGCAAAGCTTTTCCGGTTTCAAGGTTCACCCCTCCGTCCACTTCTATTAAGGTATTCAATCCCTTCTGGCGGATCATTTCTTTCAGCCTGCGGGTTTTACTGAGGGTATGCTCTATGAATCGCTGTCCACCGAATCCGGGATTTACCGACATCAGCAAAACCATATCCACATCGCCTATTATATCCTCGAGCAACGAAACCGGTGTATGCGGATTGAGGGTTACGCCCGCTTTCATCCCCGCGTCACGGATAGCCGACACGGTGCGGTGCAAGTGCGTACAAGCCTCGTAATGCACATTCATCAGATATGCGCCCGCATCTTTTACCTGAGCGATATATTTATCGGGTTCAACAATCATCAGATGCACATCCAACGGTTTTTGGGCATACTTAGCAACCTGTTTAATGACAGGGAAACCAAAAGAAATGTTAGGAACAAAAACGCCATCCATCACATCGCAATGAATCCAATCGGCCTCACTGCGGTTCAACATTTCTATCTCCGATTGCAGGTTCATGAAATCGGCCGACAATATGGATGGTGCTATTTTATGGTTCATTTTTCAGTCTATTTTTAGCGTTTTCTATGTAGATGCAAAGATACATATATCATTCATTAAAAACCACCTTAATCAGAACATAATCTTCAATCTTTCCAATCGGCAATAATCTCTTTCTTCATTGAAGAGTAAGCCGAAAAGTACCCCAAAGCCCCGCCTACGATATTTGTGGTAGGGTTGGTTAGGTTTTCGTCTATATTATAGAGTGTTTCGAAATATTTATGCGCACCCTTATCTATACATTGCATCTCGACCGTAACCCGGTCGCCTTTTTTTAGGGGATCAACATCATCTTTGTTCGAACGGATAAATATAGGCATATGGAAAGGGGTGCCATCGGTATGCTCGGCCGAACAAGCATCATCGCTCTTGTCGGGGCGTTCGCCGTTTACATAAACCCGAAACCTGTAATAATGGTTCTCCTCGCCAAATGGGTCGGTAAAGTGTACCTGTGGCATCGCATAATCCATTGCCGGCACTTTATACATGGTTACAGAGTCGAGCATTACCAAAGGCGGCATTTTTGAGGTTGCCTCATAACTCTCTCCTTCGCTTTCTACTTTCAACCTATATGTTCTGCCCACAACACCACGCAGCGTTGGTGCAACGTAATAGCCTGAGACAGCATCAAAAAGCAGGGTTTCAGAGTATCCTGTATCCTCATCTGTCACGGTAACAGTGGCATCGGCTATTGGTTGGTATGGAGTGTTATCGTCAAAATCTTTGGTTTTGGTAAGCCTCACCGTTGCCAGCGAATCTTCCGGAACAACGCCTTCTATAACCAAACGAGGCTCAACAGACCGCAGGTCGACATCTACTTCTTTCTCGCACGAGGAAACAACCAAGGCACTAATAACGACTACAAATATCGGTACATACCGGCTTATTATCTTTTTCATAACGTTCTTCGTTTTAAGCTTTAAAATTTGAAATTCCACGAAACGGAAGGTACAAAACGAAACAAAGAGTATTGATAGGCTGTTGTTTTGGACTTATCGTCGTTGTCGGTTCTGAAATCAATCATATAAGCATTTTCGCGCCCGTATGCGTTATAGAGGCTGAAAGCCAATTCCGATTCATATTTTTTCGTCTTTTTCAGTAAGCAGGTTGCTCCTAAATCTAACCGATGGTATGCAGGAGCACGGTATCCGTTACGCTCGGCATAATACATCACATCTTTTCCGTCTATCTGGTACTTTCCGCTGGGGTAAGTCAGGGCATTGCCTGTATAATATACCCACGCCGCCGAAAGCGTCCACTTCTTGTTCAACTCATAGATACCAACTATCGAGATATCGTGTGTCCGGTCTTGAAAAGCGTCATACCAACGATTTTCGTTTATCCCGTCAATTTTTCTCTCAGACTTTGCCAAGGTATAGCCAATCCACCCCGTGAAGCGACCTAAACGCTTACGCAACAAAAACTCTATTCCATAGGCACGTCCTCTGCCCGAGAGTATTTCAGTCTCAATCACATTATCGCCATAAATATTGGCATTATCTTTAAAATCCAGTTGGTTGCGCATATCCTTATAATATGCTTCTACACTGAATTCGAACATATTGTCCGAAAAATTACGGAAATATCCCAAAGAAAACTGGTCGGCTATCTGCGGTTTCACGTTGTTCGAACTCGATGTCCAACGGTCGTAAGGTGTTCCTTGCGCCGAAAACGAAAGAAGGTGCATATTTTGCGTTGTGCGGGCATAAGCCGCTTTTATGGACGAAACGTCATTCAACTTATATGCGGCCGAAAAGCGAGGTTCCAGATTTACATATGTTTTTACAAACTTGCCCGAACCATACCAAACGCTGTCCAGTATATTCTTATTCTCGTCGAGCGTATAATATTCGCCCTTGCCCAAAGCCGAGAACACCGAGAGGCGCAAACCATAAACAACCTCCAGTTGCTTATTAATCTTTATTTGGTTTGTGGCATACAATCCGTTTTCGAGCGAATAACGGTGGTGCAGGTAAACATTATTTTTTGTATCGTCAGAATTCAAATCAAAATCGCCGGGACCGATATCGTGACGTGTTGAATGCAAACCAAACTTCCAGATATTATCGGGATTCCGTTGGTAAACAAACTCTTGTTTGAGGCCAAAGTCTTTTATATCGGCTTCGCCTTTTAGGTCCATCCCCATTTCCATTTCGGCATGATAGCCATACTTGTTATAAAAAACGGAAGTAGCTGACAACCACTTATGGTTAAAGATATGTGTCCACTTGAGGCTCCCGAATATATTTCCCCAGTCTGTTTCGGCAGCATCCTTCAGGGCAAGCTTGTCTTTACCCATATACCCCGAAAAAGACAGTTGGTTCTTATCGCCCAACGAGAAATGAAGTTTTGCATTCAAATCGTAGAAATAAAGGTAAGCATTCGATGCTTCTTCTACTCCTGCTGCACGGGCAATAGCATCGGCATAGGTGCGGCGGGCACCGATAAGGAACGATGATTTTCCTTTCTGTATAGGCCCTTCGGCATTTATCTTTGACGAAATAAGCCCTATCCCTCCCGAAACATGATATTCGTTCATATCGCCGGTGCGCTGTTGTACATCAAGTATGGCAGCCAGACGCTCGCCATACTGCGAGGGCATGGCTCCTTTATAAAGAGTAACATCGCGGATAACATCCGAATTGAATGTCGAGAAAAATCCCATCAGGTGAGAGGCATTGTAGAGCGACACATTATCGAGCATAACAAGGTTTTGGTCGGACGACCCTCCACGTACAAAGAATCCGGCGCCTCCTTCACCCGCGGCTTTCACCCCGGGTGTCAGTTGCATTGCTTTTATAACATCCCTTTCGCCAAGTAATACCGGCAGCTTATTAATCTGTGTCACCTCCATTTTTTCCACACCTGTTTGCGGAGCCGATATATTCGCGTCCATCCGCTGTGCAGAAATTATGACTTCATCCAGATTTACCGAACTCGAACTAAGTTCCAAATCCCGCGTAATATTTTTATTAAGAACAATCTTTACCTGTGTTTTTTCGTACCCCATATACTCCACCAGTAAGGTGTACTCTCCCTTAGGCAAAGTCAGTGAATACTTTCCATCGGTATCTGACGGAGTTCCTGTTCCCGAACGCTCCTTCACCATAATAGGGACTCCTATAAGCGCCTCCTTGGTTTTAGCGTCTGTTACAGTTCCTTTTACTGTAAACATCTGAGCATAAATTGCCGATGGGAACAAAACAAAGGAAAGCAACAAGAAATACAATCTTGTAATTTTTTTCATTCTTAAACTTATAAATCGGTTTTCTTGATTAGTCGCGGATGTTAAATAAAAATCACTTTTTCAAAATTTTATTTTCTTTATCACTTCAAGAACGGCGCTCCCACAGGAAGAATATTTTTCCCGAAGAAACTGTTCAGATATTTGGCCGACAATACATAGAACGTAAGCAGCGATATTGCCAACTCGGAATATGCCGCTAAGCTATGCCAAAAGTGTCCAAATCCAAATGAATCTAAAGCAAGTCCTAAAAACAACAAAACAATAAGAAATAGTAATACAAACATGGCTTTAGACATCTTCAATCCCGAAACGGTAAGGGCAATAGTCAGTATCATATAGCCAAGAAAAACAAAACCCAACTGTTTTGTATCGGCTGTCGAGGCAAGTGTTTCGCCAAGGCAACCCAATTTTATGAGCCAACTCATGGCCATACCTACCCAAAACAATCCGTAGGCCGAAAAAGCTGTTGCGCCAAAAAGGTTATTGTGCTTAAAATCGAATATAGCAGCTATAATCTGAGCCATACCTCCCAAAAACAGAGCCCAAGGCAACACAAATGCCAAACCGTCTGTTAATCCTAATTTTTGCGATGACGCCACTAATGTTACAATAGCCAAACCAAACAGGCCAAGGGTGGTAGGATCTGCTACCTGAATTTTTACGTTTTTTGTTTCCATTTTTTTAATTGTTAATCTTTTTTTAGGGTTAAACAGCCGCAAAAGTAGCAAATAAACTGATGTAAAAAATTCGAATACAGAATAATCCCTGTCATATTTCAGGGCAACCGCATCAAAATTTCATCATAATTTGTAGAAATGTTATCTTCGTCTCATGAATACATTAATCTCTCCCTATTTTGCTGAAGTTACA
>NZ_JARXWE010000027.1 GCF_029893235.1 Dysgonomonas sp. PH5-45
GTAAGGTCCACTGCCGGACTACTCATACATACGATGGGCAAAATTGCCATCGCTTTTATTTATCTAATTTTTTAAATACTGATTCGCATTATTAATGAAATTCATAGTGGAACCCCTTTTTTTAGTTTTATTTCAACTAAAAGGTCGTACTTCACTTTGTATCGCTATAAAATAAAAACAGGCCGTCCCACCATGGAGACAACCTGCTTTTTTATCTATAAGAAAATTCTACTACTTGATTATTTTTTAACAATAATCTTTTTCGTTACTTCACCTTTCGATGTGCTTACTTTCACGATATAAGTGCCGGCTGGTAGGCTGCCTACGCTTATCTGGTTGTTTGATGTTTCGGCTACAACTTTTCCGTTAACATCATACATTGTCGCTTTAACAAACTCGCCTTCTATGTTTACATAGTTTACGGCAAGAGTAGGTGTAACGGTGATGAAACCGTTTGCGTCTACGTTTTCAATGCTATTAGGTGTAAATGTTATCTTAACCTCTTTCGCTTCAGAAGATTCTTGACTGAAGTATTCAACTTTAACTTCGTAAGTAGCCTCTTGGTCTACCAATGGTTTAGTATCGATAAATGTAGTCAACTTAACAAGTTCTCTGTTTTCCTCAAACACTTCATGATAAATATCCTCTCCATTACGGTAAATAGAATACCCCAAGATACGGTCTTTTGGCTCTACGGTAGGATCTTTCATTATTTCGGCATGGATGTTGAATATTTGATATACTTCTGTTCCACCATCTCCCATGAAAGAACCTACTTTTTCCCATGTTTTACCACCGTCTTCTGAGAATATATTACCTCTTCCGTCGGCAACGTTGTACGAAACATTCCACATCATACCTGTTGGTATTCCTGTTACAGGGTCTACATCCGGTTCCATAGCATATACATCCGAAGTGGCGATAGGAAGGTCGTCCATACCATGAGATACAACTTCTACACCATAATACAATGGTTTGTTAACATCGATGTCAATTGGCTCATCAAGCTCTATTGTTGTATATTCCAGATCAGCAAGGTCGCCGGTAACATCCGCGCTGAACAATCTTTCGCCACCTTGCGATACAAACCATTTGTATGTCGCGGATACCTTGGCAGTAGTAGCCGATGTTGTAGGCATGAACGAAATAGAAGTCAGTTTATAACCATCGTATATCGCAAGGTCTTCGGCAGGATACATATTGGCTGCGATAAACGGAGCCCCGTCGTTTCCTATTTTTCCGGCTGTCCATTGTGTCAATATAGGAGTCAGATAACGTAAGCGTGCATAACCATTAGGGTCTGCCCAGTTGATGTAAACAACTTCACTTCCATCGTTTTCATTTTTCCATTGAGTAGCACTTATGGCAGAAACAGGGTCTTCAGGGAACATGTTTGCTGTATCATAAAGATCCACGTTATCAATTTTTATGTTTGTTCCACCCCCTGTTGCTGCCGCATTGCCAAAGGCAACGAAACGGAAGCGAGCATTGGCGTTTCCTGCAAGTTGTTCGGTCAATTCCATCTTATAAGGTATATATTCCATATTTGTATTAATACAAGCGATGGTATCTATTGCCACCCATTCTTCGCCGTCGAATGCTTCAACAGCTACGAATTCTTCTGCGCTTCCTCCATAAATCCAGAAGTTGAAGCGCAACCATGCATCTTCGGCATTACTCATATCAAGGTATGGAGAAGCCATATATTCGTTGTAATCGCCGGTGCTAGGAGTCATGAAAAATGCGGTATTTCCCCTTAGACCGCCAGTACCCGAAATCCAACTATCATCAATTGTTGGCACTGTATTTACAGATACATCCCAACCACCTTTAGACAGATATTCTCTTGGAGTCGTCATATAACCGCCAGTGCTGTAATTTTCAAAAGCGTCAAAAAATGGAAATTCTCCTTTAGCCATCATTACAGATGCAGTGGCGGTAGGTCTCGATTCTGTTTCACCATAAACTGCTGTTACATAATATTCGTGTTCACCATCTACTACACTTGTATGAGTATAAGATGTTGCATCGCTGGCGGCTGTTGCCAAAAATGTTCCGTTATGGTAAATATTGTAACCTGTACGGATGCTCGAGCGATCGGCTGCACCAGCAGTCCAGTTAACTATAACTTCACCATATTTTTTGTTTTCAAGGCTGATGCCACGTGCAGGATATGCACCTTCTGTTATGGCAGGTATTTCAATATAGAAACTATTTTCATCACCGTAACCTACAAGTTTAGTGCCATCGGCCGAAATACTTGTAACAGACTCAAGATTACCTGAATATGTTATTCCGGCTTCATCTAAGTAATCAGCCAGTTTTTTCAACCCCATTTTTTCGGTATAGATAAATGCCGTTTTAGGTGTTTGCGCACCCTGTTCAATAGCACCTCCTATGTGACCTACCACAATGCCGTTGTCTGATACCGCCAAAGGAAAACATCCGCCGGTGTTATGTTCAGTTTGCAGATAAATCAAGACTTTGTTTGCTATATCATACAAAGCTCCTTTGCTATCCAAGTCCATTACCGCATAAGCCGCGTTATAACTAACCCCGTTTACTTTACCTAAACCTTTTGCACCCACTATCTCTACAGGTTGATACCAAGCCCACAATGCTGGCACAGACATGGTATTTGTTCCTACCCAACCGCCTATAATAGCACCATTACGGCCAATTGCTGTTGCTGCTCCATTGGTGTATTGAGATGGTATAGTGAAAGGATTAGGATTATAAATCATTCCTTCGTTGGGGTAAACTTCCCAAAATACAGGTATAGGCGAGGTGTACATGCCGTTTTTCAAAACAGAACCCACAGCTGTCGCAATACCGTTATTTACATTACTTATAGCATAAGCATGGTCTCCAAGCCCATAAGCATAACCTCCGTTTTTTCTATCGGCAGTGGTAGGCAGGAATTCCCATTCTTCCGCGTTAGCCGCTGCGGCTGTTATTACTTTTGCAAAAACAGAATCGCCATTGGCATATTCCGCATCAGCATAAGCTAAAATACTGGGATTAGGAGCTGCACCTAACACAAAACCTGTATTTGTAATAGCATAACCCTTTGAGCCTTCTCCCATTTCATTTACGTTATTGGCATCCCATTCTTTGATACCATCCTCCAACGTCCAAGTAAACATGTGTTTACTGGTACCATATTCGTCGAAAGCCGTCCCTGTTACTTGTGTACCATCGGGAGAAATCTTTGCGACCTGTGTTTTGGCAATGCCATTCACCGCACTTTTAAATGAAGTAAAAGAGCCTTGCCCGTTAACTGTATACGAAAATACAGCCAACAACAACAAGAAAGTAGATAATTTTCTCATCTTTTAAGCACTTTTTTAAATTAAAAATATTGATAATTAAAACTTTAAATAATATTCGTCGCGAAAAAATCACATAATTCGCTATGCAAAGTAGTAAATAAGTTTATTGAACGCTAATTGAGTAATTATGAATTCTTGAATTAACTATTATTCTATCCGCAATAACCTAAAAACAACAAAATACATTTATTATTCTTTAATTTGTTTCCTCGCTATCTTCTGATAAGTGGAGGGATTAATTCCTGTTATTTTCTTAAAAATAAGAATGAAATTTGTATGTGACTTATAACCTACGCTTTCGGCAATAGCCTTAATTGTGTAATTGCCATACTCATCTGTATTCATCAATCGGAGACATGCCTGTTTTATCCGGTATTCATTGATATATGCTCTGAAGTTTTTATTGAAAACCTCGTTGATGATTTGCGAAACATACTTCGAATTAGACCCGATTAAAGAAGCCAACCGGTTAAGACTAAACTCACTGTCACAGAATTCGAGTGTATTTTCCATAACATTGTTTATATCCGAAACCAGTTTTTCTTTTTGTTCGTCGGTAAATTTATTGATTTTCGAGTTGTCTATCAGTTCATCGTCTCCCTGCTCAAGTGCCATTTCGCGGCTGTCTATATCATGTCCAAGCAGTCCCACTTCGTTTTTCAGGACAAAATAACGCTCTCTTTCTTCTTTCAGCCGTTTTTCGTATTCTAAACGAATTTTCCTATTAGCCTTGTCCGATTTTATTATCTCATTGTTCCGTTCAAATAAGTCGAGGTATGCGTTCTGTAGTTTTTTCTTTTGTACAGATACAGCTATCAACAAGATGATAAACAACAGTAGTCCGGCCGAGATAATAAGCAATATCCGCCCTTGTATCTTCACTCTGGTGTCGCTTTTTTCTTTGGCCATATTCAAGGAATCCATCTCCTGATTCACTTTGTCCATCTCATAAAGCATCTGGGAGTTTTTCACCCTATGGAATTCTCTTGTGTTGAAAACCGAATCTGATACGGCAAGGTGCTGATTGCCATAATAAAGGGCTTTTTCTTGATCGCCCTTCTTTTTGTACACAATAGAAAGGCTTTTCAGGTTATTGGCCAACAATTCGATAAGGTTATTCTCCTTAATTATTTTGTTGCTGAAAAGGTGGTATTGCAAGGCAAGGTCGTTTTCCTCTATTTCTTCGTAGCGAAGAGCCAATTCCGACGACGAAGTAGAGACATATCTTGGGTCTAACTTCATCCGGAGGGCATAATCCAAGGCGTTTTTATAGCATATGATAGCCGAATCGGGCTTTGCCTCTAAGCCATAAATATACCCTAAATCCAATGTATTGAAATACACCTGAATAGCATCGTTCTTTAGTTGATCAATGCTTGTTACCTGTTTATAATATTCTTTGGCTTTTTGCACTTCGCCTACATAGCAACTTACGCCAATCAGGTTGTTCAGGAGCTTACCCTCTGTCACAACATCGCCTTGCTTACGGGCAAGCCTCAATCCCTTATAGTAATAATCCCTCCCGCGGTCGAAGTCTAAAAACAGGTTGTATATATTGCCCATGTTTTTGTAAAGCTCCGGAAGAAAATCATTGATGCTGTTCAATTCGCAAATGCGGAAACCTTGCGCGTAAAGTTCTAATGCCCGGTGATAACTACCTTGGTTATAATAAATATCGCCGGCCTTAACAAAACCTTGAACCACGGAACGCATATCGGCCGCGTTCAGTTCCGAATCATATTTGCCCGATAAGATTATGTAGTAAATCAGGGCTGTATCCATAAAGTTTTTATCTGAGTATCCGTTCCCTTTCGATAGCAATTCATCGGGCGATAAAGCCATTATTTCTTTATACGAAATAGACGAATAGCCATTCTGAACAGGAGCCCAAAACAGTATAAAAACAAAGAGGTATAGTAGAATTCTTCTCAACATTTCGGTTGTTAACCTTTCTTTATCTCGGTAAAGATAATCAATTAATTATTGATTTGACGAACACATCGGAAGGTTTTGAGGTAATAGATGTTCAAAAACCTATATTTTTTAGTTAATTTACATATTTGTGTCAGCACAGAGCGAAATAATTTTTATTCCATCCGGTAGTTTTTTAATAGGCAGTAAAGTCAGCAAAAACAATATTTTACCATCTTTCGCATCAATTAAATTGATTTATTGGAGCAGAATATGCAAAAAAACAACTACCTTTGCAGCCTGTTTCAGACAGATGGGCGGTTTTGCTTTGTTCTGAGATTGAAATAGATATTACGAGAATAATCGTTTTTCCTCTCTTATTTTTACAGTCGTTTTGTGGGGGCAAAAGAGAAAAAATGATTGCTCCAAGAACCACAAAACATTTTTAATGAAAACATTTGAAGAATTAGGTGTTGCCCCGGAAATCCTCCGGGCAATAGAAGAATTGGGTTATGAAAATCCGATGCCCGTACAGGAAGAAGTAATCCCTTATTTGCTGGACGAAATACGTGACGTTATCGCACTGGCACAAACCGGAACCGGAAAAACCGCAGCCTTCGGGTTGCCCGTACTGCAAAAAATAGAAGTAAAGAACAATGTTCCGCAGGCGCTTATCCTTGCCCCAACACGCGAACTTTGTTTGCAAATTGCCGGCGATTTGGCCGATTACTCAAAATACATCAATAATCTGCGTGTGCTGCCCGTTTACGGTGGGTCGAGCATCGAAAGTCAGATAAAATCGTTGAAACGGGGCGTGCAAATAATCGTTGCCACTCCCGGACGGCTTATCGACCTTATCAATCGCCGGGTTGTTGATTTGGCAAACGTGAAATACGTGATTCTCGACGAGGCCGACGAAATGCTCAACATGGGCTTCTCGGAAAGCATAGACGAGATTCTGGCAAAAGTACCCGAAAACCGTTCCATGATGCTTTTCTCGGCAACCATGCCCAAAGAAATAGCCAAAATAACCCGTAAATACATGGAATCGCCCAAGGAAATCACCATCGGGCGGAAAAACGAGGGCTCAAGCAATGTGAAGCATATTTACTACATGGTTCATGCCCGCGATAAATACCTTGCTCTGAAACGCATTGCCGACTATTATCCCAGCATCTACGGAATTATATTTTGCCGTACACGCCGCGAAACACAGGAAATAGCCGACAAGCTTATTCAAGACGGCTACAATGCCGATTCACTACACGGCGACCTTTCGCAGGCGCAGCGCGACTATGTGATGCAAAAATTCCGCATCCGTAACCTCCAGCTACTTGTTGCAACCGATGTTGCGGCACGGGGCTTGGATGTTGACAGCCTTACACACGTCATAAACTACGGTTTGCCCGACGATATAGAGTCGTACACACACCGTAGCGGGCGTACAGGACGTGCCGGAAAAACAGGTACGTCGATAGCCATCACTCACGTAAAGGAAAAAGGCAAAATGCGTGAGATTGAGAAAATCATAAACAAGAAGTTTGAACAAGGAACAATACCTTCGGGTAAAGCTATTTGCGAGAAACAGCTTTTCAATCTTGTAGACCGTATAGAAAAAGTAAAGGTAAACGAAGAAGAGATAGAAAACCTTTTACCCTCGATCTACCGCAAATTGGAATGGTTGGAAAAAGAAGATATCATCAAGCGTGTAATCTCGCTCGAATTTAATCGTCTTATCGACTATTACCGCGATGCGCAGGAGATAGAATCGCCTGCCGACAGGGCATCATCTCGCGACGGGAAATCGTCGCGTAGCAGCCGCCGTGAGGAACGTGCCGAAGGCGGACGCCAAGGACGTACTGCCGAAAAAGGCTATTCGCGCCTGTTTATCAACATTGGGCGTACCGACAATGTGAACCCTGCCACACTTATGGGGCTGATTAACGATTTCGTACCCGGAAAAGTACGTGTGGGTCGTATTGATTTGTTACGCAATTTTTCGTTCTTTGAAGTTCCCGAAGAGTCAGCATCATCAATTTTGCGTTCGCTGAACGGACAGGAAAATAACGGGCGTGTCATATCGGTCGAGATTGCACAAGAAGGCGCAGGCGGTGGCCAACGTAACTATGGCGGTGGCGGAGGAGACCGTCGCGAACGCCGTTCGTATGGCGGAGACCGTGACGGAGGCTTTAACAAACGTCGCGAAGCTTCTTCCAAAGGCAGTTACAACCGCAACGGCGATTATGCAAAAAAAGAACACCGCAAAGGACGTAAACCAAAATTCTCCTGATAAGGGTTTAGACCGAAAAATATAACCAATAAGAGCAGTTCCTTAAACATAAAAGGAGTTGCTCTTTCGTTTTTAGCTTACCTATCAACTTGTTGCTCTGACTTATCGAAGCAGTAAATCGTTTATCAATAATATCTTTTTCTTTTTGTTATCTAAACCGTTAATCTGTATATTTGAGGTAAAAAATTTAGATTTAACAATTATGAGAAAGATCTTCTTGATTGCCGCTTTTCTTTTTTGTATAGTAGGATTGAAAGCACAAAACCCTCCCTTATGGTTGCGCTACTGCGCTATATCGCCCGATGGAGGGCAGATAGCATTTTGTTACAAAGGCGATATCTATAAAGTTCCGGTTACTGGTGGACGAGCCACACAACTGACCACACATCCGGCTCACGATACGCGCCCTGTATGGTCGCCCGACGGGCAAAGTATCGCTTTTTCGTCCAACCGGGAAGGCAGCTTCGATGTATTTATCGTTTCGGCCGAAGGTGGCGTTCCCCGCCGGTTAACAACAAATTCGGTAGCCGAATATCCTGTTGTATTCCGAGATGCTACGCACGTTCTGTTTTCGGCAAGTATCATCCCCGATGTTATGGACGGAGAATTTCCGTCGGGAACATATCCCCAGATATACGAGGTAAGCGTAGAAGGGGGGCGACCAACGTTGTTTTCATCGTTGGCTATGGAAAACATATCGTTCAACCCCACAGGCTCGCAAATCCTTTATCACGACCAAAAGGGATACGAAGACCCTTGGCGCAAACATCATCAGTCGTCAATCGCCCGCGATATCTGGATACACGACCTTACAGGCAGTAAAAAATACACTAAACTGACAACCTTCAGAGGTGAAGACCGCAATCCGGTGTGGGCTACCGATGGAAAGGGCTTTTATTACCTAAGCGAACAAGAAGGTTCGTTCAATGTATATAAACGCGGGTTAAACTCGTCGACGGCAACAAAACTGACAAATTTCAGCGACAATCCCGTACGATTCCTTACCGCAAGCAACCAGAACATTCTTTGTTTTGCTTACGATGGCCAGATATACACACTGAAAGAGGGCGCACAGCCCCAGAAAGTAAACATTCAGATTGTTACAGACAATCAAGAAAATAAACTCCGTAATATTAACTTCACAAGCGGGGCTCGTGAAATGGAAGTTTCGCCCGATGGAAAGGAAGTAGCATTCATCATTCGCGGCGATATTTTCGTGGCCTCGGTCGAATACGGAACAACCCGCCGCATTACAAACACCCCCGATCAGGAACGTAACGTCAGCTTCTGCCCCGATGGCAGATCGCTGCTTTACGCTTCGGAACGCAACGGGCTTTGGAATATCTACCAGACTTCCCTCACCCGGAAAGACGACAAATCGTTCGTTTATGCCCAGGAGTTTAAGGAAGAACAACTCACAAATTCGGAAAAAGCTTCGTTCCAACCCCTATATTCGCCCGATGGAAAGGAAGTAGCATACCTTGAAGACCGTACCACAATCCGGGTTTTAAACATCAAGAGTAAAAAGATACGAACCGTGCTGGACGGCAAATTTAATTACTCTTATGCCGACGGAGACCAATGGTTCCGATGGTCGCCCGATGGCAAATGGATATTAACCGAATACATTGGTGTTGGCGGATGGAATAATGTAGACATAGCTCTTGTTAAAGCCGATGGCAGTGGTGAGGTAACAAACCTGACCGAAAGTGGATATTCTGATGGCAATCCCCGATTTGTACAGGATGGAAAAGCCATGCTGTGGTTTTCAGACCGTGCCGGATATCGTAGTCATGGTAGCTGGGGGGCATACAATGATGCTTACATCATGTTTTTCGACAGGGAAGCTTACGATAAATTCCGCATGAGCAAAGAAGAACTGGCTTTGCTCGAAGCCTCGGAAAAGAAAGATAAAGAAGATAGCAAAGGCAAGAAAGACGATAAGAACAAGGAAAAAGATAAAAAAAACGACAAAGACAGCACCGATAAGAAAAAAGAAATAGCCCCACTGAAGTTCGATCTTGAAAACAGGCGTGATTGGGTTATCCGCCTTACGCCGAACTCTTCTTCCTTAGCCGATGCTTTCTTGAATAAGAAAGGCGATAAGCTTTATTATCTGACACGCTTTGAAAAAGATTACGACCTATGGGTGTACGACCTGAAAGACAGATCGTCTAAAATTCTGGCTAAAGCCACCGGATCAGGAAGGTTGCTTACAGACAAAGACGAGAAAAACTTCCTGCTATTGAGCGGTGGGCAGCTAAAAAAGGTTGATATAGACAAAGGAACTACAACCCCAATAAAAATAAACGCCCAGTTTGAATATCAACCCGAAGCAGAACGCAGCTATATTTTTGAACATGCTTGGAAACAAGTGAAAGATAAATTCTATGTAACAGATTTACACGGTGCCGACTGGGATAAATATAGGGTAACTTACGAACGGTTTTTACCGCATATCAACAATAATTTCGATTTTGCCGAGATGCTGTCCGAACTGTTGGGCGAACTAAACGGCTCGCACACGGGTGCCCGTTATTTTGCCTCCGGTTCAACGATGCCAACAGCCTCTTTGGGAGCTTTCTTCGACAATGAGTATGATGGCGACGGAATCAAAATAAAAGAGATAATAGGCCAAGGGCCACTAACTGTTGCCAAAACTAAAATAACCGAGGGTACAATCATCACAAAAATAGACGGGCAACCTATCGAAAAAGGCAAAGACTATTATCCGCTTCTGGCAGGCAAAGCCGGAAAAAAAGTGTTGCTTGCATTCAAAACCTCAGCGTCGGGCAAGGAACAAGAAGAATGGGTGAAACCAATTTCTTACGGTGAACAAAGCAACCTGTTGTATAAACGCTGGATTGAACAACGCCGACAGATGGTAGACAAACTTTCGGGTGGACGCATCGGATACGTTCATGTAAAAGGAATGGATAGTAACAGCTTCCGCGAAGTGTATTCCGAACTCTTAGGCCGTAGTCGCAATAAAGAAGCAGTAATTGTAGACACCCGTCATAATGGCGGAGGGTGGTTGCACGATGATCTTGTTACACTCTTGAGCGGTAAAGAATACCAACGCTTCGAACCTCGCGGGCAATATATAGGTAGCGATCCTTTCAACAAATGGCTGAAACCTTCGGCCGTTTTGGTTTGCGAAGACAATTACTCTAATGCACATGGCTTCCCGTGGTTATACAAAGAACTTGGAATAGGAAAACTGATAGGAACTCCCGTTCCCGGAACCATGACCGCCGTTTGGTGGGAAAACCAGATAGACCCTACCATCGTTTTCGGGATTCCACAAGTAGCAGTCAAAGATATGCGTGGGCAATATCTGGAAAATCAAGAGCTACAACCTGATATAGAGGTTTATAACGATCCCGCTTCTGTATTGCAGGGACGTGACATGCAACTGGAAAGAGCTGTCAGGGAATTGCTAAAATAGCAACAACCATAAGAAATAAAAAAACAAGAAAACCGTTGTATTGACAATACAGCGGTTTTCTGCATTTTTCAGAACTTGTAGCGAAAACCTGCTCCAGAGAGCTATGAAAGAAAAGAAGATACTTATTTTTTCTTTTCAGTTTTTAATCCTGTCCTTTCTTATTGGGGTTATCTTTGTGCTTTACTTCTATTTGTTTGCGTATCTTGAGCAGCGAGGCGTTTTCCCGTTGTCTTCTTATTTTTATATGGATGTTCCTCCATATATGCATCTTGTCCCTATCTCGGCAGGGTTACTTATGAATATCTGTATTTGCGGAGTGCGGTTCTTTCAGGAGAATATAGAACTCAAAAAAACACTAATCGAGACTCCATTTCGGGAGGGCGTTTGTTTGTAAACGGAAAAGAATTACCCATATCAAAATACCGCCGCGAAGAACTACTGAATACCATTGTGTACAAGAAACTGATAAGCAAATAAGTCTCCCCTGTATTTTACCGGCAGAAATCCGATAATAAACCCGAACCTATATTTTGCCACCTTTCTTTCTCAACAAAACAATACCCTTTTTGTTATATTTGTAGAATTAAAAATTCAATAAGAAAGATAACAGTTATGAATAATACAACATCAAACCGCATCGGGTGGATAGGGTTAGGCAATATGGGTGCTCCTATGGCCTTAAATTTGCTTAAAGAAGGATATTTCGTTTCGGTCTACAATCGCTCGGCAGACAAAGCCAAGCCTTTGGCCGATGCCGGAGCAAGGGTCTATGAATCGGTTAGGGAACTGAACGAAAATGCCGATATAATTTTCCTCATGATATCGGACGATAAGGCAGTGGAAAGTGTTTTCAGCAATCTTTTTAAACACGGTGTGGAAGGCAAATTGTTTGTCAACATGAGTACAATATCTCCACAATTGGCCTGTACATTGGGCGTGCAATGCCGTGAGTTTGGAGCCCAATATCTGGACGCTCCGGTATCGGGTAGCGTGAAGCCTGCAACCGATGGCACTCTCCTCATTTTGGTTGGAGGCCGAAGTGCCGATTACGACCGGGTTACCCCTTTCTTTGAGCCTATGGGCAAACTATCGCTCCTACTGGGCGAGGTGGGGCAAGGTTCTAAAGCTAAACTTGCTATAAATTACTACATGTCGGTCGTTGTTGAAGGTTTGGCCGAAACCGTTCTCTTTGCCGAAAAACACGGAATAGACCGCGAAACAATGATGCTGATAGTGAATCAAAGTGCATGCGGTAGCCCCATGTCGGTAATGAAAACGCCTTCGGTACTGAAAAACAACTTTCCTGCCGCTTTTCCGCTGAAGTATATGCTCAAGGATATCCGCTTGGCTCAGGATGCCGGATTAGACACTCCCACGGCAGATGTTATGGAAAAAATATACGCTAAAGCTTCCGAAAATGGCTTAGCTGACGATGATCTGATGGCAGTAATAAAAGCCTTATAAATACAGGACTTTCTTTTCCGAAATAAAAAAAGAGCCGGCCTCACGGCCAACTCTTTCTTAAATTTTGTTGTATGTAATAAAATGAAGTGTGTGGTTAACACGTCAAGACGCACAAAGATAACAATATTTTGTTATAATTTAGGTTTTTAGTTGCAAAAAAAACATCTTTGAACCAAAACAATGCTAAACATTCATTTGTCATCGCTCAAAAGTGCTATGCACATAGAATGCGGAAACACAAGGCTCGCTCTCGTTATGAAAACGGTCTGAAGCCGTCACACTATAATATATACCTACATCCGTATTTTCTACACAAAGAAAAATCTTATTCTGCCGCAATCCGGTAATCACTATACTTTCGGAGTTCTCGGTGTTGGCCCGGTCGGCAAACGAACGATATACCGTATACGAAAGTTGTTCGTCATCGCTATCTGCGGCTTCCCATTGCAAGCAAGTTGTCCCGTTTCGGGTTTTAAACACTTCCAGATTTTTGGGTGGAGCGGGCCTGGTGGTACTTAGCCAAGTAAGTGGTGGTAGCTTAGCCGGATATTGATAATAATGGCGGGATAGCGTGGTCAGAATATCTTTCGAATCGGATAGTATGGTTTCGGTTCTGTAAAAAGCCTGCCCTGCGGTTTGTTTTTGGCGCGCATAATCCACTTGGTCAAGTATATTCTGTAGGCTCCAGTTTCGTTCGGGTTCGTTCATCATGTATGCTCCCAATCCGGGAACAATCAGACGGCCCGCGGCTTGTTCCATCCAATCTTCCAGAAAAGGATAAAATAATTCTTCCTTATAGTACATCATCGGAAAAATGGCATCGTGTGCCCCACTCCGCAACCAGTGCCCTGCATCCTGAAACACATCGGCGTAGGCTGTCCAACCATCGTTCGGTTTTACGGGCAAAGGCCGATAACGTCCCAAAGGGCTACTGCTCACCTGTACCCATTTCTTTTTCTTTTTTACCGATTTGTATATATCGGTAACAAGAGTGTTTATGTTGCTGCGCCGCCAATCGTCAAGGCTCATTCCTTTGCCATATTTTTTGTATGTATCGTTGTCGGGAAAAGTTTTGGCGTTTTCGGGATAGCGTATATAATCGAAGTGAATACCGTCAATATCGTAGCCCGATACAATTTCACTCACCAGCGAAAGGATATATTTGCGTGCCTCAGGATTGCCGGGGTCGAGATACCATTCTCCCTTGTGAAGCTTGCAGATTCCTTTATTTTTGCTCACTACCGACGTTTTCTTCATCCGCTCCACCTGTTTCTTCGAGCCTACCGGAAATGTTACAAACCATGCGTGGCATTCCATTCCGCGTCTGTGGCATTCTTCTATAACGAAGGCCAAGGGATCGAAAGAGTTTATGTAAGAACTCCTGAAGAATGGGCTTACAGGCTCTATTGCCGAACGGTAAAACACATCGCCCCTGATGCGTGTTTGAAAAAGTACGGTATTGAAATTAGCTCTTTGCAATGCGTCCAGCTTCCGTCGCATCTCTTTTTTCTGTTGATCAATACTCATATCGGCCGATGGCCAATCCAGACTCCAATTTGTGGCTAACCAAACGGCTCTTACCTCTGTTGCCGGAGGCTGCAACGAAGCCTGTCCACAAATGCCGATGGAAAAAAACAAAATAGAAAAAATCAGTAGAGTGAAATGTTTTATCATTTTCAGAGTTCTTGCTCCTTAATTTTATAAAAACCTCAAAAATAATCATTTCACGCCGAAGGAGGATGTTTATTTTCTATAAAAAAACTGTATTCGTAAACCATACATACCCAAAGTAGGTTCTAAACAAAATGAATGATTATATTTGTAAATTTTTTAAGGAAAAGAAAGGAAGAAATAGCTATGAAGTCGGATATAGAAATTGCCAGAGCCACACCCCTCAAATCGATAAATGAGGTAGCGCAAACCATAGGTATATCAGGTGATGATATACATAACTACGGGAAATACATGGCAAAAGTTCCTGTTTCGTTAATTGATGATGCAAGGGTAAAGGAAAACAACCTTATTCTTGTAACGGCAATAACCCCCACAAAAACCGGTATCGGAAAAACTACGGTTTCGATAGGACTGGCTTTAGGGCTGAACAAGATAGGGAAAAAGGCTGTTGTTGCCCTTCGGGAACCATCGCTTGGTCCTTGTTTCGGGATGAAGGGAGGAGCTGCCGGAGGTGGTTACGCGCAAGTTTTACCAATGGAGGATATAAACCTGCACTTCACAGGCGATTTTCATGCCATTACATCGGCTCATAATATGATTACGGCCTTGCTCGACAATTACATATACCAAAACCGGGAGTCGGGCTCAGGGTTGAAGGAAGTCCTTTGGAAAAGGGTTATCGATATCAGCGACCGCAGCCTGCGCTACATGGTGGCGGGCTTGAACGGTTCGGCCAACGGCATTCCTGCCGAAACAGGATTTGACATAACACCTGCCTCCGAAATTATGGCTATCTTATGCTTGGCTTCCGATCTGAACGATTTGAAAAGACGGATCGAAAACATAATATTGGGCTATACATTCAGCGATAAACCTTTCACCGTAAAAGAATTGGGCGTTGCAGGCGCTATCACCGTATTGCTCAAAGATGCCATAAACCCCAATATAGTACAAACAACCGAAAACACACCTGCCTTTATTCATGGCGGACCGTTTGCTAATATCGCTCATGGATGCAACTCGCTAATAGCCACAAAAATGGCATTAAGCCATGCCGAATATGTGATAACCGAAGCAGGATTCGGGGCTGACCTTGGTGCTGAAAAATTCTTCAACATAAAATGCCGCAATGGAGGGTTAAATCCAAAGCTGACGGTCATCGTTGTGTCGGCTCAAGGTTTGAAAATGCACGGTGGTGTTGCTGTGGAAGATATAAAGAAAGAAAACATAGAAGGTCTTAAATCGGGCTTCAAGAATCTGGATAAACACATCGAGAACCTGAAAACCTTTGGGCAAAACGTTGTGGTTGCCTTAAACAGATTTGCTACCGATACCGCTCAAGAAATTGCATTGATCGAGGAGCATTGCAAACAAATGAACGTGGGGTGTGCCATTAACGATGCGTACACAAAAGGAGGAGAAGGAGTTGTCGACTTGGCAAACATGGTGGTTCGCACTATCGCTGAAAATCCATCCGAGCCATTAAAATTCACTTATGCTGAAAGTGATTCTGTCCGTACAAAGATAGATAAGATTGCACGAAACATATATGGAGCAACCTTAGTTGAGTTTAGCGACAAAGCCCGGAAAATGCTGAAGAAAATCAGCATATCCGATTTAGAGCATCTGCCTGTGTGCATCGCAAAAACACAGTATTCGTTTTCGGGCGATGCAAAAGCCGTAGGTATTACCGATGGCTTTACCCTTACCATAAACGATATAGTTATAAATAACGGTGCTGAATTTATAGTTGCCATAGCGGGGAATATAATGCGAATGCCGGGCTTCCCTAAAGTTCCACAAGCAAATTTTATAGATATTGTGGACGGGAAAATAGAGGGATTGAGTTAAAAAAACAACGAAAATACTATAAGAAACGCTTATTATATTTTGAAAACAGGGCGAGTATTTATTATTCTGATATTATCATTCCTGTGCATGGCTTCGTATGGCCGTGCACAGGTTTCGTATACACAGGCCGACTCTTTGATTTTTGAAAAATGCCTGAAAACGTTGAGCGGAGGTCACAACAAACCCCTTCCGCAGATTGTAACCGAAGCAGCTTTATTTTTCAGGGATACGCCATATGTAGCCGCCACGCTCGAAGTGAATTCGCCCGACGAAAAACTGGTGGTGAACCTGCGGGAAATGGACTGTACCACTTTTGTGGAAAATTGTATAGCTTTGGCACAAACCATCAAAGCGGAGAAAACCGGATTCAGCGATTTTTGCAATTTTTTACGCCGGCTGAGATACCGCAACGGGGAAATTACGGATTATGCCTCACGCCTGCATTATTCGTCCGATTGGATATGGGAAAACACACAACAAGGAATCTTTAAGGATATAAGCCGGCAATTGGGCGGAACGCCCCTTAGGCGTCACATAAATTTCATGTCTACCCACGCAGACAAGTACGAGCAATTGCGCAAAAGTGAATATTTGATAGAAAAAATTAAAAAACAAGAAGAAATACTCAATAAAAGAGGTACATCTTACGTTATAGAGAAACAAGGGGTTTTGAAATCGGAAAAACAAATTGAGAATGGTGATATTATACTTTTTTCTACTTCCATAAAAGGTTTGGATTTTACGCACATGGGAATAGCTTATCGCGATGGCGATAAACTAACGTTTCTCCATGCCTCGAGCCGTGCCGGAAAAGTTATAATTGAAAAACACACACTTCGTCAATATTGCAACACCTCAAAGACATGTAACGGGTTGGTTGTGCTTCGTCTTAACAATAATGATTGATGATGAATAGCTTGAAGAAGATATATGTGGGAATGAGCGGTTGGATGCAATTGCTTTTTATCATTATATTCTCGTTTGTGGGGATAATGATTCTGAGTTTTGCATTAATACTTGTTTTCCTTGTCACAGGAATGCAAAGCCAAGGGTTGGAGGTTCTGACAGCATCGGCCGATTTTATCAGGATTAACCTGTCGCTCCAGTCGCCTCTCTTGTTCCTATTGCCGGCTTGTTTGTGGGCATATTTCTTTAACGAAAAAGGGATAGAGGCACTGAAAATAAATAAAACACCCGACCTCCGGTTCCTTTTATTGGGGTTGGCGCTGATTATAGTAATTCAACCCATAATAAGTTTTACGGGCTATTATAACGATCAGTTGGTTCTGCCCGAATCCTTATCGTGGCTGGAAGAGAAGATGCGAGCCTCGGAAGACCGGGCTGCCGCGCTGTTCGATACACTTTTGGCCGGAAAAACGATTACCGATTTAGTATTGAACCTGCTTCTTGTGGCTGTTATGGCAGGCATTTGTGAGGAATTTTTGTTCCGGGGAGCCATACAGCAGATATTTGGCAAAATCACCCGTAATCCTCATCTGGCTGTTTGGATTACGGCCATAATATTCAGTGCTATACATATGCAATTCTACGGATTTGTTCCCCGTGTTATTTTGGGGGCTGCCTTGGGATATTTGTTTGTATGGTCGGGCAATTTGTGGATACCCATCATTATACATACTGTAAATAACGCATTCAGTGTTATTGCTTGTTGGGCCGAAAGTCCGGACGAGAATTATAGCAAATCGATAGAACAAATCGGTGTTGGCGACACATGGTGGATGACCCTTGTCAGTGCCTTGCTGACAGGTATCGTTGTCTTCTATCTGGTGAAGATATATAATAAAAGAAGAATTATTGAAGGTGAAATTTAGACTCTAAGATTATATGGCTCTTGTGCAAAAAAAAGGATACGGTTTTTTGATTAATTGGCTCATCATGCTGAGCGATTTAATACTCATAAACTCGTTTTTCATTGCTTTTCATAAGCTTTCCGGCGGTTTCCTTCTTAACTACGTGGAGTTGGAACCATACAAAGCAGGAGAAGTTCTTCTTCTGATAAATTTGGCGTATTTCATCGCTGTGAATATTATCCCCAATAATCTGGCTAAGAATATCGTTTTCTTCGATAAGGTAGTGCAGCGTTCGTTGTCGTTTTCGATACTCTATATCGTTATCTTTACGGTAGGGGTATATTTGTTGAATGTAACGGAAATCACGTTGCTGAAATGGGTTGGCTGCTTGCTTCTCTTTGTGGGGGTATATACATTGTTTCAGATACTATTGCGTATATTGCTGAAACTGTACAGAGAGAAAGGGCATAACTATAAGTATGTGATAATTGTGGGAGGTGGTCTGAATGGAATGAATGTCTATTACGACCTTTCGTCGAGCACTTATGGATATAAGGTACTGGGTTTTTTTGACGATAATAAATCGTTGGAAAACGCTTTGCCCAATTATCTGGGTACAACTGCCCAAGTTGAGAAGTTTTGCAACGAAAATCAAGTAGACGAAATATTTTGTACACTGCCCGGCAATCAGGAAGCTAAGATTCTGAAATTGATCAATTTCTCGGAACGAAACATGATCCGCTTCTACCTCGTTCCCGAGTTTTATAAATATATCAAACGCAAGCTTGTGCTGAACTTCTTGCAGGCTACGCCAGTAGTGGGCATTCGTCCGGAGCCTTTACAATCTCTATCGAATAGGGTGCTGAAAAGGGCTTTCGATATTGTTTTTTCCATATGCGTATTACTCACCGTTTTCCCTTTAGTATATATTATTTGTGGATTGCTGATAAAATTAGAATCACCCGGGCCAATATTGTTTACGCAAAAAAGAACAGGTCTGCATGGAAAAATATTTACCTGCTACAAGTTCCGGTCGATGCGCATGAATAAAGATGCCGACACGCTGACAACTGTTAAGACAGACCCCCGCGTTACAAAAATAGGCTCGTTTATCCGCCGGACAAGCTTAGATGAAATTCCCCAGTTTATAAACGTTTTGTTGGGCGATATGTCGGTTGTAGGGCCACGTCCGCACATGGTGAAGCAAACCGAAATTTATAATAAACTGATAGATAAGTTTATGATTCGCCACCTGATTAAACCCGGCCTGACAGGTTGGGCACAGATATCGGGTTATAGGGGCGAGATAAAGACCATAGACCAAATGGAAGGACGTTTCAAATGCGATGTTTGGTACATTGAAAACTGGTCTTTTGTTCTCGACATAAAAATCATTTTCGTTACAGTCTTCAAAACCATTGCGGGCGATAAGAATGCCTATTAACGAATATTACGGGCATTTAGTGCTTTTTGATACAAGGTTGCGTTCCTGTTATGTTGGGCATATGTGGTAGCAAAATTATGCCTACCCGAAAAATCTTCCTTGGCACACATAAACAAAAAATCGTGTTGAGCCGGATTAAGAACTGCATCCAAAGCCGCAACAGAAGGTATGCGAATAGGTCCGGGAGGTAATCCTGCGTTCCGGTATGTATTGTAAGGGGAGTCTATCTCCAGATGTTTGAGCAAAATTCTGCGAAGGGAAAAATCGCCTACGGCAAACTTAACCGTTGGGTCGGCTTGCAGCAATTGTCCTCTTTCCAGCCTGTTCAGATAAAGGCGTGCCACCATCGGGTATTCATCCCTGTAAGTGCATTCTTCTTCTACAATAGATGCAAGAGCCGATACCTGGATAGAAGTCAACCCCAAGCTATTAGCTTTATCCATCCGCTTTCCTTCCCAAAACCGGCTATATTCTGTTGCCATCCGGTCTAAAAACTTATTCAGGGAGAGATTCCAATAAACCTCGTAAGTATCAGGAATAAACATCCCTGCAATTGTTTGGGGCGTGAACCCCAGTTTGGAGCAAACAGCCGAATCGTTGAACGCGGTCAGGATATCCGTTTCGGACAAATCGAGTTGTTCTGATATCCGTTCAGCCAGTTCTTCTTTTGTGCGGATATTATTAAATGTGAAGCGTATCGCGCTTTGGTTTCCGTTTCTGATATTACGAACCAACTCCCAAACCTTCATGTTTGGCTCTACGGCATAACGTCCCGATTTCAGGCTGCTTTTCAGCTTCAATATATCGGCAACATAATCAAAACTTTTGCGGTCGGAAATATGGGCGGTTGTGTCTAATTGAATCAATACATCGGAGTAGTTCTTGTTTTTATCAATATAAATATATACGGTTTTATCGATGTTGAATGTTGTAAAAAATATTTTTCCGGCAAATATTCCTGATATAGTTAATATGAGAATAAAAACAAGTAATGTGATTGCTAAAGTTTTATGTTTTTTCAGATTCATTTATCTACGCATCAAAAAGGATGAAACAATGAAGCAAATTTAAGAATATAACAGCGAAAAAAAAGAAAAATGCCTTGATAAATCAAAACATTCAGTATATATTTGCACTCGCTATTTGAAGATTAGCACCCTTTTCAGAGGAAGTGTGGGTGAGTGGCTGAAACCACCAGTTTGCTAAACTGACGTACGGGTAACTGTACCGGGGGTTCGAATCCCCCCGCTTCCGCTTTTTATCAGAAATTTACACAGCAAAGCAACCTTCGGGTTGCTTTTTTCTTTTAAGCACAGTATGAAATATCGTTCCGATATACAAGGCTTGAGGGCGATAGCCGTTCTGTCGGTCTTTTTGTTCCACCTCAACAAAGATATAATGCCCGGAGGATTTATTGGGGTAGATATATTTTTTGTCATTTCAGGTTTTCTGATATCATCTATAATATTTACACAGAAAGAAAAGAAGATTTTTTCTTTCAAAGAATTTTATGTAAGCCGTATAAAACGCATTGTGCCGGCATACTACATAATGATTCTTGTTTCTATGACAGCGGTGAGTATGGTATATCTGTATTCCGATATTTATCCTTTCCGTAAATCAGCAGCCACCGCCGTGCTTTTTGTAAGTAACACGTATTTTTCTACGCTGGATACTTATTTTGGAGCCACATCGGCCGAGAATCCCCTCTTACATACATGGACCTTAGCCATCGAGATGCAATTCTATCTGCTGCTGCCTTTGGCTATAATATTCTTCTCGAAAAAAAATATCAGAATCATAACAATCGGAGCAATAGTCGTATTGACAGCTTATTGCCAGTACAATTTGCTGGCAGGAGGCCGGCAAGACCAAATGTATTACTCTCTCTTGGCAAGGATACCGGAATTTTTGCTGGGTGTTTCTATCAACCTTTTGAGTCCTAAGCTGAAACAGTACTTCGGCGGGAATAATGTTGTTTCTGTTGTGGGGTTAGTGCTAATTGCGGGCAGTTTGTTTTTTATTAATGAACAAACTTTGTTTCCGGGATTGGTGGCACTGATTCCATGCTTGGGTGCTTGTTTTCTGCTCTTGTCGGAAGGCAGTGTGGTTAATAAAGTACTCTCACAGAACAAATTGGTTTATATCGGCGAAATATCGTATTCTCTCTATCTTTGGCACTGGCCTGTATTTGCTGTGCTGCGTTATTACAACAACGATTATTATTTTAGCCCGTTGAATGCCTTGGCGGCATGTGCTTTGGTTGTTATCCTCTCAATAGTGTCGTATCAGTTCTTCGAGAAACCAATAAGAAAAGCGACGAAAAAAAAGCTTCTGCTTATATTAGCTTCTATGGGATGCTTATTAATCTTTACAGGATTCGCAATGACAAGCATAGGCACTTGGAAGCAATACCCATTCAGGTATAGCGAACCTTTGGGGTTAGGACTTGAAACGCATGCCGAAAACATGAATAATACGAACAAACTAAATCTATTGGGCAATGTGTGTGCAAAAGATACTATACTGTTGATTGGCGATAGTCACGGGCTTGTTTATAAAGTGTATTTCGATGAGTTGGGCAAGCAAAATGATTTTGCCTTACAAAGCATAACCAATAATGTTTATCCCCCTATTCCGGGAATCGACAAGTCCGATTTTGAGAATACAAAAACTTATACTCAATACCGGCATCTGGCCGCAATAGTTGAAGATAACGTAACCGCAAAGAAAGTAATCTTGTTTTGCATGTCTTGGAAAAACGCAGATAGGTTTACCGGTTTACCCCAATTGATAGATGATTTCATAAAACGATTGCCTGCTGACCAAAACGTAATTTTTTTGGAAGATTATCCTGTTTCCGAAATCAATCCGTTACGCGAGTACAGAGATTTAGTAAAGGATGCCACCAAAGATTATAGATTTCGGCTGAAAACTTACAGTATTCCTCAAAATGTTATGGATGTATTGAACAGATACCATAATGCGCATGTACTGAATGTAAACGATAATGGTTTTTATAAAGACGCGCCTTTCTATAACGATACGCTCATGTATTACGACAGGAATCACCTGAATAGATATGCCGCCGAAAATTTGGCTAAACTGACAGGAAGCCGTACAAATCAGTTCATCAGTAAATATTTCGATACGAATTAGGCGGCATGCGTTTACGGCATACTATCTAAAGAAAGAATAAACCCATTGTGTAAACGAAGTAGGGTCTTGTATTATATTAAATATCCCTATCACAACCAAGACGGTGGGAACGAGTATGAGGAGGCCGGTCAGTCTTCGGCGGAAATTTTCCTGTGTCTGGTCATTTTGTTTTTTCGGAAGCTTTTGCGACATTACTATAACAATCTGATTTATAATGGCTATATCAATATAGGCCGATTCTGGAATGCCAAGTTAATATTTTTTTCTAATTTTGTGAACATTTTTATTTCCAAAATCAAAACATAAGAAAAGTATGTCTCGTAAAGTCAGAGTTCGCTTTGCTCCCAGCCCAACAGGCCCACTGCATATTGGAGGAGTAAGAACCGCACTATATAATTACTTGTTTGCAAAACAACATGCAGGCGATTTTATTCTCCGTATAGAAGATACCGATTCGCAACGCTTTGTTCCCGGTGCCGAAGATTATATAGTTGAGGCGCTAACATGGTTAGAGCTTCAGTTTGACGAAGGTCCGAATGTGGGAGGTGGCTATGGTCCATACCGCCAATCGGAACGCAAAGGGATTTATCGTCAGTATGTAGACCAACTGCTTGCCGATGGACGGGCATATATAGCATTTGATACACCAACGGAACTGGAGCAAAAAAGAAACGAGATAAAAAACTTTCAGTACGATGCTTCTACACGTACTTTGATGCGCAATTCGTTAACTCTGCCTGAGCAGGAAGTTAAAGCTTTAATAGAAAGTGGAGAGCAGTACGTTGTCCGTTTCAGGATAGAACCCAACGAAGATGTTGTGGTGAACGACATGATTCGTGGCGAGGTAGTCATTAATTCATCGGTTCTGGATGATAAGGTACTTTATAAATCGGCCGACAACTTGCCGACCTATCATCTTGCCAATATTGTTGACGACCATCTGATGGAAATAACTCATGTGATTCGTGGTGAAGAATGGTTACCATCGGCTCCTTTACATGTTTTACTATACCGTGCATTTGGTTGGACTGATACCATGCCCCGCTTTGCCCATTTGCCTTTATTGCTTAAACCGGAGGGTAACGGAAAACTGAGCAAGCGCGATGGCGACCGTCTTGGTTTCCCTGTTTTTCCGCTCGAATGGAAAGATCCTAAAACGGGTGAAGTTTCGTCGGGATACCGTGAAAGCGGATATCTGCCCGAAGCGGTTATAAACTTCCTTGCTTTGCTTGGATGGAATCCGGGCGATGACGAGGAAATTCTTTCATTGAGTCGTCTGATTGAGTTATTCTCGCTCGAAAAATGTAGCAAAAGCGGTGCTAAGTTCGATTACGAAAAAGCAAAATGGTTCAATCATCAATATATTCAGTTAAAATCGAATTCTGAAATTGCGTCCCTTTTCATGGACGACCTTGCACAGCGCGGATTCACACCCACAGTTAGTTATGTCCAAACTGTTGTAGGCTTGGTGAAAGAACGTGTGAGTTTTGTGCGTGAGCTATGGGATCAGTCATTTTTCTTTTTTCAGGCTCCCGATTCTTTCGACGAAAAAACTGTAAAAAAGCGTTGGAAGGAAGAATCGCCCGCACAGATGACCGAATTAGCCGTTGTGTTGGAGGATATAGATGACTTTTCGGCACACAATCAAGAAGAGGTTGTGAAAGCATGGATCGAAAAGAAAGAATACCATTTGGGTAATGTCATGAATGCCTTCCGTTTGGCCATTGTGGGCGAATCGAAAGGGCCTCACATGTTCGATATCACGGCCGCGATAGGCAAAGACGAAACCCTGCAACGATTAGATTACGCTATTAACCATATCGGCAAATAATATGGTATTATATAATCTGGCAATTTTTCTTTATTCCTGTGTGGTACGCCTGATAGCCCCTTTTCATAAAAAGGCAGGGTTGATGGTTGGAGGCCACAAGGAGGTTTTGGGCAAGTTGAGGCAAGAGATAGACCCTAATGCCCGTTACATCTGGCTGCATGCCGCATCGTTAGGCGAATTTGAGCAGGGAAGGCCAATAATAGAAAATATCAGACAGAACCATCCGCAATATAAGATACTGCTGACGTTTTTTTCTCCTTCGGGCTACGAAGTACGGAAAAACTACGAATTGGCCGATGTTGTTTGCTATCTACCTTTCGACACACAGAAAAATGCCCGCCACTTTATCGACGCAGTACCAATAGCGAAAGCTATTTTCATAAAATACGAATTTTGGTATAACTACATCAATTGCCTGCACCACAAAAATATTCCCATTTACATGGTTTCTGCTATATTCAGACCAACACAGTTGTTTTTCAAGTGGTACGGAAAGCCTCTTCGGGATATATTGAAAATGTACAGCGCGCTTTGCGTGCAAGACGAAAACTCGAAAGAACTTCTTGCCGGGATAGGTGTAAAAGAGAATGTTGTTGTTTGTGGCGATACACGCTTCGACCGGGTGCTGGACATAAACCGTGAAGCACGCGAGCTGCCCATTGTGGATGCGTTTACAAAAAACGGCGATGGTTCCAAATGGAAAACCTTGGTAGCCGGTAGTTCATGGCCAAAGGACGAAGATGTGTTTATTAAATACTTCAACAGTAATACCGATATAAAGCTGATAATAGCTCCTCACGAAATACACGAGGCGCACCTTAAACAGATTGAGTCGCTGTTGCAACGGCCTTCTGTACGATATTCGCAAGCCACAGCGGGGAACATTGCGGAATATGATTGTTTGATTATAGATTCTTTCGGGATGCTATCGTCGGTATATCGTTATGGCGAAGTTGCTTACGTAGGCGGAGGTTTTGGCGTTGGCATACACAATGTTTTGGAGGCGGCTGTATATGGTATGCCTGTGGTTTTTGGCCCTAATTTCAAAAAATTTCGCGAAGCCCGCGAGTTGATCGAATGCGGTGGAGCTTATTGCATCCGCAATTTTAGCGAGTTTTCGGTATTGATGGACGAATTCCTTTCTTACCCCGAAGTACTGGCCAGTGCCAGAAAAGCCGCCGGCCACTACGTTGCCCACAATGCCGGCGTTGTAGAAAAAATAATGCAGATAATAAAACTGTAAATACTTATTATTTAGACAAATAAGAGAAATAGTGCGTTCATTTCTCTTTTTGGGGATAATATTTCCTAATCCTTTTCCTTTCTATTCTGGCAGACTCCTGCTGATATGCTTGAGCGCCTATAAAAGGAGAAAATACAACCAGAAGGCTATACCATATTTTTTGCTTCTTGGTCAGCGATTCATCTTTCGTTATCACCAACCAAATGATGAGCACTGCTGATACTATGTGAAATAGTATATAAGGCCAATATTCCAATAAGAAAGGTATTATTCCATTTTTCATGCAATATTTTGTATATGCAATTGACTCTCAAAGATAAAAATTTTGCTTAACATAGCTACAAAATGTGTGGGCAAGGATAAATTTATAGATAATCCGATTTCAGTTAAATGTTATTTTTTTCTTAATTAATGTAGGAATCTGTTATATTTGTGAATAAAAGAAACGAAACCATGAAACATAAGATAAACATTCCGGCTCCGTTTTACTTCATTGTAGCGATTCTTCTAATAACTTACATTGCTCCTCGCGACAGTAAGTTTAAGTATTCGTATGTTGAAGGGCGTCCGTGGAAGTATGGCTTGCTGACGGCTCCATCCGACTTTCCTATTTATAAGCCCGACAAACAGATTGAGGCAGAAAAAGATAGCTTAATGAGGGATTTCCAGCCTTATTATATGTTCGATTCTGTTGCCTCAACAAAAGCAATAACTCAGTTTGTACGCGATGCCGAAGCCAATAGCGTTCAACCGGCTTATATAAACTATGTAAGGTCGAAACTTTCGGAGATATACAAAGCCGGAATCATTTCTATCAACGACTTCGAGCAAATAAACAAATCGAATCATAAACAGATTAAGTTATTGTCCGACAACGTGGCCGCAACCCGCGAGGTTTCGTCTTTCCGTACATCAAGGAGGGCTTACGAGATTCTTTTGGAAGAGATACCGTCACAGATGGATGTGAGGATACTAAAAACGATGAATCTTGACAACTATGTGACCGCAAATGTTGTATATGATGAAGAAAGAACCGAGAAGTTCAGAAACGAAATGGTGCAGCATATAGCCTTGGCCGAGGGCATGGTACAGGCTGGCGAAAGGATAATAGACCGGGGCGAGATTGTAGACGGCCATGTGTTCAACATACTGAACTCACTAAAAAAAATAACAGAAGAAAAAGAAGAGTCGAGAGCCACCCAGAATTGGCTTATTTTGGGACAACTCATAATGGTGGCTATACTTATAATGGCACTTATGGTTTATCTGAAACTGTTCCGCCCCCGGGAATATAATGATAAACGGAATACTATTTTTATATTATTGTCTATCACCGTTTTTTGTTTGCTGACAGGGGTGGCGGTCGATTATAAATTGCTGCACGTATTTGTCATACCGTTTGCCATACCTACCATACTGATACGTACGTTTATAGATTCGCGTACGGCTATGGTATCGCACACTATAATGATTTTGGTTTGCGCACTTATGGTTCCTTTCCCGTCGGAGTTTATACTATTGCAGATTCCGGTAGGCTATGCCTGTATATTCGGGCTGAAAGATTTGGCCGAAAGGTCGCAGTTGATAAGGTGTTCGTTCTTTATACTGCTCACTTACGCATTGGTCTACACAGGTATAGTTCTGTGGCAGGACGGGGATATTTTGCAGGTGAATTGGAAGATGTTTCTGTATTTCCTTATCAATTTCGTTTTTGTTATGTTCTCGTACCTGTTGGTATATATGTGCGAGAAAGTTTTTGGTTTCATCTCGGGGGTAAGCATGGTAGAGCTTTCTAACATAAATAAACCACTACTGCTGAAGCTTTCGGAAACAGCCCCCGGAACATTCCAGCATTCTATGCAAGTAGCAAATCTTGCTGCCGCAGCAGCAACAGGCATCGGAGCCAATGCGTCACTGGTGCGTACGGGAGCCATGTATCACGATATAGGAAAGATGATTGAACCTGCGTTCTTTACAGAAAACCAGTCGCCGGGAATGAATCCACATAAGGGACTGTCGTACAAAGAGAGTGCAAAGATTATTATAAGCCATGTTCCCGAAGGGGTTAAGATAGCCAAAAGCTATAATCTGCCGGAACAAATCATAGCTTTCATTACAACCCATCACGGAAAAGGCAAAGCCAAATACTTCTACAACTCGTACAAGAACGAGCACCCCGATGAGGAAGTAGACCCTAAGGATTTTACTTATCCGGGGCCAAACCCATTCAGCAAAGAAACAGCTATCCTGATGATGGCCGACACGGTTGAGGCAGCATCGCGAAGTCTGCCCGAATATACTGAAAAGAGTATTTCTGCGCTCATAAACCGGCTGATAGACTCGCAGGTTGAAGACGGGCTATTCCGTAATGCACCTATCACATTCAAGGAAATAGAAAAAATAAAAGGAATTTTCAGCGATAAACTGAAAACAATCTATCACACCCGTATTGCATATCCCGAATTGAAAAAAGAGGAGAAAGAAATATAGGGAGCAAAGAATTTCTTTAGCATACTTTAAGTATGAAAATGAATTGCTTTATTTACTTTTGTAGGCCAACACGAATCAGACTCTGGCAAACACACAATTTGTTTATTTTTAAGTAAGAATGACACAAAAAAAGAAGAAAAAGAAAGAAGGTTCTACTAATAAAAAAGCCAAAAGGATAGTAGCGGTGCTTTGGGGCGCGTTTATTGCTGTAATTTTGGCTATAGTATTGGTCTTTGTGCTGATAACAGCCGGATGGATAGGCTATATGCCCCCGATTGAAGACCTCGAAAACCCGATAGATAAGTATGCCTCTCAGGTTTATTCGTCCGACAACGAATTGCTCGGAACTTATTCTATGAGCAAGGAAAACCGTATTTTTTCGAGCTACGACGAGCTTTCGCCTTACCTTGTGCAAGCCCTTGTTGCAACCGAAGATAAAAGATATTACGACCATTCGGGAGTCGATATCCAAGCATTGGGACGGGTAATTGTCAAAACCATTTTCATGTCGCAAGACAATGCCGGTGGAGGTAGTACCATAACCCAGCAGTTGGCCAAGCAATTGTATTCGCCTCCTGCCGAAAATATTATGGATCGTGCTTTGCAAAAACCCATAGAGTGGGTTATTGCCACAAAGTTGGAAAGATATTATACAAAAGACGAAATCATAAACCTGTATCTCAATAAGTTCGACTTTCTGAACAATGCGGTGGGGATACAATCGGCAGCAAAGGTCTATTTCAACAAGTTGCCCAAAGATCTGAATATACAGGAGGCAGCCATGCTTATAGGTATGTGCCAGAATCCTTCAAAATTTAACCCGCGCAACCCTAAAAAAATAGAAGCTACAAAAAAACGCCGCAACATAGTTCTTGGCCTTATGGCCGATGCCGGATACATAACCCGGCAAGAAGCCGATTCGTTGAAGCAACTGCCCATTCAGCTCGATTTTAAGCGTGTTGACCACAAAGACGGTTTAGCGCCCTATTTTAGAGAATATCTGCGAAAAAGCCTTACGGCACAAAAGCCCAACAAATCGAATTACGCATCGTGGCAAATGACTCAATACAGTACCGATTCGGCTGCTTGGGAAAACGACCCAATGTACGGATGGTGCAACAAAAACAAGAAAGCCGATGGGTCGTACTACAATCTTTACTCCGATGGGCTGAGAATATATACAACAATCGACTCTCGCATGCAAACCTATGCCGAAGAGGCTGTACAAGAGCATATAGGAGGTTATTTGCAACCGCTGTTTACGCGCGAAAAGAAAGGACGTTCGTACGCTCCGTTTTCGGCATCGGTAACCAAAAAGGTAGATGAACTATTGGCTAATGCCATGAAAACAACCGACCGCTACCGGGATATGAAGAAAGCCGGGTATAGCGAGAAAGAGATACTCGAAGTATTTAAGACACCTGCCGACATGAAGGTGTTCACATGGCAGGGAGAAGTCGATACAACAATGACGCCATTAGATTCTATCCGTTACTATAAAGGCTTCCTTCGTTCGGGCTTTGCGGCCATCGATCCGTACAACGGACACATGAAAGCTTATGTGGGTGGAATCGACTTTAAATACTTCCAATATGATATGGTAAGCATCGGGCGCCGTCAGATTGGGTCTACAATAAAACCTTACCTCTATACTTTGGCTATGATGGAAGGTATGACTCCTTGCGACCAAATGTCGCACGTACAACAAACCGTTACTAACGAAAGAGGAGATGTGATATGGTCGCCACGTTCGGGCAGAAATATGGATGGAGCAATGGTTTCTATAAAGTGGGGGCTTCAAAATTCAGATAACTGGGTAACAGCTTGGTTGATGAAGCAATTGTCGCCAACGGCACTTGTACGCCTTCTTCACTCATTTGGTGTTACAGGCGATATAGACGCCCAATATGCTTTGGCATTAGGCACTTGCGATGTGTCGGTAGGCGAAATGGTCAGTGCATACACCGCTTTTGTAAACAAGGGTATGAGGTCTAAACCTATGTATATAACCCGTATAGAAGATGCCCACGGGAATATCGTAGCTACATTCAGCCCTCAACCAGAGGAAATATTTGATGAATTTACTTACGTAAAAATGCTTGATATGCTTCGTGCCGTAATTGACGGAGGAACAGGTGGACGTGTTAGAGGACGTTATGGATTGCAGGGGCCTATGGGTGGAAAAACGGGAACAACGCAGAATAACTCCGACGGTTGGTTTATGGCTTTCACGCCCGAACTTGTTACCGGTTGTTGGGTTGGAGGTGAAGACCGTTCAATTCACTTCGATGGCATCGGTTTGGGACAAGGGGCTTCGATGGCACTGCCCGTATTCGGTATATTTATGAAGAAAGTTTATGCCGATTCGAAATTGGGATACAGCACAAAAAAACAGTTTGTGACCGTTGACGGAAACCTTAATCCTTGTGCCGGCTCAGCAATTGATGAGAGCCCCGGAGGAGTTGCCGAAGGTATAGACGACTTGTTCGATTAGCGCAACAGAGCTAATATTTTAGAAATGAAAAGAAATATATAAAGGGAGAAAATCGGAGCAATTTTATTACCATTCCGGTTTTCTCCTTTTCTTTTATTCCACCTCTTGCACATCGGTTATCCCTTCGCGGTTCAGCAGGATGCGGTAAGCTTTATAATACGAATTGGTGTTCGATTCGCACTGAATTACAAAAAACAAAGGATATACTTTTGCCGCCTGAAACTTAACGAAGCCCTCCTCTTTGTCGGGGACATAAAGCGGAATGTAGGGGTCGTCCATCTTTTGCAGAAAATGAAACAAGTTAATTCGTGTGATATCGTTGACGCCCGACAAGCGGTATTCTTTATATTTCTCAAAATTTTCTTCCGATAGTTTAACCCATTTTCGGTATAAGATTATTTTTTCGTCGTAAACATCATTTTCGGTATCAATCAGTTGATTGGTATGGCGTAGAGCCAGAATCTCGTCCGATATTTTTTGTTCTTCCCTAAAATCGAAGGCCTCCTTCACCCACCCTATTTCTTGATTGCGGATGCTAAGCTTGAGTTTTGTGTCGAAATATCTTTTGCTCAACTCCGACGTATAAAGATAGCGCATAAGGTCTTTTATACGGTCTTTCATCATATAGCTGATAACCAAAATAATGAAAAGGTCGGTAGTGAAGTTGCCAAACCGTTGCGTGGCAAAAAAGGAAATGACCGTGGCAAAAATCATGGCTATACCTGCCGCAATACTGTAATAGAATTGTTCTATGTAATATCCGTCTTTCTTTTTTTCGGTTTTCAGATATAAGTCGGTTTCTATAAACTTCTTTAATATATTGCGCCTCAAGATAACCAAACGGTTGTGGTCTTCGTCTCCTTCTTTAAGGAGCATGTAGCCGTGTTTTCTTTTATATTCAACTTCGTCTGCCTGCAGTGTGTTTAAAGCGGCTTTCACTTCCTCAAAAACGGACGGACGGCTATTTTTCAGAGAGTGTATTATCTGGAAAGAATATTGTTCAATGATGTTACCCAGAAATTCGTCGGCAAAATCAAAATATTCATAATGCTCGTCCGAAATACCGGGCGAGGCAAGCATCTTGCGCTTGTCTCTGAACTGCTTGGTAATAGCTCGTATATCCGCAACAAACCGATCGATGGCAGCAGGAATATCCTTATTTGATGTATCATTGCAGATGATGCGGGTATCGCGCCTCAATGCGCTTTTCAGGATACACATCAGCATTCGTATCTGATAGCGGTAGTTTTCAGTTTTTTTATCGTCGTCGGGGTCGGGCAGAAGCCGTTCCATTGCTTTTTGCAAGCGAGGTAGCGGTCCCCGGCCTTCTTGCAATATATCACTAAGCGAATAGATTGGAGTTATCAGCCTGAGGTTACTTTTCACGTCATGGTAAAACTGGCTTTTAGAATACGTGCTTCTGTTTATATCGAGGCTATTGGGCACAAAAACCCATGTATTAATCTTAAATTCATTAATATTGGCATGTCCCTTGTTTGTTATAAAATGGCTTTTCAGCTCGATGGAATACCTATCGTGTATTTTTACCTCGTTTTCTACCATACTGAAAATAAAATTACTAAATATTTTCAAGAAACAATTATATGCCAGGGCAACCGCATCAAATTTTCAATAGTTTCCTGAGATATTGAGTATCCAGCGCTGCTTTATATAGCCTCTTTTTAATACTCAGTTTGTCTTT
>NZ_JARXWE010000028.1 GCF_029893235.1 Dysgonomonas sp. PH5-45
AGTAAGGTCCACTGCCGGACTACTCATACATACGATGGGCAAAATTGCCATCGCTTTTATTTATCTAATTTTTTAAATACTGATTCGCATTATTAGGTTAGTTTTTTGAAGAAATCCCAGATTACGATTCCTGCCGTAACCGAAACATTGAGCGAATGCTTTGTTCCGTATTGGGGTATTTCGATTGTCGCGTCGCACATATCAACCACCTCTTGTTGCACGCCCTTCACTTCGTTGCCCAGAACAACGGCATATCGCCGTCCGGCATCGAGCGTAAGTTCATCGAGCATGATGCTGTTTTCGACCTGCTCTATCGAGTAAACAAAGTACCCCCTTTGTTTCAATTGGCTTATGGCATCCTTGGTGTCTTGAAAGTATTCCCAAGCAACCGAGTTTTCGGCGCCCAGAGCCGTTTTGTGTATCTCCGCATTGGGGGGAGTGGCTGTTATGCCGCACAGGTAAATGCTTTCCACAACAAAAGCGTCCGATGTGCGGAACACAGAGCCAATGTTGTTAAGGCTGCGGATATTATCGAGAACAACAATCAAGGGAATTTTTGGCGTTTCCTTAAATTCTCCTACCGATATACGCTTCAGTTCTGTTATTTTTAGTTTTCTCACAAAACAAACTTTTTCAGTCTACCAATATAACACTTGCGAAATCCACTTGGCCTCCAATGGGCGGATTTCGTTTCGATATCTTCAGCTCTATGCCGTTTATACTGCCGTATGTTGCCTTCAGCCGGCTTATGATGCGGTATGCCACATGCTCCAGCAGTTTGGAGGGGATAAGCATTTCTTCTTTCACTATGTCGTAAACATCGGCATAACTAACCGTGCCCGAAAGTTGGTCGCTCTGGCAGGCGGCTTCCATTTCTACTTCGGCCTTCAGGTTTACTATAAATGTGTTGCCAACCACGGTCTCCTGTTCAAACACGCCGTGGTGAGCATAAATTTCGATATTTTCTAATAAAATATAACCCTTCATGTTATAAAGCTCTACGTAAAACAGTGCAAAGCTATGTTTTTTTTCTATATATTTGCTTGTTGAATAAGGATTATATCAAGTAAAAACATTCATCTCACTAACCGAGAATATATGCTAAAAAAAGAGATTGTCCCCCCCGCACCCAGTAGTATGCACAATGTGCTTTCGGCGGGAACCGTACTGACAGGCAACCTTGTTACGGGCGACGATATCCGCATTGACGGAACCGTTGAAGGTAACATCGTTTGCAGCGGAAAAGTTATTGTTGGCACCAATGGTAACATTACTGGCGATATTGAATGCAACAACCTCGATTTGATGGGGAAAGTGCAAGGCAATGTGCTGTGTTCGGAGCTTATCATCCTGCGCTCGTCGTCGCGACTGGAAGGAGACTTGAAGATTAAGATTATAGAAATAGAACCCGGAGCAGTTTTTTCGGGAACATGCCAAATGAACGGGCAAAATACTTAAGCCTTACACCAAAGGCTTTTTGGTTACGAATCATACAAAAATATCAATATCATGCACAATAAAATAGTAGAACATCTGAAGTCGCTCCGGACCTTCATGGAAGAGAAAGGGCTGAACGCTTTTATCATTCCCAGTACAGACCCGCACCTAAGCGAATATCCCGCCACCCATTGGGAGGCACGCAAGTGGATAAGTGGATTCACCGGATCGGCAGGGACGGTAGTCGTTACCCGCGAGAAGGCCGGCCTATGGACCGACTCCCGCTATTTTTTGCAAGCGGCAACCGAGCTGAAAGACACAACCATAGAGCTTTTTAAAGACGGTTTGCCTACAACACCCAGTATAGACCGTTGGTTGGCCTCGGAACTCGAAGCCGGAGAATATGTGGGCATAGACGGTAATGTTTATGCTGCCAAAGAAGCTTTCGAACTGACCCATAAACTAAATATGAAAGGGTTGCACGTAATTGCCGATTACGACCCCTTTGCATCCATATGGCACGACAGACCCGAAATTCCCCGGAATCCGATTTTTGAAATGCCCATAGAGTATGCCGGAGAATCGTGTTCCTCAAAAATCAAGAGGCTTACCGAAGCCCTTGAGGACAAAGGCGCGGACGCTCTTCTTGTGGCATCGCTCGATACCGTGGCTTGGATTTTCAATATTCGTGGCAACGATGTGCATTGCAATCCGGTGGCTGTTGCCTACGGGTATGTTTCGGCAAAAGAAACCGTGCTATTCATCAATCCTGCTAAACTAACACCCGAAACAAGTGCTTATCTGAAAAAAGAAGGTGTTGTTTTGGCCGAATACGACAAGGTGGGCGATTATATATCTAAACTCGATCCCAAAACACGGGTTTGCCTCAATGGTGCAAAAACATCGTTCTCGCTATACAATAAAATACCTAAAGGCTGCGCGATAGTAGATATCCCATCGCCGGCCGACTTGATGAAAGCCGTTAAGAACGAAGCCGAGGTAACCGGTTTTAAATCGGCTCTGCAACGCGACGGAGTGGCTTTGGTGAGGTTCATTATGTGGCTCGAAAAAGCCGTTCCCCAAGGCGGAGTTACCGAACTTATTGTAGAGAAAGAACTTGCCGGATTCCGCAAACAACAAGATAAGTATGTGGGCGAAAGTTTTGATACCATTGCCGGATATGGCCCAAACGGAGCTATCGTTCACTACCATGTAACCCCCGAAAGTTCGGCCGACGTTAAGCCCGAAGGCTTCCTTCTGCTCGATTCGGGTGGCCAGTATTTCGACGGGACAACCGACATTACACGTACCATTGCCGTAGGTCCGCTCACCCAACAGATGAAAGAAGACTATACCATGGTTCTGAAAGGGCATATAAACATTGCCACTGCGCAATATCCGCAAGGTACACGGGGCAGCCAGCTCGATATACTTGCCCGCAAAGCGCTTTGGGACAAAGGTCTTAACTACCTGCACGGAACAGGGCACGGAATAGGTCACTTCCTTAACGTTCACGAAGGACCCCAAAGTATCCGTATGGACGAAAATCCTACGCAGTTGCAACCGGGCATGGTTACATCGAACGAACCCGGGTTGTACCGTGCAAACCAGTATGGTATCCGCATCGAAAACCTTGTTTTGACAATACCTACCGTTACTACCGAGTTCGGTAATTTCTACGGATTCGAAACACTAACGGTTTGCCCTATCGACACTACTCCTGTCATAAAGGAGATGTTGACTCCGAGCGAAACAGAATGGTTGAACCAATATCATAAATATGTATATGCCCGTCTTTCTCCACTATTGAACGACGAAGAAAAGGCTTGGCTGAAAGTTAAAACAAATGAAATCTAAATTAACAGCACTCCTTTGTTTTTTCACATTACTACAAGCAACAGCCCAAACCGGATATAAAATAGAACTGTCTGTTCCTGAACAAAAGGAACAGATAGTTTATTTTGCTTCTTATTGGGATGGCAAACCTTATGTTAAAGACTCTGTTCGCCTTTCGGGCAAAGGGGTTGGAACAATCAGCGCAGATGAGGATCTGCCCGACGGGCAATACCTTATCTATATGAAACCCGATATAGTGCTCGACCTGTTGCTGAGCGGTGACAAAAAGGACATAAAAATAAATATCCCTCACAATCTGCAAAAATGCACTATTGAGGGGAGCAACGATACCCGCCTGTTGTGGCAATATGCTGCTGACTTGCAAAAAGATAAGGAAGATCTTGACCAGTTGAAACAGCTTTTGGAAGACTCTGCCTTGTCGGACAATAAACGAAAAGAGCTGTCTTTGAAGTATAACAGGCTTTTCGATAAAATTATAAGCCATACCTACTCGGACATCGATACGCACAAAGGTACTTGGTTTGCTACCTATCTGCAAGGCTTGCAATCTGTGCAGCCGCCCCATATTCCGCCTAAGAGCAGGGAAGAAGCGATAGCCAATGAGGTTTACTTGAAGGATCATTACTTCGATAACCTAAGCCTTACCGATCCACGCTTTTGGGAAACATCTTTTTTCTCATTGTTGATCGACGATTATTTCAATAACATAATTCGCCATGACCCCGATTCTTTAGCTAATGCCGCCAGCCGATTGGTAGCCATGACGCAAGGCAACGAATTGTGTTTCAATAAGATGTTGATGCGTTTGTTTAACAATGCCGCCCACAGTAAAGTAATGGGCATGGAAAATACATGGGCAAAGTTGGCCGAAGATTATATCTTCGAAAAAGACATCGCTTGGATAGATAGCACCCAACGAGAAAATATTCAGGCCGAATATGCAAAGATTCAGTACAACCGCATCGGTATGCTTGCCCATGACCTGACCCTCGACTTGCTCGATGGCGGGCAAACCTCCATTTACGGAGTGGATGCCAACTACATGGTTCTGTATTTTTACGATCCCACATGCGGGCACTGTTCTATCGAAGCGCCTTTGCTCCACGACGAGTTTTACAAAAAATATAAATCCACAGGGGTAGAAGTCATGGCCATAAACGTGAACCATGATAAAACCATATGGGAAGATTTTGTAGAACGAAAAAAACTTACCGATTGGATTAACTGTGCCGATGTAGACTACAAATCGCAGTACTGGATGTTTTACGACGTTTCGGGTACACCCATGCTCTACCTTTTGGATAAAGAACGGAAAATAATAGCAAAAAAGATAACCGAAAAGCAATTGATAGACATCATGGAGAATATTTACTCCGGCAATTAATAACAACTACAATAATTTAAGAGATATATGGCTTTAATAAAAGAGGTTAGAGGTTTTACTCCCGAAATAGGAGAAAATACTTATCTGGCCGAAAATGCAACCATCGTGGGTGATGTTGTGATAGGTAAAGACTGCAGTATATGGTTTAACGCCGTGTTGCGGGGCGATGTAAACTCCATTCGCATTGGCGACCGTGTAAACATTCAGGACGGTTCGGTTTTGCATACGCTTTACCAGAAATCGGTGGTCGAAATCGGTAACGATGTTTCTGTGGGACACAACGTGGTTATTCACGGAGCAAAGATAGAAGACGGCGCCCTTATAGGGATGGGTTCCATAGTTCTTGACCATGCCGTTATTGGCGAAGGCGCTATCGTTGCCGCCGGTTCGGTTGTACTGAGCGGAACGCAAGTAGAACCCGGAAGCATATATGCCGGTGTACCGGCCAAGTTCGTAAAGAAAGTAGATCCCGAACAGGGCAAGGAGATAAACCAGAAGATAGCCAAAAACTATTTGATGTATTCGGGCTGGTTTAAGGAAGACGAGCTTTAAGCCGAAAAATAGCATAATTCAAAATCTCATAGCTTACAAAATGAATGTATGTTATGGGATTTTTTTCTTTCCTTTGGGTTTCGATTATGGAAAAAGCGTGGCAGTTTATCAAAGACCTGTTTGCCCGGTACAAATCGGCAAAACTCCGATGGCGCATACTGATACCTTTGGGTGCGGTGCTGCTGTTGTGGTATGCGCTTTGCTTGCCTTGGCCACTGTTTGATGTGCCTTACAGTACGGTGGTTAACGACCGCAACGGCGAGCTGCTGGGCGCGCGCATAGCCAACGACGAGCAATGGCGTTTTCCGGCATCGGATAGTGGTGTTCCCGAAAAATATAAAATCTGCCTTATCGAGTTCGAAGACCGATATTTCCGTTATCACTGGGGTGTGAATCCGGCATCTGTAATCAGGGCGATAAAGCAGAACCTCACGCAAGGACATGTTGTGAGCGGAGCCAGTACCATAACGATGCAAACCATCCGCATCTCACGAGGCAAAAAGCGCACTTTTTTTGAGAAACTCATTGAGATGATTCAGGCCACCCGTTTGGAATTTTCTTATTCGAAAGACGAAATCCTGTCGCTCTACGCTTCGCATGCGCCTATGGGAGGCAATGTGGTGGGCATAGACGCTGCCTCGTGGCGTTACTTCGGACACGATGCTTCGCAACTTTCGTGGGCCGAAGCCGCTACATTGGCTGTGTTGCCAAACTCTCCCAGCCTGATGCACTTTGGGCGAAACAGGGATAAGCTCCTCAATAAACGAAACTTTTTGCTGAAACGACTATACGAAAAAGGAACGTTCGACAAAACCGACTACGACCTCGCCACGTCCGAACCTTTGCCCCTTCAGCCCTATTCCTTGCCACAGACGGCACCCCACTTGGTCAGCCGTCTTTATATGGAACAGCGGGGGCAGAACATCCGCACTACGGTCGATAAACATTACCAGACACAGATCGAAAACATCCTTACCCGTTGGAATGCCGAATTCTCGCAAAACGGTATCAATAATATTGCAGCCCTCGTTATTGATGTGCAAACAAACGAAGTTGTTTCGTACTGCGGAAACGTTTATTTTGAACGGACAACATCGGCTAATCAGGTAGATATCATTCAGTCGCAACGAAGCACAGGCAGCATACTGAAACCTTTTCTGTATTGCTCCATGTTGCAAGACGGAGCGTTGCTGCCCAACCAACTATTGCCCGATATACCGATAAGCATAAACGGGTTTGCGCCAAAAAACTTCAGCCTGCAATACGATGGTGCTATTCCTGCATCGGAGGCTTTGGCCCGTTCGCTGAATGTTCCTTTTGTTGTGTTGCTGCGCAGAAATTCTGTCCCTAAGTTCTATGGTTTTTTGCAGCAAGCGGGCTTGACTACCCTGAACCGATCGGCCGATAGTTATGGGCTATCCTTAATTTTAGGTGGAGCCGAAGGACGATTGTGGGATATAACCTGCATGTATGCCCGTATGGCACAGTCGGTCAATGACTTCAATACCTACCAAAAATACGTGAAGCGCAACGCTCCATCGTATATAAAAGCGGACAGAGCAGACAACAGGAAAGAGGGGTTTGCGGACAGAAATATCTTTTCGGCAGGGGCTTCGTGGCTGACGATAGAAGCTCTGACAAACGTGAACCGCCCCGAAGAGATTGACTGGCGGATGATTCCATCTATGCAGAAAATAGCGTGGAAAACGGGAACAAGCTTCGGTGCGCGCGATGGATGGGCTGTGGGTGTAAACTCCCGCTATGCTGTGGGCGTATGGGTTGGCAATTCAGACGGCGAAGGCCGCCCCGGACTGACAGGCGCCAGCACGGCCGGGAGGGTTTTGTTCGATATATTCAACACCTTGCCCAAATCGCCTTGGTTTGCTGTTCCCACACAAGACTTGCGTCAGGTGGAAGTGTGTCGCGAAAGTGGTTTCTTGCACAGTATTAACTGTCCTGCCGAATCGGCTACAAATATACTGACATGCAAAAAGGGAACGGAGGCGGAGGTGTGCCCTTACCATACCATCGTTCACCTGTCGGACGACAGGCAATTCCGTGTGTTCGAAGACTGTGCCGGCAGCCGAGGTATTATGCCTGTGTCGTGGTTCGTTTTGCCTCCCTCGTGGGAATGGTACTACAAGCAACAACACCCTTCGTACCAAACGTTGCCTCCTTTCTCGCCCGAATGTAGCGGAGGAAATGCAACCCGCCAGATGGACTTCATCTATCCTTTCCCCAATGCGGTGATAAGCTTACCTAAACAGTTGGATGGTTCGCCCGGACGTGTGGTATTCGAATTGGCGCATCGTACACCTTCGGCAAAAGTATTCTGGCATCTGGATGGACAGTATATAGGCGAAACCCAGAACTTCCATAAAAAAGAATATTCGCCTGCCATAGGCAAGCACAGGCTTACGGTGGTAGACGAGAATGGCTACACTATTGCTCTCAACTTCACGGTGAAATAAGCGCTTTCCAATGCCTTGTACAACGAGAGGCTATCTGTGACTTTCCCCCTGCATTGGCGACTTTAGGGTTGTGTTTTTTTTATTCGGTGTTGTTGGTCGTTTAGAGTACTTCTTGTTATGCGGTTGTTGGGTACTGCTGCCACTGCATGCCATGAAAAGCATAGCCGAGGCAACAGTACCTATTTTGTTAAGATTTTGGATTTACTATAAGTAGTTGTTTTATCATTCTTTCCCTCTCAAGGCTTCGTCCATTGATGCTGCGGCACGGCGGCCATCGCCCATCGCAAGGATAACGGTTGCCCCTCCACGTACAATGTCGCCTCCGGCGTAAACATCGGGAAGATCTGTTTTCATCGTGCTTTCGTTAATGACGATTGTGCCCCATTTGGTCACTTCCAATCCCGAGAAAGCAGAAGGAATAAGCGGATTAGGAGAAACACCTACGCTGACAATAACTTCGTCTACATCCATCCATTCTGTTGCTCCTTCAATGGGTACAGGTTTGCGGCGTCCCGAAGCATCGGGTTCGCCCAACTCCATTTTCTGGAGAAGCATACGGCTTACGTGCCCTTGTTCATCGCCTTCGTAGCGAAGGGGGTTGTGTAGGGTAAGGAAGTCTACACCTTCTTCTTTGGCATGCTTTACTTCCTCTACACGGGCAGGCATTTCTTCTTCCGACCGGCGATAAACAATCACTGCCCTTTCTGCCCCCAAACGGCGGGCTGTGCGCACAGCATCCATCGCTGTGTTGCCACCACCTACCACCGCAACTTTTTTGCCTAATTGCACGGGTGTATCGCTTTCGGGATTCGAGGCGTCCATCAGGTTCACACGGGTGAGGTACTCGTTGCTCGACATGATGCCTATAAGGTTTTCGCCCGGTATTCCCATAAAGTTGGGTAATCCGGCGCCACTACCCACAAAGATGCCTTTAAATCCGGCAGTATGCAGGTCTTCGTAGCTGATGGTTTTGCCTACGATGCAGTTCTTCTCGAACTTAACACCCAATTTGCGCAAAACGTCTATCTCTACATCAACTATATCGTTTGGCAAACGGAATTCAGGGATGCCGTATTTCAGAACCCCACCAATTTCGTGCAAGGCTTCAAAAACGGTAATGTCGTACCCTCGTTTCACCATATCGCCCGCAAACGATAGTCCGGCAGGACCGGAACCAACTACCGCAATCTTAATGCCGTTTCGGTTGGGTATCTCCGGCACGGATATTTGTCCGCTTAGGCGTTCGTAATCGGCTGCAAACCGCTCAAGGTAACCTATGGCAACGGGTTCTTTGCCCATCTTTTGGATGTATATACATTTGCTTTCGCATTGTTTTTCCTGTGGACATACACGCCCGCATACGGCAGGCAAGGCACTCGTTTCTTTCAGGGTGCGTGCTGCTTCGAGGTAATTGCCCCGTTCTATATTTTTTATGAATGTAGGTATGTTAATTTCAACAGGGCAACCTGTTACACAAGTGGGATTAGCGCAATCCAGACATCTGCCTGCTTCAAAAACGGCTTGCTCTTCGGTAAGCCCTTGGTTCACCTCCATTTTTAGCTCATGGCTACGGATTTCGGGGTCGAGTTCGGGCATATGAACTCGTGGGCGTTCGCCTCTTTCTTTTGCTTTAACGCTTTTGCGGAGTTCGTCTCTCCATGCTTCGCTGCGTTTTTGCTGCATATATTCTTGTCTTGTCATTTTCTTGAATGTTTTTTTGGATGAAACGAAAGGTTATTTATATGCACGCTGGCGTAACAGCATTTCATCAAAATCGACTTTATGTGCATCGAACTCGGGGCCATCTACACAAACGAAGCGTACTTTTCCGTCCACCGTAATACGGCAGGCTCCGCACATGCCTGTTCCGTCTACCATAATAGTATTCAAGGATGCCATGGTAGGCACATTATATTTTTTGGTGAGCAGGGATACGAATTTCATCATAATGGCAGGGCCTATCGTTACGCAGAGGTCAACTTTTTCGCGATTGATAACGGCTTCGACCCCGTCTGTTACAAGACCTTTTTGCCCGTAAGAGCCGTCGTCGGTCATGATGATTACTTCGTCGGAATGTTTGCGGACTTGCTCCTCAAGAATTATTAAGTCTTTGCTCCGCGCTGCCAGAACCGAAACAACTCTGTTGCCTGCTTTTTTCATGGCTTCTATGATGGGAAGCATTGGGGCAACACCTACGCCACCTCCTGCACAAACCACCGTTCCGAAGTTTTCTATGTGTGTGGCACGCCCCAGAGGGCCAACAAGGTCGGTTATGCTATCGCCAACCTCCAGTGCGCAGAGTTTATTGGTAGAAACACCAACTGTTTGTATTACAAGGGTGATTGTGCCTTTTTCTACGTCGGCTTCGGCAATGGTTAGCGGAACGCGTTCGCCTTTCTCGCCTACTTTCACGATAACAAAGTGTCCGGCTTTGCGGCTACGGGCGATAAGAGGGGCTTCAACAACTAATTTTATTACATTAGCCGAGAAGTGTTCTTTCTCAACAATTTTATTCATCGTTTTTCTGATTAGTTTTAGGGGAACAAATATAATGATTTAGAGGCAGACAAGAATAAATAACGAAGGTTTATCTCACCATTTGAGTTAAAAAAACATCCTTATTGATGATGATAGGGTTCGTTGTTGAGAATGGTCATAGCCCTGTACAGTTGTTCCGTGAAAATAAGGCGAATCATTTGGTGCGAGAATGTCATTTTGGAGAGGGATATTTTCTCGGCGGCTTTTTCGTACACTTTATCCGAAAATCCGTAAGGGCCTCCTATCATAAATACCAAACGTTTGGCCACGGTGTGGGTTTTCTTTTCGATATATGACGCAAATTGCAGGGAGGTATGCTCCCGTCCGTTTTCGTCGAGCAGAACCACATAATCGCCGGCTTGTAGGGTTTTTAGTATCAGTTCGCCTTCTTTTTCTTTTTGTTGGTCGGTGGTAAGGTTTTTCGAGTTTTTTAGGTCGGGAATCACCTGCATTTCGAAGGGAATGTAGTGGCTCAACCGGTTTTCGTATTCGCGGATAGCTTCAACAAAATATCCGGCATCGGTCTTACCTATAACCAGTAATGTTATCTTCATTAGCTAAAAAAAGTATGATTTAAAACACAAAAATACGGTTTTTTATTCTTATCTTTGGGAGTGTAGCAACATTTAAGGTTGCTTGTATGTAATTAATATGAGAACAATACCCGAATCAGAACTGATTATAAATGACGATGGAAGCATTTTTCATCTACATGTGAAACCCGAACAACTTGCCGACAGGATTGTCTTGATGGGCGACCCCGACAGGGTTGACCTGACAGCGTCCTTTTTCGACACAGTGGAATGCGATATTCGCAGCCGTGAGTTTCACACCATTACGGGAACATATCGGGGGAAGCGTATTACAGCTCTTTCGCACGGTATAGGTCCCGACAACATAGATATTGTATTGACCGAACTGGATGCTCTGGCAAATATCGATTTCGAAACACGCAAGGTACGTAAGGAGTTTCGCCAGCTTACATTGGTGCGGGTGGGCACTTCGGGTGGTTTGCAGCCGCATTGCCCTATTGGCTCGTATGTTGTTGCGGCAAAGTCGATAGGCTTTGATGGGGTGCTGAATTATTACCGGGGGCGCGAAAAGGTTACGTTGACAGATTTTGAAGAAGCCTTCAAGGCGCATGTAAATTGGTCGGCTCTACATTGTTCGCCCTACGTGGTGAGTGCCGACGAGGAACTTGTGGACCGTGTTGGACATGATATGATAAAAGGGGTAACAATATCGGCTATCGGGTTTTATGGCCCTCAGGGGCGTTATGTACGTATGCCGCTGGCCGACCCTGATTTGAACAGCAGAATAGAAACGTTTAAATACAACACAGAGGTGATAACCAACTACGAAATGGAAAGCGCTCCTCTGGCAGGATTGAGCCGTTTGATGGGACACAAAGCGATGACCGTGTGCGGCATTATAGCTAACCGTTTGGCGGGAGAGTCGGATGCCAATTATAAAGGGTCGATAGAAAACCTGATAGAAAAAGTTCTTGACAGAATCTGATGTTATTATATGTTTTAATAATAGGAATGCTTTTTTTGCAGCTATTATTCTTTAAAATAGATAAAAAATGAGTAGATGTATCATAGTTTGGTAGAAAAGAAGTATTTTTGCATCGATTTATGAGATTTGTACCTTACACAAAACGATTTACGGATTTTACACATTTAGGGTTATAAATAATGCTTTCATTTTAAGAATGATAAATAAAATATTTAAATTTCTAATATTAGTATTACACTTATTTATCTGTTCTGTGCTGGGTGCACAGAACAATAATACGGCTAATTCAAGAAATAAAGAATCAGCTCTCAAGCAGGATTCTATTGCTAATGCCAAAAAAAATAAAGTAAAACTATCGTCAAACCAAAGCTTTCGTGTAGACAGTGACGGAGTTATGGTTTATACATACGATCCACGCCAAAAAAGAATAGACCCGGTGGAGGACGAAGAGCCTCAAGAATTAATTACGGTCGAAAATGCACCTGTCAAGGAAATAATAAAGACGATAGATAATCCTATTGTTGCTGACCAACCACCCGTTCTGGCAAAAAAGGAAGAAACGGCGCAAGTTGCGTCTACCCCCGAGGAAGCTGCTCCGAATATTCTAATAAAATCGCTAAAAGAACCCGAAACTGAATTGGTGGCCGAAGTTGAAGAAGCTGAGGTTCCGCTAATTTCAGAGATTATGAAAGCAGTGGCCGAAGAAGCTGTAATAAAGGATGAGGTTGAAACTACTGCACCCGAAGAAGTGGTTTTGTCTGCACCCGAAGAAGCGGAGACAGAATTGGTAGCTGAAATTGAAAAAACCGAAGCACTGCCGATTTCTGAAAATGTAGAAATAATAGTGAAAGAAGCTTCCGAAGTAGAAGATATTGCAACCGAAGTTGTACCAGTGGATATTGCCGAGGTGGCACAAACGGAATCAGCACCCGAAGAAACTATCATAGCGGAATTGGCATCCCCCGAGGAAGTTGTAGAAGCAGAACCGATTGTATCTGTTCCCGAAGAAGTGGTTTTGGATGCTCCGATAGAGACAGAATTGGTAGCTGAAATTGAAAAACCCGAAGCACTGCCTATTTCTGAAAATGTAGAAATAATAGTGAAAGAAGCACCCAAAGAAGAGATTGTAGCTGAGATTGTATCAGTGAATAAAACAGAATTAATGGCAGAAACTGATGACGCAGAACCAGTAGTACCTATCAGAAAAACAATTGTTCCGGTAAACGAGCCGGAGGAAGAAAGTGGTTCGGAATTGCGTGCGGAATCTCAAAAAGAAACAGTGTCCCAAATAATAAGAAAAACTCCAGTAATAAGCGAAGTTGTAGAAGATAATCAAGCAAAACAAACCGAAAAAGACAAAGATACGGTGGCTGCTCAAACACCAGCCAAAGACAGCAAGAAGGCTGCATCTAAGAAGAAAAAGTTAGAGCCTACTTACAAAAATATGGAAGAGGCGGCTCTTGCTACCGAAAGCTTGCTCGAAAAGCTTCAAAAGGAATCGTATAAAGAAAATCCGTCAAATATTCTGGGACGGGCTGGCAACAGACGTAATAATTCAAATGTTAGTTCTTCCGGCAACTATGAGTCTTTCTTGGACGAAACCCCGGAGGAGAAAGCCCACGAGCCTGAGTTTGAATATGACGGGCCCTCTTACTTTATAGATGGAGTTCAGGTTGAAAAGAAAGTCGTAGATAAACTATCAAAATCGGATATACTGTCTAAAACCTTCAAGACTAAAGATACAACAAATCCTTACGGGGAAATTTGGTATGTAACCACCAAAAAGAAAAGTAAAAGATAATCCCATCTTCCTCCTTTAAGGGAGAGGATCGATAATAGAAAAACAAAAGGATTGCTTATTTGAGCAATCCTTTTATTATTTGGGGGAAATATTCGTATTCCAGTTCGTGTACCTTAGCGGCAACCATATCGGGGTTATCGTTGGGGTCTATCTTGCATTTGGACTGAAATATGATATCGCCTTCGTCGTAATTTGAGTTTACATGATGTATAGTTATGCCGGTTTCGGTTTCTTTGGCTTCAACAACGGCTTTGTGTACATTATCGCCATACATTCCTTTGCCTCCGAATTTAGGGAGCAGTGCTGGATGTATATTTACGATGGAATGAGGGTAGGCCTCAATCAGATTGGCGGGTACTTTTATAAGAAAGCCAGCAAGTACGATGAGGTCTATGTGATGCTCCGTCATTAAATCCAATACTTTGGAGGTAGTATCAAAGTCGGATTTAGAGAATGTAACGGATGGAACACCCAGCTTTTTTGCTCTCTGGTGTACGTAAGCATCCGGTTTGTTGGATACGATTATAGAAATAGATATATCGGGGTCGTTCTCAAAAAAGCGAACGATGTTTTCGGCATTAGAGCCTGACCCTGAGGCAAAAATAGCAATATTAGACATATAAATAAGGAATAACTTTATGCACAAAACGCAACAAAATGTGCAATTTTAATGCATTTCTTTGCAAATATCAATAAAAAAATGTTTCTTTGCACCGACAAAATTATAAATAAATAATTAATTAATAATTAAAATCAGAAAGTTATGTCAGACGTAGCATCAAAAGTAAAAGCGATTATCGTAGATAAATTAGGCGTTGAAGAAACAGAAGTTACTAACGCAGCTAGCTTCACTAACGATCTAGGAGCAGACTCGCTTGACACAGTTGAGCTTATCATGGAATTTGAAAAAGAATTCGGTATTTCTATTCCAGATGATCAAGCAGAAAAAATCGCTACAGTAGGAGACGCAGTTTCTTATATCGAAGCAAATGCAAAATAATAATTTCTAAAGAAATTTATGGAATTAAAAAGAGTAGTAGTAACAGGCTTGGGTGCAGTTACGCCACTGGGCAACAATGTGGAAGCCACATGGAAAAATGCCCTTGAGGGAGTAAGTGGAGCCGGGCCTATTACTCAATTCGATGCTTCGAAATTTAAAACCCAATTTGCCTGCGAAGTTAAAGACTTCGATATAGCGGCATATCTGGACAGAAAAGAAGCTCGTAAATGCGACAGATACACACAACTTGCCATAGCTTCGTCGGAAGAAGCAATTAAAGATTCGGGTCTCGATTTCGAGAAAGAAAACCGCGATCGTATAGGCGTTATCTTTTCGGCCGGAATAGGAGGTATCAAAACCTTCGAAGAAGAGGTGGGCAGCTATTATACCCATCAAGAATTAGGCCCTAAATTTAATCCGTTTTTTATCCCTAAAATGATTTCGGACATTGCTGCCGGAATAATTTCAATCAGGCACGGTTTGCGAGGTCCTAACTTCGGAACGGTGTCGGCATGTGCTTCGTCTACCCATAGTGCAATCACTGCTTTCGATATTATCCGTCTGGGTAAAGCCGATGCTGTGGTAACCGGAGGGTCTGAGGCCGCGGTTTGCAGTTCGGGAATAGGAGGCTTCAATGCCATGAATGCCCTTTCTACCAGAAACGACTCTCCGCAAACGGCTTCTCGTCCGTTTAGCGCCAGCCGCGACGGGTTTGTGTTGGGCGAAGGTTCCGCATGCCTTATTCTTGAAGAATTGGAGCATGCTCTTGCTCGTGGAGCTAAAATATACGCCGAAGTTGTGGGCGGAGGTATGTCGGGCGATGCTTATCACCTTACAGCATCTCACCCCGAAGGGCTTGGTGCAAAATTGGTGATGCAAAACTCGCTCAATGACGCGCAACTGAACCCTACGGAGGTTGATTACGTAAATGTTCACGGAACATCGACTCCCGTTGGCGATCCTTCGGAATTGAAAGCCATCAAAGCCGTGTTCGGCGATCATGCGTATAGCATGAATATCAGTTCAACTAAATCAATGACAGGTCATTTGCTTGGTGCCGCAGGAGCTTTAGAAACGCTTTTCTGTACTCTTGCCGTGCAAAACGACATCATCCCTCCAACAATCAACTTTACGGAAGGTGACGAAGACCCTGAAATAGACTACAAGTTGAATCTGACATTCAACAAACCGCAAAAAAGAACGGTTAACGCCGCATTGTCAAACACCTTTGGGTTTGGCGGACATAATGCGTGTATAATAGTTAAGAAGTTTGTAAAGTAAAAAAGTGCTGAAGAAATTATATCGATCAGTAAGGCTTCTTCCCAAACGTGGGAGGGAGCCTTATTGTTCTTTTTACAAGATATTGCATTTCTATCCATACAATATCACTCTCTATAAGCAGGCTCTGTTGCATAAGTCGTCTTCGATAAAGATGAAAGACGGTAGGTGGATTAATAACGAACGCTTGGAGTTCTTGGGCGATGCTATTCTTGACGCTATTGTCGCGGACATCGTATTCAAGGAATTTGAGTATAAGAAAGAGGGTTTCCTGACCGATATACGCTCAAGAATCGTTCAACGCGAAACATTGAACCGCCTGGCCTTAGAACTGGGCATAGACAAGCTTATAAAGGCATCTACACGGTCGTCTACCCACAAAACACATATGTATGGCAATGCCCTTGAGGCTTTGATAGGTGCTATCTATCTGGATCAGGGATACCGTAAAACGAAAAAATTTGTTCTCGAAAGGCTCATCAAAGATTTTCTGAATATTGATGTTGTGGCTCAAAAGGAAATAAACTTTAAGTCGCGGCTGATAGAGTGGGGGCAGAAAAACAAAATAGAGGTAACGTTTACTCTGATAGATGCGCAAACAGACGAAAACAATAATCCGATATTTACAACAGCCGTGTATCTGTTGGGGCAGAAAGCGGGTGTATCTAAAGGTTACTCAAAAAAAGAATCGCAGCAAAAAGCCGCTGAGATAGCACTCAAAAAAATACTCCGGAACGAAAGTTTCAGAAAACAGATAATGGAACTCAAGGCGCAAGAGTCAATAGCTTCCTCGCAACCTGCCTCAGAAACAGGGGTAGAGGAGGATGAAAAAAGTTAATGTACTATTTTTTGGTGGGTAAAATACCCAAATTGTATTGAATGAAAGGCTTATTTATTGGGGCGTGAGCGTGAACGCCAATAAAAAAAACATGAAATAAAAATACCCAAGCAAGGATGTGAAACTTCATCTTACTTGGGTATTTTTTTTGAGTTCTAAATGAAACTCATTCTTTATCTAACATTATCTATAAAAGAGAGTTATTTCACAATAACTTTATGAGTGGATGTTCCTTCGTTTGCTATAAGTTCCACTACAAATATACCTGAGTGAACAGCTATTTCGTTAGGTCCGTTTTCCAATTGCGCGTCTGTAACCTGGCGTCCCGAAGCATCGTAAACCTTAGCCAACGAAGCGTATTGGGAATCTATTACAATTACACCATTCTGGGCATATACTTTACCGAAAGTTACTTTTGTATCGGAAATACCGGCAAGTGTTTCGATATAAGTCATGCTTGTCTTTAACGACTTATTGGTGGCAGTAAAAAGAGGGAATTGGGTGTTCGACAATTCGCAATATACACTATCAGACTGTGCTGTGTAGAACGAAGTTACGCCACCCCGAACCGAATAGTCAGTACCTTCTACAAGCTCTATACCTTCCTTTGTAATCCATTTATAGGTTGAAGGCACTTCGTTTACCACAGCTTCGCTGCTTAGGTCTACAGTCTGATTTGTGGTTACGGCTATCGCAATGTTTGCCTGTGGAGCATAAGCATAATTTGTCCATGCCGCTTGTTTGAGTGGTAAGGTGCTGAATTTTAAGAAGTTTCCGGCACAATGTATCTGGCTAAGTTTTGGGTTGTTAGAAAAATCCAACTCCGACAACATATTGTCGCTGCAATTTATGTATGTAAGATTTTCGTTCTTCGAAATATCTAACGATGCTATACCTGTTTTGCTGCAATCCAATAGCGAAAGGTTCGCGTTTTGAGATACGTCGATAGAGCCGAACGCGTTATCACCGCATCTTAGTTCTTTCAGGGCAGTGTGTTTAGAAACGTCCAAGCCTGTCAGTTTATTAGAGAAACAATAGAACATTGTAAGTTTTGTATTCTTACTTATGTCGATGTCTGCGAATTCGTTTTGCTGTACATACAGTACTGTTAGTTCCGTGTTGTTGGTTATATCCAATTCTGTCAGTTGATTGTTTGAGCAGTTTAGCTCTTCGAGTTTCAGGTTTTTAGATACGTCTAAGCTGGTCAGCAGGTTTCCGTACACACTCAGGAAGAACAGTTCTGTAAGATTAGAAACATCGATTGATGTAATGGACGCGTCGCTCAGACTAAACATTGTAAGCTTAATGTCGTTGGGGTCGTATATCTTTATGGTAGACCCTTTTACGGTGATAGTGAGTTTGGTGTTGCTGGTTTCTACGGTATAGTCTTGCAACACACCGTCGCCATTGTCAATTTTAATTACACCTCCGGTTTTGGCCATAGTGCGGAGAGTGAATTCTTTATCTATATCGGCACTTGTCTGGAATGTAGCAATAGGGTCTTCCTGAGCTATCTCTGCCACTTTCGTTAAGCTTGTTATTAATGCAAGTCCGGGGAATGCGGTATTTTCCATCTGGCAATACACACTGTCGTTCTGATTTCTCAGGAAAGTTGTTATGCCTTCCGATATGCTGAAATCGGAATTTTCAACAAGGTTTGTCCCCGCCTTTGTTTTCCAAGAATAGGTAGTAGCAACGGCGTTCACCAGTTTTTCGGACGACAAATCCACTTCGCTGACTTCTTTTTCTATTTCAACAGCATTTTGTGGGAAGAAGGTGTAAGTATTCCAGTTCGATTTTTTGATAGGAAGTGTACTGAATTTAAAATTATTGTTACTGCAGTTTACTTCTGTCAAATTGGTGTTTTTGCTAAGGTCTAAGGCTGCAAGGCGGTTGCTTGAGCAATTGAATCGTGACAATGCCGTAAGAGAGCTTACATCGAGCGATGGCAGCAAATTACCATAACAATCGAGAGTAGCCAAAGCTGTATTCGCTCCAAAAACAAGAGAAGTGAGCTGATTGTTGGGAGCAAAAATCTTGGTTAGTGCCGTATTTTTGGTTACATCCAGGGTTGTAAGCCCATTGTCGTTGCAGGTAAGAGTTTTCAAGGCTGTGTTTTTCGATATATCGAGCGATGTGAGCAACGGATTGAGTATCACTGTAAGCTCGGTTAGGGCCGTGAGTTTAGAAAGGTCTATTTCGGAGAGCTGAGCCGACGATACTGTGAGCATCGTTAAAACCGCTTCGTCTGAATATATCTTAACCTCTTGCGTCCCTGCGGGGGTTATATTCACTGTATTGAACCCGCTTGTTATAAACTGTGTTGAGGTTACTCCGTTTCCGGGGTCGATCGTTATACTCCCGGGAGGACTGGCAACCATTCTCAGTGTAATTTGGTGCATTGTTTCGCATTTGAAAGAGACTATTGGCTCTTGTTCGGCAGATGCAAAAAGGAATCCGCAGAATAACATCAATATGCAGAGGAGTGTTTTTTTCATATTCGTTTAGTATTAAGTTATTAAAAACGATAAAAATGAAAGGGAGGATGCTTTTTAGAGGAACTCTTGTGGACGTATCCTCCCTTTCTTGTAATTATACTTTTATTTAATCAGTACTTTATGGGTACCGGTGCTTCTACTGTTATTTATTTTGACGAAATAAACTCCCGGTTGAGAAATTACTATCTGATTGTTGCCTGCCTGAAGCTGTTTTTCAGAAATCATTTTTCCCGAAATATCAAACACCATTGCCCGGCAAGATTCAACAACTGAGATGTTTATTGTATTATCTTCGGCAAATACTTGTGTTGTACTCATAGATGCGTTGTCTATGCCTGAGCCCTGCTCTACGTGAACGTTTGTTGTAGAAATGACAAGACCGGGGAAAAAGGAATTTTCCATTTCGCAGAAAACGCTATCCGATTGTGTTTTCAAGAAAGTTGTTTTTCCTTCCGAAACAATGTAATCTGTATATTGTTGCAATGCTTTGCCGGCTTTTGTTTTCCATTTATATTTTGTCATATTGCCATCAACAAGAAGTTGGTCGCTTAGGTCGAATTCTTCACCGGTTTTAATATTTTGGGGCACACTTATTTTCTTTTGAGGGCTATAAACATAAAATCCAAGGTCAAGTACGGGCAAGGTTGCGAAAGTGAAGTAGTTACTGAACAAACTTATTTCCAGAAGTTCCGGACAATTAGAAAGGTCTAAGCTGGAAAGCAGGCAGTTTGAGCAGAACAGAGATTTCAGTTTTGTGTTTTTGCTTAGATCGAGCTCCGTCAATTTTTGTCCTGAGCAAAACAGAATCTCTAAATCGGGAAGGTTTGTAATGTCTAACGACCTTATGTATTTATCGTATCGGTTACTTACCGAGCAATATAACGATGTCAGTTTTGTATTCTTAGAAACGTCTAACGATTCGATAAAGGTATATGAAGTAACCAAACTTTGCAGCTCTGTAAGATTAGAAACATCTATTTCTGTAATTGGACAGGCATCGCACGACAGTGATATCATTTTCAGGTTTTTAGATACATCCAGCGATTTTATTGTACGGCAATCGCTGATATTCAATAATTCTAATTCAGGGTTTTTAGATACATCAAGGCTTTCGATTGTATATCCGGACGACAGATACAGATATTTCAGATTAGGATTCTTGGATACATCTATGGCCGTAAGTTTGCTGGCGCGAAGCGACAGGTATATCAGGCTGGGGATGTTAGTTACATCTATTTCCCGAAGTTCATTGTTGTCGCAATGAATGGCCTGCATTGTTGTACATTTGCTGACGTCTATCGATGTAATGAAATAGCCATCGGGACATCTTAAAGAAAGCAGGCTTTCGGCATTGCCGTATACTTTTATGGTTTGGTCGGCCGCGGTTGTTCCTCTGATTTCAGTCAAAGTATCGTTGCCCAAAGTAAATTCTTTAGGAGTTGTTCCCTCTCCAAAATCGACAGTTACTTTAACGTCGGGAGTATGAGACGATAAATGAAAATAGAAATTAGTTCCGCTGACCGCAAGGGTCTTTATTGTCATAGCAGGCTCTTGTCCATATACAAGAATCGCACAACTAAGTAACAAAACAGATAGAAGTGAATAGATGTGTTTCATGTTGCGTTATAATTTAAAGTTAAAAGTATTTGGGATTAAGGGTAAAGTTAAAAAATTTAAGAATGCGATAAATCTAAATTATCATTACATAATTTTTGATTTTGATTTAAATTTTCGATAAACTACAAAAAATATCAAATAGAAGAATCCATATTAACTTTTGTTTAAATATTTACTTTTATGTTCCTAATTCGAGTAAAAAAATAAATATTTTGACAAGAGAATATGCCGGAACGGTGACTTGTCGTTTTGTAAATATCGAAAATACTACACAAATGTCCTCCATAGTAGGGGGATAAAAAAGGGAGGGTATAAAGGTTTAAAAAGGATGGTGTTTTATAACGTGTTGATAGCCAAACGTATATTAACGGCAGGATGTTTGTTAAAAAAGGTTCTATAATTTAGAGATATAACTATATAATAGAGATGTGCTGGTCAGTCCCATTTTTTGAGCAATTTGTTGTTTTTTCTTTTTGCAATATTCGGGAGTGATATTCAGCAGTGATGATATCTCTTTAGTATTCAAATTAATATAGATGCACGACAGGAATCGAACTTCGTTTGCTGTCAGATTTGAGTGTTTTTCTCTGAGGGCTGCTATGAAATTCTGGTTTATTTGTTCAAAATGCGAGATAAAACTATCCAATTCTGTATTTTCTTTCAGTTGATTTTTTAGTTGCTGAATATTATCAAGCAGTTTTTTATTGTTCGATACTTCGTGCGAATCTGATAAAGAATTTACAATATTTTCTATCAGTTCGTTTCGGTTCGACAAGAACAGGGCTTTGGCTGTGAGTTCTCTGTTTTTCGATTCTATTTCGCGCATCAGCCTTTCTTGTTCGTTTGTTAAACGTTCTTGCTCAAGCAGAGCCAAGGTTTCTTGTTCTTGCAGTTGTTTTTCGAGCAGAATCTTTTTGTTTTTCTCTTGTTCCAACTCCAATTCCACAATTTTTTGGCGTTGCTTGTTTTTTACCGATTTATTGCGGAAAGCCCAGATAAGAATAAGGGTTATGATGACAGCTATGATAATGACCGAAACGAAGATAATCCGTTCGGTTTTTAATTTGGATTGGCTGTCGGAAAGTTCTTTCTCGTTTTTTAGCAACTCAAATTTTATTCTGCTGTTTTCAAAGTGTTTACCGTCTTTTATTATGTTCAGCGAGTCTATCGCGGTCATAATTGAGTCTTTGTATGCCAAAGCTTTGTCATATTGCCCGTTGGCCTGAAATAGGTTGGACATCAGCGCGTATATTTCCGCTTTGTTTTCGATATTGGCATCGCTGTTTAGTGCCATCCGGCAATATTCGAGGGCTTTTTTGTAATTCTTTTTCTTGTTATTAATTTTGATGATTTGTATGAGTACCGAAATTTTCAGATTGCGTAACTCTATGTCTTCGAGCATAGGCATCAGCTCTAACGATAGTTTTTCGGCTTGTTCGTAATCTCCTTTTAGTATTAGTGTGCTTATTCTGAATGTTTTAGCTTGAATTAATTCTTTTGGCTGATTTTTCAGCATTTCGGAGGCAATGACCAGATATTCTTCGGCTTGCTTTACATTGTTTATGTAGTTTCCTGTCAGAGCAATGTTCATGGCGCATCCCCCTATCAGTAGGCTATCTTTTGTTTCTTTGGCATAATCGTACACTTTTTTGAAGTATTCGTCGGCTTTATCATACTTTTTGTCTAACAGATACAGTCCGGCAATGTTATTAAGGATACTCATTTCGTTTCTTGCGTCCAAATGTTTCAATGCAATTTTGTAGGCCTCAAGAAAATTATCGAGAGCCTCGCTGTAGTCGAGCATTTCGGCATAGTTTATGCCTATATTGGTCAGAGTCCAGAAGTGTTGTTTGTGCAGGTTGCTGTTTTCGGCAATGATTTTGGCCTCGTTCAGAAACTCTAACGATTTCACATAGTCTTCTTTCTGTGCTGCATTGATTCCCTGTTCAATAAGTCTGTCGCATTCCTTTTCTGTGTTGCCAAATAACGAACACAACGGAAAAAGAAGGAAGAAACACAACGGTAATATTTTGTGTATAAAAACAGTATTATTCATATTTGGTTCCTACAAAGGGGAGGGTGATGGGTTTCATCCCTCGGCCTGAATAGACATTCATAAATTTGATTTACAAATATAAATATAAAACCTGCTTATAACTGCATTTTAGAACGTAAAACCGAATAAAATAGGCATTTCACGGAAAATGCGTGCTTTTGAGTTGTGTTATACCCTCCCCTTTTTATCCCCATAGAAGGGGGGGATATAGCAAAAAAACGGAGCTACCCGCAAGGATAGCTCCGCTAAGATTTATTTTTCGCTAAAATTATTTTACAAGAACTTTAGTTGCTTGGTTGTTTGCTTTAACGATATACAATCCTGCTTGAACAGAGAAGTCTGCAGAACCGTTAACGGTTTTAGAAGCAACAAGTTGACCATTTGCGTTGTAAACAGAAACTTCTACATTGTCAGCCTCAACGCTGATAGTGTTTTCTCCACCTCTAACGTTAGCAACAACATTTGCTTGTTCGTCGTTGATAGAAGAGCCTTTTAATTTTGAATAGTCAAACATGCCGCAAATCGCAAGTGCTCTGGTGTCATCTTTTCCTAAAGGAAGTGTAACGCCAATTTGATCTTCTTCCAAATTTAAATAAAGGAAAAGTGAACCAAGATCAGAGCCAGCACCAATTACCATTGAAGCATAGTAAACATTACCAATATTTGTTGCACCTTGAGGGAATTTTATGGCAGAAATAGGAAGGTAATTTCCGTTTCCGAATTTGCTGAATAATGGATCTACAAGCGAAGCTACATCATACATTTTTCCGTTTGTCACATCAATTTCATAAAGCATACCGTTAACACCTATACCGAATAGCGATCCATTGCTATCGAAAGCAATAGTAGAAAGGTTTGTTTTGATAGGTGATTCAGTGATAACTGTAACAGGGAAAAAGTCATCTTCAGTTAGTTTATATTCGATAAGGTACATCCCTGAGTTTTGACTGTCAGAACAGAATCCATATGCCCTACTTCCGTCCGAAGTCGGGTCAACAGCCAACAAAATGGGGATTTCTGCGTAAGAACTAAATTCGGTAATTACATTAATTTCTTCCCATGTATTAGCATTAAAAACAGTATTGCGATAATTGCTGCCATCAGGTCCAATATTCAATGTATAATACTTATCGCCACTCAAAACTCCTGAAATGAAGAGGTATTTGTAAGGGTTTTCTGGATCTTGCTCTTGTATTACAGAAAGAGGCTCAGTACCATTTGCTGTAAAAGTAGCAACAGTATAGGGTTTTGTATTACCTAACTGAAATACACATCCTCCGAATTTAGGATCATCAGACGATGTAGATTTGAAAAGAGAAGCATCAGAAGAAGTAAGTTGCTTCATTGTTGAAAGATTTTTGGCAAAGGCTTCGCTGTCGAATCTAAGATTCTCATTGTTTATTTTCAGCCTGTCTTGAGCGGTTACAGTTGTTGCAACCAACAAAAGCATCATTACAGATGCCAAACTTTGTAAAACTTTTTTCATAATTAAATAATTGTTAGTAATATTAAAATTAATGTATCTTAATTAAATCGTCCAGTCTCTCGAATCTGGTTTTCAATCTTTTATTTGCTACCTATTATATAGTCAGTATAACCAAAACTTTGAAGAAGCATACGGTTTGCGTTTAGACTCTCGCCTCTAAGCCAAAGTTGGGATACAATGTTACGTTAAAAAGGTGTGACAGACAAACAAATTGTGTTAAAGAGTCTGTAATGTATTCAAAAACATATCTTTTGCACCTCTTTATTTGTCAATATATCAAATCAAGGCTTGGTTTAGTTTACCCGTGCAAACTCGCCACCGGAATAAAAGCCTAATATGTTTCTTGAAACTTCGGCCTGCATATCCAACCGTCCCTCCCATGTTTGAGTGCCTGCATGCGGTGTCAAAACCGTATTGTGGTTGAGTTTTAGCAATTCGGGGTGAATTTTGGGCTCATGTTCAAATACATCCAGCCCGGCTGCCCGGATTGTTCCGTTTTTCAAGGCGGCGGCCAATGCTTCTTCGTCAATCAAAGCCCCACGGGCAGTATTGATAAGGATTGCTGATGGCTTCATTTTTTTAAATTCGTTTTCCCCTATCAGGTGGAAGGTTTCTTTGGTAGCGGGAGCGTTTAGCGAAAGAACGTCTGCCAGCGCCAATAACTCTTCGAAGCTTACATATTGCGCATTGTATTTATTCTCTATATCTTCCGGCAAGCGTGTGCGGTTGTGATATACGATTTTCATACCCGAAGCCATAGCCCTGCGTGCCACAGCCTGCCCTATGCGCCCCATGCCGAATATTCCCAAGGTTTTGCCAAAAACAGACGACCCCAACTCGTCGTACAATCCCCAGCCGATTCCTTCGGGTTGGCGCACCTGATTGTTGTAGAACCCTATTCGGCGGGCTGTTGCCAAAATAAGCCCGAAGCATAGTTCGGCCGTAGGTTCTAATACCGATTCGGGAGTGTTGGCAACAACAATTCCCTTCGATGTGGCATATTCAACATCTATATTGTTATAACCAACGCCAAAGTTGGCGATGAGTTCCAGATTGGGAGCGCTGTCCATAATTTCGGCATCTATATAGAAGCTGAAATTGGGGATAAGAACGTTGGCCTCGGCAATCTTTTCTATCATCTCTTCTTTTCTGAAGGACTGTTTTTCGGGGTAAATCAGTTCAAACTTATCTTCGAGCGAAGAAAATCCTTCGCGATGAAAGTTATAACCCATCAATATTTTTTTCATTGAAAATACAATGTCTTAAATTTTTTGAATACTTTTTTCAGAAAGGAAGATCGTCCGCGCTATCTGCTCCAAAATCGACAGGAGGCGAAGGTGGGATAGGAGCCTGCGCAAAGTCGGGCACCGGGGGGATGGCTGCTGCCGGAGAAGCTAAGTCTACCTTCCATGCTTTTACGTCGGTATACCAGCGGCCGTTATACTCACGGCTTTCAACGTCGAATGAGATATCCAAAACGTTTCCTACCTGTAAAACACTTTCGTTGGCTTTGTCGCCCCATATGGAGATACATATTTTTTTTGGATACTGTCCGTCTGTTTCAACAACGATATCCTGTTTTTTCCACTCTCCGTTTCGTCCCACACCCGTTTGCAGGGGCAGCACTTGTATCAATTTTGCTGTTAATTGCATGATGATGTTTAGTTTATAAATACAGAAACCAAAGATACGAAAAACTATTCTTTCTGCGTTTCTTCCTCCATCTTTTCAACGAGTTTTTCGGCACTGTCGTCGTCCATCTTGTTTATAAATTGTTGATAGTAAGAAATCAGCAGTGTTGTGGTGGGGATAGCGATAATCATGCCGACAATGCCCAGCAGCGAACCCCAGATTGATAATGACAGCAGTATGATTGCTGGGTTCATTCCCATGGCGCGCCCCATTATCTTAGGAATCAGTATTAAATCTATTATACACTGTATGCCTATATATATCAGCACCACTATTCCTACGTAAGGCCAGAAGCTTTCGCCCGTTTGCGATACCCTCAACCAACAAAGCAGAACGGCAGGCAAAAGGCTCAGCGCATGCATATAAGGAACCATGTGCAGGACGGCTATGATGACACCCATCAGTATGGCCAGCGGTAGCCCTATTATCTGGAAGCATATTGCGAACAATATCCCCACAATGACACATATAAGAGCCTGATGCCGGAAGTATGTATTCATGCTTTTCTCAACATCGAGCGCAAGCTTGTTTACAAAAGGGCGGTGCTTGGGAGGGATAAGTTCCCGCCAAAGCAGGTTTATCTTGTCGTAATCGAGCAGGATAAAGATAAGGTATAGCAACACAATAAATACTACGGTAAAGCCTAATATAAAGGAGATACTGCTCGATAGGAATTCCTGAACGGCAGGCAGCAGGTATTTGAGGGTTTCGGAGGCTTGCTCTTTCGACAAGGCTTCTTTAATCCTGTTGAAATCGACATGCTCTACCAAAAAGTCGTGAACACTCATCGGAATGCCGTCTATGGTAATGGTTTGCAGTTGGTAAGAGGCTATCAGGTCGTTTATCTGGATTATTTCTTTTTCTATCATGGGGGTTATCAAAAAACCGGCTCCCGTAAGAATGCAAACAACAAGAAAAAAGGTAAGCGTTACGGCTGCAAGCCTGTTTTTAAGATGCAGTTTCCGCTGAAAGAAGCGAACCAACGGATTCATCAGGTAGGCAATGAGCCATGCCACAAGAAAAGGAAGCAAAACACTGCTGAGCACATAAATCATGTAGATTGCGAAACCAAACAAGAGGGTGCTTATCAGTAGGCGGACAACTCTGTCGAAAGTAAACGGACGGTCAAATCTGTTAGACATATTGTTATCGTATTTATTTATATCTTTACAAAGATATCCGATTTTTTAATATTACTGTTTTTTTGATAAAGGAATATGAGGTATATACTTGCTGTTTTATGGATTATGCTCCCTCTTGTGGCTTTTGGACAGGCTAAAAAAAACGCGTTGGAGGTGTTTGTCAGTGCCAAAGGATTTGAAAACGCAAACCTTTCGGTCTGTGTGAAAGACGAGTCCGGAAAAACCGTACACGAATATAATTCCAAAAAATCGTTGACTCCGGCATCTGTACTCAAAGCCCTGACCACAGCTACCGCCATGGAGCTTTTGGGGGCTGATTTCCGCTTCAAAACAGAACTCTATGCCGACCGTAGTGTGCCGAGGTTGATTATAGTGAAAGGCTATGGCGACCCTACTCTGGGCAGTGAATATATTTCCGATCCGGCAAGCGAGTTTCTGAATCGGTGGGTAGCTGCCATCAAAGAAAAGGTAAACTCCAAAAGCGTACAAATTTTGGTCGACGACAGCTATTTTGGCTATAAAGGGGTTTCCAGCAAATGGATAAGGGAAGATTTGGGCAACTATTTTGCAGCAGGTGCTTATGGTATCAGCGTTTTTGACAACACTTATCGCCTTGTGATGAATACGGTGAATACCGATTCGTGTCCCCGGATATTAAGGACAGAGCCTGCGGTCGATTGTCTTAAATTTACCAATATGCTGCAGCTGAACAAAAGCGGACAGGATAATGGTTATATCTGTGGCGAGCCGTTTTCGTGCCACCGTTTGCTGATGGGCGATATTCCGGCCGCAAAAGCCTCTTTCTCGATAAAGGGCGATATCCCTGACCCCGGTTTGTTTCTTGGGCAAACACTTGCCGCTAACTTAAATAAGCATGGATACGAAGTGCAGGGAGTCAGAACTCAACGGAGGGAGTACCTGCAAAATATGTTTTCTTCGGAACTAAGCTTTCAGGTTGAATACGAGAAGATATACACGCATCAGTCTCCCCCTTTGTGGGAAATAGTGAAGGTGATAAACTTCCGCAGTAATAATCATTTTTCGGAACACCTTATTCGTGCTATCGGGCGGGTGAGAGATAAAAAAGTTTATTCCGAACCTTTGAACGAAGGCGTCGGTCAAATTAAATCGTTCTGGAAGACAAAGGGTTTGGACGTGAACGCTCTGTTTATGTACGATGGATGTGGTCTATCGCCATCGAACGCCGTGAGCAGCGAATTCCTTTGCTCTGTTCTTTCGTATATGCAACGTAGCGGAACGAGCTGGAACCGTTACTATCAGTCGTTTCCTGCTGCGGGCAAAGAAGGAACTGTTCGCGGCTTGCTCAAAGGAAGTCGCCTTGAAGGCAAGGTGAAAGTAAAAAGCGGAAGTATAGCCGGTGTGCAATGTTATGCCGGATATTACTTTACGCAGGACAAAAAATACTCGTTCGTTGTGATGGTAAATAATTTTACTTGCCCTCGCCGTGAGGCTGTTAAGGCAATTGAAAATTTACTGCTGGGTATATTCTGAGTTTAGTAATCGAAGGATGATTGCCGGTTTTAGCCCGAAATAGATGCCATAAATTCCGGATGTTGTTGTAAACAAACAACAAGAGCCATCCCCCATAGAGAGGATAGCTCTTGTTTGTCCAATCGAGAAATTGGTTATCTTATTTTATTGTAGCCTTTTTAGTCTATAAAGAAGTTGCTGTATTGCTTCCTGATAGTCGTCGATGATGGCTTGTGTGAAAGCTTCGGGAAACAAAACCCTTTGTTTGTCGGAGTATTTGAAAAAATCTTCCGCATGTTTTATTATATCCGTCGGGTTTTTAGTTTCGGGGATTACTATATCCAAATCGCCATTCAAGGCATACGATGTCTCTACCAAACGGTCGGTCGCGTCCAGAAGGTCGGCTATTGCCTGGTCGAGGGCAATGTGCTGAGAATAGCTGGCCTTGCCTGTTACATGCCAGTGATGCAGTTTAAGACTGTTGTTGAAAGAAAATATCTTTCCCAAAAATTCACCTATTTCAGCATTAGCTGAAGTTGTTTTCTTTTCTTTTAATGTTGAAGCACTCATAGTTATAAAGTTTATTTATTAATATTTTCCGATTATAGACAAATGTAATAATTAAAAATCAAATATGGCCATAAATTAAATTGATAATAATTATACTTTATAGCTACAGTCTATATGTTTATTTTTTAATTAACGGTTTGTTAATGTCATCATCAATAACTATCCTTATAACATGATATCGGGAAGAATTGTTTTGGAAGAAGTCAAAATAAAAGAATTATAACTACGGCAAATGCGTGAGTTTTTTATAATTTCATTTCTGTACGCCTTAATAACATTAGTTCGCATAGTATAGATTTTAAGGGTTGAATATGGTAAAAGAATTAACAAAAGCATTCTTTCTTTATCGCTTTTCGGAAAAAGTTTTTTTGTCTTAGAAGAGCTAAAACAAGTTATGTTTAATCCTTCGCTCAAAAAAACATTTTGCTTTGTGTGAAATCTAAAAATATCCTCCAAGCATGATACGAAAAACATTATCTTTGTAAGAGAAAGAATAAATTTAAAAATGAATATAACAACAATTCATAAGATAATAAATGGGGATAGCAGGCAAATGAGCGAACTCGAAGATAAAAGTGTTCACTTAATAGTTACTTCTCCACCCTATTGGCAATTAAAGGATTATGGGTCAGAAAATCAAATCGGATTTCATGATGATTATGAAACATATATAAATCATTTGAATATAGTTTGGCAAGAATGTTATCGGGTATTACACGATGGTTGTCGACTTTGCATAAATATTGGAGATCAATTTGCTCGTTCAACTTATTATGGTCGTTACAAAATAATTCCAATTCATACTGAAATCATAAAGTTTTGTGAAGCAATTGGTTTTGATTTTATGGGACAAATCGTTTGGCAGAAAACAACTACAATGAACACTTCGGGAGGAGCGAGTATAATGGGAAGCTTCCCATATCCAAGAAATGGAATTGTTAAATTGGATTTTGAATATATTTTGCTTTTCAAAAAGCAGGGAAAATCTCCACAACCGACCAAAGAACAAAAAGAAAATTCGGCAATGACCAATGAAGAATGGAACACATATTTCAATGGACATTGGTATTTTTCAGGAGTAAAACAAGATAAGCATTTAGCGATGTTTCCTGAAGAATTGCCTTATCGGCTTATTCGTATGTTTTCATTTCCAAATGAAACTGTTTTAGATCCTTTTATGGGAAGTGGAACAACTGCAGCAGTGGCGAAAAAACTATATCGAAACTCCATTGGGTATGAAATCAATTCTGAATTTATTCCGATTATTGAAGAAAAAATTGGAGGTAGTGATGTCTTTTCCAAGATTAAAACTGAATTTATTCAACAAAAGCCTATCTTACAGGGTTTTGAAAAAGAAATAAAAAAACTTCCATATCAGTTTATAGATACGCACAAGTTGAATAAAAAAATTGATATTAAAAAAATACAATATGGTTCAAAAATAGATGCTGAAAGTGTAGGAAAGCGAGAAGAGTTTTTCTTTGTGAAAGAAATTATTTCTCCCGAATTAATTAAATTAAATAACGATTTGATTATTAGATTAATTGGCATTAAGCAAAACTTAAATGTTAATAAAGAAGCAATAGATTTTCTTTACAAAAAACTAAAAGGTAAAAAGGTTTTTCTTAAATATGATGAAATAAAACACGATTCGGAAAATCATTTAATGGCTTACTTATATTTGAAAAATAAGACGTTTATCAATGCACATTTATTGAAAGAAAAATTGGCAATGGTCGATAACTCAATTAGCTTTAAGTATAAAAATAAATTTTTAAATCTATAGACAATGGCAAAAGAGTGGATATTAAATAGTGCGATGAATCGATTTCAGTTGAATTTTAAACGAAATGTAGGTTCGACTTCAGAATCTATTAGAAAATGTGCGCCCAAAGATGTTGGAGAATGGCGTGAGTATTATTTCAAAAATGTAAAGCCTAAAGAACATATTGAAGAGCTTGGAAAGAAATTGTATGTAAAGATTACAGAAGTTATTCAATCTGAAGTTGAAGAGATTACAGAAAAAGATTGTGTAGACTACATGTTTCAATTAGTTATAGACAGAACATTTGATGGCTACATGACTGAAATAAGTACGATCTATGGGCAATTGCAAAAAATATTGAATATAAAAATAGAACCTGCTTCTGATGAATGGGATAGATTATTTAATGTTGATTTTTATATAAAAGTTAATGAAAAATATATCGGGCTGCAAATAAAACCTGTTAATGCGGGTATACAACTTTCGGAAATATTTAAAGAGTATAATTTGCAAGCTGAAACCCACATTAAATTCACAGAAGAGTTTGGAGGGAAAGTGTTTTATCTCTTTTCTGCAAAAAATGGGGAAAGAAAAGAAATTATGAATAAGGAAGTAATAGATGAAATAAAAAAGGAGATAGAACGACTGAAATGAATACTAGATAGCTAATAATGCGAATCAGTAGTTGAAACAATTCGCTGATTTGTTTAGTTAAATTATTTATTATCAATGAAATAAGCGCGTTGAATATTTGCTCAATCTCT
>NZ_JARXWE010000029.1 GCF_029893235.1 Dysgonomonas sp. PH5-45
TTTAGTCATGATTATTGCTTGCGGTCTACATAATTTTAGAATTTCAAATTCATTGATTTTTAATCATATATAGTTTTATTGAATATAATGTCTATAGAAAAAACATATTTGTTTCTTTTATTTCTGTCGGATAAGGTTAATAAATTCTTCGCGGGTTTTGGCTTGTTCAAACACCCCTGTAAAATCGGATGTGGTGGTAATAGAATTTTGCTTTTCCACACCACGCATTTGCATACACATGTGCTGAGCTTCGATAACAACCATCACTCCAAGCGGATTCAGTGTTTTTTGTATACAGGCCTTTATTTGGCTGGTAAGCCGTTCCTGTACTTGCAGGCGGCGGGCATAAACGTCCACAACGCGTGGTATTTTGCTCAAGCCTGTAATAAAACCGTTTGGAATGTAGGCTACATGAGCCTTGCCCCAAAAGGGGAGCATGTGGTGTTCGCAAAGCGAATAGAAATCTATATCTTTAACGATAACCATTTGCCTGTATTCTTCTCTGAACAGGGCTTTGCGGAGTATTTCTTTGGGGTCTTGTGTATATCCTTGGGTCAGAAAACGCATGGCTTTTGCCACCCGTTCAGGAGTATCGAGCAGGCCTTCGCGGTCTACGTCTTCGCCCAGTAAATTAATGATTTGCTTGTAGTGCGACGCCATTTCTGAAATGGTTTTTTCGTCGTCTTGTGGTGTGATAAGATTACTCATTATTCTGTATCTTCTGAAAAAAACGGCTTATTTTTTTAACGGGAGCGCGTCACTCTTACAACATACATATCCCTGCTGAATTCGGGAAATGCCCCTTTCAAGGCGCGCAATGCTGATTCGGCATCGGCTTTTGAGGGGTAATGGCCTGCCCTGACTTTGAAGGCAGGGGCTTCGTATTTAATGTCGACACTCAATTCCGGAAAACGGCTTTTAACTAAGCCTCGCTTGTATGTGGCTTCGTTTTTCGATTTCTTGGGGTCGTAGCCCGAATAGACTTGTATCCGGTAGTTACCTCTTTTGTGGTCGGAAATATTTCCGTTTCTCTCGGAGCCGTCGTTCAATGTCGAGTCACCTTGATCTTGTGCCGCGTTGTTTGGCGCACCTATCAGGTTTTTGATGGCGTCGTCTTGATATACTTTCACATCGCCTTCCTTTTTATCGTCTTTGTCTTCCGACTGTGCATGCAACGAGATTGACAACGGAAGGAGTAACAGAAATATATAGTACCTAAATTTCATAAGCCGTAATTTTAATTCGTTTTTTTTAGAAAGCCTGAACGATAGGAAGGAATTTCTCTACTTCGAGCGAAGCCCCGCCTATAAGTCCGCCGTCTACATCAGGATTGGAGAACAATTCTTTTGCGTTAGAGGCATTGCAACTACCACCATAAAGAATAGAAATTTCACCAGCCAAAGCATCGCCATATTTTTCTGCAATAGTTTTGCGGATAAACGCGTGCATCTCTTGTGCTTGGTCGGATGTAGCTGTTTTACCTGTGCCGATAGCCCAAACGGGTTCGTAAGCCAAAACCAATTTGGCAAAGTCGGAAGCCGATAGGCTGAACAGAGCATTCTCTATTTGGGTTTTAACTACTTCGTTTTGTTTTCCGGCTTCTCTTTCTTCAAGAACTTCTCCGATACAGAATATGGGTGTCAGTTCGTTTGCCAAGGCCAAAACCACTTTTTCTTTTAGCTTGGCATCGGTTTCGTTATAATATGTACGGCGCTCGGAGTGACCTAAAATCACATATTTTGCACCTGTTGAGGCAATCATTTCTGCCGAAACTTCTCCTGTAAATGCTCCCGCGGCTTTATCCGCGCAATTCTGGGCAGCCACACCTATTTTTTTTGTGTCGATGGCGGCGGCAACATTTGCCAGATGGATAAAAGGTGTACCTACAATCACATCGCAATTTACTTTGTCCAAATTGCTTAGGGCAACTTGCAAGTCCTGAACCAAATCTAAACCTTGTTGAAGGTTCTTATTCATTTTCCAGTTTCCGGCTACGATATTTTTTCTCATGATATTCTAATTTTTATTCTGTAATTTCTGTTTCTTTTTTTCTCTTTTTCTGATATATCAGAAAATCGAATGCTTTAATACACAGCAAAGGTATAACAAACACGGCTATTAAAAAAATAAGGGTGTTTCTATTTGTTTTTTCAACCGTTGGACTTTTATCTACGGTGGCGGCATCGAGTTGGGTTAATGGCTTTGTCAGGCTGGCTTCGGCCGGAACTTGCAGGTCGGCCCATTTATTCAATACTTTTCCGTTTTTCAGTAACACCAACCCCGGATTTGAGCGGGTAATGGTTTTGAGGGTACGTTCGTCCGTTTTACAGTATGTGAAGTTGAAACTGTTTTCTTTTTCCCAAATCATCGTTTCGTCCGATGTTGAGGCTGTGAGGCAGTAGAACTTATAACCATTGTCAGTCGCATAGTTGTTCACATCTTCAAAGCTGCTTAGGTACGATTCGTTTATCGACGTTAGCGAATAGGCAATCATCAGGAATACATAGTTGGTGTCAGAGAGTACCTCTTGGGTTATATCGTCTTCCGATACGATTTGGTTTTTGTTTTCGTCGAAAGTCAGTTTTTCAATAACAAAGTCATGTATGACGGGTTTTATGCCTTCTTTCACGAGTTTTGTACTCATTTCCACGAATGTCCATGTGGTGTCTTGCCATGGGTAATTGCTCTCGTTGAACTCTTTTTTGTTCCCGTCTTTCTGATAAACAAATACGTTTTCGTACACATCGCCTTTGCCTTCTTCCACACTCATCAGTTCCGGCAAATTAGCCCCGATTTTATAAGGGCGAAAATCGAAAACAGGCTCATAAATGCAGTTGTAGATAGAAAACGCGGTGATAAAAAGCAAGGAATAAATGGCTACCACCCAGTAGAATTTTCCTGTATATAGGTTGGTTATGAGATCGAATTTGAGGAAAACCACGATGGCACAAGCCAACAGAATGATGTTTTTGTAGAAAGTTTCCCAATTGGTTATTATTAATGCTTCGCCAAAGCAACCGCAATCGGTTACAGGGTTTGCAATTGCCAGATAAAGGGTGAGGGGAGTCATAAAGCACATAACAGCCAATATGCCGATTGTTACTTTACGCCTGTATATGCCGATGATTAAAAATGCTCCGAGCAGGAATTCAATTACAGCAAGCATAATAGAAAAAGTAAGGGATAACCCCGAAAGAAAGTCCACATGAAAGGCAAGGAAATAATCTTGCAACTTATAGGCCATACCCATCGGGTCTACGGCTTTTACGAAGCCCGAAAAAACGAACGTAGCTCCCAATATAAGGCGCGATAGTTCTACTATTACTTTAAGCAAAATGTTTTTACTCTTCATCGCGAATAATATTTTGGATGTTTTTAAAGAAAGGTGTGTTTATTGTTCGGGAAATTCAAGTTTTATCAGTGCAAAGAGGGCATAATTTATCATGTCCATATAGTTTGCGTCTATCCCTTCCGAAACAAGGGTTTGCCCGTTGTTGTGTTCTATTTGTTTTGTACGGTAAAGTTTCATGAGTATGAGGTCGGTATACGAACTTTCGCGCATGCCGCGCCATGCCTCATCATAATCGTGGTTTTTGGCCAGCATCAACTCTTTTGTTGTTGTAATATGTTTGTCGTACAACGATAAGGCTTGCTGTGCATCAATATCTACAACATCGGTGAAACCGAGTTCTAATTGTATAAGACCGATAACCCCGTAGTTTACGATGGCAATAAATTCGGGCAATATGCCTTCGTGTACCATGCTCACCTTTTTTTCTTCGAGGCTCCTGATGCGTTTTGCCTTGATGAAAATCTGGTCGGTTACAGATTGTGGTCGCAATATCCGCCACGAAGCACCATAATCGGCAAGTTTTTTTGCAAACAACTGCCTGCAATTTGATATTACACAGTCGAACTGTTCTGTTGTATTAGCCATCATACACCAAAGTTGTTTCTTTTTCTCTTTCTAAGAAGAGACACAAAGTTATGAAAAAAAAGAAAAGCATAAGAAATCTTCCTTATGCTTTTACCTTATTTTATATCATTTATTTACATTTACGATACTTTTAGCGATTTGCCCGGACGTAATGTGCTTTTCTGATTCATGTTGTTCATTGAACACAGTTTTTTTACCGAAACACCGTGTCTGCGGGCTATAGTGGCAAGGGTATCACCTTTCTTTATCTTGTAATATTTAGACGATTTTGTGGCATACTTGTTACCGCCGCTTTTCTTAGATGAGTTGCGCGCAAGGTTGTACGCGTTTCGGCTGCCTGATTTACTGAAAGAACCGGGCGATACAACATAAGTATCTTTGTGGCAAATTTTATTATCGAAGTCAATGATTTGGCTGGGGTTGATTGGCTTACCCAAGAAACGGGTTTCGAAGTGGAGGTGAGGCCCTGTTGAACGTCCTGTGTTTCCTCCTAAACCGATGGGTTGTCCTGATTTTACAACATCGTCTTCGCTCACCAAGAAGCCCGACAAGTGTCCGTAAACTGTTTCTAAACCGTTATGGTGACGAATCACAACATAATAACCGTAACCCCTTCTTTCATATTGGCAAACACGGATTTTTCCGTCGAAAGCCGCATATATCGTATCTCCAACATGAACTTTAAGGTCTACCCCGTAGTGCATTCGGCGGCGGCGGGGGCCATAGTTGGATGTTACATAACCCATTGTAGGCATCGAAAAATTCTTCAGGTCGATAGAATAATTGTCGGGGGCGTTCTCGATAGACCCGTAGGTGTTAACGTAGCGGTTGTTCCAGATGCTTCCGTATAGTTCGTCGGCCGGAACTTCCGATTCGTCAAGAATTCGGCCTTCTTGAGCTTTGTCTATTAATGAAAGGTCTTTTTTTATCTTTATACCGTCGGCATAAAGGTCTTTGTTTTGTATAGCTCTGCTGTGTCTTTGTTTGTAAGACACTTCCGGTCTTTTTTCGTTTTCTTTTGTGTCTTTGGTTTGCGAGAATGCAAACAATGGAGCGATTAGCATTGCAGCTAACGAGATAGCTTTAATTTTCTTTAGTTCAAATCTTACTTTCTGATTCTTCATCATAAATAATTTGTTATTATATCCTTCGCTTCTCAGTCTGGCTGTCCGATATTATACGATAGATAATCGTAATCGAATATTTCACCTTTGCCGAAAAAACGTTTTAATTCAATTTGAGCCGATTCGTCCGAATCTGAGGCATGTACAATATTTTCCTGCGCATTTACAGAAAAGTCGCCCCTGATAGTTCCGGGCTGCGCATCGCAACCGTTTGTGATACCGATAAGGTTACGCGCGGCTTTTACCGCATCGGGCGCTTCCCAGCATGTAACTACAACGGGAGTGAGCATCATTGACTGTTTTACACGCAAAAAAAATGGCTTGTCCGCTAAATGTGCATAATGTTGATTGAGAATTTCGTCTGTCAACTGCATCATTTTTATTCCGGCAAGCCTTAATCCTTTTCTTTCAAATCTGGCGATAACCTCTCCCACCAGTTCTCTGCGAACGGCTGATGGTTTTATAATGACGAGGGTTTTCTGCATGGATTATGAATTAAAAAGTAATATGTTTTATATGTTAAAAATCGGTCGTTTTGCGTATAGCTAAGTACATGATTTTGTCAAAGATAAGGAAAATAATTTGAACAAAACAACCTTTTGGGGTGTTGTTTTTATGCCTTTAACAAAGTTAAAAAAATAATATGTTATTATTAATGTGTTGATTGCATGCGTGTTGTGGTGTTTTATATGAAGTAATCCTTGACGGAAAGCTTAACTAAAATTATAAGCATTTTTTATTTTGAAGAAAAAAGGCACAAAATACTTCAATGAAGTAAGTTTTTGTATGCTATCAGGCAAAGATATTAAATATTTTGGTACGGAAAAGGCCCATTATTCCTATTGTTTTAACGTGTTTGATACAGCTAATCTGGCGAAGGGATGTATTTAACTGCATAAAAGAAGTTAAATTTCTTTATTAAAGGCTTTGGCAGAGCAAAGGTTTTTTGTTTTGTAGAGGGTAAATCGTAAATTCAAGCTGTCAAAAAAAACGACATTAATTGAATTATGGAGAATAGAATAAAAGTTTATTGTACAAATACGGGTGCTTACCACGATGTGCCAGCCGGAAGCAGTTTGCTCGAAATCCAAGAGTTACTGAATATAAAGTCGGAATTCCCTATCGTGAACTGCAAGGTGAATAACAAAACCGAATCGCTTTCGTTCAGACTATACAATCCTAAAAATATTGAGTTTGTAAACATGGCCGATCCTTCGGGCGTGCGCACTTATGTCCGTTCGCTGTGTTTTATCTTTGCCAAAGCGGTGTACGAACTGTATCCCGGGGTACAGATGAACATAGAGCATCCAATAGCTAAGGGATATTATTGTGTAATATCACGGCGTGAACCCTTGACCGAAGAAGATATCCGTTCTATCAAAACCAAGATGCAGGAGTTGATAACTCAGAATTTACCTTTCGAGGCTGTTGAAGACGAAACCAAGACGGTGGTCGAATTATTCCGGAATCAAGGATTTGACGACAAGGCTCTGTTGCTCGAAACCTCTGATGCCCTATATTCCAAGTATTACCGTCTGGGCGATTACATTGATTATTTTTATGGAAGTTTAGTGCCTTCGAGCGGATATGTGAAACTGTTTGATATCCAGTTGTTCAAGCAAGGCATCTTGTTGCGTGTACCGAGCCGTACCAATCCTGTTGAATTGGAGCCGGTTGTTGAACAATCAAAGATGTTTGATGTATATAAGGAAGAGTTGGATTTCCTGCGGATAGCCGAACTCGATAATGTTGGCGATCTGAACAGAGCCAACAAAGAAGGTAAGATATCGGGCATAATAAAACTGTGGGAAGCCTTGCAGGAAAAAAAGATATCGAAGATTGCCGAACAAATAAAGCATCGTTCTAAAGATGGTGTCAGGCTTGTTCTTATTTCGGGACCTTCGTCGTCGGGTAAGACCACTTTCCGCAAACGGTTGGAGGTTCAATTGATGGCAAATTCCATTCATCCCCAGGGTATATCTCTCGACGATTATTTTGTGAACAGGGTAGATACTCCCCGCGACGAGAATGGCGAATATGATTATGAGTCGCTTTACTCATTAGATCTGAAGCAGTTTAACGAAGATCTCACAAAACTGCTGAATGGAGAAAAGGTTTCTTTGCCAACGTATAACTTCACAACAGGAAAAAGAGAGTACAAGGGGCATGAGTTACAGATAGGTAAACATCAGGTGCTTGTGGTGGAAGGTATTCACGGACTGAACCCCGAACTTACCAAACAAATAGACGACAGTAAGAAGTTTATGATATATGTGTCGGCGCTGACTTCTATCTCGCTCGATAATCATAACTGGATATCGACATCCGATAACCGTTGTCTGCGCCGCTTGATACGCGACTACCGTTACCGCAACTATTCGGCCGTTGAAACCCTTTCCAGATGGCCAAGCGTACGCAAAGGCGAAGAGAAATGGATATTCCCTTATCAGGAAAATGCAGATGTGATGTTCAATTCGGCCATGATTTACGAATTGGCTGCCATGCGTCGCCATGCGGAACCTATTTTGATGCAAGTGCCTAAAAACGTTCCGGAATATGCCGAGGCAAACCGCTTCTTGAAGTTCCTGAATTACTTTAACTATATAAGCGACCGTGAGTTGCCGCCAACATCGCTCTTGCGTGAATTCTTAGGTGGTAGTAGCTTTAAGTATTAAGAACTCGTGGTGCATTTAGAAAATAAAAGCTAATTGCTTGAAAAATAAATATATCCATTTTGTCATCCTGAGTGTAACGAAGGATCTTAAATAAAAATACAGAGATTCTTCACTTTGTTCAGAAACAACGTTCGAGCAGCGTAGGCGACTCAATGACAAATGCTATAAAGCGTTTATAATAAGTTTTTTGATATACACTCTCTAAATGTATCACGGGTATTAAAAGTATAATTACGCCCTATATTTTTTCCTTGTTTGCATGATGCTTATACATCCTTTGCAGGCAAGGAAAAATAGTATCAGCACAAAGATGATGAATGCCCCCGAAGGTACATTCAGGTAGAACGAGAGGATAAGCCCTGCCAAGCAACCAACAAACCCGAAAAGAATGGACAGGTAAATCATTTTACGGAAGTTAGCCGTAAAAAGGTTTGCCGTCATTTGCGGAACGGTAAGCAGTGACATCAGCAAAACAATACCCACAAGGCGGATTGAGAGGACTATTGTCACGGCAATGAAAAACATCATTGCGTATTCAATCGTTTTTACAGGTAGTTGACGGGTTCGGGCAAATTCGGCATCGAAGGCGACATACAGAATCTGTTTGTGAAAAAGCACGAATACTCCTGTCAGTATAACCGACAGGATTGCCAGATAAACAATATCGGCATGTGTAATGGTGAGTATATTACCAAAAAGGTATTCCGACAGGTTGGGGGCGAATCCCGATTTCAAGAAGATGAAGATAATGCCTACCGCCATCCCCAGCGACCAAAAGGTGGCTATGGCCGAATCCTGCCTTACGTCTTGCCTGTTCGATAGCCATTCTATGCCGAAAGCCGACAGGATGGAAAACACCATGGCGCTCAGAATAGGATTTATCCCGAAGTAAAACCCCATACCCAATCCTCCTAACGATGCGTGAGTTATCCCCCCGCTGATGAAAACGAGGCGTTTAATGACGATATATGTGCCTATAATTCCACAGGCAATGCTCGCAAAGAGGCTGCCGATAAGCGCATTTTGAAAAAAAGTGTATTCCAGAAGGTTGAGAATATCCATCGGTACTGTTTGGAGGGTTATAGTTTTTTGCCGGCAGAGTCTTTGTCTGATGCCGGATCTTTTTCGTCGCCGTCTTTTTGCTTAAAGTTACTCCATATAAATACGGAAATGCCTATAAAGGCAAAAACGGCTAAAAGTGCAAATAAATAATTCATCAACTGTTCTCCTCTACGATGTTAAACCCGGCTTTTTTCAAATCGGCCCAATACTGTGGATACGATTTGGTAACAACATTGGGGTGTGCTATGCGTAAATCCTTCATTTTGATGGCTGCAGGAGCAAAGGCCATTGCCATACGGTGATCTTCGTAGGTCGAAATCACGGGGCTGGCTTCGGGCAGGCAACGTTCGCCGTTCCATTCCAGTGTATCGTTACGGCTGTCGTACAGCACGTATCCCAGTTTCCGGAGTTCAACCTTCAAGGCTTCTATACGGTCGGTTTCCTTTATCTTAAGGCTTTGTAAGCCCATAAATAAAAACGGAATTCCCATCATACAGCACGTAACGGCAAGTGTTTGAGCCAAATCGGGTTCGTTGGCAAAGTTGTGGAAAAACTTCTTTGTTATCCTGTTGGTTTTTCGCAAAATGGTATATCCGTTTTCGTGTATTGTTTCAATGCCCAGGTCGAGGAAAAGCTCTGCGACCTTGGCATCGCCTTGGACGCTTTGTTCAAAAAGCCCTTCAAGCTTTATTTCGGCTTCGTTGCTTATAGCGGCAATCTCATACCAATAGGAGGCGGCTGTCCAATCGGCCTCAACGGTATATTCCGTTGGAATATACTCCTGTGCGTACACGGTGATAACATTGTCCTTCCAGATGCTCTTCACGCCATATTCTTCCATCATCTTGAGGGTCATGTTTATGTATGGAACCGAGATGATATCGTCTTGCAGGTGCATAACCAAGCCTTTTTCGGTAATAGGGGCTATCAGCAGGATGGCCGATATGAACTGCGAACTTACGCTGCCCGACAGAAACAATTCGCCACCGTTTAGCGCGCTCCCTTTTATTTTTATGGGAGGGAATCCGGGCATTTCGAGGTAATCTATGCGCGCGCCCATACCATTGAGGGCGTTCACCAGAATATTTATGGGGCGTTCTTTCATCCGCTTGGTTCCTGTAAGTATTCTTTCGCCGGGTATTCTTGAGTAGAATGCCGTCAGGAAGCGCATGGCTGTACCCGATGCTTCTATGTCTATCAGGTTGCTGTCTTCGTTATTGAATGCGGCTATCATCACTTCCGTGTCGTCGCAGTCCGACAAATTCTTTATAGGAAATGGACTGTCGCTTAAGCTATTTAAAATCAGCGCTCTGTTGCTGATGCTTTTTGACGAAGGCAGTTTTATTGCAGAAACTATTTTTTCGGGGGCTGATATTTTATATTCCATGTTGAAGTACATGCGTGGGTTATAAGATTTTTTTACTACTACTTTCCGATATCGCTCGAATGTTGTGGAGCGCCTTATTTTTTTCTTTTCCTGATGGCGGCAACGGTTCTCAAGCGTTTTATTTTTTTTCCTTTGTTTTCAATACTTGTGCTTCTTGCGGAAGAGGTTTTTCCCTTCCAACTCCAGTTTATCATATGCCGGAGCCTGTTGAGGAAGCGTTGCGATGGTTTTTGCAGAAGGTACGATTCTATATGCCTCAATCGTTTTTCTTCCAGAATTTCGTCTTTGTTTATCAATATGCCGGTTTCTTCCACATCGCCAAACTCGTCATTTACAGCCGTGCCAAACGACCGCATTTGTGGCGAAAGCCCCATGTAGGCATTCACCAGGGGGGGGATGTTGATGTTCAGCTTTCGGACAGCGGTATTCAATATTTTGTAGTCCGACTTCATGTCGATGTTTGGAAAGAGCCTTTCCAAAACTTTTTTACTGGTGGTTATCTTCACCGATTTTTTTGGCCAGATAAGCTTGTCGGGATCGGGGAAGTGCAGATTCATGAAGTAGAGTATCATGTCGCGGGCTTTTGAGTTGTACGATCCGTACATGGTTACTTTCCCGAAAAAATACTTCATCGTGGGTTCCGCTACCGACAAGGCTCCAAGCCCGTCCCAAAGGTTGTCGAGGGCAAAGATACCCCTGCTGCCGGCTTTGGTCGATTGATATGCCAACGAAACGAACGACCGCCCCAACTCGATGGTTTGGTTCAGGTATTCGTTGATAAACTTTTTTGAAAAATTGAACAGGTGCGATGTAGCCAAAACAGGCTCTCCGTTTTCGTCCAACTTTACGTCGGGGCCGCAAATGAAACGATATCCTCCCAATATTTCCTCCTCGTCGGGATTCCATACAAGAAGCTGTTTGTATGGGTTTTCCATCAAATCGTATTCATCTATATCTACCGAAAAGCCTGTTCCACCTCCGTAAAAACGGAAAGCTTCTTCCCGTAGGCGGCCTATTTCGCGCATCACATTGGGTGAGTCGTGATGGCTGATAATGTAAATTTCGTTATTAGCCTTGTTGGTCTTTCTCAAGAGCTTGTCTTTGGTAAGCTCTGCCTTTAATAGGGGTTTGGCTATGGGGGGGATAATAGATTCCATATAGTGAATATTGCAACAAGATTTTTTTACGGGTTCTGGCCTAACATGTAGGTTTCCTTCTTCATGTATTCGGCCCATTGTTTCATAGAACGGGTTTGGTCAAAGAAACTGTAAGGAATGGGCTGTCCGAATATAACGCTGAAAGTTTTGTTTTTGTTCTTGAACATTTCGTCGGGCAAAAAGACCATTTCCACGTTAAATTTTATACCCAGTTTTTTCCTTATGTTTGCAAATCTATAAAAGAAATTCGAATTAGCCGCTTTGAAATACACCGGAACGATGCTCCGTTTCGATTCTATGGCTTTCGTTATGAAGTTTTTTTTCCACTCCAAGTCCATAATTACACCCTTTTGCTTGCGCGAACATAGCCCTGCCGGAAAGGTAATTATCTGGTTGTCCGAACCAAAAGCTTCGCTCAAGGCTTCGGTGGCGGCTTTGCTTTGCCCACCGTGTTTGTTGATGGGGATAAATATGGAGCGAAGGTTTGGTATGTTTAACAAAAGGTCATTTACGGGATATTTTATTTTACCGTTATATTTTTCTCCTATTATGGCCGACAGGCAAATACCGTCCAGCCCCCCCAAGGGATGATTGGAGGCAAAAACGAAGCGTCCGTCGTCAGGTATTTTATCGAGCCCCTCTACATTTAAGGTCAGATTGAAATACTTTGTCACATCTTTCATAAACTCAACCCCGTCCGAGTTGGCGTAGATGGTTAATATCTCGTTCAGTTCATCCTGATGGATTTTCCTTTTCAGATAATTGATAAAAAAATGTGGTATCTTGTTATATATTTTAGGGGCTTTATTTTTCAGAATCCGATCGAGGTCGAGAAGCGCGATATTATTTTCTTTCATCATTAACCTATAATGTAATTGTTTGAAAAACACATGTCTGTGTCCACTGTTTCATCTTGAGCAAAACGAAAGGCTTTGAATCATAAACATAATGATTCAAAGCTGTTGTTCAGAATGACAAATCTGGCATGCGTTTTATTTTAAGGGTAATCATCAATGCAAATATAACTTTTTTTGTTTATTAAACGTACTTTCTAAGGGGTGTTTGCCTTATAAAATGTGGCTATTTCAGGAAGGTTAATAATATTTTTATAAAGTACTGATTGACTGGGTGTTTTTGATTGTTGAAAACTTTTTTTAAATTATTGTGTATTAAAGTGGGGGAATGTGGATTATTTTGTATTTTTACGGTGAATTATTCTATTTTAGATGTTTATGCAATTTTTAGGCAACATAGAGGCTAAGCTGGATGCGAAATCGAGGGTTTTTGTTCCTGCTGCGTTCCGGAAGATACTACAATCGGCCGAACAGAACGTCTTGGTGTTGCGAAAAGATATTTTTCAGGATTGCTTGGTGTTGTATCCTATGCCCGTTTGGGAAGAACAGGTTGCCCTGCTTAGCGCTAAGGCTACTCATTGGGATGGAGAGAAGCGGCAGTTGCTTAGGCGCTTGTTTTTCGATACGGAGCGTTTGGATATCGACCCCAACGGCCGTATACTGATACCTAAGCGTTATGTTCAGATGATAGGTGTCTTGTCGGATATCCGCTTTCTGGGCGTTGGTGACACCATTGAAATTTGGGCAAAAGACAGGCTTGAAGATTCGATGAACTCCATAAACGATTTTGGTTTGCAAATTCAAAAACTGATGGGAGGCAATGATGAACGGTGAAATAATAAAATCGGACGGCTATCATGTGCCTGTGCTGCTGATGGATAGTGTAGACGGAATGGATATCCAGCCCGATAGTGTTTGCGTTGATGTTACTTATGGCGGAGGCGGACACTCGCGCGAAATCTTGTCACGTTTGGGTGCAGAGGGGCGTCTCTATGGTTTCGATCAAGACGATGATGCTCTGGAAAATGCTGCCAGCGATCCACGCTTTACGCCCGTGAAAAGTAACTTCCGTTACCTGAAAAACTTTATGCGGTATTACGGGGAGGCGGAAGTTGACGCTATATTGGCCGATTTGGGGGTTTCGTCCCATCATTTCGACGATGATGCCCGTGGATTCTCGTTCCGCTTTGAAGATGCTGCGTTGGATATGCGGATGAACAAAACGGCTCGTAAATCGGCGGCTACTATTCTGAATGAATACGACGAAAACCGCTTGGCGGATGTTTTTTATCTGTATGGCGAATTGAAGCAGTCGCGACGTATGGCGGCCGATGTTGTGCGCCGTCGTAAGGAAAAACTCTTCCGCACGGTTGGCGATTTGCTTGAGGTTATGAAGCCCTATGCCGGACGTGAAAAAGAAAAAAAAGTATTGGCTCAGGCTTTTCAGGCTTTACGGATAGAGGTAAACGAAGAAATGCAAGCCTTGGAGGAGATGCTCGTGCAGGCTTTGGCGGTACTTCGCCCCGGAGGGCGTTTGTCGGTAATTACCTATCATTCGCTCGAAGACCGTTTGGTGAAAAATTTCTTTAAGACAGGCAACTTTGGCGGAGTGGTGGAAAAAGATTTTTATGGAAACATCAATGCCCCATGGCGTTTGGTAAATAATAAGGTGATTGTTCCTTCGGTTGAGGAGCAGGAGCGTAACCCGCGTTCACGCAGCGCAAAATTGCGTATAGCAGAAAAAAAATAAACGTAATTGTTATGAAATTTTCGGCAAAAGAAGTAAGAAAAAACATTATGCATGTGGTTGGGGGGACAATCCTGACCGAAGACTTCTTTCTGAAAAATACCCGTTTCATGGTTGTGCTTTTTGTTATTGTTATGCTCTATATTGGCAACCGTTACAGTTGTATAGAGAAAATGGCTAAGATAGAATCGCTGAAGCGGGAGTTGAAAGATGAGAAATACGAGTCGCTTGCAATTTCCAGCCAGTTGACCAATATGAGTCGCCGTTCGCAGGTTATTTCGCTTGTCGAAAGCAATGGCTTGGGGCTCGAAACAGCACAAGACCCTATATTTAAGATAGAAAATACTGAAAACAAAGAAGACTAAGATTATCTGTATTGACAACAAACTTTAAACCGCATGTCTGACAAGGTAAAAAATAGCAAGAAGAAGAACGTAATCAATCGTTATGGATTGATTGTGATGCTGTTGTCGGTAGTGTTTGTTGTTGTGCTTGTGTTCATTGTCCGCATCATGTTTGTGGAGGGCGAAGTGTGGCGCGAGGTAGGGCGTAAAGAAACTGTCAAGAAAGACCGTATCATCCTACCCAACAGAGGTAATATATATGCCGCCGACGGGCGTTTGCTTGCTGCCAGCCAGCCTCTTTACGGAATATATGTCGATTTCATGTCCGAAGGAATCCGGAAAGATTCTTTGATGAAGCATGCCGATGCTTTGTCTAAGGCATTGGCCAATAAGTTTGGCGACAGGTCGGCTGCCGAGTATCGCCGTATATTTATGGATGGATGGAAGCAGAGCCGTATAGACTCGGCACGTGTGGCAGAAGCAAAAAAGGCAAAATCGACCGAAAGGGTGAAGGTTAAAAGCCGTTATATCAGAATCATAAAACGGGATATTAATTATCTGGAACTAAAAGAAATACGCGCATTTCCTTTCTTTAATCAGAAATCGAACAGAAGCGGACTTATAGCCGAAGAAAGAACAACGCGCGAAAAGCCTTTTGGGCGATTGGCCGGGCGTACCATCGGATCTATCTATAAGGAAATAGAAAAAGGGGGAGCCAGCGGAATAGAACTGAAGTGCGACACAGTTCTGAAAGGATTTCAGGGAGTGAAAAGCCGCCAAAAAGTGCAAGGCCGGTGGATAGACATTGTTGAAGTACCCGCGCGGGACGGAATAGATGTGCATACCACCATCGATATAGATATACAAGACATTACGGAGCGCGCGTTGCGCAACAAGCTTGTGGAAACAGATGCCGAATCGGGCTGTGCGGTGATAATGGAAGTGGAGACGGGCGAGATAAAAGCCATAGCCAACCTCGACCGCCTGTCGGAAGGAGTATACGCCGAAGGTAATCCCAACGCATTTTCGTATATGAGCGAACCGGGCTCTACCTTCAAAACCCTGTCATTGATGGTGGCTCTCGAAGATGGTATCGTTACCCCGCAAGACTCGTTTTACGTGGGGCGTGGCTTGTTCGAATATAAAGGAAAAGTGGTGAGAGACCACGATTGGCGTCATGGACGGGATCGGGGCTACGAAACTGTGAGCCGGGGTATGTATTCGTCGTTGAATACTGTTATATCAAAAATGATTCTGAAAGGTTACGAAAACAATCCCGAAAGGTACGTAAAACGGCTTTACGATTTGGGGGTAACCAAAAAAATAGACTGGGATGTTCCCCTTTCCGGTAAGGAAGGTACGGCGCAGATACGCAGTCCTAAGGATAAATCGAATCCGTGGTCTAAAACAACATTGGCTTGGATGTCGTTCGGATACGAAACGCAGGTTCCGCCCATCTATATGTTGATGTTTTACAATGGTATAGCTAATAATGGGAAAATGATAAAGCCTTTCCTCATAAAGTCGTATATGAAAGACGGGAAGGTAGTAAAGGAATTCGCAACTGATGTCATTAATCCGTCTTTGTGTTCGGCAAAAACGCTGAAGCAGGTACAAGATATTCTGGTGGGGGTTGTGAACGAAGGAACAGCCCGTGCCGTACGGTCGGATGGTTTCCAGATTGCGGGCAAAACCGGTACGGCAATGATTGCCTCAGGTGGAGGATATAGTGGATATTATGTTTCGTTTTGTGGATACTTCCCTGCCGAAAAGCCCAAATACACTTGCTTTGTAGGTATCCGCCGCCCTAAAGGTAGCCCATCGGGAGGATTGCAACCGGGTAAGGTTTTCAAGGATATTGCCGAAGGTGTGTTTGCCAAAGATATATTTGTGGCTCCTGCCACGGTATGGAACAACGATAGTATAACCAAAATACGCTTGCCGTACATCAAAAACGGACGGTACGACGGACTGAAAACGGTTTTGGCAGGTTTGAATATCAATCATGCCCAACCCGCGGGGATGCCTGCTTGGGTAAAAACGGGCGTAGACTCAACCCATATCATGCTTTCGGGCTTTGTGCCTAAAAAAGGGCTTGTGCCCGATGTTGGCGGAATGGGAGCCAGAGATGCCGTTTATATTCTGGAAAACGCCGGGCTGAAGGTTAAAATGGTTGGAGCTGGAAAGGTTTTCAGCCAATCCATAGCTCCGGGCACGAAGATTGTAAAGGGGTCGGTAATGACTATCGGATTGAAGTAAAAAAGAAAGAAGTTTTATTCTGTTTAAAATTTATTGGGGATATGAAACTAAAAGATTTGTTATCGGATATAGATGTTATAAACATCACGGGGAATGCCGAGATTGATGTAACCGGCATAGAGTCCGACTCGCGTAAAGCCAAACCGGGTTCGTTGTTTGTAGCCATAAAAGGCTTTCAGGTAGATGGACACCAATATATACAAAACGCGCTCGATTTGGGAGCGAAAACTATAATTCATGAAGAAGACTTAGATGCCTATAAAGAAGGCATCACTTATGTGAAGGTTGCAGACACGGCCGATGCTGCCGGTAAGATTGCCACACATTGGTATGGCAACCCCACAAGCAAACTGAAACTGGTAGGTGTGACAGGTACTAACGGTAAAACAACGACAGCTACTTTGCTTTACGAAATGTTTCGTCGTTTGGGCTATAAGGCCGGACTGCTGTCTACTGTTTGCAATTATGTAGACGGAGAAACTTTTGCTACATCGCAAACCACGCCCGACCCCTTAACCCTCAATCGACTCCTTGCACGGATGGTTGAGGCCGGTTGCGAGTATGCCTTTATGGAAGTCAGTTCGCATGCCGTTCATCAAAAAAGGATAAGCGGATTAGTTTTTGCAGGGGCTATTTTCACGAACCTGACACAAGATCATCTGGACTATCACCCTACAATGGCCGATTATCTGAAAGCTAAAAAAGCATTCTTCGATAATCTCCCTTCCACGGCTTTTGCCTTGACTAACATTGATGATAAGAACGGCCTGATAATGCTGCAAAACTCAAAAGCAGCAAAGCATACATATTCGGTACGCTCTTTGGCCGACTTTAAGGCCCGAATCATAGAAAAACACTTCGATGGAACAACCATCGAAATAAATAATCGCGAACTGGAAGTTCAGTTTGTAGGCGTTTTTAATGTCTATAACCTTTTGGCAGTGTATGGAGCAACCCTCCTTTTGGGGCAGGATGCCGAAAAGGCGCTTGTTGTGCTGAGTACGTTGAAGCCTGTTTCGGGTAGGTTCGAAACTATCCGTTCGCCTCAGGGTTTCACCGCAATTGTCGATTATGCCCACACGCCCGATGCCCTGACAAATGTACTGGATGCCATACACGAAGTGTTGGAAGGAAGAGGACGTGTGCTGACAGTTGTGGGCTGTGGTGGCAACCGCGACCGTACAAAACGCCCCATCATGGCGCGCGAGGCGGTGCGCTTGAGCGACCAAGTGATTCTTACTTCCGATAATCCCCGCTACGAAGAACCCCAAGCCATAATCAACGACATGGCCGATGGGTTGGATTCGGCGCAAATGAAAAAGACGCTACTCATTGTAGACCGCGAACAGGCTATTAAAACGGCATGTACCATAGCCAAGGAAGGCGATGTGGTTCTTATTGCCGGAAAAGGGCACGAAGACTATCAGGATGTAAGAGGGGTTAAGCATCACTTCGACGACAGGGAAGTTGTAAAAAGTATTTTTGAAGAATAACATCTTAATATAGACCGATATATGTTGTATTATCTGTTTCAATATCTGGATAGCCTTGATTTTCCCGGTGCGGGGATGTTTCAGTATGTGTCTTTTCGTGCTGCATTGGCTCTGATCTTTTCGCTGCTTATATCCACAATCATAGGGCGGCGCATAATCAACAAGTTGCAAAAACTCCAGATAGGGGAGATTGTCCGCGACTTGGGTCTTGAAGGGCAAATGAGCAAAAAGGGAACGCCTACAATGGGAGGTATCATCATCATTGTGGCAATACTAATACCATCCTTGCTGCTTAACAAACTGGATAATACGTACGTAATATTGATGTTGATAACTACCATATGGCTGGGGGGACTTGGCTTTATGGACGACTATATAAAAGTATTCCGTAAGGACAAAGAGGGTTTGCACGGACGGTTTAAGATTATAGCACAAGTGGGCTTAGGTCTGATTGTGGGTGTAACCATTTTCATGTCGCCATCGGTAATTGTGAAAGAAAATACCGAAGTGTTGAATGCCGAAAATAAGGTGGAACGTGTTACCTACGAGGTAGAGGGTGTGAAATCCACCCAAACCACAATTCCCTTCATGAAGAATAATAACCTCGACTACGAGTCGTTGGTTTCTTTCATGGGCGAAAATTCGGGTAAGGCGGCTTGGGTACTCTTCGTGCTGGTTGTGATATTCATCGTTACGGCAGTGTCGAACGGTGCAAACCTTACGGATGGACTCGACGGGTTGGCTGCGGGTAGCTCTGCCATAATAGGGGTTACACTCGGTATTCTGGCCTATGTGTCGGGACACATGGAGTTTGCCTCTTATCTGAATATCATGTTTATACCCGGCAGTCAGGAGCTTGTGATATTTGCGGCCGCCTTTATTGGCGCTACGGTAGGTTTTTTGTGGTACAATGCTTTCCCGGCACAGGTTTTCATGGGCGATACCGGAAGCCTTACCTTGGGTGGTATCATCGGTGTTTTTGCCGTGTTGATACATAAGGAACTGTTACTGCCTATTTTATGCGGTGTATTCTTGGTCGAAAGCCTGTCGGTAATGATTCAGGTATCATATTTTAAATTTACTAAAAAGAAATATGGCGAGGGTCGTCGCATATTTAAGATGACACCCCTTCACCATCACTTCCAGAAGGCCGGAAATGCCGGATGGGCGGCAAAGATACAGAAGCCTTTCAATCCTGTACCCGAATCTAAAATTGTGGTTCGTTTTTGGCTGATAGGTATTATTTTGGCAGCAATAACATTGGCTACACTAAAAATGCGATAAGAAAAAATGAAACGGATAGTTATACTTGGAGGTGGCGAAAGCGGTGTGGGCTCGGCTATTTTAGCCAAAGCCAAAGGCTTCGACGTTTTTCTGTCGGACAACAGAACTCTTGGCGACAGATACAGGAACGAGCTTCTCGCCCATAATATAGCATTTGAAGAAGGCGGACATACCGAGGCGTTGATACTGTCGGCCAACGAAATCATAAAAAGCCCCGGCATACCTAATTATGCTCCCCTTATCGAGAAGGCTGCCCAGTGTGGAATACCCATTTTGTCTGAAATAGAGTTTGCCGGAAGGTACACAACAGCAAAGAAAATATGTATAACCGGCAGTAACGGAAAAACTACTACCACGAGCCTCATTTATCATATCCTCCGTTCGGCAGGGCTCAATGTGGGTCTTGGCGGAAATATCGGGCGGAGTTTTGCCCGTCAGGTAGCCGAAGAAAATTTTGATTATTATGTTCTCGAACTGAGCAGTTTTCAGTTGGAAAACATGTACGACTTCAAAGCAGATATAGCTATCCTGCTGAACATAACACCCGACCATATGGACCGTTACGATCACAAAATGCAAAACTATGTGGATGCAAAGATGCGTATTGTGCGTAACCAAAAAAGCGGCGATGCTTTCATTTTCTGGGCCGACGACCCTGTTGTTGCCAAAGAAATAGAAAGACGTAAGGATGAGTTGTTTGCTAACGAATACCGATTTGCCGGAACCAAGGAAAAAGATGTTTCGGCTTATGTCAAAAACGATAAGATTGTTATTAATACGCCCAATTCTATATTCGAGATGGATTACGCCATGTTGGCTCTTTCCGGAACGCACAACCTGTACAACTCGTTGGCATCGGGTATCGCAGCCAAACTGCTGGATATTTCGGACGAAAAATTACGCCAGTCGTTGGGCGATTTTCAGGGTGTTGAACATCGTCTCGAAAAAGTGGCAAAAGTGCGTGGTGTTCAGTATATAAACGATTCGAAGGCAACAAACGTTAATTCGTGTTGGTATGCCTTGCAAAGCATGAAAACCAAAGTAGTGCTGATTCTTGGAGGAACAGACAAGGGAAACGATTATACCGAAATAGAAGATTTGGTGAAGGCTAAAGTTCATTCACTGATTTTTTTGGGGGTCGATAACTCAAGGCTGCACAGTTTTTTTGACGGAAAGGTGGAACATATAGAAGATGCCTTGTCGATGCAAGAGGCTGTAAAAAAAGCCTATTCGCTGGCTAAGGAGGGCGATACGGTATTGCTGTCGCCATGTTGTGCAAGTTTCGATTTATTTGAGAATTACGAAGACCGTGGCAATCAGTTTAAAGACTGTGTAAGGCAGCTTTAAGAGGTTTTCGGTAAACCAATATTTTTGTATGGAAGGTAAATTCAGTAAAATATTTAAAGGCGACAAAACCATATGGTGCATATTCATTGCGCTGTGTGTAATTTCGCTGCTCGAAGTGTTTAGCGCATCGAGTACCATCGTTTATCGCCAACAAAATTATTGGGCTCCTATACTCCGTCATGGAGTGTTTATTGTGATAGGATTCTTTTTTGTCCTGTTTTTGCAAAGAGTTAAGACCCGCTATTTTTCGGGGTTGATGCTGTTCTTGCCCGTAACGTGGTTCTTATTGATATTGGCCATGATTATAGGCGAAGATGTGAATGGCGCGCAGCGTTGGTTGGGTGTAGGTTCTATAACGATACAACCGTCAGAATTCGCTAAAATTGCACTGGTTGGCTTCATGGCCTTCTTTCTGAGCCGGTTGAAGCCCGATAACGAAAAACTCGTATTTGGAATAATGATGAGCGGGATAATAGTCACTTGCGGACTGATAGCCCCCGAAAACCTTTCTACAGCCGGTTTGCTGTTTGGCGTATGTTACCTGATGATGTTTATCGGGCAGGTAAACCTGCGTCGTCTTGGGCTGATAGCAGCAGTGTGCGTGGGTAGTGTGTTCCTTTTGGTGGGAACGCTCAAGGTTTTGCCCGAAGATTTTGTTAAGGGTTATTTGCCCGACCGCTTCAGCACATGGCAAAACCGTATCGACAGGCATAGCGGCGATGATGAAGCAGCACCCGGCACAGCCGAGTTTCGGATAACCGACGAGAACTATCAGGTGTCGCATGCAAAGATAGCCATAGCCAACGGCAATATTATTGGTATGCCCGGTAGCGGTGTTGAGCGCGACTTTCTGCCGCAGGCTTATTCCGATTTTATTTTTGCCATCATTCTTGAAGAAATGGGATTCTTGGGTGGCATTTTTGTACTTCTGCTCTATGTGGCTCTCATGATTAGGGCGGGGGTGTTGGCTTCCAAGTGCGATAAGTTGTTTCCGCGTTACCTTATTCTGGGGGCGGCAATGATGATAACCATACAAGCCTTGGCCAATATGGCAGTGGCAGTAAATCTGATCCCTGTTACAGGGCAACCCTTACCGTTGATAAGTAGGGGGGGGACATCCACTATCATTACTTGTGCATATTTTGGCATAATCTTGGCATGTTCTAACGCAAGCAATTACTCAGAACACGAGGATGTAGACGAAGGCATTGCCAACATACCTTATGAGTGATTACTCGAAAAAGAGATTTAAACAAACTTAAAAAAACTAACGAATGAAGGATATACGGGTTATAATAAGCGGTGGTGGAACGGGAGGACATATTTTCCCCGCGATATCTATCGCCAATGCCATAAAGGAACGTTTCCCGGAGGCTAAAATATTGTTTGTGGGCGCCGAAGGACGTATGGAGATGAAGCGTGTGCCTGCCGCAGGTTACCAGATTGTGGGTTTGCCTGTTGCCGGCTTCAACCGTAAAAACCTGTTCAAGAATATTAAAGTATTGTGGAAGCTCCGCAAGAGTTTGCGCAAAGCCGAAAAAATAATAAAGGAATTTAATCCGCAAATAGCCATAGGGGTAGGGGGGTATGCCAGTGGCCCGTTGCTTAAAACGGCAGCCGCAAAGGGTGTGCCAACTCTCTTGCAGGAACAAAATTCGTATGCCGGTGTAACCAATAAGCTCCTTGCCAAGACGGCTTCGGCAATATGTGTTGCCTACGAGGGAATGGAACGCTTTTTTCCGGCCGATAAAATAGTGCTTACGGGCAATCCTTGCCGTCAGGATTTATTGTCGTCGACAGCAACGAGAAAAGATGCCATCGAGTTTTTTAAACTCGACCCTGACAAAAAAACGATACTTATAATAGGTGGCAGCCTTGGTGCGCGTACCATCAATCTTAGTTTTCTTGATCGTTTGGACAAAATTGGCGACGATGTTCAGGTTGTTTGGCAATCGGGCGAATATTATTTCCACGATTTATTTGTAACTCTCGACCAACGGAAAGGACACGACAACATTCATCTCTACGACTTCATAAACCGTATGGATTTGGCTTATAAAGCTGCCGATCTGGTTATTTCGCGTGCCGGTGCAGGGTCTATATCAGAGCAGTGTTTGCTCGGTAAGCCTGTTATTCTGGTTCCTTCGCCCAATGTGGCGGAAGACCATCAGACGCAAAACGCATTGGCTTTGGTAAAAAAAGATGCAGCCATTATGGTGAAAGACGCTGACGCGCAAAATGAGTTGGTGAAGATAGCATTAGAAACCGTGGCGGATGATGAGAAACTGAAGTCGCTGTCGGCCAACATACTGAAGCTGGCTCAGCATGATTCGGCAAACAGGATTGTAGACGAGGTTGTAAAGATTCTGAACAAGAAACAGTAATTCTATAATACATAGAGGAAATGGATACCGTAAAAACAGTATATTTTTTAGGAATAGGAGGAATAGGGATGAGCAGCCTTGCACGCTATTTTCTGTCGAAAGGGAAGAAAGTGGCAGGATACGACCGTACCGAAACGCCTCTTACCCGGGAGTTGCAGGCCGAAGGTGCGGAAATACATTATATTGATAGCGCAGACCGGATGCCTGCATACTGCAAAGAAAAGCAATCTGTTTTGGTGGTGTTTACTCCAGCCATGCCCGCCGATAGTGAAGAACTGAATTATTTTCGGGGAAATGATTTTACGATAAAGAAGAGGTCGCAAGTTTTGGGTATGATAACCCAAATGGGCAAGGCTCTGTGCTGTGCCGGAACGCATGGTAAAACAACAACATCGAGCATGTTGGCTCATATTTTGCGGGTTTCGCATCTGGATTGCAATGCTTTTTTGGGAGGTATTCTTAAAAATTATAACAGTAACCTGCTACTGTCGGACAAGAGCGAATTTATGGTGGTGGAGGCCGACGAGTACGACCGTTCGTTCCACCAACTGCACCCTTATATGGCTCTGATAACATCGGTCGACCCCGACCATCTGGATATATACGGAACGGAGGAAGAATACTTGAAAAGTTTTGAAGTCTTCACTTCGCTCATTCAACCCGGAGGCGCTTTGGTTATGAAGCACAACATAAAACTGTTGCCTAAAACGGGGCAAGAGGTGCGTTTGTACACATACTCGATAGAGCATGGCGATTTCCACGCCAGTAACGTAAAAATAGGCGATGGCACAATCCGTTTCGATTTTGTTACCCCCCGCGAGGTTATCAAAAACGTGGAATTGGGTGTGCCTGTCAAGATAAATATAGAAAATGCCGTTGGAGCAATGGCATTGGCTTGGCTGAACGGAGTGACGGGCGAAGAATTACGGCAGGCAATGGTTTCGTTCGGGGGGGCTAAACGCCGCTTCGATTTTTTACTGAAAACCGACCGTGTGGTGCTGATAGACGATTATGCCCATCATCCCGACGAGCTTACGGCAAGCATTACTTCGGTGAAGGCGTTATATCCCAACAGAAAAGTGACAGGCGTCTTTCAGCCGCACCTGTATAGCCGCACGCGCGATTTTGCCGCACAATTTGCCGAGAGCCTTTCGCTGCTCGATGAATTGATTTTGCTTGATATTTATCCCGCCCGCGAAAAGCCGATAGAAGGAATAACTTCCCAAATAATATTCAAGGATGTTACATGCCCCAAAACGCTTTGCCGTAAAGATGAATTATTAGAAATATTGAAAGAGAAAGACATTGAAGTTTTATTGACGCTCGGAGCCGGCGATATAGACCAACTGTTGCCGTCGGTAAAAGAGGTGTTGGAAAATAAATATACGAAAGGATAGTAGAACGAATTGTTGTTAACGGTTGTTTATAGTATAGAGTATGAAAAAAGTCTTGGTTATAGTCGGATTATGTTTGCTTGCGGGGTATCTTATCTTTGCAGCTTTCTTTTTCGAAGATAAGCCTAACGACGTGGTTTGTAGTAGTTTCGAGATTGTGCAGAGTAGCGATACTTCTAAATTCATAGATCTGGCCGAAATAGAAAAGACCGTTGCCGCAAAAGGCTTAAATCCTTATGGCAAGCAATTGAAGAATATAAATACTTACAATATAGAACAGGCTATCCTTTCTAATCCGTTTATTAAAACTACACGGGTTTATATTACAGGTAGTGGTGCCGTTAAAGCCGAAATAACAGCCAAGCATCCTATTTTGCGGGTAATGCCCGATTCGGGAGAGAGTTATTATATAGATAACGAAGCCAATGTAATGCCTCTTTCTCCCCATTTCACAGCCTATTTGCCTGTTGCTACGGGGCACATAACCCGTCCGTTTGCTCAAAAAGAGCTTTTTCAATTGGCTTCGTTCCTCCAGGAAGATAGTTTCTGGAATGCGCAGATAGAACAAATAGTAGTGGGTGCAAACAACGAAATAGAATTTATACCCCGTGTTGGTAATCAGCGAATACTTTTCGGGAAAATCGAGAATATTGACAAAAAACTGGATAAACTAATGGTTTTTTACCGGAAAGGCCTTAACGAAACGGGATGGAACAGATATAATGTTATCAATCTGAAGTACGAAAACCAAGTAGTTTGTACAAACAACGAAAAATAGACGTATATAAAATAGACCGATAAAAAAAAATATCTATCTTTATTTGTCGGAAAATGAGATAAACACATAAAGTATGGAGCAATCAGGATTCATTGTAGCAATAGATTTGGGTACCTCTAAGATAGTGGGGCTATTGGGACGGAAAAACGCGCAGGGCGTTATTTCTGTTTTGGCCTCGGAGGTTATTCCTTCCGATTCTTGTGTAAAACAGGGAGTTGTTTATAATATAGATGAGGCAGCGGGAAAAATAAAAAAGCTGATTAACCTCTTAGAAAATAAGTCGGGAAAAAAGATAGGCAAGGTATATGTTTCGATAGCAGGGCGTTCTTTGCGTGCCATAGAACATATACAAACACGGGCCATAACACCCGAGGCCGAAGTTACCTTCCTCGATATCGACCAGATGGAACAGCAAGCCCGGCAAAATAAACCTGATTTCTTTACAAATTATAGCGTAGTTGCTCCGGAAATATTCTTGGACGGCAAACACGAAGAAGACCCCATAGGCAAACCCGCATCGTTGGTTGAAGGCCGCTATCGGTTGATTGTGGGGCGTCCCAACATTAAAAGCAGTTTGGTGAAATGTATTACCGACAAAAATCAGTTGGATATCGCAGGCTTTATAGTAGGCCCTGTTGCAGCGGGTGCCATTGTTCTTGACGAGGAAGACAAAGAGGCGGGTTGCGCCTTGGTCGACTTTGGAGCGGGAACAACAACCGTTTCTATCTATAAAGAAGGCCTGTTGCGTTATATGTCGGTCATTCCTTTTGGAGGACGTACCATTACGCGCGACGTTCAGAGTCTTAGTTTCACTTCCGATGCTGCCGAATCTTATAAAGTAAAATACGGTAAAATAGGTAAGGACAAATCAAGACCAGCGGGACAAGTCAGTTCGGAGGTCGATCTGAAAGAACTGAACAAGGTAATTCAGTTGCGCGAAGAAGAAATTGTCCTTAATGTGATAAACCAGATAAAAGAATCGGGCTATGGCGATGAACTTGATGCCGGAATCGTAATAATTGGTGGAGCATCGCAATTGGAAGGCTTGGATACCTTCCTTGCCGATAAATCGAAGATGGACGTTAAAAAAGGAGTTGTTAAACGCCTTTATATAAACAATGCGGCAGAACTGCTGCAAAACCCGCTTTATACACAGTGTTTGGGGCTTCTGCTTTTTGCTAACGAAAACTGCGAGAAGAGAGAAGAGGTAAAACCTGTGAGCGAGCCGCAATATGATGTAACAGACCAGTCTCAAACAACGGAAAACAATCAGGATGACGATACAGGCAACGGTGGTGGTGACACCCATAACCAGCAACCGCCTGTCAAGGAGAAGAAAAAGAAAGAGAAGAAAGAAAAAAGCGGTTCTTTGTTCGACTTTTTCGGTAAAATCCAGAATCTGGGAGGAACCGTTTTTAAAGATGAAGAATAAATAAAAGGAATCAGAATATAAAAGAGATAAGTATATGACTGACGAAGTTTTAGATTTCCAGTTCCCCAAGCGCACGCAAACCATCATCAAGGTAATTGGTGTGGGCGGCGGCGGCGGTAATGCCGTAAATCATATGTATAACGAAGGGATACACGATGTATCGTTTGCCCTTTGTAATACCGACAATCAGGCCTTGAGCCAATCGCCTGTGCAAACCCGTGTTCAGTTGGGACGCCGCACAACCGAAGGCCTTGGTGCCGGCAACCGCCCCGAAGTGGCAAAGTCGGCAGCCGAAGAAAGCCGCAAAGATATAGAAGAACTTCTTAGCGATGGCACTAAAATGGTGTTCATCACAGCCGGTATGGGTGGTGGTACAGGTACGGGGGCAGCTCCTGTGGTTGCGCGCATAGCTAAGGATATGGACATACTGACAGTTGGTATTGTTACTATCCCATTTGTTTTTGAAGGACGCAAAAAAATAATACAAGCCCTGAAGGGGGTCGAAGAGATAGCCAAAAACGTAGATGCCTTGCTGGTTATAAACAATGAGCGTCTGATTGATATCTATTCCGATTTGACCATCCCGAATGCTTTTGCAAAAGCCGACGATACTTTGGCAGTAGCCGCAAAAGGGATAGCCGAAATTATAACCGTTCACGGACATATAAACCTCGACTTTGCCGATGTACAAACCATCTTGAAGGATGGAGGCGTAGCCATAATGAGTAGCGGCTATGGCGAAGGCGAATCGCGGGTTGACGAGGCTATCAAGAATGCGCTTCACTCTCCGTTGCTTAATAACAATAACGTGTTTGAGGCCAAGAAAATATTGTTCAATATATATTCGGGTACAGACAATCCGCTTATTGTGGAAGAAATGGATGCCGTGTCGGACTTCATGAAACGTTTTGGCCCCGAAATAGAGGTTATTTGGGGTACGGCTACCGAAAAAAGCTTGGAGGCGCAGGTAAAGATAACTTTACTTGCAACGGGCTTCGGTATGTCGAGCATTCCGGGAATAGACGATCACTTCCGCGAACTGACCGAAGAAGAAGAACGCTTGGAAGAAGAACGCCAGATGAAGGAGGAAGAAGAAAAACGCCGCATAAATGCCATGATAGAACAGCATTATGGTAAGGATGGGGTGAAAACGATGGATGTGAGGTCGTTCTTTACGCCCAAACCCATAGTTCTTTCCACCGAAGAGTTAGACGACGACCGCATTGTGGAAGCCTTAGAAAATAATCCCGTTTATAAGCGTGACGAGGACTTCAATCCGGCCGAATATAAACCCGAACAGAAACGTCAGCCCGGCAACCTGTTTGGCGAAAGTTGAATTTTTAAAACAAGATATATATTACAAATGAATCTTTTTGATAAAATAAGCGAAGACATAAAAGATGCAATGCGAGCAAAAGATAAAATAAGGCTTGAGGCATTGCGTGGAGTAAAAAAAGAGTTTCTTGAGGCTAAAACATCTAAAGGATCGGACGGAGAACTTGATGATGATACGGCAATCAAGATTGTGCAAAAGATGGTGAAACAGCGTCGCGACAGTGCCGAGATTTACACTTCGCAAGGACGTGCCGATTTGGCTGAAAAAGAATTGAGCGAGGTTTCGGTACTGGAGCAGTACTTGCCAAAACAATTAACGCCCGAAGAGTTGGAAGCCCAACTGAAAGAAATAATAGCGCAAGTTGGTGCTTCGTCGGCTGCCGATATGGGCAAAGTGATGGGTGTTGCAACCAAAGCATTGGCCGGAGTGGCTCCGGGGAAAGCTATTTCCGAAACCGTGAAAAAGCTTTTATCTTAAAAAAATATAGTTATACTGTTAGTTAATGATATCCTGAAAGCCTTACATAGCTGCGTCTGTGTAGGGCTTTTGCGATAAATGAATAAAGGTAGACCGATGGTAGACGAAATATTTCCTTTGGTAGACGAATTGGGAAACGTGGTGGGTAGAGCTACCCGCCGGGAATGTCATGGCGGTACTATGTGGTTGCATCCGGTGATTCACTTACATGTTTTTAATACTAAGGGTGAGCTCTTTCTACAAAAACGTTCTCCCCAAAAAGATATTCAACCCGGCAAATGGGATTCGTCGGTAGGTGGTCATATCGGTTGGGGCGAAACACCGATGGAGGCAGTTGATCGCGAAGCCTGTGAGGAAATCGGAATGAAGGACTTTGTTCCGGTTTTTATTACAAAGTACATTATCGAAACACCTGTGGAACGGGAACTTACCTACTGCTTCTATATAGTTACGGATAGCGAAATTGTAATTGATGGACAGGAAGTTACCGATGGACGGTATTGGAGTATAGCGGAAATTGGTGAGAGTTTGAATAAAGATATTTTTACATATAACTTTGAACAGGATTTTATCCGTTTTCTTTCGGGTGGAATTTCAAAATTAAAAAATATGATATCCCGGTAATTTATGTTCGATAAAGTAAAAGTGTTTTTTATAGGTGTCCTCTTTTGTAGTCACATTTAAAAATTATTGTTGAAAATTATAAATTTCAGAAAGATGGAAGACATTATAAACAAGCGTTGTGGTTGGGCTGGAACTGATAGTCTGTATGTGAAATATCACGATGAAGAGTGGGGGCGGTTGGTTACCGATGATAAAACCTTATTCGAATTTCTTGTTCTGGAGAGTGCTCAGGCAGGATTGGCTTGGATTACTATTCTTCGCAAACGCGAAGGGTATAGAAAAGCATTTTATAACTTTGATGTTGAGAAAGTGGCTGAGATGACTCCGAATGATATTGACCGGTTGATGCAGTTTGATGGGATTGTCAGGAATCGGTTAAAGATTGCATCTACCATTACGAATGCTCAATGTTTTATGGCTGTTCAAAAGGAATTTGGTAGTTTCTACAATTATATATTATCGTTTTTCCATAGCCAGCAACCTGTCGTAAATAATTTCAAATCACTAAATGAGATTCCTGCTGTGTGTCCTGAATCGGATGCAATGAGCAAGGATATGAAAAAACGAGGATTTAAATTCTTTGGTTCTACCATTTGTTATGCTTATATGCAGGCTACTGGGTTTGTGGATGATCATCTGGATGGATGTTTTTGTAGAGAGAAGAAAATGTAAGCTTAGGCCTTTAGAATCGAGAAATACAATATTGGGGCAACGATGCCAAATAATGAAAAGAGGCTGTCTCACAATGATGAGATGGCCTTTTTTTTGTTTTCTCTTTATTCCGCTTTGTTTTTCTCTTTTATTTCCGATTCGTTCTTTTTTGTAGTCTACATTGCTTCATATAATCCCTTTTTCCAATATTCCGGTTTAATAAAGGTTTCATAGGGAGTATTTTAACCCTATGATGCTACTTTAGCTATATTATGTGCAATAGCCAGTAATCCAAACTCCACCTCAACTTTGTTT
>NZ_JARXWE010000030.1 GCF_029893235.1 Dysgonomonas sp. PH5-45
TTTAGTCATGATTATTGCTTGCGGTCTACATAATTTTAGAATTTCAAATTCATTGATTTTTAATCATATATAGTTTTATTGAATATAATGTCTATTTATTTCAATTTTGTATCTTAGTTCACTGAAATACAGTACCGTTTCACATCTACGTGGTCGTTTGGGAGTTGTGATAAGGATTATTCCGTTGTGAAAACATTTAAGGCGGGAAGCAATTCTCGCCTTCTTTTTTTTGATGAAAAACAAAATTTACCTTTTATCGGGAAGACCTATAAAATGGGGGAATAGCAAAGGCTACGGAAAGAAAAACAGCTAAAAATAAACTAAGCCACCTAACGTACAATCCTGTACTAATTGATTCACATAAAAAAGAAGGTGTGCCAATTTACTTTTGACCCACCTTCTTCTTTCAGTATATAAGTATATATATCGTAAGGAAATTAATCTTCCAATGGAGTGTATTTCCTTGCTTTCAGCTCCTTGTCTAAGCTGTAAAGACCTGCTCCGCTATCACCGATAAGGTTCAACACATCGATATACTCTTGAGCCGATTCTTCTTCTTCCACTTGTTCGTCTACAAACCATTGAAGCATAGACAGGGTTGCATTGTCCTTCTCAGCCCTCGCAAGGGCAACCAAGTCGTCAATCATTTTTGTAACTACCTTTTCGTGCTCCAACGCCGCCTGGAAAGCAGCCAAAGGACTTTCCCACGAAAGTGGCACCCCTTCGATAGCCGCAAGCTTAACCTCGCCTCCACGGGTGTTTATAAAATCGAAGATCTTCATTGCATGGTCGCACTCTTCCTGTGCCTGAACCCTAAACCAATTGGCAAAACCACTTTTCCCGTCTTTCGCAAAATGCGCAGACATCGACAGATAAAGATAACCTGCCCAAAATTCGGCATTAACCTGAGCGTTTAACGCCGCTTCTACTTTCTTATTAAGCATAATGTAAACATTTAGATGATTAGACTTCTAAATTATTTAACACAAAAGCAGTGTTTTTGTTCAAAAAAACGGATCAATATTTTATATTCTTAAATAATGAACGGCACTCGCGCAGGTTGTTGAGGTGGATAATCAGCGATTCGCGGTCATTACCCATTGCCTCCATCTGGTCGTCGGTGAAGAAGAGAGAGAGCAGGTCTTTCAGGTCGTCGTCCGAAAAAGAATCCAGACACTGGTTAAAATTCTCATTCTCGCCCATCTCGAAGTATATAAGAGCCAACCGTATCTTAGCAATCGGGTATTCGGGGTCGATACGCAGCAGAGAGGTTAAATATCCGGCTGCCTTTGCGTAGGCTTCCATCTTTAAGTGCGATGTAGCCAGCTTGTCGAGCAAATGCTCGTTTCCCTCATTTTCGGGAAGGGCTTTTTCGTAGTAATAAATGGCCTTCTCATAATCGTTCTGCCGGAAATAAAGATCGCCCGAAAGCAACCATAAATCGGAAGTCTCGTCAGTTTCGGCCAAACCTTTTTCTATACTATCAAGAGCTTTTTCGGTGTCGTCCAACTGCAAGTAAATAAATGCCTTTTTGGTGTGAATATCGGCATAAGCGGGAGCAAATTCAAGGGCCCGGTCAAGAACCGACAGCGCATCCTGGTAACGTTCTTCAGAGATATAGCACTCTGCCAAAGAGATATACAGGCTCACATCCTGCGGATTAAGCGCTATGCACTCCTCAAACTTCGCTATGGCCTCCTGTGTCCTGTCCGAAAGAGATAGGCAATGAGCCATCAGCTTCAACAATACCGGGTCTGTATCGTTGATAGTCAGGGCAAAATCGAAAGCATCGACAGCCTTTCCGAATTCTTCTTGCAGCGAATACAGTTTGCCGATGCTTACCCAAGCATCGTACGAGTAAGGGTCTATATCCAGTATTTTATTATTAGCCTCTATGGCCTTACCAAAGTCGCCCTTCATCTCGTAGGCATATACCAAATCGCTCAATACCTCCATATTTTCGGGAGCGTATTCGAGGCTTTTCTCAAAATAACGGATTGCATCATCGAAATAATCGACATCAACATATAGGAAGCCCAGTTCGGAATAAATCACGTCGGGCTGTATTTCGTCATCATTAAGTACATCTGCGGCAAACTGCGAAGCTTCGGCATACAGCCCCAACTGCAAATAACACTCCACTTTAAGCAGATATAAATCGAAGTCATAACCCTGAAAATGAGCGTTCATAAAATTGAGGGCATCTTGATAATCGCCCTCAAAAACTATGCTTTTCGCCTTTTTCAAGAGTAAAGACTCGCTGGCCGGATGAATAGATAGAGCCAATTCGAGTATTGAACGAGCTTCGTCGAGATCGCCCTGCGAATCGTAAAAATCGATCAAGTCTTCAAATTCATCCGCATCAAAATACCCTCCTTTGCCCGTGGAAAGGAATTCTTCGTATTTTTTCAGCAATCCCGAAATATCTTTTTCGCTCATCAAAACGAACGGTTTATTTATTTTTTTCTTTTGCCCAAGAGTCTTTCAACGAAACTGTACGGTTAAACACCAACTCACCATCAGCAGAAGTGGGGTCAACATTAAAATATCCTATCCGTTGGAATTGGAAATTATCGAGCGCCTTGGCATTTTTCAAGAAAGGTTCAACCTTGCAATTCTTCAGTACCTTCAGCGAATCGGGGTTCAATAATTCTTTAAAGTCTTTATCTTTTTCCTCGGCAGGATTTTCTACCATAAACAAACGGTCGTACAGACGCACAGTTGCATCAACAGCATCCGTGCACGACACCCAATGGATGGTCCCTTTTACCTTGCGTCCGCTGTCGGCCATGCCGCTCTTGGTCTGTGAGTCGTACTCGGCATATACTTCAACAACCTCGCCTTCGGCATTGCGTTTGCATCCTGTACATTTCACTATATAAGCATTCTTGAGGCGCACCTCATTGCCGGGTGTAAGGCGGAAATATTTCTTGGGAGCGTCTTCCATGAAATCGTCACGCTCTATATACAACTCGCGCGAGAATTCCACTTCGTGACTGCCGGCTTCCGCATCTTCGGGATTGTTTTGTGCCACAAGCGTTTCGGTTTTGCCCTCAGGATAATTTGTCAGTATCAATTTAACAGGGTCGAGTACTGCCGATACACGCATTGCACGTTTATTCAAGTCTTCGCGGATGGCATATTCCAGCAAGGCAACATCAATCATTCCGTCGTATTTGGTGTAGCCGATGCGGTCTATGAAGTTCTTTATTGCTTCGGGGGTATATCCACGGCGGCGGTATCCGCAAATGGTGGGCATACGGGGGTCGTCCCAACCGTCAACCAATCCTTCCTGCACCAATTGCAGCAGCTTGCGCTTGCTCATCATTGTGTAGGTCAAGTTCAAACGGTTAAATTCGTATTGATGGGGGCGGTAGCCATCGTCTGTTGTCAATTGGTCTACATACCAGTCGTACAAGGGGCGGTGCACAACAAACTCGAGCGTACAGATAGAGTGTGTAACTCCCTCAAAGTAGTCGCTTTGACCATGCGCAAAGTCGTACATGGGATATGCCTGCCACGTTGTTCCCGTACGGTGGTGTGGGTGCTTAATGATGCGATACATGATAGGGTCGCGGAAGTGCATATTTGCCGAAGCCATATCTATCTTGGCACGAAGCACGGCACTGCCCTCTTCCACTTCTCCTGTGCGCATTTTCTCAAAAATAGCGAGGCTTTCCTCTACGGGACGATCACGAAACGGACTATTAGTTCCGGCCTGTGTGGGTGTCCCTTTTTGTTTGGCTATCTCTTCGGCCGACTGCTCGTCGATATACGCTTTCCCTTGTTTTATCAGTTCCACGGCAAAGTTCCACAGTCGAGGGAAATAGTCGGAAGCATAATATATGTTGTTCCAGTCGAAACCGAGCCATTTTATGTCCTCCATAATAGAATCTACATACTCAACATCTTCCTTCACCGGATTGGTGTCGTCAAACCGCAGATTGCACGTACCACCGTACTTCTGAGCGATACCAAAATCCATACAAATAGCTTTTGCATGGCCAATATGAAGATACCCGTTAGGCTCCGGTGGGAAACGGGTTTGTAAACGTCCGCTGTTTTTTCCTTCTTTCAGGTCTGACTCTACAATAACCTCTATAAAGTTGAGGCTCTTTTTTTCGGGTGTTATTTCCGGATTTTCGCTCATAGCAATCGTCTTATATTATAAATCTATCTTATATACTTTTGTTTTATCTTTTATTTCTCTTCGGTTGTGATGTCTTCTACCAAATAGGTTGCAAACAGGCTGTCGAATTCCGCCGTTTCGGGCTTTTCCCTATACGAGGCTATTATCTCTTGCGATTTAGCGAAGGCATCGGCTGCAGCATCCAAATCGTGCTTCTTGGAATGTTCGACCGACTCTTTGGCAAACCGTGCAGCTTCTTTGGCATCCTTATCGACCGAGCCGCACGACACAAAAAATATTAACACAACAGCAATAAACAATATGTTTGAAATCTTTTGCATTTTCCGTTTTTTACCGTCAAAGGTAATTAAAATAAAAACACATTGAAAATGGAGAAACCCTAATGCCGCAAATTAAGTAAGTTCTACGTGGATTGCAGCCTGAATGCCGATTTGTTAAAAATACAAATAAATAGCAGACCTCCTTTTTTTACTCAGAATATAGTCAGTATCTTTGTGCATTTTTTACAAAAAACCTAATATTTTATGTCTATGACACTCGATACTTTGAAGAGTTTTAAAGGGATTAGTTACGCATTGATTTCGTCCGGAACATTTGGGCTGATTCCTCTGTTTTCGATTCCTCTGCTGGGCGAAGGGATGAGTCAGGCGTCTGTCCTGTTCTACCGTTTTTTGATTTCTGCCATACTGATGGGTAGCATCTGTTTGTTAAGGAAAAAGGACTTCAGGATAGACCGTAAGCACATGCTGCCGGTTGTTGTGCTGAGTTTGTTTTATGCTTCAACATCTCTGCTTCTGTTGTTTTCGTACAGTTATATCCCCAGCGGAATATCTACTACGATACACTTCCTCTACCCCATTCTGGTAAGCATTATAATGGTTGCCTTCTTCAAAGAAAAGAAGTCTACGATACTTTTCCTTGCCGCTGCCCTGTCGGTGATAGGGGTTCTTGTTTTGTGCTGGACAGATGCCGCAAATGTGAAATTTGCAGGGGTTTTGATTGCCGCCGCTACAATTATAACATACTCAACATACATTGTAGGGCTTAACCAAACCAGTGCCAGCAAGATAGATGCCGAGGTGCTTACTTTCTATGTCCTGTTTTTGGGAGCTTGCCTGTTTTTCATTTTTGCTTTAGCAACAACAGGGATCGGAACGATACCCAGCTTCCCTGCATTCGGGCGTTTGTTCCTCTTGGCGCTTCTGCCAACCGTAGTGTCTGACCTGACACTCATTCTGGCCGTGAAAAACATCGGTTCCACAGTCACATCAATCTTAGGTTCGATGGAACCTGTGGTTGCTGTTTTGGTAGGAGTATTCTATTTTTCGGAACATTTCGATATCGTAAGCCTTGCCGGAATCACGCTGATAATAACATCGGTAATCATGGTTGTGGTACGGAGTTCCAAGAAAAAAGAGCTCGAACCTATACCCCAACTGGTGAAGCACCACAATACGGACGAAAGGCATAAGCACGATTTTTAGAACCTGTTTAGATATAATTTTTGTATGTTTGCATACAAAGAGGCTTTGCTTCTTTTCGAGCATTCACTATATACCAAACAAGTATGCAGCCAAACGATACATCAGAAGAAAAGTTACCGGAAGAAAAAAACGTTGATACAACATTCTTGGTAAAAGCTTTGGTTGAAAGCGGACGCAAAACGCTGGAGCACCGCATGGAATACTGCCGCAAGCGCCGCAACGAAGGCAATTTGGTGACGCTCAGTTATTACCGCAAAAAGCTCTATAAGGCTATCTTAGAGCTACGGGCATACAACAAAGAATATCCTAAAGAATAAATAACATAACAAATACATAAATAAAACTGCTCTAAAAGTTGAACCGAAACTTTTAGGGCAGTTTTTTTTCAGAAAAACCCTTGGAATATAAAAACAATTATTATATTTGTAGTGTATTAGTTCATTAATACACCATTTCAATATTTTTAATTAGCCTTAATATGATACAAATTTCAAACCTAAGTTTTTATTACAAAAAGTCCGCACCCATTTTTGAGGGCGTAACGCTTCAGATAAAAAGTGGTATATACGGACTTTTAGGTGAAAACGGAGTTGGTAAAACATCCTTACTCCATATCATCAGCGGATTGCGTTTCCCAAAATCGGGAAGTTGCAATGTATGTGGGTACGAATCGTACAAGCGCAAACCGGGTATGCTCTCGCAACTGTTTTTCTTGCCGGAGGAATTTAATACCCCCAGCGAGTCTATAAGTACCTATGCCAAACTAAACGGGGTATTTTACCCGAACTTTAAACAATCTGAGTTGGACGAATATCTGGACATTTTTCAGGTCGACAGGCAAAAGAAAATGACGCAAATGTCGTTCGGGCAAAAGAAAAAGGCAATGATAGCCTTCGCCATCGCGGCAAATACCCCCGTGTTATTGTTGGACGAACCTACCAACGGACTGGACATTCCTTCCAAAAGCCAGTTCCGGAAGATTATATCGTCTGTCTCGACCAGCGACAAGAGCATTGTTATATCTACCCATCAGGTGCGCGATTTGGAGAACCTCATCGACCCCATTATTATCCTCGATCGCAACCAAGTATTGCTTAACAATACGGTAGAAGAAATCACCCAAAAGCTTCACTTCACTTATTCGGCAACCAAGCCCCAAGATTCGCTCTATTGCGAACAAATATTGCAAGGCTATTCGGCTGTCAGCGAAAACGTGGACAACGAAGAAAGTATCCTTAACATAGAGTCTCTTTTCAGTGCGGTTGTTCTGAATAAAGAGAAAATAAAAAATATATTTAATAACTAACCTCACCTCGAAACTATGAACGAAACATTCAACCTGAAACGTTTTCTATCCCTATTGAAACGGGATATAAGAATGTGTAGTAAATACTATCTATACATAAGTATTGCTTTATTAGGGATACTGCTTATTGTTGCGATATTTTCGCATATAATAATGAATATTACCGGGCCTAACAACAGCTATGATGGCAATTTTATTATCGTTTATTTTGCCCTTATAGCTGCAATATTTTGTTCTCCTTTTTATTTACGCGAAAACAACAATAAGCAGGAAGCTTTATTCAGCTATATATTACCCTCTTCGGCTTTAGAACGATTTTTAAGTGTATGCGCCCGAAATCTGATAGTGCTGGTTATCTGTACTATTATTCTGATTTTAACCAACTTGGTTTGGAGTATAATAACAATATCTTTTAGTCACGACTTAACGGTATACATAAAAATAGATTCTTCTGTCATAACAGCAATCCTCAGTATGCAGGCAATTGCAATTTTAGGACAGGCTTATTTCAGAAAATTTGCTCTTGTAAAAACATTCGGTATAACAACACTGCTTCTCTATCTAACATTAATGTTAGCTATGGGTGTTACCGAACCCGATTCTTATTTCGACCTTGAAGATTTTATCTTCCCCGAAATATTCTCTCAACAATGGCTCGGCTCTGTACACCCTGTACTGTACGTTTGTGGCACGATTTTGAAACTGATATTCCCTTTTGGCCTATGGTTTGCCGCATATTTTAAAATGAAAGAAACCGAAATTTAAAAAACTTATGGACTTTAAAACAAACAAACCGATATATATGCAGATTGTAGATCTTTGTTTCGGGAAAATCCTGACCGGCGAATGGAAGGACGACGAACGGATACCATCTGTAAGAGAGCTGGGTGCCTCTCTGCAAGTGAACCCCAATACGGCTATGCGCGCCTTTGAATATATGCAGGCCGAAGATGTTATATACATTAAACGAGGTATGGGCTATTATGTACAAAAAAATGCCCGCAAACAAATAGTTAAATTGCAGAAAGAAGAATTCTTCAAAGATGTACTACCCGAAGCTTTCAGAACCATGCTCTTGCTTAATATAGACATCAACGAAATTGTAGAAAAATACGAATCTTATAAAAACGAACAATCATGAAACGATATACAAACAAATTGCTTATGCTGTTTCTAATCCTTATCATTGCCTGTATCTGCATAGAAGCACCATTATTATCTGAGGGAGCTAATGCAAGAGACGCCACTCAACAAAAGAAGACGACAGAAAAAGAGTACCTCGAAAAGAGATTGAAATCTGAAGAAAAACAACTACAAAGGACTCAACAATTGATACAAAAAACAAAGAAACAACTGGACGAAATAGAAGCCAACGAAAAACATTGAAGTATTACTTAAATAAATAGCAAAGCCGTTTACTAAAATAGGAGTAGGCGGCTTTTTTTTGAAAAAATATTTCCTCCGGTGAACAATATGCCATCTCAACATGTTAGAATAAAAATAGTACACCCTAAAGGAATAATATTTACAAAATAGAAAGGAATTTTATTATGAAAAAGTTATTGATTGGTGCAGTTGCAGGAGCTGCTATTACTCTGGTTGTTTATAAACTTGCCAAAGATGGTAAGCTTGATGGTTTGTGCGAAAATGCCAGCGATTTTGCAGGTAAAGCTAAACGGAAAATCAAAGATCAAACAGATTTGGCTATCAACAAAGCCGAATACTATACAGACAGGACAGGGCGCAGAATGAAAGTTGCTAAGAGAAGCTTAGATCGCAAATTCGACGAACTGTCGGACATTGTTGGCGAAAAATTAGCAAACAGAAGAGCAGAAGCTGAAGAAGCCTAATTAGATCATAATTCAATGTCAGTAAACCTGATATTCCTCTCCCGAAGGAGGGGGTATCAGGTTTATGTTTTTTTTGGTAGCAGGGAGAAAAGGAGTGTAGCCCTCTTATGCATTGAAGTGGTATAGAAACACCACACTTGTCTCGAGCGCTGGTTTTTTCTGGTCTTTTATCTCCAAAACAGCTTTGATTTCAGCTTTTGTAATCCCCCTCAGGTTAGAAAGAGATACAAGTTGGGCTTTGAGCCTCACTTCGCTATCCACAACAACGGCTTGCCCAAAGCGTAGTTTATCTATTCCGTAGTTGATGAGGTGCTTTATATTGCGAACTTCAATAATCTCGTTCCACAGATAAGGGAGCAAAGACAATGTCAAATAACCATGAGCAATGGTGTTATGAAACGGACTTTCGCGTTTAGCTTTTTCTACATCGCAATGTATCCATTGATGGTCTTCTGTTGCATCAGCAAACAAATTAATCCGGTCTTGAGTAACTTTAAAGTATTCCGATATACCTATCTCTTTTCCAACAAACTCTTCAAATTCACTAAAAGAATTTATTACAATCTTGCTCATAAATGTATCTAAATGTTTTTCAGTTTTCCTGCACTAAGATACAAAATATTCCGTAAGGTTATAATTTTACCAAACCTACTTTCTTAACATATCAAGAGGTATTTGAAAAACTCAAACACCTCCCTATATTATAGTATTTTTTCTCCTTAATCTTTCTGGGTGAATAGCACCATTTTCACTTGCAATTTATTACCCACATCTATCACATTAACTACATCCTGTAAGTTTAAAGAACGGTCGGCTTGTAGGAGTACATTCAGGTCTAATTCTTCATTTTTTGTTTGTGCCTCCCTCTTTTTTTGTTCTATTTCGGCCCGTAAAGCCGGTTCCAGTTGCTCGAACGAAACAAGCTTATCTTCCAGAAAATACTGATGCTCGTGATTTATAACCAAACTGATGTTCTTTTTGGTCACAACCTTCTCGGCCGTAGACGAGTTAGGCAACAAAACCTTAATTGCCGCCGGTGTAACCATCGTTGCTATAATCAGGAAGAACAGCATCAAGAAAAACATGATATCGTTTAACGATGCGGTAAAAACTTCGGCTGTTCTAACCTTACGTCTTTCAATCTTCATAATTAATCGTTTTGATTAGTTGTTTCCGCGTCTTTACGAGCCATTCTGATGGCTTTCAATGCTTCGTTCGACTCACGGTCTATCCGAAGAACAACCTTGTCTATCCTGCTGTTCAGAATATAATATCCGGCATAGGCTATAACCCCCACAAAAAGACCGGCTCCCGAACATATCATTTTCTGATACAATCCGTCCGATATAGTTGGAATATCCAGATTTCCACTCTGAGAAATACCATAAAAGATATTGATTACCCCGAAAATCGTACCTAAGAAACCCAACATAGGTGCAATAGATGCCGTAATACCCAAGTAGTTCATCATATTTTCCATGACTGAAATCTGTTGGCGGGCTTCAAGCTGCATTGCTTCTTCGGCCTCTTCGACAGTCGTATTTTCTTCTTTCAGCCCTGCGGCAATAACCTTCCCTGAAGCATATGGCTTTTCAAGAGCGAATTTCAGGGCTTTATCCCTTTTGTTTTCGAGAATAAGCTCTAACACTCGCGACAACCACGAAGCATCTTTCTTTCCCATTTTATTTACTATCAACCATCGGTCTATTATAATATAAATCGACAACAAAGACAGGAGGAATATCGGAAGCAGTATCCAGCCTCCTTTAAGCAGCAAACTGAAGTAGCTTTGATCGGCCGGTGTAGTTTCGGGAGCTGTAGCCACTGCCGTCGCAGTTGTTGCTGCTACATCTTGCAGGATAACAAAAAGATTTTGCATAATGTTTGTTTATTGTTCTTGTTATTTAAAATTTCTTTTTTATAAACTAAACGGCAAGTCCTAAACAAAAATTGCTTAGAACTTGCCGATTTTATCTTAATGTCTTTTTTCTCTGATTCTGTGTTTACCAGATGCCGAAACTTACGGCTCTCAGATATTCAAATACACAGCTTACCATACCTATCAGCAGGATACCTGCCATCGACAATGTCAACGAAATTTTTAGGTATCCATCCGTCGATACACATTCAATCGGCGAACTGTTCTTATTTATAAACATTGCTTTTACTACAAGCAAATAGTAATAGAGCGATATAACTGTATTCAGGAATGCTATGAAAACCAGAATTGTGTGTCCTTGTTCCATTGCCGCACTAAATACAAACAGCTTGCTAAAGAATCCTGCTGTGGGAGGAATACCTCCTAAAGAAAACATTGCCAGTGTCATTGCCCACGTCAATTTCGGATTAGTGGCATACATGCCGTTATAATCGCTCATATTGACTTTGCCTGTTTGATTCTCAATAGCTGTTATTACACCAAACGCAGCCGCATTAGAGAATACATACACAAATATATAAAAAAGTGTGGCTCCCATACCAAACTGTGTACCGTTAAATACACTTAACATAATATATCCGGCCTGCGAGATAGACGAGAATGCCAAGAAACGTTTCATATTATTCTGTCGCAACGCAAACAAGTTACCCACAGTAATGGTAAGGATAATAATAATTGATATTACATCAGTCCATACCCCCGAAAGAAGAGGGAACACTTTATAAAGAATTACCATCAGCGCAAACACTGCCGCACCTTTCGATATGGTAGAAAGATATAAAGTAACATTGGTTGGAGCTCCTTCATATACATCGGGCGCCCACAAATGGAAGGGCACAAGCGATATTTTGAAGAACAGACCGGCCAAGAACAAAATCATGCCCATAATGATAAGGGGCGATGAGAACATCGAAATGGCCAGATTATCGAAGTACAAGCTTCCGCATGCACCATAAACAAACGATAGCCCGAATACCATAATTGCAGACGAGAATACGGCGTTGAAGATATACTTTGCGCCAGCTTCTGCCGACTCATGTGTATATTTATTGAACGCAACCAGTGCCGCAATAGGCAACGATGCTGTTTCCAGACCGATATAGAAGATTAAGAAATTACCCGACGATATCATAAAGTACATACCCAGCAATGTCAAAACGGTGAGCATAAAGAACTCTCCACGTTTAACTATCGCATCCGGTTTAGACAGCCAGTTGTTTGCCTGTAGGAATATCATGAACACCCCTACATTCAGTATACATTTTATTGCTGCTTGCGCCTGCCCTGCTATGTACATTCCGCCAAAAGAGGTTCCTTCTTCTTTCAAAAGGAAGAAACAATAAACGGTATGCACTAAAAACAATAGGCATGCAACCGGAAAATAATACTTTTTCGTTTTATCAGAAGCAAACAAATCGTAAATAATAAGTAACAGAAATACCGCTGTCAACGATAATTCAGGCTTCATCAATAAGTAATTACTTAAATCCATTTTAGTATATCAATTATATTTTAAATTTCGGTCTTTTAGTTTAAATCCCTATTTACTGCGTTGTAAGAGGAGTGTACATTAAAGATATTGAGTAACTCCGCTCATACTCTTTAGCAAGATCTTTCGTTACAATTATCCGGAGTGTTCCTCTCTCAAAATACAACGACTCGTATTTATTTCCGTTACGAACTTCACGATTGGTTTGCTCGTATTCGGCATCTTTTAATTCTTGCAAAATATTTTTATAATCTGTCACATCATTAAAACGCCATGCAAGTACAGTCGTATTAGAGCCAACGCCTCTAACATCACCAACCACAATATTGTCTCCTAACACATAGGTGCGCTGCGCTACTGCCCCGCCCCAACTCTTAGATCCTCTCTGAACATAACCTTTTTCAACCATAGTGGTATTAAAGGCATCATAATCGCATTTAGCTAAAGTTGTTAATTCATTTAATGAAAAACTTTGTGCTTTTGTGCTTACTGACAGCAATACAAATGCTGTTAAAGCGAACGTTCTTGTAATGTTTGTTTTCATAATAATTCAGTTTTAAAAATGAATACTTGAACTTATTAAAGATGATATCCATCCTGGGAACATACCCATTCCGGCTACACATAAAATCAAGCCAACTGTTGCAACTCTTTCATACCAAACAGCGTCGGTCAGTTCAAGATGGTGGTCGTTAACGACCGGACCATACAAGATTTTTCCAACAACTTTCAGAATATAGACTGCAGTTATTACTATTGAAGAACAAGCTATTATTGTAAACACTCGGTGAAACATGTCTGTATGCTCGAACGAACCCACAAAAATCGTCATTTCGGCCACGAAACCACTCAATCCCGGCAAACCTAACGACGCCAAACCGGCAAGAACATAACAAACGGCAAGAAAAGGCATGATCTTCATTAAACCGCCTAATTCGCGAATATCGCGTGTGTGTGTACGCCCATAAATCATTCCGATAAGGGCAAAGAAAAGAGCTGTCATCAACCCGTGCGACAACATTTGCATAACCGCACCGGTCATTGCTGTCTGGTTCCACATAAGTATGGCAAACAATACCAAACCACAGTGGCTCACAGACGAATATGCATTAATATATTTAAGGTCAGTCTGAGCAATTGCGCCGAATGCTCCATAAACAACACTTATACCTGTCAGGATAAGGAATATCCATCCCAATTCATCGGCAGCTTCGGGCATCAAACGCATAGCGATACGGAAACAACCATATCCTCCCAACTTCATCAATACTCCGGCATGGAGCATAGATACTGCCGTTGGCGCGGAAGCGTGACCGTCGGGCGACCAAGTATGGAATGGGAACAAAGCTCCAAGAACCCCGAATCCTAAAAATGTAAGTGGGAATATCCAACGTTGCATTTCGATGGGGATTGCTCCATTCGCTGCAACTTCCAACATATTGAACGAATTCAGTCCCGAATAATAATATATTCCTAAGATACCAACAAAAAGGAACGCCGAACCACCCATCAACATCAGGGTAAGTTTCATTGCCGAATATTCTTTCTTACCTGTACCCCAAAGACCGATCAACAAATACATTGGTATCAAGGCTATTTCGTAGAAGAAGAACATTGTGAACATATCTACCGAAATAAAGAACCCATATACCCCAACCGAAAGCAGCGTAAGCCACATAAAGAAATCTCTGGGCAGAGGGTCTATATTCCATGAGGCAAACGTTCCGGTCACGATAATAACTGCCGTAAGGAGTATCATCAGCACAGAAATACCATCAACGCCTATCGAATAGTGTATATTCATACTTTCGAACCAAACGGCATCATAAACGAAAAGCATTTCACTAATAGGGTCGGCCTCTCTTGCTGCAAAGAACATAAACAAAAGGACTACCGCCATAGCCAATTCAATAACAGCACCTATAACCCCTACGGTTCTTACTTGTTTAATGTTGCGACATGGAATAAATGCCAACAGCATCAATACAGGAACTAATACAAATAATGAAAGGATATTCATATTTATCTATTTTTTGCTAAAATCATTTACAAATAAAACAAACAACACACAAGGCGAAAGCAGCTACAAACAGTAAGGCTCCTACCAGATAAACAAGGGCATATTGCTGTATGTGACCCGATTGTAGACCTTTAATCTTATCCGAAGCAGCATTGGTAACATGCGCCAAACTGTCCATAAAGGCGTCTACGATATGACGGTCGAACCAGGCAATAGGTCTTGAAATACAATTAAATATAATCTTACGGGTTACAAATAACCACATTTCGTCGAAATAAAATCTGTTTGCCGCACCTTTATACAGCCATGGGAACATCGCGATAAACTTGTCGGCCATATTTGTTTTCTTTCTGTACATTACGGTTGCAATACCAATACCTACCAAGGCAACAGCTATACTTGCCGATGCGATAGGAATGTCGATATGAGCCTCGAAAGGCAACCTGTCGGCAGTGATAAGTTCTGAGAAAGGAACAAATCCCGAGAAGATTGAGAATATGGCAAGTATAATCAACGGAATACTCATCGTTGCCCCTGCATCGTGAGGTGCATGATGATAATGTTTGTCGTTTTCGTAATGGAAAATACGGTAGTACAAACGGAACATATAGAAAGCCGTAAGTCCGGCAACTATGTACAATATCGTGAATATTACCTTATCGTGATGGAAAGCGGCAACCATAATCTCGTCCTTACTGAAAAAGCCCGAGAAAGGGAAAATACCGGCAATAGCCAAACAAGCTATAAGGAATGTCCAACGAGCGATAGGCATATATTTTTTCAAGCCTCCCATATCCTTCATCTCATTACTGTGAACGGCATGGATAATAGCTCCCGCACCCAAGAACAACAACGCTTTAAAGAATGCGTGAGTGAACAAGTGGAACAACGAAGCCATGTAACCAAGTCCATCGTGACCTCCGTACCCCGAAACCCCCATCGCTGTAATCATATACGCAATCTGAGAGATGGTCGAGAATGCCAACACACGTTTTATATCTGTCTGCGCACAAGCCACCATAGCGGCATATGCAGCTGTTATAGCACCAATATAACCTATTATAGTAAGCACCTCAGGCGTTCCGAAGAAATAGATAGGGAACAAACGAGCTACCAAGAATACACCGGCAACAACCATCGTTGCGGCATGTATCAATGCCGAAGCAGGAGTAGGACCTTCCATCGCGTCGGGAAGCCAGATGTGGAACGGCATCATAGCCGATTTACCTGCACCACCAATGAATATGAACATCAATGCCCACGACAAAGCGGATATTCCCATGAACGACGCACCCAAAGCTGTTCCTACAAACGGAGCATCAGGATTGGTAAGCGTTGCAAAATCGAATGTTTCGGAATAGAACGAAACAATCAATATACCGATAAGGAAAAACAAGTCGGCAAAGCGAGTTACGATAAACGCTTTCTTCGAAGCGGCAACCGCACTCGGTTTTGTATAATAGAAACTGATAAGCGAGTAAGACGAAACCCCTACAAGCTCCCAGAAAATATACATTTGGAAGATGTTGGTTGCAACAACCAGTCCCAGCATCGAAAAGCTAAACAACGAAAGGAAAGCGTAATAACGCTGAAATCCTTTTTCGCCTTTCATATAGCCTAAACTATAGATGTGTACCATTAACGATACGGTTGTTATAACAACGAGCATCAGCACAGAAATAGGATCGAGCATGATACCCAAATCTATATGCAGGTGTTCGGTAAATCTTAACCATTCAAAATTGAGAGGAATAATGCTCTGGAAGGCTTCGCCTCCTGCTTTGCCTACACCCCCGAAAAAGTACTCGTATCCTGTAATATATGCTACTACTGTTATAACAGCCAAAGATAAAGTACCTAAAACACCGGCAACTACTGGTTTCATTTTGTTGCCCAATAGCCCCAAAATAAGGAACATCAATGCCGGCAAGGCAATTATTAATAACGTATAAGACATATCTATATCGTTTATTGAATTTTATTCTTAATAATTAGTTTTTCATTGTTGTTATGTTCTCATCAATATATACGCTCTTCACGTTACGGTATATGTTGATGATGATAGCTATGGCTACGGCTGTTTCGGCGGCGGCAATGGCTACGGCAAACAGAGTGAAGAACATCCCTTCCATCTGATTGGGGAACAGGTAACGGTTGAAAACAACAAAATTAAGATCCGCCGCATTGAGCATCAACTCGAGCGAAACCAAAACCATAAGCATATTTTTGCGCGAAAGGAATCCGTACACTCCGGCAAAGAACATTATTGTGCTTACAGCCAAACAAGCTTCCAATGGAATATTATTCATATTATATTTTTTAGCGTATTTTCTTAATTATCGTTTACGTGCAATCATTATGGCTCCTATTATACAAGCCAAGAGCAACAAACTCACTGCTTCGAAAGGCAAAAGGTACTGATATTTATCGGTTCCCATCAAAGCAAAACCTATTTTTGTCATCTCAATCTCGCCAAAATCTACATATTGATAAACTTTTTCAACATTGTGGTAGATGATGTGTCCGCAAAGGCCAAGGCCTGCAAGGGCTGCCAGTCCCGAAAGTACCATACGTCCGGGTTTTTCGAACTGCACGTCCACACCGGGCTGATGAGTCAACAAAATAGAGAAGATGAACAGAACCATAACCCCTCCGGCATATACAGCAATCTGTACCATTGCCAAGAAGTGATAGCTGAGTAAAAGATAGATACCTGCCGTTGACAAAAGAACGAACAATAAATAGGTAGCCGATCTGATTATCTTCCGTGTAGTAACAGCAAGAACAGAGCAAATAGCGATGATTGCTGCCAAAGCGTAAAATATAATTTGTTCTATCATAATCTTTGATTACTGATTCTTTACGGGTTATTCTTTAGTTTCGGTATCGTTTTTCACTTCGGGAGCCTTAGGTTCTTCCACAGCGGGAGCAGTTTTCACTTCAGGTGCTTCTGCCACCGGTTTCACCTCTGCTGCTGCCGGTTTAGGAGCAGGAGTCTCGGCTTTAGGGGCTTCGGCTGTCGCAGCTGTCGGTGCGGGTTTAGGCTCAGGTTTTTTCTTTTCGCGCATTTTTGAACCCTCGCGATTAAGCCTCAAATCCAATTTTCCGCGAGTGAAAACCGCATTCTCGAAAGTGTTTTCGAATTTTATTGCATCCGACGGACAAGTGATAACACACAAGTTACAGAACGTACACATTCCTTGGTCGTAATGATACTCGTCCAGAATTTTTTTCTTTTTACCGTCTTCGGTTTCTACTGTCTTAGAAATAACTTTGATAGTTCCGTTAGGACAGTTCATCTGGCAGATACCACAAGCCGTACAGGCATGCTCGTTATTTTCGTCGTGGGGCATAACCAACTCGGCTCTGAACCTGTCCGAAATAACCAACGTAGCCCTGTTTTCGGGATATTGCTGAGTGATTTTAGGCGTCCACAGCTCTTTCCACGTAACGGTAAGTCCTTTAATCAAGGACGCTATTCCTTTAAATAAACCGGAAAAATATTGCGATACAGTCATTTTCTAACTCTAAATTATTTAATATAAAATCCGTAAACAACGACAATCACCATTACAACAAGGTTAACCATATTGATAGGCAACATGTATTTCCACTCAAGGTTCAACAGTTGGTCGATACGCAAACGAGGGAACGTCCATCTAACCCACAAACTAAGGAACACCAAGAAGAATGCTTTGCCGAAGAACCAAACAAACGAAGGTATATAATTCATTATCTGGTCAAATCCTTCAACACCTATCTGTATAGGTTGCCATCCGCCCAAGAATACGGTAGTTGCGATAGAGGCAATGATAAACATGTTCAAATATTCGGCAAGGTAGAAAAATCCGAACTGAAGTCCCGAATATTCCGTATGATATCCTGCCGTCAACTCCGATTCGGCCTCAGGTAAGTCGAAAGGTCCACGGTTTGTTTCGGCATGACCTGATATCAGGTACAACACAAAAGCTATGATTGCAGGGATATGTCCGCGAACAATATTCCAATTGTAAACATACTCCTGTTGTGCTACGATTGTAGAAAGATTCATCGTTCCCGACAAAACAACAACCGTCATCAAAGCCAAGGCAGCCGACAACTCGTAACTCACAAACTGGGCACCGCTTCGCATTGCTCCAATCATAGAGTATTTGTTATTACTTGCCCATCCTGCCAACAGCACACCAATTATACTGATAGACGATACTGCCAATACGTAGAAAATTCCATTATCGAAGTCAACAGCTTGTAGCCCCCGCCCAAACGGAATGGCGCCAAAGGTAAGCATCGAAGCCACAATCACAAAGAATGGCGCGGCATAGAACAAGAATTTATCTACATTGTCGATATAAATGATTTCTTTGATAAGAATCTTTATCATATCGGCAACACTCTGTATGATACCCCATTTACCTACACGGTTGGGACCATAACGGCATTGAAAGAAGGCTGTGATTTTACGTTCGCCGTAAATCAGCAACAATGCAATAACTGCATAAGCAGATAACAATGCAACACCTATCAATACAAACTTAACAAGCAATGCTCCCCATTCGGGCAGGTTTTCTTGCAAGATTGTATCCAACCAATTGGTCAGGTGGTAAAGCTCTGCAGGGTGCGAAATTTCTAACAACATACTTTTATATAGTTGAAATATAAATTATAATCTAAAATTAACGGTCAATATCAGGAATTACATAGTCCATAGAACCACCAATACCTATCAAGTCGGCAAGTTTCTCTCCTTTACAGATAAGCGGCATAGCCGATACAAGCACCATAGAAGGCGAGCGGAACTTAATACGATAAGGAGTTTTATCTCCGCGGCTTTCAATAAATACACCAAAGTCTCCACGACCGGTTTCAACACGCTGGAAGTAGCTTCCTTCGGGTAGCTTGATGATCGGTTTCGTTTTCACCAAATGTTCTCCGGCAGGAATATTATCGATAAGCTGCTCTATAATTTTCAACGATTCTTCTATCTCGTCCAGGCGAACCATATAGCGAGCATAAGAGTCGCATTCGTCACGTATAATTTCTTTAAAATCAACCTTATCGTAGATTGAATAAGGCACATGCTTACGAATATCGCACGACCACCCCGAAGCACGCCCCGAAGCACCGGAAACACCGTAAGTGATTGCATCTTCCTTCGACATCATTCCTATCTTACGCATACGTCCCAAGGCAATAACATTGCCCGAGAACAAGCGGTGATATTCCTTCAAGGCCTCGCGCATAACAGGAATAAAGGCTTTCACATCTTTCTGGAAGTTATCGTAAATATCGAACATAACGCCACCCACAACATTGTAGTTGATGATAAGGCGTCCGCCCGAAGTTTTTTCAAATATATCGAGAATCATCTCACGCTCGCGGAATCCATATATGAAAGCCGTTGTAGAACCCAAGTCGTTACACATGGCAGCCCAAGCCAACAAGTGCGACTGAATACGGTTCAACTCGTCTGTAATAACACGGATATACTGAGCGCGTTCCGAGATTTCTATTTCGGCAGCTTTTTCAACACACATACACAAAGCGTGGCGGTTGATGTTGGCCGACAGATAATCTAAACGGTCCGTAAAATGTAGTATTTGTGGATAAGCAAGGCTTTCGCTCAACTTTTCTATTCCACGGTGAATATAGCCACTGTGAATGTCGATCTTCTTCACGATCTCACCATCCAATGCTGTACGGAAGTGCATTACCCCGTGCATAGAAGGGTGTTGAGGCCCTATATTGATTATATAATCGTCTTCTTCGAAGATGTTAACCTTTTCTTCCTTCAACCCTTGTGGAGTTTCCATGATACGGGGAGCTACGTCTACAATCTCCTTGCTTTCAACCGAAACGGGATTAAGAGCAGAATCCGGATCATAGTCTTTTCTCAGAGGAAATCCTTTCCAATCGCTGTTAAGGAAGAACCTGCGCATATCAGGATTGTTTATGAAACGTATTCCTAACAATCCGTAAACTTCACGCTCGTTAAGGTGTGCTGTTTCCCAGATATCGGTAACCGAATACAGCAGAGGGTTTACCCTGTCGGCAGTAGCTGTTTTGAGAACAACTTCTTTCGATACGTCTTTCGACGAAGAAAGCAGATAAATAACACCCAGAGTATCGCCCCAGTCCATTCCAACCATCATAACCAAATAGTCGAACGGAAGTTCGGCGTTACCGTAAAGTGTTTCTGCCAGCAAGTGCAACTTATTGGGTTCGACCGACACCGTCAGCTGTTTTTTCTCTTCAAATACAGCTTCCGGTACGGTTCTTAAGATTAAATCCTTTATTTTTTCCATCAGATACTTATATATAAGGCAAGAATCTTATTTTTTCACTTTAAAAAAGAAACGTTCCATTTTTACTTTACGTTGCAACTGCATCAAACCGTAAAATAAAGATTCGGGACGAGGAGGGCATCCAGGCACATAAACATCCACAGGGATAATCTCATCAACACCCTTCACCACATGGTAAGAGTTAACGAAAGGACCACCCGAAATAGCGCAACTACCCATAGCAACCACATACTTAGGCTCGGCCATCTGGTCGTAAACACGTTTCAAAAGAGGAGCCATTTTATGGACAATAGTACCGGCAACAATAATAACATCGGCCTGGCGCGGACTGTTACGTGTAACCTCCATACCAAAACGAGCCAAGTCGTGGCGCGCCGCAGCTGCCGCCATAAACTCGATACCACAACAACTCGTGGCAAAAGCCAATGGCCATATAGAGTTAGACCGCCCCCAGTTGATAAGGTCGTCAAGAGCGCCCACCACAATGGGAACACCGTTTGCACGCAATTCCTCTATATATTTTTCAAGATATTCGGTATCTTTAAACTCTTCGTTAGGGATACCTTTTATATAGATATTCTTTATTTCCATTCCAATGCTCCTTTCTTCCAAGCATAGGCCAAACCAAAGCCTAATATTAACAAGAAAAATAATATACTAACCAACCCTGCGGCTCCGAGGCTTCTAACCACAGTTGCCCAAGGGAATAAAAATACTGCTTCAACATCGAACATCAGATAAAGGATAGCATACAAGTAATATCCAACCCTAAACTGCATCCACGAAGTTCCATGAGTAGGTATACCACATTCGTAAGCCTGTCCTTTTTGCGCGTTGAAAGACTTAGGCGAAAGCAACAATGCCATACCTAATCCGGCACAAACCAAAACAAGTCCGGTAATTAAAACAACTAAAAAAAGAGATTCCTCCATGAGTTACTTTATATATTTAACTTATAAATATCTTACTATTAGCAGGTTTTAAGCAAATGCGTCAAATTTACGTATATTCTTTTAGTTTTGACCCTCCAAATAATCGTGCAAAAGTAAATAATATTATTTTCCTATCCCAAAGTTTTCAGAACAAAATGTAATCTTCAGCTTACATTTTAAGAGTGTTATAAAACAGACGCTCTTATTTTAATACCGAAAAACCACTTTTAGCTTCGCTTAATGATATTGCATTGAAGTGCCACCACTCGCCCCGAATAGTGAAAAATCCTGCCTTTTGCATAATGTTCCGTAAGATGCGGCGGCCATCTACTTGGCTTTTATTCAATATATTAGCTCCAATAAGCGCATCTTCCTCCGATATGCCAGCCGCACGGCCAAAGTAATCGAAAAGTGTGCCCATATCCAGCGGTGTACCTTGTTTATCGCAAATAGTGAGGTCTACCGCCATACCATAATTATGTAAGCCTGTACGGTTGGGGTTAGCCACATATTTACGAAATTTTGTATTTTGAACTTTTTCATACATCTTTTTTTGTACCGATACGGGGCGCGCGGCATCGTACACCAACAAGCTCAGTTCCGGGTGTTTTTCTTTGAGTAGCCGCTGTGCTTCCAGAAGTTTTCGGGCTGCCAAAGGGTGGAGGTAAGCCCTCCGCAACGAATCGTAAAGAACAGTTCCCGTGAAGTTATCGGTTGTGCCATACTTCAACTCTATGCGGATTGTAGAATCCATATCGTCAACGCAAACCATTCCGGCATCTATAAGATTTTGCTCTAATGCCGATACAGGAGGGACAACAGCCGCAATGACCGATGGCTTTGACTGTTCTTCAGCAATAATGATGTCTTGCTTTGCTTGTTCTTTTGGCTGGCAAGCAACGGAAAGAACAAACAGAAAAACGATATATGGAAAAAAATACCGCATCAAAAAGTATAGCCTAATTTCAGTTGAAAGGTTTCGATCCAGTCTTTTCTGGGCCAATTATCTTTAAAGAAGGCTGTCCAACCAACCCGTGCAAACACCGATTGCGTTCCCCGGATATTATAATCGAGCCCCAACTCACCATATACACCTGCGTGAAATTTTTTCAGGTTATAATCGTAATCGTCCGATCCCGTACCCGCCTTTGAATATAGCATCTGATAGGCAGTAAATCCGCCACCGATAACCGGACGGAGTTTGTATTTAGTAAAAGTGTACCGTACACCCGGACTAAAGTTCAATGCCATTGCCTTGAACTTTATTGTATTTTTTCCATAATAATAACCAGTTACATAAGAAGACTTATTCTGATACGACAAGGCCACGTCCAGCAAAACGCCAAACGATTTAGACCATCGGGGGAAGTAAACAAACATCTGCCCGCCAATCATCGGTCCCCAAGCCTCAATCCGGGAGTCATCAGAATCGTCCTTAAAGGCATAAGTTAATCTTTGCGTACCCATATAAGCCGAAAAAGCGAAGTTTATGCCTGTTTCGTTGGGGTGTTTATTTTCAAACACAATACATTCCTGACCTGTGGTACACACCTCGTCGTGATAACGCTTTGTTATCCGCATCATTGCTTGGGGTGTATAATCTATATTGTCGGCCAAACTGGCAACATCGGGACGGTTGCGGAATATGTAGCGCAACACGCCTCTATATTTAAGATCGGGGCGTACCTGTACGTTGCTTATCTCCACATCGGGGCCTTTCTGCACTGTTACCATTTGGTTTTCTTCGTTTTCGAAGAAAAAGATATAACGATTATTCGTTTTCAGTGAATACAGATTCATCAACCCTTGTAACATAAATTCAAGGAAATGCGTTTGCTCAACCCCATCTATCGTAACCTTGCGCGAAACGTAGTATTTGCCCTCTTCTGCGAAGCGATAGCCTGCTATATCGGACGGATAATAAACCGTTGCAGGAGCCTCTTCGCTCGTTTTGAACCGACATTGTTTGCAGTTTATGGCATCGGTACGGTAATCGACCCAACCTCTAACGGTGTCGTTACTATTGGTGATGATGTATCCTTGTTTGAAGTTGCTCTGCGCCAAGACCGACACAGTAAAGCTAAATAAAAAGATAAGGGGGAAAAGGGTTTTCTTCATTTCGTCAGATTAATTTGGGTTCGTTCTATATTATGACAAATATATACAGTTTTTCGCTATTTTTTGGTTAAAACCGGCATAATAGTAAAAGAAGGGTGTTATTTATTTAAGGTTTTTAAAATTCTATTCAAACTTCTGATATCAATACCTAAATATGCAGCCATATCAGTTTTCGATAAATTAATGTTTTGCTTTTCTTGTAATTGCTGTAATCTGGATACCGCGTGTTTAATACTATATAACTGCTGAAAAGATGCCCTTGTACTTGTATTCATAATACGCCTTGCCAGTTCTTCGATCAATAACCGATTAAACTCTATGTCTTTGTTTATTATGGATTTAAAATAAGCAATAGAAAAGCTATATGCCTCCACATCAGAAAGGGTTTCTATATTACATAAACAGGGGGTTACGCATATAGCTTCTATTTCTCCTACTATTTCTCCTTTTCCTAAAAATTCAAATATAAAATCTTTTCCGTTTTTTTCGCTAAAGTAGCATTTCACTAAGCCATCCTTTATAATTATGACTTTATTGTTTCGGTTAGTTTGTTCAAAAATAAATTCCCCTTTAGGATATTTTTTCAGAGTGATATCCTTTCTATCTTGTTCCTCATACAGTTGTTCAATATATGATAAAAAATCAATGTTTATCCGTAACATAATTCATACCTTTAGGACAATTGTCCTTGTTTCTTAATTGTTCTTCAATGTACCTTTGCATATATATAAAGTACAAAGATACACCAATATGAAAAATAAAATAGAACTCGTTGCTTTTGATGCAGATGATACCCTTTGGGTTAATGAGACTCACTTCTATGAGTTTGAAGCAAAATTTTGCACGCTCATAGAAAAGTATCTTCCAAGTAGCCAAGCATCAAAATATCTGTTCGAAACAGAGATGAAGAATCTTCATTTATATGGTTACGGAGTCAAAGGTATGATGCTTTGTATGATTGAACTAATTTGCAAAGTAGTTGATGCGAAGGATTCTCTTAGTTGCACTTCAGAAGTAATTCGATTAGGGCAAGAATTATTACAGAAACCTATTGATTTGCTGGATGGCGCTGAAGATGTTTTAGCAAAACTAAATAAAAAATACAAACTGATTTTAGTCACTAAAGGCGATTTATTAGACCAAGAACGAAAAATAGAACTATCGGGTCTGAAAGATTATTTTCATCACATTGAGATTATGAGCAATAAAAGGTGTTCGGATTATTCTAAACTAATTGAGCAACAAGGGTGTAAACCCGACAATTTTTTAATGTTAGGCAACTCTTTGAAATCTGATATTATTCCAGTCCTCGAATTGGGGGCTTATGCAATACATATACCTTATCATACCACATGGAAACACGAACAATGCAATCTGAAAATTGAGCATCCCAATTTTATTACGCTTGGCAATATCACTGAAACACTAAATTATTTATAGAATGAAAAAGCAATTGAATATATCGAACTGGAATCGAAAAGAACACTATTATTTCTTTAAGGATTTTGAGGAACCTTTTTTTGGAGTTACCGTAAATGTAGATTGTACGAAAGCCTACAAACTATGCAAAGAGCAGGGCTACTCCTTCTTCCTGTATTATATGCATAAATCATTGGTTGCGGTTAATCGTATCGACGCTTTCAGATACAGAATAGAAGATGATATGGTTTATATTTACGATGTAATACATGGTACAACAACAGTATTAAAACCGGACAATACCTTTGGCTTTGCATACCTTGAATATGAGGAAGAATATAGGTTGTTTGAAAAAAATGCACGAGACAAGATAGAGATTACGAAAAAAAGAAGAGAAATTGGATCTGGTATTAATGGCGAAGAAGTTATTCATTATTCAACTTTACCGTGGTTACATTTTACTTCTGTTACCCATGCACGTATGTTTTCAGGAAAAAACAGTTGCCCAAAGATTACATTTGGAAAGATGATAGAACTCCGTAATCAAAAAGTAATGCCAGTCTCAATCGTTGCTCACCATGCGTTAATGGATGGGGTTTGTGTAGGAGAATATGTGGAGTTATTTCAAGAATTACTGAACGTATAGCATTATACCTTATACCTTCAAAACATAATTCTATTTTTTCATGGCATTGTATATCACCTCCTGTATGCGTGGGCGTATATTGAGGCTCATTAATGCTTTGTGGGTGCGTTTGTCGTTCACCCGGTTCGAGAGGAAAATATAGATAAGCTCGTTATCGGGGTCTATCCAAAAGCAAGTACCCGTGAAGCCTGTATGCCCATAAGTAGAAAGTGGAGTTTGCGGACTACACGGGCTTGTTTTTTCGTTACGAGGTTCGGGTTTATCGAAGCCCAATCCGCGGCGCGAATTGGCACTCTTGGTTTTTGTAAAGGTGGCGCAAGTGGCACGGCTCAGATACCGTTCGCCGCCATATACCCCTTCGTTGAGAAACATCTGGTAGAGTTTTGCCAAATCGTTGGCGTTAGAAAACAGCCCCGCATTGCCCGACACACCTCCCATAAAGGCCGCTCCCTCGTCATGCACATACCCTTGGAGAAGCTGTTTGCGCAAAAAATCGTCTTTCTCGGTGGGTATAATACGGTCTTTGCCAAACTTTTTAAGCGGATTGTAGGTTGTGGTAGTGGCTCCCAACGGGCGAAAAAAATTCTGCTGCACAAACACATCCAGTCCTTTTTTACTCACCTGTTCAACTACCTCTTTCAGCAGCATAAAGTTAAGGCAGCTATACAGGTATTTTTTGCTTGCCCTGAGTTTAGAACCAGCTATTTCGTTCAATATAACGTCCTTATATGCAACATTGGCATAAAGCCCATCGGCCACCTGAAGTTCAAACCCTTTGCGTGGAGTAGTAGATATGAGATTCGGTCTGTACTTATAGTCCGTTCTTGCCCACGTACCGGCATCGAACAGGGCATTGTACACTTCCGTTTTTTTTGCGCCAAATAGCTTGCCTTCGTAACTATCGGTATCTATGGCAGGCATATAATAGGGGATGAAAGAAGTTATCCCCGTTTCGTGGAAAAGGGCTTCCTTGATGGTTATCGCCGCCTTATCGGTTTCTCGTAATACGGGTACATGCTTGCTTAGCTTGTCGAGCAAGGAAATTTTTTTTTCGTCATACAGCTTCATCACCGCCGGCAAAGTTGCCGTTGCCTTCGTCATAGAAGCAATATCATAAATATCGGTAACCGATACCTCTTTTTTATTATTATAGGCAAACGTTCCGAAGGCTTCGTTGTAGACCACCACCCCGTTTTTTGCTACCAATACCTGACAGCCGGGAAAAGCCTCTGCGCTGATACCCTCTTTCACGATACTTTCAATGGCTTTCATTTTGTTGGTCAACATTCCCACTTCTTCGGGCGAACTGTATCCGAGCCGTGTTTTGTTCACAACCAGACCATCGCCTTCCGAATACAAACCTTTCACCGATACAGGCAAGACACCGTCTACCATGATTCCCCCGAAAAGAGCCTGAGCAGCATATTCGTTCGAATAGGGTGTATCCTCGTAGGCCACCAGCACAGCATCGGCCTCTTTCACCAAAGGCATATAGTTGCGCATCGTGTAGGGCGTGGTGAAAAACGTAAACACACTTTGCTTGTCTGCACAAATGGATTGCAATACATTGTTCGAGAACGATTTACGGTTATGCACCGCCACAATAATAGTATTGAAACCCGCAAGACGGCTTTTCAAAGCCGAAAGTTCTTTGTCGGACTGCACACCGAAGGTAGTAACGTCGGCATACTGATTCAGCATACGGTGAAAGGCATTCCCTTTGGAATCGCCCAATGACACAACGGCAATCTTTTTGTTGTTCAACCCTTTGAGAGGAACAATTTGTTTTTCGTTACGTAGTAAGGTCATGGCACGCTCGTTCAGTTTACGATTAAGCCAGTCGGCCATGGGCGTATTAAGCCTATCCAACAGATCCGATTTTTCTATCGCCACAGTATTATTAACCCCTAAGATGTATTTATAGCGGAGTACCTTCCGGCATTTTTCGTTAATCAGGTCTTCGCTCAAATCGCCACGGGCAAGAGCAGCCTTTATCGCTTCGAACTCCTTAGGTACAGAAATAGGCCCCAACAACACATCATTGCCCGCCTTCAGTATGCGGATAGCCATATTGGGTTCTTCGGCAACGCCTTTCATTGCCAAACCATCGGTAAACACCAAACCTGTAAAACCCATTTTTTCTTGCAAAAGGTCGGTTACAATAGCTTTCGACAAACTGCTCGGTGCGCCCGATTTATCCAGAGCCGGAATGTTTAGGTGGCCTATCATCACACCTCCAAAGCCGGCATTGATATACGATTCGAAAGGTATCAGCTCCACTTCTTCCAAACGTTTTTTACTGTGGTTTATCAGTGGCAGAGTATGGTGCGAGTCGGCCGAGGTATCGCCATGCCCGGGAAAATGCTTGGCTACCGACATCACTCCCCCGTCTTCCAGTCCCCTTGCATATTGCATCGCAAGGCGTGCCACCCGTTTAGGGTCTTCGCCATACGAGCGGAGGCCTATCACCGGATTATCGGGATTACTGTTCGCATCAACATCGGGAGCGTAATTTATGTGTATGCCCATTTCCTTGCATTGGCGGGCAACTTCGCATCCGTAGTCGTACATCAGCGAGTCGCCGCGGATGGCTCCCAACATCATATTTTTGGGGAAACGTGTTGTTCCACTCAACCGCATCGACAAGCCCCATTCCCCGTCAATAGATATCAGCAACGGAGTTTTTGCGTTTTTCTGGCTAACATTGGTCAATTCCGCTTGTTCGAGTGGAGTACCTTTCAGGAATATAATGCCACCGATGTGTTGATTCTTTACCCAACCCAATATTTTTTTCTTGTTGGCTTCGGTATTTTCGCCTGTTGTTATCGCTGTTATGAGCTGCCCTATTCGCTGGTCGCGGTTCAGGGAATTAAAAACAGAGTCGACCCACTGGTTCATTTTCCGTTGGTCAACCTTTTTCATCATATTCGTTTCAATTCTGTTGCCGGCAAAAACCGAACAAGAGCAAAGGAATAGTATGGCAGGCAATAGGTATTTCTTCATTTCAATCTTGTTTTGTAATCGTTCTGAAAATCAAAGATAAACAATCTGCCATAAACCATAGTACGCCACAAGGCCCCTAAATTCTTATAAAATGTTATTTTCCGGTTTATTTACAACGTAAAAACCACTTTTTAGGGCTATTAAGGCGAAAAAAGGTATTCTTTTTCTTCTTGAATTAACGTAAAGGATTTATTTTTGCAGAAATGAAACCGAACAAAAAAGGGAATCAACTGCCGAGAACTAAGCAAGCCAACTTTTCGCTCAACGACGAAGAGTATAATCTTATCTGTTCGTACATCAAAAAATATAAGATTACGAACAAATCGCGTTGGATGCGCGAAACTATAATAAAACATGTGCTTAAATCGCTCGACCAAGACCACCCCACACTTTTCGGCGAAAACGAAATGAGGCGATGACCAACAACGCAATCTTCAACCACGAATTTTTTATGCGCCAAGCCCTGAAAGAGGCTCAGCAAGCATATGCCGAAGGAGAGATTCCCGTCGGGGCTGTTGTGGTTGCCGACAATCAGATTATTGCCCGTGCCCATAACCTCACCGAAAGGCTTACCGACGTTACCGCCCATGCCGAAATGCAAGCCATTACAGCCGCCGCAAATGTTTTAGGCGGAAAATATCTTACCGGCTGCACACTGTACGTAACCTTAGAACCCTGCCCCATGTGTGCCGGAGCATTAGGGTGGACACAAATTCCGCACATAGTATATGGTGCCGCCGATAGCAAAAGAGGCTACTCAAAGTTATCTCCTTCTCCACTGCATCCTAAAACAAAAGTTACCACGGGCGTACTCGAATCCGAATGTGCCAAACTGATGACAGATTTTTTTAAAGAAAAAAGGTAGTTTCAATATTCTGTATATCAACACGATGCAAAAAAGTCATATTTTTTTATTCTTAAAAATGTGACTTTTATATTTTCGTGGCGACTTATAAAATAAAGAAACAAGCGAAACAAAAATAGTTTCAGTTTCTCCTAAAAAACTTTAGTATAACAAGATGGCCGTCTTAATATTATAAGTGAATAGAACAAATTATTTAAGTTGAATTCTAAAATCTTACAATTATGAAAACTAAAAGAATATTTACGGCAATCATCGCACTATTTTCAATCGTTATGGTAGGTTCTGCAAGTGCAAACAACGGATTTTTTTACAACTACGAAATGAACGATGCAGGGCAAAAAGTAGCAACAATAGTATACACAGGTACAAAAGAGGGGTCAGCGGATTTTCCCGGTTGATAAACCTTATCACATATCACGAATATATCCTATCTTTGTGGGCATGAATCCCGAGAAGTTATTAGGAGCTA
>NZ_JARXWE010000031.1 GCF_029893235.1 Dysgonomonas sp. PH5-45
GAGGTTGGTGGCAAGAACAAAGGGCAAAAGCAGATTGAAGGAGTTGAGAATGGATATGTTCTAAAAGATGATATAGAGAGTGGATATTTGAATGTTGTGCCGTTGTGGCAATTGGGGTTGAGCTATTGAATTATTTCCACCCTATCCCGCCAATCCAAACTGCCCCCCATGGAACAATATAAATTGCCCCCTTAACAACAGTTTATATTGCCCCCCGAAATAAGAGTAAATAAGAGTTTGTCGTTTTTGTTTGAGAGTGTTAAAATTTTTGTTACTTAAAAGCAGAGCAACAAAAATTTACCATCATGTCTAACAAAACCATTAGTATGTTAAAACTACGACAAGTAATCCGTCTTTACCACCAGGGCAAGGGCACCAAGGCGATAGCCGGGATGTCTTTTGTATCCGGCAATACGATTAAGAAGTACCTGCATATTTTTCTTAGTTCAGGCCAGAGTTATGAATCATTCTCGGCCATGAGCGATGAGGCTGTCTCACAATGATGAGATGGTCTCTTTTTTTTGGGGGTATAAAAAAGAAGCAAACCTTGAGGGGGATTTTAGTCCCCCTTGACCATTCCTGTTAGTCAGGTTATCGCTAGCAAGTTGCTCCTCAGCAGAGCCTACTTCCTCATCAACTTCGCTCGTAAGATAAGAATTAGTTCGCAGATTTTTACCAACTATTTTTCAGTACATCACCTTGTTCTTTAAGCCGATAATACAAAGAAAAGGGTAACCGTTATTCCCGATTACCCAACCTCTCTATTCTTATCTTTGTTGCTTTTGTCTTCACTTAAAATTCCACATTTTTAGGCGTGCGTGGAAAAGGAATAACATCACGTATATTGGCCATGCCCGTAACGAACAACATCAGGCGTTCAAATCCCAATCCAAAACCGGCATGCGGAGCCGTTCCGAATTTACGGGTTTCGATATACCACCAAATAGGGCTGCAATTCATACCCGTTTCGTTGATACGAGCCATTAGTTTATCGTAATCGGCTTCACGTTCCGAGCCTCCTATTATTTCCCCGATTTTAGGGAAAAGCACATCCATGGCACGTACTGTTTTTCCGTCTTCGTTCTGTTTCATGTAGAACGATTTGATTTCCTTAGGATAATCGGTGAGGATAACAGGACGTTTAAAGTGTTTTTCTACCAGATAACGTTCGTGTTCCGATTGTAGGTCTATACCCCATCCCACAGGGAATTCAAATTTCTGTCCGCTTTCTTCAAGAATCTTAACCCCTTCGGTATAAGTAAGGCGCACAAAGTCGTTATCGACTACAAACTTCAGTCTGTCAATCAGGTCCTTATCGTACATATCGTTCAGGAACTCTATGTCTTCCCTACAATGTTCTAAGGCATAACGAATCAGGTATTTCAGAAAATCTTCTGCCAAGTCCATATTATCAACAATGTCATTGAAGGCAACTTCAGGCTCAATCATCCAAAACTCGGCAAGGTGGCGGGGTGTGTTAGAGTTTTCGGCACGGAAGGTTGGTCCGAATGTATAGATTCCTCCCAGCGACATTGCACCAAGTTCGCCCTCCAACTGTCCCGATACGGTGAGGTTGGTTTGTTGCCCAAAAAAGTCTTCCGTATAGTTCACTCTACCTGTTTCCGTACGGGGAACATTATCCATGTTCAGTGTAGTTACCTGAAACAACGAACCCGCGCCTTCGCAATCGGAAGCCGTTGTTATCGGGGTATGGAAGTAAAAGAATCCTTTTTCGTTAAAATAGTTATGTATCGCATACGACATATGATGGCGCATACGGAAAATAGCACCAAAGGTATTTGTGCGAGGACGCAAATGAGCTATCTCACGCAGGAATTCGAGCGAGTGTCCTTTTTTCTGCAAAGGGTATTCCTGAGGATCGGCTGTGCCATATATCTCTATCTCACTGGCTTGAATTTCGCCTTTCTGCCCTTTGCCTTGCGATTCGACCAAGGTTCCCACAACATGCACACAGGCTCCTGTTGTTATTGGTTTCAGGTATTCTTCGCCAAATTTTTCGCTATCGACAACTACTTGGATATTATTTATAGTAGAACCGTCATTCAGCGCAATAAAGCTAACTTGTTTGTTTCCTCGGCGGGTACGTACCCATCCTTTAGCACTCACGGTTGCTCCAAAGTCTTCACGCCGGAGCAAGTCAACGATTTTAGTTCTACGAATTGTTTCCATCAGTTTAAATGTATATAAATATGTAATATTTCTGTTTATTCAAAAGCACCCATCCGCAGCATGTTTACTTCGCTTTCGGTGAGGTAACGCCAACGGCCACGGCTAAGGTTTTTCTTTGTCAATCCGGCAAAGTAGACACGGTCGAGTTTCAGAATCTGGTAACCCAATTTCTCAAAGATCCGGCGCACAATACGATTACGTCCCGAGTGAATTTCTATCCCTACTTCGTTCAGCACATCCTCGGCTACGTAAGCAATAGAGTCGGCATGTATTTCTCCGTCATCGAGCATTATACCATCGGCTATGGCCTGCATATCTTCGATAGCTACATCGCGATCTAACCTTACCTGATAAATTTTCTTTTTCTTGAATTTAGGGTGCATCAATTTTGACGCCAAATCGCCATCATTGGTCAGAAGCAATACCCCGGTTGTATTACGGTCAAGACGCCCCACCGGATAGATTCGCTCCGGACAGGCATTTTTCACCAAGTCCATAACCGTCATACGGTTTTGAGGGTCGTCCGAAGTCGTTACACAGTTCTTAGGTTTGTTAAGCAATACATAAACTTTGCTTTCTAAAGAAACAGACCTGTCGTGAAACAAAACAGTATCGCTTCTCTTCACCTTTGCTCCCAATTCGGAAACAACCTCGCCATTCACTTTCACGATACCCGCCAAGATAAAGGCATCGGCTTCGCGGCGCGAACAAACACCAGCATTTGCCAAGTATTTATTTAAACGGATAAGTGTTTCCGGGTCGATATTTTCTTTGTACTTAACCGGCTTATTCAGTTGTTTTTTACGGGTTATTTTCCGATCGTTGGTTACTGCGGGTCGTTGATTGCGGTTATTGTTCCGGTCGGCGTAGCCACCATTTCCTCTGTTTTGGTTGTTACGGTTGCCGTAGCCGCCGCCCGCATTGTTGCTTCTATAACCACCGCCATTGTTCCCACGGGAGTTGTATCCGTCGTTACCGCGGTTGCCGTAGCCACCGCCGTTGTTGCTTCTGTATCCGCCTCCTTCGTTGTTGTTGCCATACGACTGTCTTCCACCGTTACGATAATTGTCATTATCGCGACGGGGAGTATAGCTTCGCTCGTTTGAACGGTAGCTGTCGCCACCTGAACGATAGGAAGACGAATCACGGTCTTCGCGTCTGGGGTTACTTGCCTCACGGCTCACATATCTGTTACTATCTCCAACACGAGGTCTTTTTTTCTTCACATTTCCGTCTTGCTCGGCATTCGGCCTACGTGTACTGTCATCACGTTCTCCACTTGCTGTCATCATTTTTTTTTCTAAATTAATAGTTATCAATAGCCTCACGGCTAACTTTTCTTTACTTTTTTAAATTCCTGTATAAGAATGGGGAGTTATTGCCCTTAATTCTTTTTTTATATCATCACTTACATTCAACGTTTCTATAAACTCCGAAATTGATTTTTGGGTTATCGCCTCGTTTGTCCGGGTTAACGCTTTCAGCGCTTCGTATGGTTTTGGATAGCCTTCGCGCCGGAGTATTGTCTGGATACCTTCGGCTACAACAGCCCAGCAATCGTCCAAATCTTTCTTCAAGGCATCGGCATTCAACAAAAGCTTGTCTAATCCTTTTTGTGTGCTTTGTATAGCAATCAGTATATGGCCAAAGGGAACACCTACATTGCGCAAAACGGTAGAGTCGGTCAAGTCGCGTTGCAACCTCGAAATAGGAAGCTTTGCAGCCAGATGCTCCAATATGGCATTTGCTATACCAAGATTACCTTCGGCATTCTCGAAGTCGATAGGGTTCACCTTGTGAGGCATTGCCGACGAACCCACTTCGCCCGCTTTAATTTTTTGTTTAAAATATTCCATCGATATATATTGCCAGAAGTCCCGGTTCATATCTATCATGATGGTATCAATTCTTTTCAGGGCATCAAAAATTGCCGCCATATTGTCGTAGTTCGAAATCTGGGTTGTCCACTCTTCGCGACACAGCCCCAGTTTTTCGTTAACAAAACGGTTTCCGAATTCTTTCCAATCGTACTGCGGATAGGCTACATGGTGAGCATTGAAATTGCCTGTTGCCCCACCGAACTTAGCGCACAAAGGAATATTTTTCAGTATATCCAACTGTTTGTCTAAGCGGCTCACAAACACCATAACCTCCTTGCCCAAACGCGTGGGTGATGCCGGTTGTCCGTGCGTTTTTGCCAACATGGGGATATCTTTCCACTCTTCGGCCTTAGCCCGCAAAGAAGCTATCAAAGCATCGAGCATCGGGAAGTACACCTCGTTCAAGGCATCCTTAACCGACAACGGAACCGATGTGTTATTTATGTCCTGCGATGTCAGCCCGAAATGGATAAACTCCTTATATTTTTCAAGACCAAGCAAATCGAATTTTTCCTTAACAAAATACTCAACCGCTTTCACATCGTGATTGGTAACACTTTCTGTGTCTTTAACGTGCGAAGCGTCTTTTTCAGAGAAATCGGCTACAATTTTTCTTAATTCCGAAAAAACGGCAGGGTCTACATCCTTCAGTTGTGGCAACGGGAGCTGACATAAGGCGATGAAGTATTCTACCTCAACGTGAACCCTATATTTTATCAACGCAAACTCGGAAAAGTAATTTGTTAATAGTTGTGTTTTACTACGATACCGTCCATCAACTGGTGAGACAGCAGTAAGTACGTTTAAATCCATTTGTAATTTTATAAAATAAATACGATTTAGAATATCTTTTGCTTGGGCATTAAATACTGAAACAATCTTCTTGTTTTCCTTATACAGACATGCGATTATACCACAAAAGTAATGATAAATTTAACTCCATCTAAAAAAAACAATCAAAAAAGCACTATATCATTCACAAAACCATTTAACTAAGACAAAATATAGTCAAAATATCTCGCAAAAGCCTTACCTTTGAAGAAGAAAACAAACATCTTTGCCAAATGCTTTTACCTTACCTGAACGCCAATACTACCGAAGCCGGATGCGATGAAGCCGGCAGAGGATGCCTTGCCGGGCCGGTATTTGCCGCCGCTGTAATACTTCCTCCCAACTTTGCCTGCCAAAAGCTAAACGACTCGAAGCAGCTGTCGGAGAAAGCCCGTTACGAGCTGCGCCCCATTATAGAAGCCAATGCCATAGCATATGCCGTGGGCATTGTTTCGCATACCGAAATAGACAGCATAAACATTCTGAAAGCATCGTTCCTTGCCATGCACCGGGCCATCGGCGGTTTAAGTGTAAAACCCCAGCATTTGCTTATAGACGGAAACCGGTTTACAAAATATCCTGACATTCCGCATACTTGCATAGTGAAGGGGGACGGCAAATTTCTTTCTATTGCCGCAGCCTCAATTCTGGCAAAAACTTATAGGGACGATTATATGCTTGCCCTGCATAAAGAATACCCACAATATGGTTGGGACACAAACAAAGGATACCCTACCGCTAAACACAGAAAGGTAATATCCGAACTGGGGGTAACTCCTCACCACCGCAAAAGCTTTAATTTATTTGAACGGCAACTAAGCCTTGATTTGTAACCTTATCGGCGGTTTATAGCTACCGACACATCATCAAGAAGTGTATTCAAGAAGAAGATAGTGGATTTTTCGAGATTGCTTCTGAACTCGCCCGATATTCCGGCAGGAAGGGTTTTGAGCGAAGGTAAAATAAGCTCTTCGGCTCTATACGACTTATGCACTGTTTTTACCGCAGCCTTGTCTTTGGGGAGAGGCACATGGAAAGTGATGCCTTTGACCTCCATTACACACTTGTCTTGACAGAGAAAAACATTCAACCGGTATTTCATAGGTACACTCTCTCGCTTGCCCTCCGAGTCTTCGGGCAGCAAAAGTTCTATCCTCGAGGTTATTCTTACTTCCTTGTTTTTGGGATCGTACTTTATTGAAGATACAAATGTGTCTTTACCATATTCTTTGCGCCCCCAATCCTTTATTCCGGCATAAACCGAGTCTGGATTGAGATCTTTTACATCAAATTCTTTCAGAAATACAACCTTATCTTCGAACGAAGTTACTTCTGTAAACTTATCGGGCGATTTTGTTATCTGCGCAAAGCCCGAAACGGAAAGAAGACCTAAAAGAAGGACTACACAAAGTATTTTTCTCATCATGTTTTATTTGGTTTTCATTTTCACGAAACATTCAAAGGTACAAAAAATGAGCGAAACACCCGCATATTTAAACTACGTCCCCGTTGCTATTAAATAATTTTTAAGAGTATTTGAGTACATTTCAAGAAATTTCTGCCACAAAAAATCATGGTCCTTATTCTCTAAATGAATCTTTGCAATCTGGTTATTCACATATTCCTTAAAGTCGTCAACTTGCTGAGGGGTATACTGTTCTGTAAACTCGTTGTTACGATACAGCAGGTCGTAGGCAATATAATTGATGGGATATATCCGGTAGTTCCGGTGTATTTCGGAGTCGATACAGCGTGTAGCCAGTTCCACCTGATGTTTGCGGTCGGGTTCGGCGGCAATCTTATCCAATTCGTCGTTGATGGCCTTACCAAACTGGAAATGGATATGTCCCTTGAAGCCGAGAATACCTTTTTCCATGTTTATCAAATCGTCTTTTTGTGTTTTCTTGTACTCCGGATTATCCCTTTTCAGTTGGAACTCCTGAGCCTTCAGATAATCGCAAGGGTCATACTCGTACGACAGTGACAAGGGTATTATGTTCAAATCCTTGAGGCTGTCTATAAACGATGCCCCTTCGGGAGCCAATGCCAGCATTTTCAGCAAACTGCCTTGGGTTTTATCGTCCGAATCTTTTGCTCTGCCCTCACGGTGAGCCAACCACACAGATTCGTTTTTTTCATTAATCACATAGTGAATGTATTCCGACATATGGCGCGATACCTGCAACATCTGGCGGACGGATACTCCCCGCTGCACAATAAAGCTTTTGTTTAACCGTACCAATTTCTTGATCCAAGGAAATACAAACAGGTTGTCGCCAATGCCTATCTCGGTGGTGTCGAATCCTTCTTCAAAGCGCAGTATATTCAGCAGTCCGGCATCCAGCACAATGTCCCTGTGGTTAGACAGAAAAAGGTGCTGCTTGCTACGGTCTATGTTTCCCCAATTGGTGGCTTCTATCGAAGAGGATGTTTTTCTGGCAACCCCCCATACAACCCTGTATATTAGATTTTTCTGAAATTCATATTTAGTTGTGAATTGCGACATCTGGGCACAAAACATGTCCCAGTCGATACCCGGCATCATATACATCACCGCAACCTTGAAGCCTTCGTCTTCAAGAAGCTCCATGATGGTTTGGTTTACCTCATCGTCACGCAGAGGGGCTATGTCGTCATATAGTCTGCTATCGGTCATAATCATCCAATTTTCCGATTTTCTATTATCTCTGTCAAAACATCAGTTATATTCAGTCCGGCGGCTTTTATCTGCTGGGGAATAAAACTTGTAAGGGTCATGCCCGGCGTAGTGTTTACTTCGAGCAAAAAAGGGACTTCGCCCGAAACAATATAGTCGACCCTGATAATACCTTTTGCCCCCACCAGGTCGTATATCCGGGAGGTCATGCTCTTTATCTGCTGGGTCAGTTGGTCTGATATGCGGGCGGGAGTAATTTCGTCTACCTGTCCGTTGTATTTGGCATTATAATCGAAAAACTCGTTGTCGGTAACAACTTCCGTCAGCGGAAATATGGTTTCCACTCCATCAATTTTATAGCATCCGCAGGTAACTTCCGTTCCCGAAATAAAGCTTTCAATAATCACCTCTTCGGCCTCCTCAAAAGCCTCGTTTATAGCCGATTGTAACCCATCCTGCGTTTTCACTTTTGTTGTGGCAAAGCTCGACCCTCCTACATTGGGCTTAACAAACACAGGGAAACCCAATCGTGAGCCTATTTCCGCCACATCATACCTATCCTGTGCAGTTAAACGGACAGAATCGGCAACCTTCAGACCAAAAGATTTCAGGTAATTATTACATATAAATTTATTGAAAGTCAAGGCCGAAGCCATCACGCCGCAGCAAGAATAAGGTATGCCAAGCATATCTAAATAGCCTTGCAGACGGCCGTCTTCGCCCGGTGTACCGTGTATTATTATGAAGGCGTAATCGAATTTCGTTTTCCCACCGGCTGTAGTATAACTAAAGTCATTTTTATCGACAGGATATGCCTCGCCGCCAACATTCACCGTCCACTCATGGCGGTCAAGTTTTACTTCAAATATATTGTAGCGGGTTTTGTCTAAAAAAGAACAAACCCCTGCCATGCTTTTTTCTGAAACAATTATCTCGGAAGAATAACCTCCCCAAACAACAGCAACATTTTTTTTCATTATATAGTTAGTTTGTCAACTTCTATTGATACTTACTTTTATATTTCCCTGTTCGATATATATGTACGCCAACGTTCAAGCAGCAATTGCATATCGGCCGGGATAGGAGCCTCGAACATCATTTCTTGCCCGGTGCGCGGATGCACAAAGCCTAATGTACGGGCATGTAATGCCGGACGGGGACACATGGCAAAACAGTTCTCGACAAACTGTTTATACTTCGAGAAGGTTGTTCCCTTCAATATCTGGTTCCCGCCGTAACGCTCGTCATTAAACAGGGTATGCCCTATATGCTTCATATGCACACGTATCTGGTGTGTGCGTCCGGTTTCCAGTTGGCAACGAACCAACGTAACATAGCCCAACCGCTCCATCACCTCATAGTGGGTCACGGCATGTTTACCCTGACTATCGTCCGCAAAAACGGTCATCTGCAAGCGGTCTTTCACGCTACGCCCGATATTGCCGGTTACCGTACCCGAATCTTCGGCAAAACTACCCCACACCAAAGCATTATATTGGCGTTTGGTTGTTTTGTTGAAAAACTGGCTTGCAAGGAATGTTTTGGCATTCGCGTTTTTAGCTACAACCAACAGCCCCGATGTACCCTTGTCGATACGATGCACCAAACCCAAACGTGGGTCTTTCGAGTCGTATTCGGGGGTATCCTTCAGCCGGTAGGCTATGGCATTGACCAGCGTTCCCGTATAATTTCCATGCCCGGGATGTACCACCATGCCCGGTTGTTTGTTTATAACCATCAGGTCTTGGTCTTCATAAACCACATCAAGAGGCAGGTCTTCCGGAATAATCTCCAGCTCCCTCTTTGGGCGATCCATTACGATAGACACCACATCGAGCGGTTTGACTCGGTAGTTCGATTTCACCGGCTTATCGTTCACCAATACACAACCTGCATCAGCAGCCTGTTGTATACGGTTTCTTGAAATTCCAATAATCCTATCGGTCAGAAACTTATCTATCCGCAAGAGCCCTTGTCCCTTATCGGCCACAAACCGGAAATGTTCGTACATCTCCTCCTGTTCGCTTCCAGTAAAGTCATCTCCTTCGTTTATTATATCGTCAATATCTTCGTTCAGTACAAAATCGTCAGCCATTATTCCATAAAACTTTCGTCAACAACAGCCGACGGTGCTACTTCGGGTAAAGAATCATCATCATATACATCTTCTGCCCCGGAACCACTACCCACGCTCAAAACCAATGCGGCATTCTTGGGTACTTTTTCGTTTGCTTTCAGCGTGCGTCCACTGTGCGACACCGAAAAAACCAAGTCTCTATATTCCGAAGGGATTGTAGATTTTGTTACGTTGGCAAAGCCTAAAGCCTTCAACAAAGCTTCGGCCTGACGGAAAGACATATCCTCAACATCGGGAATTGTGATAAGCTGCTGCCCCCGCGCGTGCAAAGTCAAAAAGATGACACGTCCGCCCTTTACCTTCGATCCGGCAGAAGGAACATAGTCCATAACCGAACCGGGTGTACCTTTTTTTTCGTAAACCGAATCAACAACCTCATACTTCAAACCCGCGGCTTTCAGTATGGCGGCAGCTTCCGTTTCCTGCAAGCCCTCCAATTGTGGCACCTCAACGTAGCTTCCGTGCTTGGTGTATAGGTTTACTCCCTTTACCACACCAAACAAAAGCACGAATGTTATTGCCAACATCAAAAAAACACTTCTGATGTATATATTTTTATAAATCCTTTTCAGAAAACTTCCTTCCGATTTTGCCATCTTACTTAATTTGAATAAAAGAACAAATGTACAAAAATACAAAAAAAACCATGCGGTAAACGGTAGTCGTTTATAAATAACATTTCGGCTGTATGCAAAAAAGGCAATCGCCTGCTAATAAACAGTTTTTTGCCTTGACTTTATATACTGTACTAAGTCAATCTTTTCGGCTACATAGCTGCTTTATAATAAAAGGAAAAGAGGTTGCTGCCAAAATAATCGGGAGCGACCTCTTTCCATTTTTAAATCAGTTATTTACACTATACAAACATATATATTTTTATTTGAAAAAATAAGATCCAAATTGTTAATTTTGAAGAATCATATTCTATTGTCGAACAATTGGGATATATTTGATATTTGTAAAATAGTATGGAGATTTCAAGTCAAGCATATTAAGTAAGAGTTATGCCTGCTATTTTCACAAACGGCACGGCAATATAGAAAAGCCAAATGAATGAAATGAAATCTCCAATACCCATTTTTATGAATAGTTTTCCATCTATGGTATAACAAGAAGCTTGCACAGATGGTTTTCTGTTCATAAAATTTATTCTAATACTATTTTTTGATGTTTTACTGCAACAGACAGATATGGCAAAAGTATACGCACATAATAATGTCCGATAATATCTTTTTATAAGAAATACTCTTTGATTTTTGTACGGTGGTATGTTAGGATTTATGAGAAATTTGTTGATTTTCTCTAATAAGGTAATATAACTAACTACTCCATGAGAGCCAATTAATCTATACCCTGCTCCATTGCTCAGAGGATAAGTTGTCATCTATTATATATTTTGCCTTTTACTTTCTTATCAGGACAATTGTATCCTAATGACACAAAGTAACATATTTTTTTTATACAAAACAAAAAAAATACATTTTTGCTATTTTGCACACCACGCAAATTACGATTGCAAAGGCCTTAAACACAAAAGAGCCAATAATGATGTTCAGAGAATTCATGCTAAAAGTTTTATTATAAAATATTTACAAAGCTTATCGTAGAGTTACCCGCACTCCTTGAAGGCTGTATCTGAACAGAGTTGTGTTTTTATTCAAGATTCTTCGCTTTGCTCAAAAACTATAACTGACGACATAAAAAGAGAGGGAGAACGTTCGTTTTTCTGCGAACATTCCCCCTCTTTTTAATATTTTTTGCCGAAGGCAGAAGCTATACTGTGGAAGCAGGTACTTCTTTAACTTCCAGTTTCAGTTTTTCGTTTTCTTTATCGGCCCTCACTTCAATTACGGTATCGGGCTTAACCTCTCCCGATAGTATAAGTTCGGCTATCTCGTCTTCCAGATAATTTTGTATGGCACGCTTCAACGGTCGTGCTCCGAACTGAACGTCATAGCCCCTTTCCGAAAGAAAATCCTTGGCATCGTCTTTCACTTCTATTTGCAATCCGAGTTCGGACATGCGTTTGTGAAAATCTTTCAGTTCTATATCTATAATTTTGTAGATAGAGTCTTTCCCCAATTGGTCGAAGATGATGATATCGTCCACACGGTTCAGGAACTCGGGCGAAAAAGTCTTATTCAACGCTTTTTGCAGAACCCCTCGTGAGTGTTCTTTTCCTCGTTCGTTATTCAAATCGGTATTGAAGCCCACTCCTTTACCGAAGTCTTTCAACTGGCGTGTACCAACGTTCGATGTCATAATCAGAATTGTATTCTTAAAATCGACCTTACGTCCCAAACTATCGGTTAAATGGCCTTCGTCAAGAACCTGCAACAAAAGGTTGAATACATCGGGATGCGCTTTCTCTATCTCGTCCAGCAGAACTACCGAATAAGGTTTGCGGCGCACTCTTTCGGTTATCTGTCCGCCTTCTTCGTAGCCCACGTATCCGGGAGGCGCTCCTACGAGACGCGATACGGTGAATTTTTCCATATATTCGCTCATGTCGATACGGATAAGGGCATCGGCCGAGTCGAAAAGTTCTTCTGCTATTTTCTTTGCCAAATAAGTTTTACCGACTCCTGTTGGCCCCAGAAACATAAACGTTCCGATGGGTTTATTAGGATCTTTCAGCCCTACACGGTTACGCTGGATGGCTTTCACTACCTTTTTCACAGCTTCGTCTTGCCCTATAACTACCGATCGGAGGTTGTCCTTCATATGCAGTAATTTTGCACCTTCGTTTTCAGATATACGCTGCACGGGTACTCCTGTCATCATGGCAACGGTTTCTGCCACTTTTTCAGCATCCACGGTTTCGGGTTGCTCTTTCAGCTGATTCTCCCATTTGGTTTCTTCGTCTTCCAACTGTTTCATCAGGTGGCGTTGCTTATCGCGGAAACTTGCTGCCAGCTCGTATTTTTGAGACTTAACGGCGTTGGTTTTCTCTTCTACAATTTTTGCCAGTTCTCCTTCGAGCTCCTCAATGATTTTCGGAACACTTACATTCGATATGTGCATGCGCGAACCCGATTCGTCTAAAGCGTCGATAGCCTTATCGGGGAAGTTACGGTCGGTCACATACCTATCCGTAAGGCTAACGCAGGCTTCGAGCGCATCGTCGGTATATTTCACGTTGTGATGCTCTTCGTAACGGTCTTTGATATTTTTCAATATCTGTAAAGTTTCGTCAGCAGTGGTAGGCTCTACCAACACTTTCTGGAAACGGCGTTCCAAAGCTCCGTCTTTTTCTATATTCTTACGATACTCGTCCAAGGTTGTTGCACCGATACATTGAATTTCGCCACGGGCAAGAGCCGGTTTCAACATATTGGCGGCATCGAGCGATCCTGTTGCTCCGCCTGCACCCACAATGGTATGTATCTCGTCTATAAAGAGGATGATATTCGGGTTCTTTGCCAATTCGTTCAGGATAGCTTTGATGCGTTCTTCAAACTGGCCACGATATTTTGTGCCGGCAACAACCGATGCCATATCGAGCGAAATGACCCGTTTGTCGAACAACACCCGTGCAACTTTCTTTTGAGTAATGCGTAAGGCTAAACCTTCTACAATAGCCGATTTACCTACACCCGGCTCACCGATAAGAATAGGATTATTCTTTTTACGGCGGCTTAGTATCTGGGCAAGGCGTTCTATCTCCTTTTCGCGGCCCACAATGGGGTCGAGCTTATTTTCGAGAGCGGCTTTCGTGATATCCGTTCCGAAATTATCTAAAACGGGCGTATCGGACGAGGTACGGGGCTGCTGTGTGTTTACGTTTTGCGAACCACCCGCTGCTCCTGTTCCTCCCATAGTATCGTCGTCGTCATCGTCGTCGGTAAAGTCTGCCCCCATTTTAGGCGACAAATCGTCTTTACGACCACCTATATTTTTTAAATACATGAACATTTCCGCATAATTAACATTCAATGCAGTCAGTACATTGGCTGCAACGTTTTCTTTTTCTTTGAGTATAGCCAGCAGCAAATGCTCGGTGTCGGTTTCCGCACTGCGCATCAATCTTGCTTCAAGAATACTCATCTTCAATATTTTCTCTGTACTTTTATTTAAAACAATTTCATTGTTTCCCGAAAAAACTTCCTGATGGTCTGCAACCATCGCGTCTATATTTTGTTTTAAATTTTCTGGCTCTATCCCGAAATCTTTTAATGCCTGTATGGCAATTCCCTCTCCGTTACGGAGAATTCCAAGCATCAAATGTTCCGGCCCTAAATAATTGTTTTGGAGTCGCCCAGCCTCTTCACGGCTGTAAGCCATGACTTTGCGAACCGTTTGCGAAAAATTATTTTCCATAACCTTTATAATTTGATGTTTTGTAAACTAAAATTAGTTCTATAAAGCTTCTGCTTATTTTGATTTGTTCTATATAGACAAAAATGATGCCATAAAAGTTTACTCAGGTTTACAATTTTATTTTCTCTATTTCTTAAACACCATTCATTTCTGCTGTGATACAAATTTACGAATGCTCGCGATAAGGATTAATAGGGTTCTTTTCTTTTTATGTATTATTATGTACGATAGTTAAAAAGTACATTCTGGCTACTATAAGAGAACACTTGCCAGTTCGGCGAGCTTGCTCCGTTCTCCTTTTTGCAGGTTGACGTGTGCAAAAAGCTCCTGTCCGTTCATTTTGTCGATAACATACGCCAGCCCGTTCGACTGTGCATCCAGATAGGGGGAGTCTATTTGCTGCAAATCGCCTGTGAAGACCATCTTTGTTCCTTCGCCTGCCCGTGTTATGATTGTTTTTATTTCGTGTGGAGTAAGGTTCTGGGCTTCGTCTACGATACAGAACGTTTCCGAAAGGCTTCTTCCACGGATGTAGGCAAGGGCTTCGATCTCTATTTTTTTTGTTTTTTGCATCTCCTCTATGTTTCTGTATTCTGTGTTTCCGTATGCGAGGAGGTTCTTTATTACACCCAGATTGTCGAAAAGCGGCTGCATGTAGGGAGCTATTTTTTCTTTTTCGTCGCCCGGCAAGAAACCTAATTCTTTATTGCTGAGCGCAACAATGGGACGAGCCAAAAGAATTTGCCCGTATTCGTTACTTTGCTTCAGGGCAGAGGCCAAAGCCAAAAGGGTTTTTCCCGTTCCGGCTTTTCCTGTCAGTGCAACGAGTTTAACTTCGGGGTCGAGCAAAACTTCAAGAGCAAAGGCTTGCTCCGCATTGCGGGGCTGCACCCCGTAGCAAACTTGTTTCTCAATCTTCTTCACTTTCCGTGTGAAAGGGTTATATCTTACCAATGCGCTTTTTTTGCCATTTTTCATCACAAAGCACTCGTTGGCGACAACCGGTTCCGATAAATCGAGTTCGGAATAGTCTATCCCGTCCGGCTCGGCATAAAGCCTGTCTATAAGAACGGGGTCAAGGTCTGTAAAGGTTTTGTGCTGTTTCCCGAACACAAAAACATCAATTACCTTATCGTTGATATAATCTTCGGCAAGCAACTCGATAGAACGAGCCTTCATGCGCAGATTTATATCTTTGGTTATCAGTATGGTTTTTGTTTTTGGATCGCGCTCGGTCACCTCTTTCAGTACGCCAAGAATACGGTGATCGGGTATGTTTTCGGGATAAAATTCGGCAATCTTATCCATGCCTTTTAGGTTGGTTTCTATATAAAGCCGCCCTTTACCGCTTCCGAGGGCTGCTCCTTTCTTGAAAAGGTCGTCGTCGGTCAGGCTATCGAGCTGCCGTAAAAACTCACGGGCATTAAAGTTTATCTGCTCGTTGCCTTTTTTGAACCTGTCAAGTTCTTCCAGAACAACTATGGGAATATATATATCGTTTTCTTCAAAGTTGTCTAAGCATCTGAAATCGTGAAGAATAACATTAGTGTCTATAATGAAATTTTTTCTCTTGTTCCGGCCCATAATTTTTCATTTTAGAGGTTTATACTTAAAAGTAATGCTTTTATTCCTTTATAACATTGCATGCGCCGAAAAGTTATTAACAATGCCCTTTTGCTGAGAAAATGTCTAAAAACAGAGAGTTGAGATAAGAAGGAAACAGAGTATCAGTTATTCAAGTTATATTTTAATTTAAAACTTAAGGTTATCAGTTGTCTAATTTAAAATAAACCAAACTTATCCAACGGATTTTGCCTATATCCAGCAAAATACAATGGTATAATTTTTAAGATGGAAATAACAGTGAAATAGTCTCATTCGAGAAAATATTGTTATGGTAAAACCTCGATGCAGACTTGGAATGAGAGCCTGTATCTTGCAAAATAGAAACTCTTATCCAATCATTACCAAAATGTTGTATCTTTGCCATTATCAGGTGAAGGGAGAAAACAGGGCTCTGCTGGAGAGCAACCCGTTAACAATAACCTGGCAGACTGGAATGGCTTAAGGGGGGGCAAAATCCTTCTTAAATTAGAAAGTCTAAAGACAATTATGAGATGCCCCCATAGTCATGATGTGGGCAATTGGTATTATCTACCCAAACTGGGATAAGAAAAGAATACCAGCTTGTTAATAATAAAACATTTACAGAGTTTGCGAAAACTTTTCAAAAATATCAAAACGAGCTAAAAGAATAATTGCAAGTAATATGTAACAAATAAGTCACTATGGATAATATTCAAACTTTAATAAACGTTGAATTTTCGTATTTGCCTGTTATAAACTTTGCCATGCAACAGAATCGGGTATCTGTTATACGAGATTTTTCGATAGAAAACCTAACAGAAGAAGTACTAAAGGATTTGAAGATAGAGTTGACCGCAGACCCCGAATTCACAACAACCATTCCTATATCCATAGAAGTAATCAATGCTAAAGAAAAGACAAGAGTAGAAACACCTAAGTTAAATCTTTCTGCCAATTATTTTGCCCAGCTAACAGAACGCGTATCTGGCGATATATCTCTAAAGATATATTCAAAAGAGGAGCTCTTGTTTGAAGAAAAATATCCGATCAATATTTTGGCTTATGATCAATGGGGAGGTATCGCTGTTTTACCGGAGATGTTATCCGCATTTGTTACGCCCAATCATCCCGCAACAATACCTATAATCAAACGGGCTGCAACTATCTTAGAACAATGGACAGATAGCCCATCATTGGACGAATATCAAAGTCGTAATCCCGATAGAGTACAAAAACAAATGGCTGCCATATATACAGCCATTGCCGAACAAGAAATTATATATAGCACTGTACCTGCCAGTTTTGAAGACTATGGACAACGAATCCGGTTAGTAGATTCGGTAATGATTCAAAAACTGGGAACTTGCCTTGATATGGCTTTGCTATATGCCTCATGTTTAGAGGCAATCGGGATACACTCTCTTATTATAGTGGTTAATGGACATGCATTTGCTGGAGGCTGGCTTGTTCCTGAAACATTTCCTGACAGCGTTGTCGAGGATGTATCTCTAATTAATAAGAGAATCGCTGATGGTATTAATGACATCACACTGGTAGAAACTACCTGCATGAACATGGGGCAAAATATTGATTTCGATCAGGCTGTAAAAATTGCCAACAAACGCATTTCGCAACCCGATTTCATACTGGCTATAGATGTAAAAAGAGCTCGTTTTTCAGGAATAAAACCAATACCACAACGAATATTAAATGGACAACATTGGGAAATAAAAGAAGAGGTGACTTCCATTTCGGATAGGTCGCAAGTAACACCACAGGCAATAAATCCTTATGATTTGTCAGGAATAAGTTCGGAGGTGGTTGTTACCAAACAATTATTGTGGGAACGAAAATTATTGGATTTAAGTTTGCGGAATAATCTTCTGAATATAAGGATTACAAAGAACACATTACAACTCATTTCTGCTAATCTCGACTTATTCGAAGATGCGTTAGCCGATGGAGAGGAGTTTAGAATAATGCATAAACCCACTGATTGGGACAATCCATTATTTGATTATGGACTTTACAAATCAGTTTCGGAGGCCGACCCTATAACAGATCTGATAAAATCGGAACTAACACAAAAACGGCTTCGCTCTTATCTGACCGAAAATGAAATAAGCAAAGCCCTTACATATTTGTATCGTTCATCACGTACGGCTATGGAAGAAAACGGAGCTAATACATTGTATATAGCCTTAGGCTTATTGAAATGGTACGAAACAAAATCGAGTGAGCGTCCACGCTATGCGCCAATATTGCTTATTCCTGTCGAAATAATACGCAAATCGGCATCTAAAGGATATGTAATCCGTTCGAGAGAGGAAGAAACAATGATGAACATTACATTGTTGGAAATGCTTCGTCAGAATTTTAATATTACAATTCCAGGTTTAGATCCTCTGCCCATGGATAAAAGTGGCGTGAATGTAAAACTCATTTACTCAATTATTCGCAATAGTATAAAGAATCAGCCAAAATGGGATGTAGAAGAACAAGCTATTTTGGGCCTATTTTCTTTCAATAAGTTTATTATGTGGAACGACATTCATAATAATTCTCATAAGCTTATTGAGAATAATGTTGTTTCCAGCCTCATGAATGGCAAAATAGAATGGAACGTTGAAGAATATGAAGTTGATGCTAAAACATTAGACAACACAATTCCTCCCGACAAGATTGTTTTGCCTATCAGTGCTGACTCTTCGCAATTGGAGGCTATTTGGGAAGCATCCGAAGGACGAAATTTCATATTGCATGGCCCTCCCGGAACGGGCAAGTCGCAAACAATAACGAATCTCATAGCTAATGCCTTATATAAAGGAAAACGAGTTTTATTTGTTGCTGAAAAGATGGCGGCATTATCGGTAGTTCAACGGCGTCTCGAAGCTATCGGCTTAGCTCCCTTTTGTTTGGAATTACATTCCAACAAAACAAAAAAGGGAATGATTCTTTCGCAACTAAAAGAAACAACTGATATTGTAAAAACTACACATCCTGAAAATTTCAAGCAGGAGGCCGAACGTATTTTTGCCCTGCGTACCGAAATGAATAAATATATAGAAGCTTTGCACAAGGTATATCCGTTTGGTATTTCACTTTACGATGCTATTGTAAAATATCAACAGATAGATGCTGATCCTCTATTTTATATACCAGAAGTGCTTTTATGCGAACTGAATAAAAACAAACTTCAGCAATGGAACGAAACATTAGAGCTGCTAATATCTATAACTAATGCTTGCGGACATCCATATAAACATCCCTTAACCGGTATTACGATTGGTCAATATTCGTCTACGATAAAAGATGAAGCTTCAAAAAGCATTCAAGATTTAATTGATCTTATATCCGATATTCGGAAGCAACTCAATCAATTACCGGATCTGTTTTCCGAGTTTGAAGTTTATAAAGATAAGAAAAACACAAAAATAATAACAGACATAATTGATAAGTTACTGAATATTCCAGAACTTACTTCTTCGTTATTAGCATCTCCTCAGCTAAGCGATACTTTAGACGAATACAGGGATGTGTGCGAGCATGGAAAAAACAGAGATCGTTTAAAACAAAGCTTACTTTCCGGATTTTCGGAAGGGGTACTATCTATAGACGCTAAAAAAATGCTGTTCGACTGGAATCGGACCTTGAACAAATGGTTTATCCCTAAATTTTTTGGACAACGATCTATAAAAAAACAACTCATAGGATATGCAACCAGTCAATTGAACAACGATCAAGTATCATCAACTTTAGAGGATATAATAGAGTTTCAATCGGAACAAATCTATTTGAAAAAATATGAGAACGATATGCCTATATACTTCAAAAAGTTTGGTCGTAATGGAAGTGAAGATTGGAAAACAATAGAACAGATCATTACAGATACTTCAGCCATTAATTCATTAATACAAGAGCATACAAAAGATATATCCAAGGCGACAAATATAAAACGTGTATTATCGCTACAATTATCAGATGGCATTAGCACTTTCAGAGGGATGCATGGTGGAGTATTGATAACAATAAACAATCTTATCCCAAAACTGGGTCAGCAAGAACAATTGTTATATAGTATATTGGGCACAAGCGAAGATATTTTATATAAACAATCTGACAATTGGATAGACTCTGTTTTGAAGCAACTTAATATTTGGTACGATAATTTGGATAAACTCAAAGACTGGTATCAATGGTTGCTCGTCTATAACAAGATGCAGGCTCTGCAAATAGGTTTTATTGCCAATCAGTATAAAGAAGACAACATTGATACAAATAGACTTTTGAATGTGTTTTATAAAAGCTTTTACAAAACTGTTATCGAATATATTATTTCAGAGGAACCGAATTTACAACTATTCAAAGGAAATATTTTTAATGATACGATAGAAAAATATAAGAGACTGGTTGCCGACTTTGAACAATTAACACGAAAAGAGTTGGTGGCTAAACTTGCTACCAATCTTCCGTCTTTTACAAGAGAAGCGGCTCAAAATTCGGAAGTCGGCATCTTGCAACGAAATATCAGGAACAATGCTCGTGGTATTTCTATCCGCCGATTATTTGATCTTATACCAACTCTGCTACCGAGGATGTGCCCGTGTATGCTGATGAGCCCTATATCTGTTGCTCAATATATAGATGTAGATGCCGATAAATTTGACCTTATAGTTTTTGACGAGGCATCACAAATGCCTACTTACGAGGCTGTGGGTGCCATTGCCCGAGGAAAAAATGTAGTAATAGTGGGCGACCCCAAACAGATGCCTCCAACTAATTTCTTTTCCGTAAATTCTACAGACGAAGATAATATTGAAATGGAGGATCTGGAAAGTATTTTGGACGATTGTCTGGCTCTTTCCATGCCATCCAAATATTTGCTTTGGCACTACCGAAGCAAGCATGAAAGCCTGATTGCTTTTAGTAATTCGGAATATTATGATAATAAACTATTGACATTCCCTTCGCCAGACAATATTGAATCTAAGGTCAGATTTGTTCCTATCGATGGACATTATGACAAGGGTAAGTCCCGACAAAACAGAGCAGAGGCGCAAGCCATAGTCGATGAGATAGTAAGAAGGCTGAAAGATGAAAAACTAAGGAAGAGAAGCATCGGGGTTGTTACATTCAGTTCAGTCCAACAATCTCTTATCGAAGATTTATTGTCCGATGTTTTCATGCTCAATTCTCAGTTAGAAAATCTGGCATTAGAATGTGAAGAGCCTATATTTATCAAGAATCTGGAAAACGTACAAGGAGACGAAAGAGATGTTATTCTCTTTTCGGTAGGCTATGGTCCTGATAAAGAAGGGCGGGTAAGTATGAATTTCGGGCCTCTTAATAGAGAGGGGGGTGAACGCAGGCTGAATGTAGCTGTATCGAGAGCCAGATACGAAATGATTATATATTCGACTTTACGCTCCGATCAAATAGATCTTAACAGAACCAGAGCTGTTGGTGTAGCAGGACTTAAACGATTTCTGGAATATGCCGAAAAAGGAGGACACATTGCAAATAGAACGCAAAATGCGGTTGTTGAATATTCAATAAACAATCTGATAGCCAATCAACTCGAAAAATTAGGATACAAAGTTGACACTAATATAGGGTGTTCGGGTTATAGAATAGATATTGGCATTGTAGATGCGGATAATCCGTCTATATATAAACTTGGTATTATTTGTGATGGAGAAAATTATAGGCGGGCAAAAATGGTTCGGGATCGGGAAATAGTACAAAATAGTGTATTGAGAATGCTTGGTTGGAGAATACTTAAAATATGGACTTTAGACTGGTGGGAGAATCCTAATGCCGTTTTGACCTCCATAGAAGAAGCTTTAATGGCCAAAGGGACAGATGTTGATATAGAAATTATAGCTCCACAAAAAAATGTAGAGACGAAAAGTGAAACGATAGGAAATATATCATCTCCCACCGAATTTGTTGAGAATAAGATATCATCTTATCGGATATCATCCTTAATGTCTTCACCGTATGGTAGTGAGGAGTTCTTCTATCCGGGGCATAGAACAACAATACTGGATCAGATTAAAGAAGTGATAGAGACAGAAGCACCTATAAGCAAGCCGTTGCTTTGCAAAAGAATACTTTCCGCATGGGGTATTTCAAGATTAGGACAACGCTTAGATGGTTATCTCAATGAACTATTGCAGTGCAGTGCTTATTATGTATCATATGATGAGAATTTGTCTTTCTATTGGGCAAATGAAGAGCAATACTTGCAATATGACCTTTTTCGAACAGGATTGAGAGATGCTGTTGATCTTCCACCCGAGGAAGTTGCTAATGCAATGAAGTATATATTGACAGATGAAATAAGTTTGCCAACAACAGACTTATCCAAACTATCGGCTCAGCTTTTGGGTTTTGCCCGAGGCGGTTCGAATGTTGATGCCGCAATGCGTAGAGGGATGCTTAAAGCTATAGATAAAGGTTATTTGAAAGTGGAAAATGGACGTGCAGTGATAGCATAAACAGTATTGTTGGGCACTGTCGTTAAATGGAAAGAGCCCGGTACATTACCGAACTCTTTCACTATTAATTTAAGTATTAATCAGTCCAACTTTTGGGGGCCACTTCATTTTGACACACCCTCTTTTCTGTTATTTCAGAACGATTGTTCCTTATTTCAGATTGGCAAGGGTTGCAATCAGATAGTCGTAGAATTTGCCTACTGTGGCGATGTCTACATACTCGTCGGGCGAGTGTGGGTTCATGATTGTTGGGCCAAACGATACAATGTCGAGCCCTGGAGTGCTATCAAGAATGATACCGCATTCCAAACCAGCATGAACTACCTGAACCACAGGCTCGTTTCCGTACAAATCTTTATAAACCTTTTTCATCACCGCCAACGTTTTTGACTTGATGTTAGGTTGCCATCCTGGATAGGGATTAACTATTTCTACTTTAGCTCCTGCAAGTTCAAATACACTTTCGATGCTTGAACAAACCGCTTCTTTTTTGCTTTCGGACGAACTTCTTGAAAGGAATTTAACCTCAGTCAGTCCCGGTTGCGATTTTACCGAAGCAAGGCTTGTAGAAGCTTCTACCGTTCCGGGGAAGTCTGTAAGCATGCTTTGCACACCATTTGGCGCACCAATAATGGCGTTAATCAGGTCGTCTTGTATTTCTTCGGGGAACAAGGTTTTTGGAAGGTCTGTTTTTTCTGCTTTGAAAATTATGCTTCCTTCTGTGCTGGCAAATTCAACCGCAAACAGATCGTTGTACGATGCAACCAAGTCTATCACCTCTTGTTCGCTACCTGCGGGAACAGTGATGATAGCAAAAGCTTCGCGAGGAATGGCGTTACGTAGAGAACCGCCATCAATAAACGAAAGTCTTGCTTCATAATCGCGTACAGCTTCTTTCAGGAAGCGGAACATAAGTTTGTTGGCATTGGCACGGCCCAAGTGGATTTCGCATCCTGAGTGACCACCCTTAAGGCCAGTCAAACTTACTTTAATGGCCGATTCGCCCTCGGGAACTTCCACATCTTTGTATTGGAAGCTGATATCAACATCGGCACCTCCGGCACAACCAACGCAAAGTTCGCCTTCGTCTTCGGTATCAAGATTCAGAAGAATGCTACCTGTCAAAAATCCGGGTTTCAAACCGAATGCACCAACCATACCAACTTCTTCGTCGGTAGTGAAGAGTCCTTCTATCTTTCCGTGAACAAGGCTTTTGTCTTCAAGAACCGCCATTATTGCCGCAGCACCGATACCGTTGTCGGCACCCAAGGTTGTAGAACGGGCCTTTACTTTGTCGCCGTCTATATATGCGTCGATGGGATCTTTTGCAAAATCGTGCTTAACGTCCGAGTTCTTTTGTGGAACCATATCCAAGTGTCCTTGTAGGATAACAGTTGGTGCGTTTTCCATTCCGGCAGAAGCAGGTTTTGTGATAACCACGTTTCCTACTTCGTCTACACGCGTTTCGAGCCCTAATGACTTACCGAAGTCTGCTACGAATTTCACTACTTCGTCCATCTGCCCTGTTGGGCGGGGAATTAGAGTTAAGTCATAAAAATGCTTCCAAACATTTTCAGGCTTTAGATTTAGAATTTCTTTCGACATAGTTTTAATATTTTATGTTTATGAATTTATTTTTTCTTCTGTAATGACAGTCCTATAATACCGTACAGTCCGCACAGTGCAACCCAAATAGATTGGAAAGCGAATACGGCTGTAGCAAAAGCCTTTGCTTCGGGTAGGTCTACAAAAAAAGCGCACAACCCAAATACCACGGCAGCTTGCCACGGGCCTAATCCGCCGTTAGATGGTATAGCCATACTGACGCTGCTTATCGCAAAAACGAATAGCCCGGCCGCCAAACCCAGATTTTGTGTGAAACCAAAAGCAAAGAACGTTACGTAAAAATAAAGAAAATATGAAAGCCAGATGCTAAAAGTATAGATAAAAAAACGTTTTTTTTGTTTCATTTGCCAAACCTTTTTCATATCGTTCCACATTTCTGTAAGGAAATTCCGTATTTTCTTGATAACAGATGTTTCTTTAAATATGGTCATCACGATGAGTACCAGCACAACAATGCCCACGCATCCTGCATAGAACCAGACTGATGTGAGCATAGGCGGAAGGTTGAATTCGCTGCTTTTGGTCAGAAAAAGGGGAACATTACACAGAAAAGCTACGGCGATGATGGATGCTACCATAATGGTATCGAACATGCGGTCTATGATAAGTGTTCCTATCAGCTTTGTGAACGGGATTTTTTCCTTGTCGGCAATTACGCCGCATCGCCACACTTCGCCCGCACGGGGAATGGCAAAGTTTACAGCATAGTTCCCTAATACGGCGTAGATTAGGTTTCTTCTTTTGGGGTAATAACCCAACGGGTTGATTAGCAACTCCCAACGTAATCCCCTGATAACATTACCCGACAGCCCGAATATGAGTGAGAATGTAAGTACGCCCCAATTTGCATTTTTTATAATGTGCCACATTCCGGCAAAGTCGGTATCCCGATACAGAAAATAAAGTATAACGACACCTAATGCAAGAGGCACTATTATCTGTAATGCGCTTGACAGTAATGACTTTTTCTTCTGAGAGGGTTCTTTTGCGGGTGGCGTATTGCTCATCTTTTGTTATTTAGTTAAGACAGGTGGTAAAAACCTATCGTTGACACTTTTATTGACTAAACACAGGTAAAACAAGGATAAAATGATTACCTTTGTACTCGCAAATATAATTATTTTTATAAGACTAACGGATGCGTACGGTAAAACCTAAAAAGTTCTTAGGACAGCATTTCTTAAAAGATCTGAATATTGCTAAAGCTATTGCTGATACTTTAGACGATTTTATTGACGTACCCGCAATTGAAGTCGGTCCCGGTATGGGAGTGTTGACCCAATATCTGTTGGAAAAGAATCTTGATTTGACAGTAGTAGAGCTGGATCGCGATTCTGTTCCTTATCTTAACGAAAATTTCCCTGCATTGCGTGGGCGTATTATTGAGGCCGATTTTCTGAAACTGAATCTGACAGAGATTTATCCGGACAAATTTACTGTGATAGGAAATTATCCGTATAATATTTCATCGCAAATATTTTTTAAAGTGCTCGACTATAAAGAACATGTTCCCTGCTGTGCGGGTATGCTTCAGAAAGAAGTTGCCGAACGTTTGGCCTCAAAGCCCGGCCGGAAAGCTTATGGCATTCTGAGCGTTCTGTTGCAGGCGTGGTACGATGTTGAGTATCTGTTTACGGTTAGTGAAAAAGTTTTTGACCCTCCGCCCAAGGTCAAATCGGCGGTGGTTAGAATGGTCAGAAACACCCGAACGCAACTCGATTGCGACGAAAAACTGTTTAAGACAGTAGTTAAAACCAGTTTTAATCAGCGCCGGAAAACATTGCGAAACTCAACAAAACCCTTGCTCGGGAAAGATAACGAAGCATTTTCGATGCCCATATTCGATAAACGCCCGGAGCAGCTGTCGGTCGAAGAATTTATGGAACTGACAAACATTGTGCAAAAGTACATGCCTCGAGACGAGATTCGCGCAAACGAGTGAAATAAAGAAGAATCAAAAACCTATTAAACACAAGGAGGAAGTAGGTATGTCGGAAGTTAAACTATTTTACCACAAAGACAATGTAATACGCGTAAGCCGCAGCATAGAATTCCTGAAAACCACGCCAATCAAGAATTTCCTTTGGATAGACTTGAACAACGTAGACGAGGAAATCGAAAACGAACTGGAGGATTATCTAAAAATTTATATTCAGGAAGAAGAAGAAATGATAGAAATCGAGATGTCGTCTCGATACATTGAAACAACCGATTCGCTGGTCGTAAACTCGAACTTTCTGCTCAGTAACTTTGAACGTGAACCGGTTTCTTTTATCCTGAAAAACAATATTCTCATTACCGTTCGTGGCGAAGAACTGATTTCGTTTCAGGAAACCGTCAAAAAAATATCGGCAAATCCCAAAAATTATCCTACCGGCTATCATGTTTTCGTTGCGTTGCTCGAAACACGGGTTGAAGTTGATGCCGATATGATTGAAGAAATGACGCAACGGATTACTACCCTCAGTAATAGTATCAGTCTGAAGGAAGCCGACGAAGAGCTTTTGATGGAGATTAAAAACCTTCAGGAAAAAACGATGATGCTCCGCGAAAATATCATCGACAAACAGCGTGCCATATCGAGCATGTTGAAAAGCGAGCTTATCCCTAAAGAGTTGCACAGTAAGTTGACGATAATAATAAAGGACATCAACTCGCTGTTGGAGCACATACGCTTTAGTTTCGACCGTCTGGACTATCTGCAAGACACCTTTCTCGGGTTTGTAAACATCGAGCAGAACAAGATAATAAAGATGTTTACCATAATTTCGGTAATCTTTATGCCTCCCACGCTGATAGCCAGCGTTTATGGGATGAACTTCGATGATATGTCGGAACTGCATTGGGAGTACGGGTATGAGTTTTCGATACTGCTCATGATTTTCTCGGCGGGGTCTATTCTCTATTATTTCAGGCGAAAAAAATGGTTGTAACCAGTTGTATATTTGCGGTGTATCCGGCATAGCATCAACTACCCGAATAAATAATTGTAAAAATATCAAAGAAAAAGTTGCATCGTAAATAAATAGAATTTATCTTTGCACTCGCTTTTCAAGGAAAGCAAACAGGGAGATTCCGTAGCTCAGCTGGTAGAGCACATCACTTTTAATGATGGGGTCCTGGGTTCGAGCCCCAGCGGGATCACTTGATGCGACTGACTTTCAGAAATGGAAGTCAGTCGTTTTATTTTTGTTCTGTATCCCGCATTGTCACTAAGAATGGGTCAGCGGATTTTCCCGGTTGATAAACCTTATCACATATCACGAATATATCCTATCTTTGTGGGCATGAATCCCGAGAAGTTATTAGGAGCTA
>NZ_JARXWE010000032.1 GCF_029893235.1 Dysgonomonas sp. PH5-45
TACCGTTGTAGTAGAAGTTAGAAGAACGAAAGGGATCTGTTCTCCACTTCTTTGTTTGTTCTTTATGGAAGTAGTTATACTTGATAAAAGGATTAATATTCTTGCTTCTGGCATAAAGATAATTTTCCTCACTCCCATATCCGGCATCAGCAATAGATTCCTGAGGGTAAAAGCCATATAATGACTTAAACTCTTCTATATGTTCAGTATATGTTGTGGTATCCGCAGTAGTTTGGTGAAGGGTATAGTTACTGATGAATTGTTCATTGGTAGAGATTTGTACATTGAAAGCCGGTTTGAGTTGACCGTTTAACATGTGATCTTCCTTCATACGCATAAAAGTCGCATCCGGATCAGTCTTAGAATAGCTACCCCGACCATCAAGAATTTGCTCTTGCTGCTCATAACGCTTCAACTGTTCAGGACAGGCTTTCTTTACCCGTTTTACTTTCTGCTTTACCTTCTTGTCACAATCCACATCACGCAAAGCTTCATCGATACGATCCACCACCTGAGCCACTTTATCGGCGCTGATATCTTCAGCAAGCAGCGGTGTTTCTTCCATCAGCTCCTGCTTGGTTACAGACTCGGCATACGCCCAATGCTCATTTAGTTGCTCAGCAATCTTACTGATACGGGTACTGATGGATTTACCCCAAACAAACGTATAGCGGTTAGCGGAAGACTCAATCTTGGTTCCATCGGTATATACCCGATCCAAACTAACAAGACCCTCAGTGACCAAAAACTTGACGATGGTAGAGAATACTTCCTTCAAGACGCCTTTTAAACGACCCGAACGAAAACGGTTGATCGTATTGTGATCGGGAACATCCATCCCGTTTAACCAAAGAAAGCGAATGTCGTTACGGCAAAGATCTTCGATACGTCGGGAAGAATATACATTACGCAAATAAGCATAGACAAGCAACTTGAGCATCAAGCGAGGATGATAAGCTTGGCTGCCCAGACGAGAATACTTGCGGTACAAAGAAGTTAAATCAATCTGTTCAATGATACGATCAACAACACGAACAGGATCATTTTCAGGGATTAGCTCACCTTAAGAGGGAGGTAATAGCAGATTATCGTTGGTAGTGTAGGATTTAAACATTATATTTGGTTTTGAGGTGACACTTAAAGATACAAATCTTTAAGCTCATTAGCAAACCTTTGTTTAGAGAAATAAAGGTTTGCTTCTTTTTTATACCCCCAAAAAAAAGAGACCATCTCATCATTGTGAGACAGCCTCTTTGTTTTGTACTATCTTGGTCGAAAGACATTTTTGACCCATCCTCAATATTTTCCTATTCCAAGAAATTATGGTTTAGAAAACCCAAAGATGCAAATCTGATAAGTTTGCCCAACTGTCAGTCAGATCAAATCCTAACTTTTACAATTAATTTTATTTAATACTCCTCAATAAATGCACCGGATTTTGTTGACAAACGTCCGGCAATAGTTTATATTTGTAAGTGAACATTTTATGCTCATAACAAATGCGTTTATATATATCGAAAGTAAAAATAAACTTACCTGTCTCTTTATTTTTGTTCTGCTTGCTTTTATCGTCGTGCGGTTCAAACAAATTGCTTTATAACCCCTCGGAAGTAGCGCATCTATCGCAACGCTTGGGTATAGAAATACGCAACGACAACAAAGAAGATGATGAAAATATGCCCCTTTATGCCGAAGCGGCTTCGTGGTTGGGTGTACCTTACAGAGCCGGAGGAATGGACAAAAAAGGCACAGACTGTTCCGGGCTTACACATACGGTTTTTCGGAAAGTGTATCGGAAAAAATTATCACGATCGTCAGGCGACCAAGCAAAGAACGATGTACATAAAGTTTCTAAAAAGAATCTGAAAACCGGAGACTTAGTATTTTTTTCAACAGGAAAAAAGAACAAGATAAACCATGTTGGTATTTATCTGAAAAATAATAAGTTTATCCATGCGTCATCATCGCGTGGGGTTATAATTAGCGGACTTGATGAAAACTACTACCTAAAAACATGGAAAAACGGAGGAAGGGTAAAATAAATAAAAAGGCAATAAACAGTTTTGAATATCATTTCACCTCCGATATACCTATAATATTTTCAGAGAATTTCCGTTTTCCATAGAAAGGATTTCAATCGTAAAAAAAGAAAGCTATTATGAAAAGCATAATATTTATACTACTACTTGCTTCGTTTTTATTCACGGCATGCAAATCGTCCGAAAAATGTGCATGTCCGCACCCTATAAGCAATAATGTAGATATAGAAAATAACAACAATACATACGAAGAACAGCAACAACTGAACGAAAGCCTTAGCTAAAGGCTTTGTTTTCTTTCAGATATTCCGCAACCTGTGGAGGAAGAAAGGCATCCATTTGCTTTCCGTCCCGCAAGCTCTCCCGGATAAAGGTAGAAGATATTTCAATGATTGGCGAATCGAGCGTTTCTACCCGGTGTTTATGCTTGGGCGAAATAAAGATACGCGAACCCAAACGAGGATAAACATACACTTTACACATTTCAAGTATAGCTTCCGGGGCTTTCCATTTATCAAAAACCGCCCAATTGTCGGCACCTATTATCAACGAGAAATTGTGTTCGGTATAAATATCGGTCAAAGCTTTTAAGGTATTGACGGTATAAGATGGCTGGGGCAGCGAAAACTCAAAATTGCAGGCTTTCAGTTTTGGGTAGCCTTCAAGGGCAAGGCAAACCATTTCGTAACGGATAGTCTCGTTCAATAAATCGTCGCTTTTTTTCAGTGGATTTTGTGGTGTTACCAAAAACCAAACTTCATTTATTTCGGTAAATTCTGTTATATAATTACCCAAAATAAGATGCCCTATATGAATAGGATTGAACGAACCCGAAAAAACACCTATATTCATTCCGTATCTAAAAATTCAGAAACAACAGCCAAAGTTTCGGCCTGAGCTTTCTCTAAATTATCGTTCCTTATAATAACATCAAAACGCGAAGCAAAAGTCATTTCGTATTCGGCACGGGCTACACGCTCCTCAATCACCTCCAAACTATCTGTACCTCTACCTATCAGTCGGTTACGCAGTTCTTCTATCGAAGGGGGTTCAACAAAAACCGAAAGAGCACGACTACCGTAATATTCCTTTATATTGCATCCGCCCACCACATCTACATCGAAGATAACATTACCGCCACCCGTTAAGATACGGTCAACCTCGCTCTTCAATGTTCCGTAAAACCGGTCTTGATAAACCTCTTCGTACTCCAAAAACTCTTCGGTTGCTATTCTGGCTCTGAATTCTTCGGGCGACAGAAAATAATACTCCTTCCCGTGTTGTTCTTCTCCCCGTGGGAGACGGCTTGTTGCCGATATGGAGAACTGCAAATTCAGGTTTTGTTTCAGCAGATAATTAACGATAGTAGATTTTCCCGAACCCGAAGGCGCTGAAAAAATAACAAGTTTTCCCATCCTTTAATTTAATAAGCTCATTGTGTTTACAGTACGTTCAATACCTGTTCTTTTATTTGTTCCAGTTCGTCCTTCATCCGCACAACAACTTGCTGCATTTCGGCATGGTTCGACTTTGAACCCATCGTGTTTATTTCCCGTCCAATTTCTTGGGTGATGAATCCAAGCTTTTTACCCTGACCGGCTTCATCCTTCATTGTTTCTATAAAATATTTAAGATGGTTTGTCAAGCGGCTTTTCTCTTCGTTTATATCCAACTTCTCTATATAATATACCATTTCCTGTTCAAAACGGTTCTTATCGTAATCGAAGTCTTCTATTTTTTGCAAAGCTTCCTTAATACGGGTTTTAACCTTCCCTACCCTTTCTTGTTCGTAGGGTTCTATCTCTTTAAGCAAAGCCGATATATTATCAATCTTACCGGTAAAAAGTCCGGCTAACATTTCTCCCTCCTGTTTGCGGAAAGATTGTATTTGGCCAATAGCCTCGTCTATCGTTTTGGAAACAACCGCCCACTCTTCCTCGTTCAGTTCCTGAGCCTCGTACTTGAGCACATCGGGCAGGCGAAGCAATACCTGAAACCAATCGGAAGGCTCACTGACACCCAAGTTGTTCGATATCTCCTTTATCTGACCGTAATACCCTTCCAGAACATTTTGATTGATTTGCGAAGAAGTTTCTTTCCCTATATTTTCTATATAGATCAAGAAATCGACCTTACCTCTTTCCAAGGTTTTTGCCAGAAGATTGCGTACTCCCATTTCTTTTTCCTTATAAATATTGGGAATACGTACCGATAAATCGAATTGCTTACTGTTAAGCGATTTAATCTCTACTGTTATCTTTTTCTGAGGTAGTTCGGCTGTAGCTTTGCCAAAGCCCGTCATAGATTGTATCATCGTTCAGATATAATTAGTTTTGCACAAAAGTACATTAAAAAGCATATTTAACAGTCAATAAAACCTGTTTTTTAGAAAATATTCGCAGCTTAGATGTAAATTTGTAGCCCAATAGGAAAAATAAAAAAACGAAATGCCCTGCATATTACATATAGACACATCTACCGAAGTTTGTTCGATTGCCATATCCGAAAATGGACGTGTGATACTTGACCTGACAGAAACAACGGGACCATCGCACGCCAGTATCTTAGGTGTGTTTGCAGACGAAGCAATAAAATTTATTCGTAAAAACAATAAGTCTTTGGATGCTGTGGCCGTTAGTTGTGGTCCGGGATCGTACACAGGTTTGCGGATAGGAGTGTCGGAAGCTAAGGGTATTTGCTTTGGGCTTAACATCCCGCTTATAGCCATCAATTCCCTTTTGCTTATGGCGGCAGGTGTAATCCACAATAACCGGATAGAAGGGAATAATACCCTGTTTTGCCCTATGATAGACGCCCGGCGGATGGAAGTCTACGCTGCCATTTACGACCAAGAATTGAATGTCATACGTGATATTCAAGCCGATATTGTAGACACAGACACCTATCGGGGATATCTGGATAAAGGAAAAATCGTATTCTTTGGCAACGGAGCCTTAAAGTGCAAGGATACGATAAACCATCCTAATGCCATATTTTTAGAAAACATCTCACCCCTTGCCTCCCAAATGATAGAACTTGCCGAAAAGGCGTTCGCCCGGGAAGACTTTGTTGATGTAGCATATTTCGAACCTTTCTACTTAAAAGAATTTGTTGCTACTACTCCTAAAAACAAAGTATTAGGTTAAAAATACATATATACTTCAACCTTTTCTTTTCGGCTGATGTTATAATAGCGTAAATACATCAACTAAAAAGAATCGCTATGCAAAAAGAAAGTTTGTTGAAAGTAAAAGTTATTCCAAACGGACCCATCGCTATTGAAGGTAAGGTAGAAATAATGCTGCCTGATGGAAATACCGTAGAAAAAGAAAAACCATTCCTTTGCAGGTGTGGGGCATCCAACAAAAAACCTTATTGTGATGGAACGCATGTCAAAATAGGGTTTAAAGGGTAGATACACAATCCTTAACTGTTAGTTTTACATGTTTCACCACATATAGAGGTTGCAAATAAGTTCCCAATTTGTAACCTCTATTTTTTTTAATAAAAAAGCCGTTAATGTATGTTCATCAACGGCTTTCATTATGTAAATAAGTTTGATTACCTCAAATTCTTATTTTTTAGGAAGCATAATTATCTCCACAATATTTTTTTGTTTCAACAACTCGGCAGCAACGGCTTTTACATCTTCTTTTGTAAGAGCATCCAAAGTTTTTTGGTAATCTGTATGATCGTCTTCCTTATACATATAGTATGTGTTAAGAACACCTACCCAATAACCATTTTCTTTGATATCTTGTTGGAACTGTTTGTTCATATATTCTTTTGCCTTTTGGAAATCAGCATTATCGCCTCCTGTTTGAGCAAAAGCAGCAAACTCTTTATGTATAATCTCGTTCAGATGTTTTACTTTTTCGTCTTCTGTTTCAAAGTTGATTTGAAGAATAGACTGTCCCTCTGGTTTGCGAGCAATGTTTCCCGACACCGATACTCCATAAGTACCACCTTGTTCTAACCTTACTTTCGCTGTATAGATAAGATCTAAGATTTGTTTCATAGCCTCGAACGAAAGTTCTGTTTTCAAATCGCGTTTCAAAGTTCCGCTATACATATCCAATACTGTGGCTTTAGGATTTTGCATTTCTTTCTGGAAATGACAATTTACATTTCCTTTACGGAACATCATAACGTTTTCCTTAGCCGAAGTTTTAGGCTTAACGGCAGGCAAGGCAGCTATATATTGTTCTACAAAAGGACGCATAGTTGCTTCGTCCAAACTACCAACAAATGTAAATATAAACGAACCTGCATCAGAGAAGTTTTCTTTGTACATAGAGATAATGCGGTCGTAATTCAGGTTATCAACATCCTCAACGGTTGTACGTTTCACACGGGGACTATAGCTGTACAAAACATTAGAAATAGAATCGCTAAAGGCTGTATAAGGATTTGCCTGAGCGTTTCTTAATTGAGTTTTCACTCTTTCTGTAAACGCTTTGTATGCTTCTTCGTCTTTTCTTGGTTGTGTAAAGTTCAGGTATGTCAATTGGAACAATGTTTCCAAATCTTTGATAGATGAGCTACCACTCATTCCCTTTGTGTAGCTTCCGATATAAGGATTAGCACTGGCGGTTTTTCCGGCAAGAACTTTCCGTAAATCAACGGCGCTGAAATTTCCAAGACCACCAACAGATGGTACTGAGCTTGCGAAAGCAATAGTTTGAATATCCTTGTCGGGATAAAGAGCTGTTCCGCCCAAAGCTGTTGCCGACATTCTTATCTCATCGTTCTTAAAATCTGTTTTCTTCAGAACAACCTGAGCGCCGTTCGATAATGTCCAAACAGTTGTACCAAATTTAGCGTCTTTCGTTTCTTTTACAATCTTTCCGGCTTTAGGCAAGTTAGGCATAAGAGGCTCGTCAGACAATGTTTCGGCATATGCTTCCAATTTTTCTGCTTCTACTTCTTTAAACACATTTATAAGATCGGCTTCGGTAGGATATACCAAACCTTCTTTTTCGGGACCTGTTACAGTAATAACAACATTTTTGTCCGTATTAATTAATTGTGCCATAAATTGATTAACTGCTTCAACAGGGATCTGCTCTGCCAAAATCTTCATCATATTATATTCGTACTCAATGCCTGGTATAGCTTCTGTTTGAGTAAAGCTCCTTACATACTCGTCAGAATAAGCTGAATTTTTTTGCTTATCGCGGTTGTTGTAGCTGTTTTCAACTGATTTTAAGAGAGACGCTTTTGCCCTGTCGTATTCAGCAGCGGTAAAGCCAAATTGTTTTACCCGTTCGTTTTCTCTTATCAAAGCAGCCAAAGCATCTTTTACTTTATCTTCTTTGCAACCAGCTCCCAATGTCCAAGCATCTTTTGTACGGGCTACAAAGAATCCACCGTCGTAGGCATAAGCATAGTTGAATGGCGCATCAGCTTTTTGAGCCATTTCGCTATAACGAGCACTAAGCATACTTGATGCAACAGATGTCAGATAACCGATAGCAAGACCCGAATTAGATAGTTTTACTTCGTCGGGCAATACATCGTGTTTAAGGTAAACCGTTACATTGGTAGATGTAGCTTCAGGGTCGCTCGCTATTGCTACAAGAGGTTCTACGTTGTCAGCAACAGGGAAATATACTCTCTCGGCAGGATTCACTGGAGCAGGTATATCCGCAAACATTTTTTTAACTTTTGCTTCTATTTTATCAACATCAATATCACCAACTATAATTATAGCTTGCAAATCAGGACGATACCATTTGTGGTAGTAGTCTTTAATTGTTTGATGTTTAAAATTGCGAATAATATTTATATCCCCAATAGGCATGCGGTTAGCATACTTACTACCTTTGAACAGGATGGGCAGGGTTTTGTCCCAAATACGGGTTTGAGCCCCTGAGCGTGAACGCCATTCTTCTTCAATAATAGCTCTTTCTTTGTCTATATCTGCGTTTTCGAGCGAAATAAAGCTCGACCAATCATGAAGAACCAATAAACATGAATCAACAAGTCCTTCGCGCATTACAGGAACATCGCTCAGATTGTAAACCGTTTCGTCAAAGCTTGTATAAGCATTCACGTTCGATCCAAACTGAACCCCGTTGCTTTCAAGGTAGTTCAACATGGTTTTACGGCCGGGGAAATGTTTTGTTCCGTTAAAAGCCATATGTTCAAGGAAGTGAGCCAAACCAGCTTGTGGATCTTCCTCTTGCATAGAACCAACTTTTTGTGCAATATAAAAATCGGCTCTGTTTTCTGGTTGTGCATTATGTCTGATATAGTAAGTCAGACCATTAGGAAGCTTACCGTATCTGACATTAGAGTCGATAGGTTGCTTGTCTTGAGGTGATTGCGCAGACATACCGATGCTGACGATACATAAGGCAAATAAAAGAAAGAATTTTTTCATTTTGAAACTTTTTGTTAATATATGATATCTGCTGACAAATATACCCAAAAAAGAAATAGCATTAATATTGTCAGAACTATTTTATCTGTCTAAATGCCTGTTATATGGCATTAATTGTGACTGAAATTCAAGCTACATCAACGACTTTTTGGTAAAACAAAGAGGCAGTAACTCGCAGGCAGACTCTACTTTATAAACCTGATCCTTGCTACACATCAAGATAGTGACAGGAGTGTCAAACCGGTTTTCTATCTCCGTCAGAACTTGCCTGCACGAGCCGCATGGCGAACACACATCATCCGTAAAATCGCCATTATTATAAGCTATAACAGCCATCATTTTTACTGCAACATCCGGATGTTGGGCATTGGCATAAAACAAAGCTGTACGCTCGGCACATAACCCCGAAGGATAAGCGGCATTTTCCTGATTATTTCCGGTTATCACCTGTCCGTTATCCAGAAGCACAGCAGCCCCTACCCTATAACCTGAATATGGCGCATAAGCTCTTTGTGTTGCTTCTTTTGCGGCTTCGATAAGTTTTTTTTGCGTTTGCGAAGCCTCGTCTATATTATAAACTTGTATCTTTGTGTTTAAGACTATATTTTTCATAAATTAATAAAAATATCTTCTCAAAGATAGAAAAACAAAATGAAGAAGCTTAAAACTACACTTATAAAACACCAATACTTAGCTTTTTTGGCTTTTCTGGCGCTTATTTTAATTAATATCTCGGCCGACAAACCAAAACGGTATAAAGCTTACGAAGAATATATAAAACAATATAAACCTGTGGCAGTAGACCATATGCGCAGATATAAAATACCGGCCAGTATAACCATGGCGCAGGGGCTGCTCGAATCGGGTGCGGGCAAAGGTGGCCTTACACTAAAGTCGAATAACCACTTCGGTATAAAATGCCATAACGACTGGACAGGCGAAAAAGTTTATGCCAAAGACGATGGTCCCAACGACTGCTTTCGCAAATACAAAAAAGCCGAAGATTCTTATCACGACCATTCACGTTTTTTATCGGAAAAGCCACGGTACAGGTTCTTATTTTCGCTCGACATTACCGACTATAAAGGTTGGGCACGGGGTTTGCAAAAAGCAGGATATGCAACCGACAAAGCTTATGCCAATAAGCTAATCAAGTTGATTGAAGACTACGAGCTTTATGAACTTGACCGTGAGGGCTTAGACAAAAAGAAAATTGAAAAAGAAGAAAAACGGATCAGGGAAAGTGCTTCATCGGCCAATATATATAAACATACTCCATACAAAACAGGAGGATTAGTGTATGTTATAGCACAAGAAGACGATACCTACAAAGCCATAGCCCTCGAATTCGGGTTTAAGGAAAAAGACCTTTGCAAATATAACGAAGTACCTTTGGGCTTCCCACTGCAAAAAGGCGATTTGGTTTACTTTCAAAAGAAAAAGAAGAAAGCCGACAAACCTTATTACGAGCATGTTATACAAGTAGGCGAATCCATGCACAGCATATCGCAACTGTATGGAATAAGGGTAGATAATCTGTATAAGATGAATAAGTTAGACGGAGAATATGTACCTGCCGAAGGCGATGTTCTAAAACTAAGATAACTAAACTCTAAAACGATAAAATATAATTATGAAAAAGACAGCTTTAATTACCGGGGCTACCTCGGGTATAGGCAGGGCTACTGCTTTGCGGCTTGCCAAAGAAGGTTTTGATATTATTATAACAGGACGGAGAAAGGAACGATTAGCAGAACTCGAAACGGAGATATCAACCCTGTATCCACAAACAAAGGTCACGCCGCTTTGTTTTGATGTGCGCAACTGCAATGAGGTTGAAAAACATTTAGCACCTATCACCAAGGTCGATGTATTGGTCAACAATGCCGGTCTGGCTGTTGGCGCAAACCCTATCCATATGGGTGTGGTTGACGATTGGGAACGGATGATCGACACCAACGTTAAAGGCTTGCTTTATGTTACTCGTGTCATTTCGCCCAAAATGGTGGAACAAAAGTCAGGTCATATCATCAACATTGGGTCTATTGCAGGCAAAGAAGTTTACCCTAACGGAAACGTTTATTGTGCAACAAAACACGCTGTTGATGCCATCAGCAAAGGTATCCGCATGGATTTAGTACATTATGGTATTAAGGTGACGCAAATCTGTCCGGGTGCTGCCGAAACAGAGTTTTCGCTTGTCAGGTATAAAGGCGACCAAGCTACTGCCGATAAGGTTTACGATGGCTTTACGCCTCTTGTTGCCGAAGATATAGCCAATACTATCGCTTATGCTGTTTTAGCTCCCGACCATGTTGATGTTCAAGACATACTTATCATGTCGAAAGCACAAGCTACTGCCACAATATTCCATAAAGAATAACAAGGGTGCGGTTTACCCTCCCATTCAATACAAAAAGCCAACTGGAAAAATCTTCCAGTTGGCTTTTCTCTTTAGGTTATAAACCTAAATTAGCTTTTTAATAATCTATTCAAATCTCCGGGCGAAACGTTCATTGCTACGATTGTTCCGTTTTCGTCGATCAAATAGTTTTTAAATCCTTTTTTTAGTTGAAATTTTTGGTAAACACCCGATTTTTCACCTCTCGTGTCAACATATTGTCCGTCTTTATCAAGACCGTCAATAATCAAGGTTTTATCGAACACCGATTCATTTTCGTCGAAAGAAACAGAAACCATCGTTACCTGATATTCTTTTTCCTTTAAGGTGTTGTGCAAAACAATGTTTTGCCTGTGCGACTCTGCATCGTATGCAGCCCAAAAATTGATTAAAACTTTTTTCCCTTTCAGGTCGTGTATGTCGAACTGTTTATTGCCCAACCTATCCATAACCTTTAGTTCCGGAATAAGGCTCCCAGGGTAAATACCCTCTGAAATCCTTGAAGTTCTTGATGATGTGAGAGAAAAGAAAACCATAACCATCCCACCAAACAAGAAATACTTCAGATACTTCATAAAATATTTTTTTGGTTACTAATAAAGTTTTGCTTCAAGTCTTTTTTATTGTATTCTACTTCAACTTAAAAACAAAACTCTTCCGATTTTCGGAAAACCAATCTACGCTTAGATTGGGGGTATATTTCAAAAATATACGGCGCAAAGGTAATTATTTAAAGTATTCCTGTGCAACAAAACGGGCTAAAAGTGATTAAGCCACGTTTCTATATGTTAAATAATGTAGCTTAATGCGCTAAATTACAATCATCTACGTCTGAATTCGGCACAAACCACGGCAGTTGCCACCGATACGTTTAGCGATTCGGATGTAGCCCTGTCTTTTGGATAACTGGGCAGATATAGTTTTGTTTTTATACACCGCTCAATATCTTTGCTGATGCCGTTACCCTCGTTTCCCATCACAATAATTCCGTTACTTGTAATGTTCTGGGTGTATATATCCGCCCCGTCAAGGAATGTTCCGTATATGGGTTGCGATTGTTGTGAATGCAAAAACTCAACTAAATCCACATAATGAACCCTTACCCGTGCCAAAGCCCCCATTGTGGCCTGTACGGTTTTAGGATTATATATATCGGCAGTGTCTTTCGAGCAGAAAATATTCTCAATGCCATACCAATCGGCAATGCGTACTATTGTGCCCAGATTTCCGGGGTCTTGCACGCCGTCGAGAGCCAACGAAAGCCGGGTTTCAATATCCGAGAATGACGGGCTGCCTTTATGTTGATAAAATACGGCTATCACGTTTTGCGGATTCTTGACCAAAGCTGTTTTTTCTATTTCGGCCTTATCTACTTCAACGATTTCATCAACACGTATATTTTTTTTACACTCTATCAACTCTAAAAACGCAGGTGTGGCTACCAATAGTTGGCAGTGCATGGAGTCGAGCAGATCGGAAACTAGCTTATCACCTTCGGCAACAAACGTACTGTGTTCCGTTCTGTGTTTTTTATCTCTTAATGATTGTATATATTTATGCTTATTCTTGGATAAAGGCATGATAGATCAAAAATTGTTGGTGCTCAAAAAAAAGCTATTATAACATCAGTTTATTTATTTGTGGTGATAATTTCCATCTCGTAATATTCACCCTCGTCCCAGCTGTTATTTGCAAATAATACTTTCCCGTTGGTAGCCCAAAACCACCTGTCGGTATAACTAAAGTAGAATTCATTGTTCTTCTTATCCCGAAGGTAATCTACAAATTCGTACTTTTTTGTCCGTTTATTCCATTTTTCGATGAAATATTCCGTACCATCCGCTGCACCGCCGGGATAATAGCCGGTTATTCGTAACTGTTTGTCGGGCGAGTCGGCATGATGAGATGGATTTCCCACATGTTGCTTCATGCTGTTGTTCAAGTCTATTGGTTCGTCTCCTCCGGCTTCGTCACACAAAACCAATACCTTTATTTCGGGGTAGTACGCAACGAAGGAATATTCCCAACTATAATCGTCCAACCTCTTTTTCGTACCATCCTTAAACTCTATCTCTAATGCCTTACGGATGTACTCGTCCTCCTGTATCTGAATCTCCCTGACCTGCTTTGCAAGCATCTTGCGAGCTTGATCGATATTCTTAACAGGCTTGTATGGTTTGTTTTGCATGTGTGCCGATTCCCACTTCCTAACCACATACTGGCTTCGGGGAATTCGCTTTAATCTTATCGAATAATCATCGTTTAGTTCTATAAGTTTGCTTTCGGGGGGATAATCACTGTCCTTTTCGGTAAATTCAATAAACGATGCACCGCTATAAAACGATTCCTCAAGGGTAAAAACCCGCCTTCCACCATCAAACATGGACGGCTGCAAAGTATCTAATGTATTAATGATTATCGAATCGCCATTTGGGTACAGACTGACATTCAGCGAGTCGCAACGCAGATACATCTTGCCATCGTCCAATATATGGGAGGTTACAGTACCTTTTTTACCACTTGTGAGGTTCTTGAGTATATAACCTTCGTTGAACAGCGAAAGACTGATGTAATTGTACCGGCCATCACTATATTCGCCCCGTATATCGAAAGCATAAAAAGCATGCGCATCCGCACCTTTAGCCCGAACGAAACTCCCTTGCACAAGTCGGCTTTGTAACTTTCCCGAAAATACGGGAAACGCTTTTTCAGTACCTCTAAGCATTATATCGCCTTCGCCATTAATCGTGCCCTTTAGCGGAACAACTACACTATCGGGCGAGTATTTGCAGAAACCTGTAACAACTCCCAAGTTTTCCTCCAAATGAAGGAAGAACGGAGAAACACCCACAATTTCACCCTGAAATGTGCTGCCAACAGCTTGCCCCTTGCACAGGGCGCTACATAGCAATAGCACGAACAAAATACAATATATTCTGAATCCTGATTTAATCATTCGCAAAGTTCAACCAAAGAGTTGTTTTTTGATGTAAAGAAAATGAAATTACTTTGATTAAACACATTTATAACGTCTAAAAAGTCCGAATACATACAAAGTTGTGAGCTTTCTTAATTCAATAGCCAGACTCATTATGCGAATTGCTATGGCGTTGGTATAAAAAGCTATTTTTCTGAATGATCAGATGTTTTTATATTCCACTAACACACACTGTATTTACAGATGTTTTCAACAGACAAAACGTCTACATGTTAGCAAAAATCGGGTTTTCTTGCATTTTTACCCCTACAAAGAAAGTATCTTTGATACCCTTCAAAAATTGATGTAGGGAAAAACGAATTATGGCAAGAGAAAATCAGAATTCAAAGAAAAATAACACTAAATCAAATATTATAAGCGATTTGGGGCGTGTTCAGCCACAAGCGCGCGAACTGGAAGAAGCCATTTTAGGGGCTTTAATGCTCGAAAAAGACGCTTACTCATTAGTAAGCGATATACTAAAACCCGAAAGCTTTTACGACCCCATACACCAAACCATATACACGGCTATTGTGAATCTTGCTGTCAGGCAGGCTCCAATAGATATGCTTACCGTTGTTGAACAACTTCGCAAAGACGGAGAGTTGGATGCCGTTGGCGGACCTGTATTTATAGCTCAGCTGACCGAAAAAGTAGCTTCGGCAGCCCATATTGAATTCCATGCACGCATTATAGCGCAAAAATATTTGGCACGCGAACTGATTGGCTTTTCGTCTCAAATCACCAACAAAGCATTCGACGAAACCATCGACGTAGACGATTTGATGCAGGAAGCCGAAAGCAAACTGTTCGAAATATCGCAGCGCAACGTAAAGAAGGACGTAACACAAATCAATCCTGTAATTAAAGAAGCTCTCAATTTGCTTGAAATAGCAGCCAACCGTCCCGAAGGGCTTAGCGGGTTGCAAACAGGATTCGTTAGTTTAGATAAGATTACCTCCGGATGGCAAAACTCCGACCTTGTAATCATTGCCGCCCGTCCTGCCATGGGTAAAACCGCGTTTGTGCTTTCTATGGCAAAGAATATGGCTGTGATGTACAAATATCCGGTGGCTCTGTTTTCGCTCGAAATGTCGAACGTACAGCTGGTGAACCGTCTGATTGTGAATACTTGCGAAATTCCGGGCGAGAAAATTAAAAACGGACAACTCGCACCCTACGAATGGGAACAGCTGGATTTTAAGATAAAGGAACTATACGACGCTCCATTGTATATAGACGATACCCCCAGCCTTTCGGTTTTTGAACTCCGTACTAAAGCCCGTCGGTTGGTTCGTGAACATGGTGTGAAAATGATTATAATAGACTATCTTCAATTGATGAATGCCAGCGGAATGAACTACGGCAGCCGTGAACAGGAGGTTAGTATGATTTCGCGCTCGCTGAAAGGGCTTGCCAAAGAATTGAACATTCCCATTATTGCTCTTTCGCAGTTGAACCGTGGAGTTGAAGGCCGCACCGGAGCCGAAGGTAAACGCCCGCAGCTTTCAGACCTTCGCGAATCGGGAGCCATTGAGCAGGATGCCGATATGGTATGCTTCATCCATCGCCCCGAATATTATAAAATATTGGAAGACGAGAAAGGTAATTCTTTGATAGGGCTTGCCGAGATTATTATTGCCAAGCATCGTAACGGTGCAACCGCCGATGTGATGCTGCGCTTTAAAAGCGAATTTGCCCGTTTCCAAAACATTGATGATGAATATAATATGAATAATGCCCAGTTCACATCAAAAATCAGTGCAGCCGATATAAACAAAGGCCCCATGCCAACCGGCGACGATGTTGTTCCATTCTGACGAAAGCTTTGTATAGATATTCAAGATCCTTCGCTTCACTCAGGATGACAAAATGAATATATCTTACTTTTCAGACAATTAGCTTTTATTTTCAAAATGCACTACGAGTTACAATAATACTCCTCCGGTAATCATCCTGCCGGAGTTTATTGTTTGCCTGCGTGCCGAAAAGAACATATCGGGACACGAAAAAGTACAAAATTTACGGGCAACCTCTATGTTTTGGGGTAGAACCCCTGCTTCCGAAAGCTGTATTTCATTAGCACGCCAGAGGTCAATATGCGTTTTTTGAGTTTCGGAATTGACATACCCAATATCGCCAATCTTGTAACCGGCATCCGCAAAGGCTTCAACTACTTCATCACCAACCTCAAAGTGAGCTGCTGATATGGCAGGCCCGATTCCCACCCGTAAATCGGAAGGCTGGCAACCAAACTCCTCGCCCATTCGCCTTATTGTTTTTGCTGCTATCTGAGCCTGAGTACCCCGCCAACCGGCATGGATTGCAGCCAGAATATGTTTCTGAGGGTCATAAATAAGAATAGGCACACAATCGGCTGTGGAAACACCTATGCAAATGTTCTTACGGTCGGTTATAACAGCGTCAATACCGTTTAGCAGTTCCGCTTTTTCATTCTCAGGCTTTGAAAGAAAATCTTTGTCTATAATTCTGATTTCTGTACCATGCACCTGATGCGGAAAGTACAGGCAGGTAGACTTCACATTGACAAAAGTTGCTAACCGACGCCTGTTTTCTAATACATGAGTACAATCGTCACCCGAATGTAAGCCCAGATTGAACGAAGTATAATTACCCTCGCTCACACCACCGGTAATAGTGGTAGTGAAATTTATAAGTGAACGGAATCCGGCCAATATATCGAATTGTAAAAGATTGGGATATACTGAATTGACCTTCATTTCACGTAAAAAAATCCAAGAATGTTTATCCGAAAGACCTTATTTTTCAGATTCACCGTTATCGGCCTCAAATTCTTCCCCTTCTTCGAAATAGAATTCGGGGTCAAAATCCTCGTCAAATTCATCATCAAACTCTTCTTCCTCGTACTCGTCTTCGGGCAAGTCGTCAAGTTCTTCTCCATCGTCAAACTTACGGATATCCAAGTTTTTATGAACGATAGGTGCAATCTTTCTATAATCGCCGTCCTTGTTCAGTTCTTGCCAAAGTAAGTCTTTAAGTTGTTGAATGTTAAACCCTGTAATTGAGGATATAAAAATATGTGGAACATCAGGCAAGTCTTCGCTTAGAGCTTCTATCAACTCCTCATCAAGCATGTCTGACTTTGTGATTGCCAACACACGGCGTTTGTCCAACAGTTCAGGATTGAAGTTTGCCAATTCGTTCAACAAAATTTTATATTCTTTATGAATATCGTCAGCATCGGCCGGAACCATAAACAGTAACAAAGAATTACGCTCTATATGCCGCAGGAAACGTAAGCCTAAGCCCCTGCCCTCGCTCGCACCCTCAATAATTCCGGGTATATCGGCCATCACAAACGACCGATGGTCACGATAACTCACAATACCGATATTGGGTTCGAGTGTAGTAAAGGCATAGTTCGCAATTTTAGGCTTAGCCGCCGAAACGACCGATAACAACGTGGATTTTCCGGCATTGGGGAAACCCACCAAGCCAACGTCGGCCAATACTTTCAGTTCGAGTACCACACGGCGTTCTTCGTAAGGTTCGCCCGGTTGCGCATAACGCGGAGCCTGATTGGTAGGGGTTTTGAAATGGTTGTTACCACGACCGCCCTTACCTCCACGCAACAGGATAACCTCTTGCCCGTCTTCCGTTACATCGCACAGGTATTCGCCCGTTTCGGCATCGTATGCCACCGTACCGCAAGGAACATCAATGATTTTTGTTTCCCCTTTTTTCCCGGAGCTTAATCGCCCAGAGCCGCCTTCACCGTGTCCGGCCAAAATATGACGTTGAAATTTAAGGTGCAACAGAGTCCAATAATTACGGTTACCCCGTAAAATTACATGTCCGCCGTCGCCGCCATCGCCGCCATCAGGGCCTCCTTTTGGGATATATTTTTCACGACGGAAGTGGGTTGAACCTCTCCCCCCTTTGCCCGAGCGGCAATATATCTTTACGTAGTCTATAAAATTAGATTCCGCCATAATTTCATTTGTTTTTAAAAATAAAAAACCAAGAGCTGGGTCGGACAGACCTGACTCCTGGCATTAAAGGTAACTATTTCCTTTTTATTTTACACTGTCTATAATAGCCGAAATACGTTCAAATATCTCGTCTACCGTACCCAATCCTTTTATGGTGTGCAGTATTCCTTGTTTTCTGTAATATTCTTTAAGAGGCTCGGTCTGGTTTGTATATACATCTAAGCGAGCTTTTATGGTTTCGTAGTTATCGTCGCTACGGCCACTCTTTTGCCCTCTTGTTATAAGCCTTTCGATAAGTTCCGACTCTGCAACCTCCAGATTAATGACCGCCGAAATAGACTGTCCTCTCCGCTCAAACATTTTGTCTAAGGCCTCTCCTTGGTGCATTGTACGGGGAAACCCATCCAGAACAACACCTTTGCATATCCCGTCGGATGTTTTGTCGTCATAAACAGACGACAGAAGGCTTATCATCAGTATATCAGGAATCAGATGGCCTCTTTTCATGAAGCTTTCGGCCAATTTGCCAAGCTCATTACCCATCTTTTTCTCAGTCCTCAACAACTCGCCGGTCGAAATGTGTGCTAAATTATATTTTTTGACTATGTTGGCACTTTGTGTACCTTTTCCGGAACCAGGAGCCCCAAAAATTATAATATTCAACATTATTCCAATTATATATTTCTTATTTTATATATGTGGGGCAGATTGCGTCCGTATCCGTCATAATCTAAACCAAAACCAACTATAAAGTCGCTGGGAATCTCCATAGCCACATAATCAAGATTCACCTTTTGGGTCAAAGCATCGGGTTTAAACAGCAGGGTTGCAATCTTAATTTCCTTCGGATTATCGCACTCCAGTTGTTCTTGTATCATAGACATTGTATGCCCGGTGTCTACAATATCTTCTATAACAACCACGGTGCGCCCCTCTATATCTTCTTGCAAACCGTAAATTTCTTTTATTGTTCCCGTCGATTTAGAGCCTTGATAAGAAGCCATCCGTACAAAAGATATTTCGCAAGGAATGCTTATCCGCTTCATCAACTCCGAAGCAAACATAAAAGAACCGTTCAGAACAGCGATAAAAAGAGGATCTTTACCTTCCAGGTCTTTGTTCATCTGCGTTGCAATTTTATTGATAGCCGCAAGGATTTCCGACTCTTCAATAAACAACTCAAACTCCTTATCCTTTATCTTTACACTTTTCATCAAGGTTTGCTTTTTGATTAAGGGTACAAAAGTATATATATTTAGCCTAAAAGTAAAGCTACTTATTATTTTTTTTTCAACAGAAAGCGCCTTTATTCAAATTGGATATTCTTTCCTGTTTGTCAGAACGATATCTATCAATTCAACCCCGATACTATCAATTTGGCAGCATGATTGGAAGCTCCGGGAGTTCCTAAAATGTTAATTATGCGGTCATATTCGGATAGCATTGCCGCTCTGTAATCTTCGTCATGAAGTATTTTATCCAATTCTTTTTGGATATTACCAACCGAAAAAAACTTTGCGAAAAGCTCCTGCACCACCACCCTATCGGCTATCAGATTTACCAGTGAGATATAAGGGGTTGTTAAGATATGCTTGAATGCAAAATAAACAATATGCGGAACAGGTGTTTTATAGCAAACCGCCTGTGGTACTCGGAACAAGGCTGTTTCGAGAGTTGCCGTACCGGAGGTAACCAGCGCTGCCTTTGCATGACTAAGCAAGCGATATGTCTGACCAAATATTAATTTGCATCCCGAATCACCTATATATTGACTGTAATAATCGAGGTCTATACCCGGAGCACCGGCAATAACAGGCTGATAAGAAGGATAATTTGCTATAACTTGTAGCATAGACGGCAAGTTATCTTTTATCTCCTGTTTGCGGCTGCCTGCCAAAAGCGCAATGATAGGTTTATCTTGCAGATTGTTGTCGGCAGTGAATTGTTTGAAAGTATCCCCGCTGTTTTCTTCTTTAAATTCAGCAACTTCGTCGACCGTTGGGTTGCCTACATAATTGACCTCATAGTTGTGTTTTTTAAAGAAATCGACCTCGAAAGGCAGGATGCAAAGCATTTTATCGACATACTTTTTAAAAGCCTTGACACGATATTCCTTCCAAGCCCATACTTTAGGCGATATATAGTAATATACGGGTATACCCGTTTTTTTCTTTACAAACTTGGCTATATCCAGATTGAAGCCCGGATAATCAATCAGAATAACCGCATCGGGTTGATAAGCAACAATTTCCTTCTGGCAAACCTCCATATTACGGAGAATTGTCCGCAAATTCAATAGCACAGGGATAAAACCCATGAAAGCCATTTCGCGGTAATGCTTCAACAGTGTTCCGCCTTGTGCCTGCATCAAATCGCCTCCAAAAAAGCAGAATTCGGCTTCAGCATCATTCTGTTTTAAGGCCTGCATCAGATTTGCTCCATGTAAATCGCCCGAGGCTTCTCCTGCCACAAGAAAATATTTCATTACCTTTATTGTTTTACAAGGTTAAGTTTTCCCAAACCTTAGCCGTTTTTATAAACTCATGGGCTGTCATATCCACTTTGGTGGGTACAACGGTAACATAATTGTTGGCTAAAGCCCATTCATCGGTGTCTTGGTTATTGGGTTCGGCATTATCGAAATAGCCTGTCAGCCAAAAAACCGTTTTGTTGCCACCGTCTTCCGATCGTTTAAACTCCTCCGTCCACTTCCCTTCGGTTTGGCGGCAAACCTTTATTCCCTTCAAATCCTCAACATCCGGTATGTTAACATTCAGACATATACCTTTGGGCAATCCTGTCTTTAGCACCTCATGGCTTAGCCTACGGGCAACCTTTTCCGCATTCCGGAAATCAGCTTCCGGATGATGGTTGGTTAATGAAAATCCGATGGAAGGGACATCGAATATACATCCCTCTATGGCCGCACCCATCGTACCTGAATACAGTACACAGATAGAAGCGTTAGAGCCATGATTTATTCCTGTAACCAACAAATCGGGAGTGCGTTCTACAATCTCCGACAGGCCGAGTTTAACACAATCGACAGGGGTTCCCGAACACGAATATAGGGTTACGTTATCTTTTTTCTCCACCAAATGATAGCGCAACGGCACCAAGCTTGTTATCGCACTCGACATGCCCGACCGAGGCCCGTCGGGAGCAACCACCACTATATCTCCCAAGTCTTTCAAGGCATTCACCAAGGTTTTAATACCTTTGGCTTGAAAGCCATCATCGTTTGTTATAAATATTAAAGGTTTTTTATCCTCCATCAATTTTTTACTTTTCTTTCCGTTCTATATATAGAAAACAAAGATACATAAGAATTTGAAGATGAAAAGAACCTGTACCTATGTTAGATGTTTTTTCTGATAATAAATTAGAATCTGTTAAAAAAAATATTTACATTTGTACTAATCGGTGGGGGCATTCGCGCTCCATGCGAACATTACAACGTTCTTAATTGTTAATTAAGGGTGTACATAGGAAAATTTTGCAATTTCAGATACCAACCTAAATTTACTTGTTATGAATCTTAAAAAGAAATCGTTATTGTACATTTCAATGCTTTTTACGATAGCATTATTGGCTGCATCTTGTAGTAAGAAGATATCGCCTCTTACTTCAAATTTATTCACAGTCAATCCGTCTCCCCTCGAAGTGGTGGGAACCAAAGTTCCGGTAACCATTAATGGGAACATTCCTCCAAAATGGTTCGACAAGAAAATGGTGGTAACCGTAACTCCTATTCTTAAATACGAGGGTGGCGAGGCTTATGGCACTCCATATGTATATCAGGGCGAGAAAGTTAACGGCAACAATATCGTTATCAGTCAAAGCAATGGAGCAAATGTTACTCTCAAGAGCGAATTTGACTACATTCCTGCTATGAAGAAATCGGAACTTTACCTCCGCTTCCATGTATCTAAAGGTGGCGGATCGTTCTACACTACAGACCTTGCTTCGCTGATAAAAACTCCGGGTACGTTTGCGGATATTAAAATTGCGGATGGCGTTGTGGCAACAGCCGCTCTTGCCGATGCTCTTTCGTCAACACCATCAACCGCACCCGACAATTTCCAGAAATCCATACAAGAGTCGTACGATGCTGAGATTAAGTTTTTGATTCAACAAGCCGAATTGCGTTCGAGCGAATTGAATTCTTCGAACTTGGCTGCTTGGAAAAACCTTGTAAAAGAAGCTAACGACAACAGTAAGAAAAAACTGAACGTTGAAGTTTCGGCCTACGCATCGCCCGACGGCGGATATAAACTAAATGAAGGTTTAGCTGAAAAACGCGAAAAAAACACATCCAGTTACCTGAAAAAAGAATTTAAAAATAACTCTATCAACACCGGTATCAATGCTCATTACACAGCTCAAGATTGGGATGGGTTTAAAAAGTTGGTAGAAGTGTCTAATCTGCAAGACAAAGACCTTATACTACGTGTATTGTCAATGTATACCGATACAGAAACCAGAGAGCGTGAAATCAAAAACATATCGGTAGTTTACAAAGATCTGGCCGAAACCATTCTGCCACAACTTCGCCGTTCGCGCCTGATTGCTAACGTTGAAATCATTGGTAAAACCGATGCCGAACTGCAAGCAGCTGTCGCAAATGATATGGGTAGCCTTTCTGTTGAAGAACTATTGTATGCCGCAACACTTACTAACTCGGGTTCACAAAAAGAAAAAATTTATTTGTTCATAACAAAAAAATATCCTAACGATTACAGAGGCTGGAATAACCTTGGTACGCTGTATTATCAAAACGGACTGACCGACAAAGCAAACCAAGCATTTGTTAAAGCATCTCAAATTAATGCAAAATCGGCCGAAACCAATACAAACCTTGCGCTTATGTCCTTATCTGAAAATAATATAGCCAAGGCCGAGCAATTGTTAGGAAACTCTTCGGGTGCTAACACAGCAAACGAAGCCCTCGGTTTGCTTTACCTCAAAAAAGGAGATTATACAAAGGCCGCCCAATCGTTTGGCGATGCAAAAACGAACAACGCTGCCGTAGCAAATATCCTTACCAAAAATTATAGCAAAGCCGAGCAGATACTTAACGCTGTTCCAAATAAAGACGCGACAACGTCTTATCTGAAAGCCATTATTGCCGCACGTACCAATAATATTTCGGGAGTTATTAGTGGTTTGAAAGCCGCAACAGAAAAAGATCCTTCACTAAAAAGGGAGGCTCTTAAAGACCTTGAATTTGCAAAATTCGTAACCAACCCTGATATTGCTAATTTATTAAAGTAATAACTTTAGATAAGAACAAGGGGCTTGTCTTCCAATTACAGACAAGCCCCTTGTTCGTTATTTTTTATTTCATTACATCACGATTTGGTCAATTTTCGCCAATTATTCACCCCTATTAGTTTGTGAACAATAAATATTTTCACTTTTTCTTTAAGAGTATATTTATGATTATCCTGATGTTCTACCCAGCTATTAGCACACCAATGCGTTGAGTATTTTGCAACACACCGTTCATCTGTTGGGATGGAAAATGTATCCGGTGGATAAACATGAACATCCTCATCTAAAACCTGATACAAAGGCATGAACTTAAAGTTGTATTTCTCAGCACAGATATCTGCCACAACTTTTGTCATCACAAATTTCCTTCTGCATTCCGGAGTGTTTTCGAACGTTTTACCATCGTAAAACGACAACAAATCTTTTATCCATTTATGTTTTGGCATGGCTCCTATAACAGCGGCTTCAATACCAACACAGTCGTTAGACCCCTCCCTTATCTGTGCCTCGAAAATAGCTGTATTAACTTGCGAACCCGTAAAGGCAGAATGTACCAAAAAAGGGTCAAAACTTTTATACACAAAAACATCCGAATCTAAATATATACCCCCATAATGATATAAAGCGTATAACCGAATATAATCAGCCGCGAAAGCCCATTTCCTTGCCTCACATGCCGTTTTAACGAAAGGAACAGAATTAATATCAAAACGGTTCATATCCCAGCACATTATTTCATAATCAGGCATCATTGCATGCCAGGAATCAATACATTTTTGAATTTTCTCCGGCTTTTCTTCATCACTGAGCCAGCAATAATGTATTATTGGTGGTATTTTTTTTTCCATAAAATGTAGAATGTAAATATTGTTTTTTGATATTTTGCAGTAAAGGTACAACATATAATTTAAACCATCCTTTTTATAGCTTCTCGTTTAACAATTTCATATGCTATCTAATACCTACACTTTTTTATATAGATAGTTGTCAAAAAGTTTCGGCAAAAAACATATTATCAATAAAAAATATCTGCCACAGTTATTCGTCATCAATAATAGAGTAAGGCGCTTTCTCTTAGATTTAGCTAACATAAGTAATAACACCACACACAAAGTATATTATGATGAATTTTATGACGATAGTACAGAATATTAAACACATATGTTTCCGCATTACTAATAAGATATTGAAGGAATTAGACCTCGATTGGATCATCCCCGGAAACAAAAAGGTGCAATATGCAGATGAAGATTCGGAAACTGAGTCGTACGAACATTCATGTTGTATTTAGCAGATTCGCGTTATGGAGAAACAACAAACCTGTAAACATAACCCCGATTATATGGACAAGATTCCTATAATCATATCGGCAGCTACATTATTATCCCTTTTACTCAATAATATTATTGCCTCATTATTAATGCGAATCAGTAGTTGAAACAATTCGCTGATTTGTTTAGAGCCTGTTTAAAAACGACAAATTATTAAAAAACAAATTGGGTATCAGTTGTTTAAGTGGGTGTTTATTCGTAACTTTAAGATTACCAAGT
>NZ_JARXWE010000033.1 GCF_029893235.1 Dysgonomonas sp. PH5-45
CACTATAACTTTGCTTAAAACCCGTAACCGACCGACAGCTTCAACCCCACCTGCCAGAAATCCATGTAACGCTTTGATGACAGGTTATTGATTTGCGCATATGGGTTTACGGTCACTGCCATATTGTTTTTGAACTGATATTCCGCCCCCAAGCCTACATGTAGCCCGAAAATATTATTGTCGTAATCGAAATATCCTTGTTCTACATCCGACAGCCGGAAATTGAAGATACCACCTCCCGTAGCAAAGAAATGCTTGCTCAATTTATACTTTATATTCAGTGGGATAGATACAATTTTTAACTTCTGTTTATATATCTGCTCCGGTACTTCGGGATGGAAAAAAGTTTTTACCTCAAAACGATATTGCGTAAAAGCTATTCCCGAACCAAGATACAGATTAGGGATGAAGTAATTGCGCATATATTCGAACGCAAAGCTGAAAAAGGGTTTTTCTTCGTACACACCTCCTCCGTAAACATCGCTGTTGTGAGAATAGATTGCCGCACTGAACGGGCTGGGAGGAGTGAAGCCGAAAGTCAGATAATTTTTCTTCGGCACTTGAGCATAAATTGATATTTGTGTACAGATAAGAAAAATAATAAACAGCCCTGTTTTCTTCATACTTACTTTGTTGTTTTGTGTGCAGGCTTACTGTCTTTGTCCGAGAAGTCGACTGGTTTAACTTGTTTCATCAACCGTTGTATCTTGGCTTGCCGTTTCAGTATATAAGCCGGAGGTTTTGCCGAATTGAAGCGTATAGGATTGGGCAGGGTTGCTGCAATGAGAGCACATTGGCCGGATGAAAGGTCTTTTGCCGGTTTATGGAAATGATCCAGGTTGTTTTTCTCTTCAAGATAAATCTTGATTTGAGTATTGGTGTCTTCTACTTTTATGATAGAGAAGTAATCTAATAAACCTGAAGGTAAAAAGTAGTTATAACCATCTTGAAGCATAGCTTTTTTATGCCAAAGATATATTTTTTTCTAAATTTACACCCTCAAATTTTTACTTTGATCCAAAAAAACAGCCACTTACATTGCATTGCAAGTGGCTGTTTTTCTTGCTCTTCCTCTTGGACTTGAACCAAGGACCCTCTGATTAACAGTCAGATGCTCTAACCGACTGAGCTAAGGAAGAGTATTACAAAATGAACTCCTAAAAACTTGATAGCTTTGCTCTTCCTCTTGGACTTGAACCAAGGACCCTCTGATTAACAGTCAGATGCTCTAACCGACTGAGCTAAGGAAGAGTGTTTACTTTCTTGTGTTTTAAAAGTGAGGCAAAAGTAGGGTATATTTCCGAATTATGCAATATCTTTGCGCCAAAAATATAAAAAATAATGAAAGTATTAGGAATGGGCAACGCCCTTGTCGATGTTTTAGTGAAAATAAACGACGATGAAGTATTAGAAAGGATGAATCTGCCAAAAGGCAGTATGCAACTGATAGATAAAGAAAAAAAGAATCAGCTTGATACAGCTATCGCCAATCTCGAAAAACATATCGCATCGGGTGGTTCGGCCTCTAATACTATTTCGGGAATCTCGCAGCTTGGAGTAAAAACCGGATTTTTAGGGAAAATAGGTGACGATTTCTACGGGAACTACTATCGGGAAGACCTCGAAAAACACGGTGTGAAGCCGCATCTTATCCTCTCGGACGAGGCTTCGGGTATTGCTACTACTTTCATATCGACCGATGGAGAACGCACTTTCGGAACTTTTTTGGGTGTTGCAGCCGAACTTTGTGCCGAAAATCTGAAAGCCGAATACTTTGCAGGGTATGATTTTTTCTATATAGAAGGATACTTGGTGCAAAACCTCGACCTTATCCGCACAGCTATGCAGATGGCAAAACAAGCCGGGGCAAAAGTAGTGCTCGATTTGGCAAGCTATAACGTGGTGGAAGAAAACCGTGATTTTCTGCTCGAGGTCATTCCTCAATACGTAGATATTATCTTTGCCAACGAAGAAGAGGCAAAAGCTTTTTTCGGTACAGATGCCGAAGATGCACTCAACCGTTTGGCTGAGATTACCGAAATCGCCATCGTGAAAGTAGGTTCTAAGGGTTCGTTCGTAAAACGTGGAAACGAAAAAGCGTTCGTACCTGCCCTCAAGGTAGATAAAGTAGTTGATACAACCGGAGCTGGCGACCTCTATGCCGCAGGCTTTCTTTATGGGTTGATAGAAGGCTTGCCTCTCGATAAATGCGGCAGGATAGGAACCCTCCTTGCCGGAAACGTCATTCAAGTGGTGGGCGCCAAGATTACAGACCAACAATGGAACAATATAAAACATACATTAAAAGAAATACTATTATGATTTACGACGTTGCCATCATCGGAGGCGGACCGGCAGGATACACTGCTGCCGAAAGAGCTTCAGCCGGAGGGTTAAAAACAATTCTGTTCGAAAAAAATGCAATAGGCGGAGTATGCCTTAACGAGGGCTGTATTCCTACAAAAACATTGCTTTATTCGGCAAAAACACTCGATAATATTAAAGGTGCTTCTAAATACGGTGTTTCGGTTGAGGGTGCTCCCTCTTTCGATTTAGGTAAGATTATCAGCCGGAAAAACAAAGTGGTGCGTAAACTCACTGCCGGAATAAAGATGAAACTTACCGCACACGATACCACTATCATACAGGGCGATGCTGCCTTGCTCGGTGAAAACAGCGATAAAAACATCCAAATAAAAAGCGGCGAAGAGGTTTACTCGGCCAAAAAAGTATTGCTTTGCACGGGTTCGGAAACAATCGTTCCTCCAATTCCCGGACTGACCGATTGCGACTTCTGGACATCGAAAGAGGCGCTCGATTGTAAAGAGCTGCCACAGTCGCTTGTCATTATCGGCGGAGGAGTTATCGGTATCGAATTCGCTTCGTTCTTCAACAGTATGGGTACGAAAGTAACCGTTGTGGAAATGATGCCCGAAATTTTGGGGGCAATGGACAAAGAATCGTCGGCCATGCTTCGTGCCGAATATGCCAAGAAAGGGATCGCCTTCCACCTCGAAACAAAGGTTACGGCCGTAGCACCCGATAAGGTAACGATCGAAAAAGACGGTCAGGTTTCGGAAATCGCTGCCGACAGAATCCTGTTGAGCGTAGGCCGCCGTGCCACAACAAAGGACTTAGGCCTTGAAACCCTGAATATAGAAATGCAACGCAACGCGGTTAAGGTAAACGAAGTGATGCAGACATCGCACCCCAACGTATATGCCTGCGGCGACGTTACAGGCTTTTCGCTTTTGGCACACACAGCCGTTCGCGAAGGCGAAGTTGCCATCAACCATATACAGGGCATTGAAGATGCCATGAGCTACAAGGCCATTCCAGGCGTGGTTTATACAAACCCTGAAATCGCAGGAGTTGGCAAAACAGAAGAAGAACTGACCGAAAAAGGCATTCCTTACTCAATATTGAAACTAAACATGGCATTCTCAGGTCGTTTCGTTGCCGAAAACGAAATGGGTAACGGTATCTGCAAACTGGTTGTTGATGCAAACAATACGGTTGTTGGCTGCCACATGTTGGGTAACCCTGCCTCCGAGCTGATTGTTATTGCAGGCATAGCCATCGAAAAAGGATTTACGGTCGATGAATTCCGCAAAATAGTATTCCCCCACCCAACCGTTGGAGAGATTATTCACGAAGACTTGTTTGCCTAAAGGCTCGTATTTTCTAATTAAGTCTAAATTTTTGGCTGTAAATGGCTGTTGTTATAAAGAATTTTCTAACTTCGGAAATTAAAATAATGACGTACAGCAAATGGCTATGAAAGTAAAGATTATCAACAAATCGCATCATCCCCTGCCCGAGTATGCAACCCCATACTCGGCAGGTTTGGATTTGCGGGCAAATATAGAGGAAAGCATTACGCTCAAACCGCTCGAAAGGACTCTCGTCCCCACAGGCCTGTTCATAGAACTGCCCAAGGGATACGAAGCGCAGATAAGGCCACGCAGCGGATTGGCTTTCAAGCACGGGCTGACCGTGTTGAACACACCGGGCACAATCGATGCCGACTACCGGGGCGAGATAAAGGTGATATTGGTAAACCTGTCGAACGAAGACTTCACGATACAAGACGGTGAACGTATCTGCCAGATGGTTGTTGCCGCCCATGCTCAGGTTGAATGGGAAGAGACTGACAACATCGGACAAACAGACCGTGGCGCCGGAGGTTTTGGCCACACCGGGAAATAACACCCCGCTTATGCAAAATATCAGATCAATCCTGTTCGTTACTTTCTTTCTGCTTGTGGCAGGAACGGGCATGGTGTTCCCTCAAAAGCAAAAAAACGGAAAGAAAGCACAGACAACAGAATCCTCCCCGCAAAGGATGATTTTGGCGGACGACGAAAAACGGCTTTTCAACTATTACTTCTACGAGGCAATGAATGCGAAAGCCATCGAAAACTACGATTCGATGTTCGACTATCTGAACTATTGCCTGCAAATAGATTCGACCAACGCCAACGTGCTTTACGAAATGGGTAACATCCACAACCTGCTCGGAAATAAAAACCGGGCTTTGGAATTTTACCGCAAAGCCGTCGGTTTCGACAGCGACAATGCCTACTACGCCTCTGCAATGGCCGGCCTTTGTTTGGAGTTGCAACAATATACCGAGGCCATCAGTTTGTACAAAAAAATAATAGCTCAGAACCCCGACAGGATGGATTTATACCTCTATCTCTCGGAGTCATACCGTATGGACGGGGATATACCCAAGGCTATTGAAGCCCTCAACAAATTAGAACAACTGTCGGGCCTCAACGAACGGATCAGTTTACAGAAATTCCAACTCTATTCCGTCATAAACGAAAAAGACAAAGCTTATGCCGAAGTGCAGAAGTATATAGATAAGAACCCAACAGAGATAAACTATCTGCTTTTGTTGGGCGGCCTTTATGTGTACGACAAAAGGTTTAAAGAGGCTGCCGAAGTATATGCCAAAGCAAGGAAGATTGACGAAGACAACCCCTTGCTCATTACCGCCATGGCTAACTACTATGAGCAAACAGGCGACAAAGCAGCCGCCGAGGAAGAACTGCACACAGCCCTGCTGAATCCGGGTATAGATGCCGACACAAAGATAAACATCGTAGCTCAATATCAGCGAACCTTGCAGCAACGCAAAGAAGATACCGAAAAGCTGAATTTACTGCTCGATACGCTGATGACGCAATATCCACAGGAACCCCGCTTCAACCTGATGCTGGGTAACCTGTTGCTCTTGCAAGAAAAGACGGACGAAGCCCGCTTTCAGTTTCAGGTATATGCCGAGTCCGAACCCACCAATCCATACGGATGGGAGCAACTGCTCAAGGCGGTTCCTGCCGACAGTATTGATATGTCGATTCGGATATGCCAAAAAGCCATAGAATATGTACCCGAAGGTTCTTTGTTTCATATTTACTTGGGCGACAACTACGTAGCCAAAGAGCAATACCGCAAGGCTTTGGATGCTTACGAAAGCGGCATTGAGGCTACCGAGCCCGACTCTGACCAGAACATTTATATATTATCCGTATTTTACGGGCAGATAGGGACCGTTTATCACCAGATGGGAAACACCGACAGCACATATCTGTATTACGAAAAGTCGCTCCAATATAACCCCTCCAATATGTTTGTGCTGAACAATTACAGCTACTTCCTGTCGGTGGAACGGAAAAACTTGGACAAGGCCGAAAAAATGAGCGCCATCACCATCAAAGCCAATCCTACCGAACCCACTTATCTCGATACATATGGTTGGATATTGTTTGAGCAGGGCGCCTATCCGATGGCAAAGATTTATCTCGAAAATGCCGTAAAGTATAGCGAAGAAGAAGGCACAACCAGCGCCGAGGTGTACGAGCACTATGGCGACGTACTGTATAAACTCGACGATAAAGAACAAGCCCTCAAATATTGGGAGAAAGCCAAAGCCAAGGGCGATAGCGAATCGAAAACCCTCGACAAGAAAATAGAAACAGGTACATTCGTTACCGAATGAACATTTATTTAATTCTTTACCACAGATTGATTGAAAGATGAACATACTCAACAGAAAATACTTTTTCAGGATTGCCGTCATTGCTTCATGTCTTGTTTTTTTAGCAGGGTGTAAATCGTCAAAAGAAACGTTTAAAACCACCAAAACACTGGTGCGTAAGTCGCACACCGAAATACTCAGGGACGTGCAGACGCATGAACTGAAATACAGAACCATAAACGGAAAAATATCGGTAGAAGTTGCCAAAATAGGAGCCAAAAACGGCCAAAAGATAGGCGGAATTATAAAAATAGACCGTAACAAAGCCATGCAAATATCGTTCCGTGTGCTGGGTATAGAGGGTTTCCGAATGACCCTCACGCCCGATTCGGTATTTGTGATTGACCGTCTGAAGAAAATGTATGCGGCCGAAAGCATCAAAACGATATCCGATAAGTTTAATTTCAACTACTATAACCTGCAAGCCTTGTTTACAAATTCGCTGTTCCTGCCGGGAAAAGCCGAGGTGACGGAAAAAGATTTCAATCTGTTTTTGTCCGACACTTCGTCCGACACCCACCTACTGAAGGTGAAAGACGACAACAATATTTTGTATAACTTTGCTATTGACGGTAACGACCATATTGCCTCAACACTGATTTTTCAGCCTACCACAAAACGGACGGTGCAATGGTCGTATGCCAATTTCGTGGTCAACGGCAAGTATGTATATCCAACACAAATGATATCGAAAATAGAAGTAGATAAAACACGTTTGGATGTAGGCATATCCTTGTCGAAAATGGAGTTCGACAAAAAAGTAAACATCGATTGGTCTGTTCCTAAAAAATATACACAGTCTACAATAAGTGATATAATAAAAGCTCATTTGTAACGATGAAGTACAGGTTGTTTGCCATATTACTTTTTGTTTGTATTTCGGCGTTTCCTCAAACAGCGAAGATAAAATCGCTGCAGAAGCAACGGGAAGAAATGCTCCGCGCAGCCGAAAACTCCGGCAAGCTGTTGCGCGATACAAAAAAGACAACAAACACCCTTTTGGAGCGAATAAGACTTATTACCACACAGATTGCAGCCCGCCAAACGGCAATAACCCTGCTGGGGCAAGAAATAGAACAGATAAACAACGAACAGGAGCAAACACAAAAAGACATTGTAAGGCTCGAAGCTGAACTGAAAACCAAACAAAAAAGTTATGCCAAAGCTATCGACGGAATGTTGCACAAGCGGCAAAAAGAAAATAAACTGCTGTTCATCCTTTCGGGCAAGTCGCTGAGCGAGTCTATCCGCCGTTTTTATTTTCTGAAAGACTATTCCGAATGGCGCAATCAACAGGCCGACGAAATAAAAAAACGGAAAGACGAACTGGCCAGCAAACGAGCGGCTTTAGCAAAATCGAAAGCCAGCAGAATAAGTCTTTTAGGCTTACGCGAAACAGAGCAAAACAACCTGAAAGCTGAAGAAAAAACTCGGGAGAAAGAAGTTTCGGAAGCAAAACAAAAGGAAAAAGAGCTGCAAGCCATTATAAATCAGAAAAACAAGCAAGCTAATGCTCTGAATGCCCAGATAGAGCGTCTTATAGCCGAAGAAGTTGCCCGTCAGGAACGGGAAGCGAAACGCCTTGCCGAAGAAAAGCGCAAAGCCGAAGAGAAAAAACGGTTGGCCGAGCAACAAAAAAATAAAAGTAAGGGGCAAGGTTCCACACCTAAAGAATCTGCATCAGAGCCTACTTATGCAAAGGCAGCCAGTCCAAAGGAAACACAGGAGAGCCTCAAGCTTTCGTCCAACTTCGCATCGAACAGAGGACGATTGCCACGCCCTCTGACGGGCAGCAGCACCATAGTTTCGCATTTCGGAACACAATCCCGTGGAAGAGTGGAAATAAACAACAGTGGTATAGACCTCCAATCGCACGCCGGAGCCGAAGCCCGCTGTGTGTTCGATGGCGAGGTGACGCGCATCATGTCTTTCCCCGGATACAATATCTGTATTATTGTCCGTCACGGTGGTTATTATTCTTTCTATGCCAATGTCGAAAACATATATGTTAGGCAGGGGCAAAAAGTCTCGACCGGGCAATCCTTGGGAAAAGCTTACGTAGACCCCGACATAAATCGCTCGCTTTTACACTTCCAACTGTGGAAAGGTACAAACAAAATGAATCCCGAACCTTGGATCAGATAATACATCAAAAACCGCTATTATGCTTAAAGAAACACTTATACAACTGCCTAAGAAGGAAGACCGCCGGGGAAACCTGTCGTTTCTGGAAGAAGGCATACAGGTTCCTTTCAGCATTGCCCGTACTTATTGGATATATAATATTCCCGGAGGGCAAAAAAGAGGTAGCCATGCCTATAAACATCAGGAAGAAATAATTGTTGCCCTTTCGGGTAGCTTTGACGTTGTTCTGGACGATGGCCTCAACAAAGAGCGCCATCAGCTCAATTGCTCTTATAAGGCTATCTATGTGCCTAATATGACTTGGCGTACGTTAGAGAATTTTTCGACCAACTCCCTGTGCCTTATCATAGCCTCAGCACCATACAAAAAGGAAGATTATATCCGTAACTACAAAGAGTTTCAGAGGCTTGCCCGCGAAGAAGCTCCTTTTCTTCCTATCCGCAACGAATATAGTGAGAGCCATATCGAAGAATCGGAAAAGATGGCTCATCATTCAACCGTATACGATTGTTCTCTGCTCGAACTTCCCGTTATCAAACATAAGGGGGGCAATATTACACCTGTCCATAACTTTACGGACATACCGTTCAAAATAAGCCGTGTATTTTTTGTTTACGATATACCTGCCGGCGAAAAACGCGGTTCGCATGCTCACCGTTATTGCCATCAACTTTTGGTTGCGGCCAGTGGTAGCTTTGAGGTAGACCTCGACGACGGACATCATAAGCGCACCGTTGTTCTGAACAATCCTATGTACGGGTTGTATATACCTCCCGGGGTATGGGCCAGCGAAAAGAACTATTCGTCGGGGGCGGTCTGCCTTGTCCTTACTTCCGACAAGTACGACGAAAGCGAATATATACGCAAATATACCGACTTCGAGAAATTCAGAGCCGATGGAAATAAAAAGATTTAATGCCGAGCACAAATCGCTTTGGGACAGTTTTATTGATGATTCCAGAAACGGAACTTTCCTGCTGAAACGCGATTATATGGAATACCATTCCGACCGTTTTCACGACCATTCTTTGCTTTTTTTTGACGGAGGCAAGCTCTTGGCTCTGTTGCCGGCAAACGCGGTTGACGATACATTCTATTCGCACCAAGGGCTCACTTACGGAAGCTTCGTTTTGGGTATAAAAACCACCTCGGCCATAGTACTCGATATTTTTGCCTGCCTTCTGTCTTACCTGCGGGAAAAAGGATTTAAACAATTGATTTATAAACCCATTCCGCATATTTATCATAAACAACCGGCCGAAGAAGACTTATATGCCCTATTCCGCAATGAAGCAAAGTTGCTTTACCGCAATCTGGCTTGTTGTATCAATATTGCGGCCCCAATCAAGTATTCGCGTATCCGCAAGCGCGCCATTGTCCGTGCCAACGAATCGGGGTTGAATGTCGTAGAAACATCCGAAGCAGGCGCTTTTTGGACCATCCTTGAAGAAAATTTGGGCGAACGATATGGAACAAAACCTGTACATTCGCTCGAAGAGATTTCATGCCTGATAGAGAAATTCTCTTCCCGGATACGGCTCTTTCAATCGGTCGATAATAAAGGGTGCGTTCTTGCCGGAGCCCTCGTTTTCGATATGGAACAGGTTGTACATGTGCAATATACTTCGGCAAATGCCGAGGGGAAAAAGATAGGGGCGCTTGATATTATTTATGACCATTTGCTCACAAACATCTTTCCGGATAAGCGTTTCTTCGATTTCGGGACTTCGAACGAAGAAGGAGGGCGTTACCTTAACGAGAGCCTTATTGCCCAGAAAGAAAGCTTTGGTGGCAGGGGCATTGCCTACGACGGTTATTTGATTGAGTTATGATGCTTCAAGCTAAAAGAAGTAATCCAAGAGATATACTAAACCTTAAAAAAACCCGTTTTTAATACATATTTCTGAAATATTTAAGTACCCCCCCGATGATACAGAACCTCGATTTGAAGAAAGTAAACGCTCGCTATCAGAAACAGATAGACGAAGCCTTATTGCGGGTGTCCCGCTCGGGTTGGTACATACGGGGAGAAGAATGTAAAGCTTTTAATCAAGAATTCGCGTCTTATTGCGGCTCAAAATACTGTGTAGGTGTAGCAAACGGGCTGGATGCCATCCGTCTGATTTTTGAGGCATACATAGAGCTTGGAGTCATTAAACGGGGTGATGAGGTTATTGTTCCCGCAAATACTTATATAGCCAGCATTTTAGCCATTTCGCAAAGTGGGCTGACCCCTATTCTTGTGGAACCTGACATCTGTACATACAATATCGACCCGCATCTGATTGAAGAAAAGATAACCCCCCGCACAAAAGCTATCTTGGCAGTACACCTCTATGGCAACCTGAGTCCGATGGACGAGCTGAACGTTATTGCCCGCAAGCATAATCTTTTGCTGGTAGATGATGCCGCCCAATCGCATGGGGCAATCACTGGAGGCGCACGGGTAGGCAGCTTATGCCATGCTACGGCTTTCAGCTTTTATCCTACAAAAAACCTCGGTGCTATGGGCGATGCCGGTGCTGTAACAACCAACGATTCAGCTTTGGCTGAAGTGGTAAACAACCTTGCGAATTATGGCTCGCACGAAAAGTATGTGAATAAATACAAAGGCTTCAATTCCCGTTTGGACGAACTACAAGCTGCCGTATTGAGGGTTAAACTCCCGTTCTTGGACAAAGACAACAAACTCCGGCAGGATATAGCACTGTATTATCTGGAAAATATCCGCAACCCTAAACTAACGCTCCCCATATTCCGTGAGCAAGAAGAACATGTGTTTCATCAGTTTGTAATACGCACCGAAGATAGAGTCGGCTTACAGCAGTTTATGCTCGAAAACGGAGTGAAAACCGATATCCATTATCCCGTCCCTCCACACAAACAAGAGGCGTATAAAGAGTGGAACAATTTAAGCTTCCCTATAACCGAAAAAATTCACCGCGAAGTACTCAGTATCCCCATTTATGCAGATCTTACAGATATAGAGGTAAAAGAAATAACCCGCTTGCTTAATCTTTGGTGAAACGTAAGGTTAAAATCAACCCCAAAAGCATACTCAGCCACCCGTTTGGAAAAAATGATAAAAAGTTTTATCTCTCAAAAAAAATAATATATCTTCACAGATTAGAGGATGAATAAGATTTAGCAAAAAAGAGGTGTAGTCGCCTCATTGACTCATGCCTTTTCTGAGATTCAGTAATACTTTGATTTATTACCTGAATCTTTCAGATTCTTAGGTATAAATCAAAGTATTACTAAAAGTAAACATTCATCCTCTTTTTATTTAAACGATGAATACAATCTTAGTCATATTTATTATAGCTTTAGGGTTTTGGTTACTTTACAAACTTTTCAACTCAGGAGGTAAAGACAACTATAACAGAAATGCAAGTGACTATAACCGTAGTGCCGATAACTATGATAAAGGAGAAGAGAGGGAAAAGAGTAACAAAAAAGCTATTCTTTCATTTTTACAAAAAAGGAAAAACAATATCGGGGAAAAAGCTAAAAAGCAAAATATTTTCGCCCGTATATTTTCCAAACCTTTGCCTTTCAATGATGAAGCCATAACCTGGTGTGCTAACTTTCTAATTGTTGAAAAAAACACGTTAGTTAATATATTAAGAAACACTTCAAATCATTATACCCATTTCAAGTTGAGTAAAAGAAGTGGTGGTTATCGAACAATATCGGCACCCGATGCCACCTTGCTTAATATCCAAAAAACAATCTATAAACGGATATTATTATCGGTCAATATACATCCTGCAAGTATGGGGTTTCGTCAAAATATATCTGTAGTACATAATGCAAAAGCTCATTTAGGAAATAAGCAGATATTAAAAGTCGATATTGCCGATTTTTTCGGTTCAATAAAAAAGCATAGAATAATAAACGCTTTTGCAAAAATTGGATACCCAACTAATATATCAGAAGTATTGGCTGAATTGTGTATTCTTCAAGGAAAACTTCCTCAAGGTGCAGCAACCAGTCCTACCCTTAGCAATATTATTGCATATGATATGGATGTAAAACTGGTTTCTATTGCTCAGAAAAACAGTCTTATATATACTCGCTATGCAGATGATTTAACTTTCTCCGGAGAAGAAATTTCTTTTGAACAGGTCTTTGCTGAAATTAACAATATAATAAGGAAAGAAAAGTTTGTAATACAAAGAAAAAAGACTCGTTTTCTGACAGAAAAAAAGCGAAAGATTATTACCGGAATCTCTGTTAGTTCGGGTGAAAAAATAACAATTGTTAAAGCTAAAAAAAGAGAAATCAGAAAAACAGTTTATTATATATTGACCAAAGGTTTGGCAGAACATCAACGGTTTATTGGTTCGACCGATCCATCTTATATGAAACGGCTAATGGGTTATCTGAATTTTTGGCTAATGGTGGAGCCGGATAATGAATATGTGAAAAAGTCCATTGAAGCTTTAAAAAAGGTATGAACTATTATCGGCTTAAAGAACAATTATATTGTTTTCAGAATTCTTTGTTGTCGGATTTTTTCTATCTTTTTCTGAACAATTTCATTTAATACAATCGCAAATATTATTGATATAAAAGAAGTTACCATTCCTAATTTGGAATAAGGAACTATGTCTGCCATATGGTTTAATACTAACATATGCGAAATATAAACAGGATAAGAAAGATCTCCAATATACCTATCAAATTTCCACTTTTTTGTTAGTGCAAAGATAAAAGGTAATGCCATAGAGAAAACCAATAAATACAACCAATCTTTTATAATGAAATGATGAAATGCGCTGTCTGGCAGGAAACTAAAGATTGTGGTGAGAAGTAAAATCCCAAACCATATTATTGTTAAGTACTTCTTATCTATTTTTTGAAATTTCTGCAAATATTTATAGCCACGGTAAGCAAGTATACCCACAAGGAAAAAAACTAATTCAGTAGGAAAAAAACGATATGTCCAAGGATCATTTATTAGGCCTAAACCAAACATCAAATATAACCGGAGTAATAAAGAAAGGCATATTAAAGTAACGATATATTTAGTCTTTCGTTTAGCTATAAACGGTACAATGAGATAAAACATTAATTCAATTCCGATTGTCCAAGCCTGTGGAACAAGTAAAAACTGATATAATGGTTGACTCACATCTCTAAAATTTGTTGTAAAAAAGAAGTTTCCTGTTGTTGCATCAAGTCCCAAAAACATTACGATATCCTGAAAGAACATAAATACATTCGTGAATATCAAAAACAAAAAGCCACTTACACCTATGGAGTCATAGTTTTCAACAAGCGAATGCAAAGGCCCGGGATGTGTAGTTATAAAAACAGAATCATTAGTGTCCCATTAAAATTTCGATTAACTCTTATATGCTTCTGAATACCATTAAATTACAATCAATATAAAAGTAAACGGACTTGGATTTGTAATTCGTACTTAAATGTAAAAATTAAATATTTCTATTTTGTAAAATCCTATAATTCAGCATTATCGATAAATCAAATTTATTCAATTATTAGCAGATTAATTTTTATGGGACACTAGTGAAACAGAATACAATATAACTACAAGTAGAATTGCCCAATATATAGGGTATAGGCGTAAAAAACGATTGCTGATAAATAGTTTATATGAGCCTTTACCTACATACTTTTCAGTCAAAATCATAGCCATATAAAAGCCTGAAATGATATAAAATGCTTGTACAGCAACAGCTCCTCCCACCAAACGACAACCAAAAATAGCTGTCGAATGATTTATCACAACCGATATTGCTAATAATAATCTTATAATTCCCATTTCTCGGAGTATTTGTCAACTAAAACAATTACAAACATCACTGTTTGAATAATAATTTTCTGCGATAGAAAAAAAAGTTCCCAAAATATAAACTGTCATTTTTGTTATAAACACCTTATCTAAAGGCTATTAGTTGACGTTAATGCTGAAAATGTAATCGAAACAAATATTGTTATAATTGCCATGAAAATTTATTGGGAATAGTCAATGTTTCAGTTTTGTGCTAAAAATTAAATCAGATAATCATTTTTGATATTCCGATTTTGTGGAATAATTTTGTCTTCGTTCTCTTCCTTTTTTTTAAAATTAATTGCACAAAGGTATGATTTTATTTTCAATTAGCAATTAATGCATATTATTCGCACAGGGCAAACGCATGAAAATTGTTTAATCAGGTTCTAAGTTAAGTAAATCTCTGAGGCATTTATCAGACCATCCTCCCATCTTTCGTTTTGTTTTGACAGATGGTTGTTTCTTTTTATTGGGTCTGGGTGTATATTTTTTAAGCATTGTCAAAGCAGTCTTGAATACCACCGAGAAGTTTTCAGGAGAGTTCTTCAGTCTTTTTCTCGAAGCGTCTTCTCCCATTGTTACATCTAACATCCAATGTAATTTATTCTCTATACCCCAATGTTGGCGAACCCATGAGTTCAGGCTTTTAGCATCTGCCCGGAGACTTGAAATGTAATAACGGGTCATTGCTCTTCTTGTATCTGTTTGGTTTTATCATAGCGTTCTGAAATAATTTTAACCAATAGAGTTTATATTTAATAGTTTATTAAAGCGTTCTTTTACATACCTTTGTGATTTACTAATCACAAATGAAATACGACAAGATTCGAAAAAATCCGAAGCAATTATTATCATTAACAGGTTTTAGCCTATCAGAATTTGAAGCATTTTTGCCAACCTTTCAGTATCATTGGGAAGAGTATCATTCTCATTATACTTTAAAAGGAAAACCCCGCATACGTGTTTCTTATGGAAGAAAGAGCAGCCAATTACCCTGTATAACAGATAAATTGTTGTTTATTCTATCTTATATGAAGAATAATCCGCTACAAGATTATCATGCCACGATGTTTGATATGACTCAACCCCAATGCAATGAATGGATACACCGTTTGTCTGATTTAACTATAATTTTAGAATTTCAAATTCACTGATATCTAATTATATATAACTTTATTGAATATAATGTCTATTAAGTAAAGACAAAACAACAGAGACAAGAATAGAGAGGGTAATCGGGGGAATAACGGTTACCCTCTTGATTTTGTAGAGGAAACGATAAACAAAATTTCTTGAATTCGAAACTTATTTCTCTTTTTCCCAGTTCTGATATACCCGGTTTTTATCTGAAAAAATCGGATATCAGATCGAAGGTTTGTCTGAAAGCGGCATCCACCTTGTCCTCCATATTTTTTATCGCAGGGAAAGGGTCTTCGTGCTTATACTTATAGTCGTAATCGAGCACATCTACTCTGATTGGTATATCTCGGCACGACCCCTGCAAAGTGTTTATCACCTCATAGGCCGGCACTATCGAATCTGAGGCCAAAGTTATGGCATAAATGCGGTGCGCCATAGCTCTGAATTTTTCTTCACGGTAGTGGGTAAACACTTTATAGTCGAGCATGCTGCGGAAGTTTATACCCTCCGGATAGCTTTCGCTCAGGTATTTGGCAAGCAGCTTATCGCGCTTCATGTGGCTTTCTATATGTTCCACCACATACGAATACAGGCTTACGTTTGCCTCGCTATCGAGTATGAATTTTGATACGGGCGACAACCGGTTGAAAACCGCACCGCCGCAGTAAGAAACAAATTGCGAATCGGAGAAATAACCATTCTGGTTTGTCATCATCAGTATCTCGGACAGTAAACTGCCTATTGAGTACGAAAACAGGTCGATGCTTGCATCGGCTTCGATATGCGGATGTTGCCCCGCTTTGATGTGTTTAACTAAATCAATAACATCGTAATATGCCTGCAAGCCCGACCAAATGAACCGTTGCGGCTTATTGTGCAAACGGGTGCTTATGGCCACGTTCGACAGGCTTGAACATATAACATTGGGATGCCGTTCTTTGCGCTGCTGGCTTATGTTATACATTTCACGAGTGTCGCTCCAAGCAGCAGGCGCCCTGTTCATATGGAAAGCTATGGGGAACATAACGATTGTCTTCCCCGTTTTTTCGAGCAGGTATTTTGCCCAAGGCAGGTACTTTATCCAATATTTTTCGTTAAACCCATGAAACATCAGGATAATACCTTTGGCCTTTGGCTGACCTTTAGGCGATAAAGTGTGGTAACGAAATTCGAGATTCTCCAAAATTTCGGCGTCAGTCTTGTCGAGCATTTCCTGTATTATATCAGGCTCGTACTCAACGTCGCTCACATCCGAAGGGGTGTATTCATAACCATCTTTATTTTCGTCACCTCCGGGAAGCAGGAACCGGTATTTCGATTCGAAACTGTAATTGCGCATCACAGTATCGGCGTCCACATCAATAACTTCGTTGTTGTAGTTTTCGATGCTCTTAAAATGATTATAAGTTTCTAAATATTTCATTTCCGTTATCTATTTTTCCGTAAGAATCTGGTAACCTATCCGGCAAAACAAACACTTACGTTTCTGACAATATTCCCTCTTGAGTTGTATCACTGCTTGCGATTGGCCTGCGTTACTTACCTTCAGCCCATATTGGGTAAACGAACGAACGATAGAGTTCGACTCGGCTTTGATGGTATCCAGAAACATGAAAGCTCTTTCGCAAAGTTCGTCGTTGCCTGTATGTTTTCCGTACGAAAAAAGGATTGGCACCACAGCGTTTATTATTATCACATCGAGCGAGGCATCGCCTATAAATTTACTTTTGCGGGGCGATGGCTCTCCAAAGCAATAGTGTGTTTGCCAATACTCGGAGGCGTTTTCGTGCAACATCAGGCGAATTTTCCCAACATCCCCACATTCCGCTATTTTAGAAAACAACCTGTCTTCCTTAAACAAGAGCATTGCCAGCTGGGCTATCCGTATGTGCGGACTACTGCCCGGGCGCATCCGCAATTTCTTGAATATATATGATTCTAACGGCGAAAGTGAGTATTTATTTTTCAGTAGCCCATATTCATTTTTTAGTTTTCGGGAATAATCGTCGTCTTTGATGTCATCGCCAAGCATACCTGCCTGTCCAAACATGAGGGCTTCTATTTGTTCTATATCGTTCCGTTGTTTTTGCAAGGCAATAAAAGGAAGGCTCAAAGCCAGCTGTTCAAAGGAGTCGGAGTTCAGCCCAAAACCAAAGCTACGGGCAAGGAGAACGTAGAATACTTCGTCCCACGAATTGTTGAACCGTGTCAAGAGCCGTTCTATATCGCTGGCTTTACGTTCAAGTCTTTCTACGAGCAGCGTATTTATCCATCCAGACAGATGAACATCGGGCATGGAATTGATGTAATTGCAGCAAGGCATTTGCTCGTGGGCATACAAAAGATATTCGATGTTTTCTTTTATGTGTTTAGGGCAGGATATCTGGCACTGGATAAGTTTTTGCCCCGATTCGGTATAAACATCTTCATTGGCATCCTCTACAACATGCAGAACGACTGAGTTGTAGGTTTTATCCTCATGATGCTTATGTCTCTTCCAGTCGGACGACCGCTTGTGTATCTCCACATTGCCCGCCCATGTTTTATCCCCAAGTTTTATTTTTGCATTAAAAAAATCGGGACCGCCATCGGTATTGTGGATACCGGCGTCTATTACCTCAACCGCTGTGCCATCGGTAGTGCGTAGGTCTTTCTGAAAAAGTTTATGTTTCCAAACGTAATGCAACAATTCCTCCATAATCTCAACTTTGTGGAATTTAAGATGCCCAAATTTAAGATTTTAGAAAATAAAAACCGTCATATAAGTTATTATTCTTTTTCTCCGTAGGCCAAATCGCCGGCATCGCCAAATCCGGGTACAATGTACGAGCTTTTATCGAGCGAAGGATCTATGGCTGCTGTCCATATAGTGGTGGTTGCCGCCGGAAAATTTTCTTTGCAATAATCGATAGCCGGTTGGCTGGCTATGATTGAGGCTATATGAACATGGCGGGGCGTACCCTTGGTAAGCAAGGCGCGATACGACATTTCCATGCTTCCGCCGGTGGCAAGCATTGGGTCGGTGAGGATAAGTATTTTATCGTCCAACCGTGGCGAAGCTATGTATTCGATGTATATGTCGAACGATTCGTGGCCTTTTTCCTTATAACGGCGATAGGCCGATACAAACGAATTTTCGGCGCAATCGAAATAATTAAGGAACCCATGGTGAAACCCTAACCCGGCACGCAATATTGTGCCCAATACAACCTTTTCGTCAGGAATATTAACGGGAGCAAATCCCAAAGGCGTTTTCACCTCTATGGGGTTGTATTGTAGTGTTTTGCTTATTTCGTATGCCATGATTTCTCCGATGCGCTCAATATTACGTCTGAAGCGGAGACGGTCGTTTTGTATGTTAACATCGCGAAGTTCGCGTAAAAAAGTGTTCAGTATAGAGTTTTGTTCCGATAGGTTTATTATTTCCATAAAATAAAGTTAGATTTTGTAACCGTCAAATACGGAGTTTAAAGTAACATATTAATTTTATACCAAACAAAACATTCGGAATCAAGATTTGTTAAATGAAGGTGGTGGCATTCGCCATCGTTACAAGAAATTAATATATATTTGTAGCTGATTGTTGAATATAAAGTTAAAGCTGATGAGCAAAATAGTATTTTTATGTTATGCAAAATGCAGTACTTGCCGTAAGGCTTTTAACTGGCTAAAGAATAACGATATAGAAGTAGTGGCTCGTCCTATTGCGGAGGAAAAGCCAACGGCGGGCGAACTGAAGGAATGGATTGCCAAAAGCGATTTGCCGGTTAGGAAGTTCTTTAATACTTCGGGCAGATTATACAAGGAAAGGAATCTGAAAGATTTGATACCTACCGCCTCGGACGATGAGCTTATTGCCCTTTTGTCATCAGATGGAATGTTGGTAAAACGCCCTCTGCTGATAACACCCGATAAGATTTTGGTAGGGTTCGACGAAAATCGGTGGAGCGATTTTTTTCGCAAATAAAAAAGATAACAGAATAACTCAATCCAAACGCAGTGGAAGAAGAAAAAGAGATAATACCCCAAAGCCAACAACCTGAAGCAGGCAACACTCCGCCTGCCCGCAAGAAAAAGAGTATCCCCAGAAGGATATTCAGGGTTGTTTGTTGCATCATATTGGGGTTTATTGCTCTCAATGTGCTGCTTTATGGGTTATTGTCGATTCCTGCCGTTCAGCAAAAAGTAGCAGACTTTGCTGTTGGCCAGTTGAAAAAGAAACTGAATACCGAAATTTCGCTCAACGAAATACGCCTTTCCCTCTTCAACGAAGTTACCTTGAAGGGACTTTATATTGAAGACCAACAAAAAGATACCCTTGTCTATGCCGGACAATTGGGCGCACGCCTCGACCTCTGGCAACTGATAAGCAACAACGAATTGCTGATTACAGGTATAGACCTCAATGATGCAGCTATCAATGTTTCGGCAAAGACACCCGATTCGCCATTCAATTTTCAGTTCGTAATAGATGCTTTTGCAGGCGATTCGACGGAGACAGACACAACAACATCTTCCTTGAAAATTAATATACAGGATATATCCCTGAAAAACATACGTCTGCGGTATGACATCCTTTCCGAGCCGGATTCGGGGTCGATGTTCAATCCGTCGCATATCCATATATCGGATTTGAATGCCGCGCTGAGCTTGCCGTCAATCGACATGCGAAACTTCAGAGGCGAGATAAAGAACCTTTCATTAAGAGAAAAGTCGGGGCTTGAGGTTAAGAAACTAAAAGCCTATATCCTGTCGGAGGGGGATGAATTTTATACCGACAACCTGCAATTAGTACTTGCCGACTCTAAGTTGACCTTAGATGTTGCCCGTTATAATATGGAAACAGGCGAGTTTAAACTGCAAACCAACAGTTTTTCGGTGTCGCCCAAAGATTTAACGCCCTTTGTTCCCGGCATTGACGCATTAGACCAACAGCTAAAGCTGAAAACCTCAATTTCGGGAAAACTACCACAGATAAGTGCCGACAGTCTTCTGCTGACTTACGGAAACCATACGGTCATTAACATCTCCGGAGGTATTTCAGACATATCGCACTACGATACGGCAGATATGCGCTTGATGATAAACAAACTGCTTATCACCCCCGCCGACATGACAGCCTTTGCACGGATTGGCGACCCGGCCTTTGCGCTGCCCGACATCATACACGAATTGGGCGATATCCGCCTCACGGGTGAATTGTCCGGCCGTTTAGATCAACTAAAAGTTGATGCCGAAGCTGTAACCCGTCTGGGAGCATTGCGTTTGATGGCTAAAGCGAGTACAGACACAACATTCCAGAACTTTGTGGCAGATGCAACTTTGCAGACGCAGAACTTTAACCTTCGCCCCATTGTTGGCGATTCTATGGGTGTAGGCCGCCTTACTGCCGATATGGTAATACATGCCAGCCAAACGCCAAAACAATCTTTGGCCTTAGATGCAAAAGGTATGATCGATGCCTTGGAATATAACGACGAAGTTTTCAGCCATATCCCTTTCACGGCCAACTATTCGGCATCCAGAATAGGGGCATGGATAGATGCCCATACGCAAGTGGGGGCAGTGAAGGGACAAATGGAGATGCTGCCGGGCAAGACATCGAAATATGTTTTTGACCTTATAGTTAAAGACTTAAATGTTAATACATTTTATAAGAATCCTGTGTGGAACGAGCCTGTGTTATCTTTCACCCTGAAAGGCGATTTGCAGGGGACCGACATAAATACCCTTGAGGGAGATATCGTTTTAGACAGCCTGTCGTTGGCCGACCAAGGCTTCCGTTTCGAACCCGGAACAATCACCCTCAAAGCAGGCCCTAATGACGCGGGGCGCTACATAGCTTTCCGCTCGTCGATATGCGATTTGAACCTTAACGGCACATACGACTTCACGACCCTCTACGATGAGATTTCGGACAATATGCACCCTTTCCTTCCCGACTTCTTCGAACTGAGCAAGACAAAGAAAAAGAAGGTAAATAACTTCCGTATCGACGCCTTTATAGATAATACCGAAGAACTGGCAAAGGTGATAGATATGCCTCTCGTTTTGCGCGAAGCTTTGCAAATAAGCGGAGAAGTTAACGCCATCGACAATAAGGTACGGATTGAGGCAAGCGCGCCCGGTTTTGTGTACGGCGGAATGGAAATGGAATCGACATCTCTGTCGTTCCGCTCCGATTCGGTATTTGTGCTGAAAGCATCGACCGATCTGAAACAAGAAAACGATACTTATAAGATTGGAGCCACAATAGGGGCACGCAACGATACACTGCATTCGTTTATATCGCTCAAAAACACAGATGCCGAGTTGCCCATAGATGGACTGTTGAAGGTTTATGCCTCTTTTGACAGAGACGAAAAAAGAAACCTTATATCCACACTGAATATAAGGCCAGCCGATTTTCAGGTCGGTAATCTTACTTTCGAGATCCTCCCTGCTGTTATCCGTAACGAGGGGGAAAGAACGTTTATCCGGAATTTTGGTTTAGCCTTAAACAACCAACGTTATATTGGTGTGGATGGTGTTGTATCAGATCAGAAATCGGACAGCCTACACATCTATTTCGACAAGGCAAAAATAGGTTCTGTGCTCGAAGCCTTTAACGTGAACAACATAAAAGCAACCGTAGATGGCGATGTGGTTCTTTATGGGGTTTTGGGCAATACGGAGCTTTATACAAAAGATTTTGAGGTAAAAGATATTATAGCCTTCAATGATACTATTGGCACAATGCGAATGGAGAGCCGGTGGGATAGTCGCGCCGATGCTGTGAAACTGGACGTCGCGCTCGCAAACGAAAGCAAAGGAACCAAAAGTGTTGTAACCGGATTGGTGTATCCCGAAGCCGATTCGTTGAGGCTGAATGTGAATCTGGATCGCTTGTCTCTGAACTGGATTCAACCTTTTGTGTCGGATATGCTTAATAGGCTGACAGGGTCGCTGAGTGCCGGCTTGAGTATGTCGGGCAAGATGTCGGCTCCGCAGGTTGACGGTTGGTTTGGACTGAACGATGCAGCCTTTGGAGTTCAATATACCAACGTAACGTATCATGTTTCGGATACTATTCGTGTCAGTCCCGATAAAATAGGGTTCGATTATCTTATCATATCGGACGACCTTGGCAATCAGGGGCTCGCCAGTGCTACCGTTACCCATCACAATTTCGAGAATATGAACTACAATCTGCACTTGCAATTGTATAACCTGATGGTGCTGAATACCGAAAGCCGCACCGATAGCCTCTTCTATGGTAAAGTTTTTGCCAATGGGACGGTCGATATAGACGGTAACGACAAAGGCATAGATGTGACGATGAATGTAAGGAACAGCAAAGGTTCGAATCTGAATGTTACTATTCCGCAAACTACGGCATCCGATTATCAGACGGTTGTTTATATCAATACACCCGACGAAGGTACAAAGAAAGAGGTTGTTGAAGATCCTTTACCCCTGAATCTGAAAGTAGCCTTGAATATAGACCCTCAGATATCCTTCTCGGTTGTTGACCCTATATCCGACTACGAAATGCAGATTGTGGGTACCGGGCGGATCGACTTCAAATACGATCTGCAATCGGATCTTATGACCACCTTTGGCGAATATCTGGTAAATAAAGGAATGGTAAAGGTCAGACTTCAGCAGCTTAAAACCTTCGAGTTCCAGATACAGGAAAACAGTAAGCTTATTTTTTCGGGCGACCCCATGAAAACAAGCTTCGATATAGTTGCTTATCGCCGTGTTAAGGCCGATTTGAAAACATTGGATGCCTCATTCTCGACCGATCAAAACACTAAAATGAATGTGGATTGTAAATTGAGCATCAAAGGTAATCTCAATAAAATGGAGCTGGCGTATGATGTTGTTCTGCCTGATGCCCCAGACGATACACAAAAACGGGTGCAAAGTATAATCAGTACAGACGAACAGAAAATCCGTCAATTTGCCTATCTGGTTGCTTTTGGCACGTTCTACTCTACCGAATCGGGTGGTGGCAACATCGGAGACGGACTTCTTACCAGCCTTGCCTCAAGCACCTTGAGTGGAGGTTTGAATGCTATATTCGGCAATGTATTGGGCGACAAATGGCAGATAGGAACCGATATATCATCGTCCGATGCTTCATTCAGCGATGTCGATATGAGCGTCAGCGTTTCTACCAAATTGTTTAACGACAAACTGAAACTTAATACAAACTTGGGTTACAGAACCAGTCATACGAACACAAACCAAAATTCCTTTATCGGCGACTTTGATGTGGAATATGAGTTAACAAGAAACTGGAAGCTAAAAGCATACAATCACCAAAACGAGCAGTATTATCGTCAGGCATCAACCACGCAAGGACTCGGCATTGTTTACACAAAAGAGGCCCGCACGTTGCGTAATATATTCCGCTTTTTCCAGAAACGCAGGCAAAGACGAAGCAGTCAGACCACCGCACCACCTGCTAATGCCGAAAAAAAATAATAAGAAATGGCAAAAAAACGCGAATAATTCTTTTTATTTTCGAAACACTTATTATCTTTGTATCCGCTAACGCAATTCTACCGCGGATGTGGTGTAATTGGTAGCCACGCCAGACTTAGGATCTGGTGCCGAGAGGCGTGGGGGTTCGAGTCCCTTCATCCGCACTGAGAGCGACAAATTGAAGATTTCTTCTTTTTGTCGCTTTTTTTATTTTTTATATTGCACCACGTTTGCACGGATCAATGTAAAAAGGGGTCAGCGGATTTTCCCGGTTGATAAACCTTATCACATATCACGAATATATCCTATCTTTGTGGGCATGAATCCCGAGAAGTTATTAGGAGC
>NZ_JARXWE010000034.1 GCF_029893235.1 Dysgonomonas sp. PH5-45
AGAGAACTGCTTACCGAATTTCAAGTCAATTCAAAACAAAATGTCAAAGAGCAATTGGATTTATTTAATTCAAATTTTTAACGCATCAGTACTAAAGAAAAATAAAAAATGATGATGATGACTTGTTGGAAGATGGAAATAACTTTTAGCATAGCGTTAAAAAAGTTATTCTGTCTTTCAATAAGTGCTAAGTTCAAATCTGTCTACCCGGTTTTCTCCTTTTCGCTTTCCGTTGCCGCTGCTTTTCCTCGTATTCTTTTTCTTTGGCAAAAGCAATATCTTCATAATTATCTCCTTGCGGTTCTAAATCAAAGATGCTGAATAGACTTGAAGTGGCATCTGTAACACCTGATAAATTCAGCGAAGGAGAAGATAGCTTTTCCAGTTGGGGCTTATAACTGACTTGTTGTTCCGGTCTTTCTTCTTTTTCTTTCACCGGAGAATCATTGGATAAGGCTTGAAATTGATTAGCGGAAAATTCTTTACCTAAGCGCGAACCGTTGAGAATAGCCTGATTTTGATAGTCAATAAATGTAACCCCATAAATACGCCCTTGTTCGTTCTGCCGGAAAATGGCACCGATACTTTTTTCTTTCAATAGCAATTTAAAATCATCTATATTATTGGCTTCTTTCATGGCCTTAGCAATAACTGGACGAAGGTTCTCCCTTACCCTATTTCTCTCAATCGCCGATTTGGAGTGCTCAAAATGCTTTTGCATCGCATCATAGCCAACCGATTTTCCAAACTTGGAAGATTTAACCGGGACACCGATTTTTTCTCCTTTGTTATCTATTACCGAATAAACCAATCCCAGATATGGTTTGCCTTTATATTCTCCTTTCACTTCTTCTACCGTTACATTGAATTGTTCCAATAATGTGCGGTATTCTCCAAATGACTGGAAATAGAAATGATTCATCACAGATTTAGCTATATTACCCACCTGATGTTTTATATTTCCTGCTTTGTAGTCTATCTTCTTGGTTGGAGCTTCACTTTCCCGTTTCCCTTTCTTTAGCGGGATAAGATTAAATTCCTGTTCCAGCTCCTTACAAATTTTCATGGAACGGGCAACTTCATAGCTGTCATTTATCTTCTTGCCTGTTTCATCAATCCGCAAGGAAACGATATGTGCATGCGTCCGGTCTATATCCGTATGCTTAAAAACAATATAGGGTTGGTTTCCATAGCCCAACTTCTCCATATAGCATTGGGCTATTTCTGACAACCGTTCATCCGACAGTTTATCTTTCGGATCGGGATTAAGCGAAGCATGGAATACTACTTTTTCAGTTCGGTTATTCATAGCCAAATAAGGAGCAAATGAATCCATACAATCACGGATAGAGAATTTGCTGTCGGGAGAATCAAACATTTTTTGGCTATACACCACATCCGCCTGATTGTCTTCCACCTTGATTTTATTATAGGCTAATACCCCGAATACCGATTTTCCGGAACTTATTTTGGCAAGCATCTTTCCCGGATTTGAGTGTATAAATCTTCTATCTGGGCTTTCATCAGGACAAAATCCAGTGTCGGTTTCTCAATAATCTTCATCATCGAGCGTGCTTTTTCTTCGCCCAGATTCCTAACCAAGACCTGAAAAACCTGATTGTAATTGGTCTTTACCGCCCGGAACTGTGCAAAGAATTGGGACAACAACATCGCAAAATCCATAGCCGATTTATTGATCGGAACGATTTTTACCGGATTGTTCAATATACAATCTGCTATAAACCGGGACTTACTTTTGTGTCCCGACTTATGGTACAAGGATAAAAACCGTTCGTTATCCTTGTTGTTGAGGCGTATCATGTGGCGGTAAGTCTGCTTATCCGCTTTAGGCTTGCGCCCTCTTTTCTTTTTGAGCCGCCTGGCTCCATTATCGACATGTTCCATGTTCATTAATCTTTGAATGTATTTTTTAAAAGGTTCGACTTGGGAGAACCGCCCCCAAACTCTCAGGTTTGGGCAAGAAATGTTTTTGGAAGAAGGAAAATGGAATTTTTCGCTGACAAAAACACTTCTTGCTATTGTCTGATGACAATAAAATCCGCCGGCATTGGCGGACATTAATAGGAACCGGAACGGTTACTCATTTATCGAGAGTTTTAAATCATAGATAACTCCCGGCTTTTCATTCCCGTTGGACAAAGATAGGGGATGAACTTCGCTTATGCACAACAGAATAAGCGGGCAGAAACGGTCAGTCAGTGCCACTTATACTTGATTCCAAAATCAGCTTTCTTTTATCGTTTTCTTTGTGGCATGAAAGCAAAAATGCAAGTCAGGATACAAGAAAAATTGTCTGTTTGCCTATTTGGCGATAAGCATGCAGATAGACAGATGTGCAAATGTTCAAGTAATCAGAAACAGATGCCTGAATAGCTGATTAAATGAATAAAAGAAGAATTGTATAAATGTGGGCAATCATAAAATCATTCATATATGGAAGAAGATAATCAAGTAAACAAAAAAGCAGGTGTGAAGATAGACACAAGTGCATTTATCCGTCAAGTCGCGGTTGCAGGCAGCAATGAAGAAATGCCTAAATCCACACAGGCAGAAAATCAGTTGGAAGTTGCCGGAAACAAAACGAACGCAGAACCGGAAATCTCCATTGAAGAAAAAACAAAAGAACCGCCCAAAAAGAAGCGGGGACAATCGGTAGATTATGAATCGGTATTTCTTTCCCGTAATGAACTTCGTAATCGACAGGGATTGTATATCGGCAAAGACAACTACGAAGTTCTTCAAACTCTTGTCCGCTCAATACGCAATGAACGGATTAGCGTCAGCGGATTGGTTGATAACATCATCAGCCATCATATCGAACTCTATGAAGATGAAATCAATCGTATCTACGAAGATAACATCAAAAGACCCATAAAAAGGAGCGGTAAGTAATTCATTTCAGAAACAGTATAAACTAAAAAAAAGCATCATGAGCAATTCAGAAAATCAAAAACAAGCAAGACCTATGTATCTTTCTTTCTGTACCCAAAAAGGAGGAGCAGGCAAATCCGTCTTCACAACTTTAGTAGCCAGTTATCTGCATTATTTGAAAAACTATAATGTGGCTGTTATTGATTGCGACTTCCCACAATGGAGCATTCAGAAGATGCGGAAGCGGGAAGCGGAACAATTACAAACCAATGCTTTTTATCAAAGGAAAGCAGAATCCCTGTTTACAAAATTAGGTAAACCGACTTATCCTATCGTTCCGACCGAACCGGAACAAGCTCTCGCAAGGGCAAAAGCATTTTTGGAAAACGAATCCGAAAAATACGATGTAGTATTATTCGACTTGCCGGGAACAGTAAACAATGAAAATGTGGTCGAGATATTCTTCCAGATGAATTATCTGTTTGTTCCGATAACCACTTCTCGGATTAATATGGAAAGTACCCTACCATTTATCATTTCTATTAACGAGATGATAACCATGAATCCGCAGGTCAGATTGAAGGGAATCTATCTGTTCTGGAACAGAGTAACGAATCGGGAAAGAAAAGAACTATTCAATTATTACGAAGAGTCTATTTTAGGATTAGGTATTTCCATAATGGAGAGCCGTATCCCGCAAAGCGTTCGTTATGACAGGGAACAATCCATTGAAGGGAATGACTATCTGTTCCTCTCAACAATATTCCCTCCTGATAAACCATTGCTAAATGGCAGCAATTTGGATTTGCTGGTTGAGGAGATAATCAAAACGATCAATCTGTAATCATGGAAGTGGAAAAGATAAAAGCAATTCTATTGGCGACGGCATGCTTCTTTATGGCATGCCTGAACCTTTGGAATATCTTTAAAGATTGGTTCGATAAGAAATATCAATCCAGGAAAGAGGACAATGACAAGAAGAAATGCTCGCTAACCAAAGAACCGATACCAGATATTATCGGGAAAACGAAGTTTAGACTGAAAGATAATATCCTTAAGCAGACACAACCAGAGCCTATAATACCCGAAGGCCTATTGAAAAAGGAAATTGCCGAACTAAAAGAACTGGTACTGCAGCAATCCAAGATGATAGAAGAAAACAAGCCTTTTATGTCTATCCCGTTGGAAGTAAAAGAATCATCCGATATTGATCTGGACACGATAGATGATGAAACGATTCCGATTCTGACGGAAAAGGGACGGGCACAATTCAGCACGGGCACACCCCTTGATGAGTTTGAGTTGGTAGTTAGGACGCTGAAAGGCAATCCGATTACGAAAGAAGAGGAAACTCAGGTTGAACAAATCATTCCTAAAATAGAAGGTACTGATATTTACAACCAATTCACAAAACAGATTCAAGGTGCAGAAGAACGGGCAATGGCTATTCTGAACAGGGTTGAGGATAGTAAGCAAGCCTTATCGGGTAATTGGTCTGAGGGTTTTGGTTATAGAGAATATCTTAGAGAATAATACTCATAATAATCTTTGGGATACACTGCAGAAACCATTCGATATTTGCTAACTTCCTTAAATTAACGTACTTTTGCTTAAACAAAAAATCGCAATTATGGCTGAAATTTCGAACCACGACTTATTTAATTTTCTATATTTTAGTAAAACGGAAAAAGATGTAGAAAATGTTATTCAAAATAATCCCAATATATTTATAGATGATAATTGGCTCCCTCTTGGTGGAAATGAAAATATGTTTGGGATCGTTCGAAATCAACAGTCTAGCCCTATCGCCGCATTAGTTGAAAAAGTAACAAACTCTATTGATGCAATTCTTACGAAAAAATGCTTAGAATCTGGAATTCAACCAGATTCGAACGAAGCCCCTCAATCTATGGAAGAGGCGCTAAGCCTTTTTTATCCAGATTATAAAAACTGGGACTTAAAACAAAACAGAAGAAGACAATCAGAAGATATACAAATCATAGCTGACGGACCAACACGCGAGACATCTGTAATTATCTATGATAATGGAGAGGGACAGCATCCTGAAAAATTCGAAGATACTTTTCTTTCATTAGTAAGAGGAAATAAGATTAATATCCAATTTGTTCAGGGAAAATATAACATGGGAGGAAGCGGAGCATTAGTCTTTTGTGGAAAGAAAAGATATCAACTTATTGCATCTAAGCGTTTCGATGGAACTGGTAATTTTGGATTTACACTAATTCGGCAACGGAAAATTGGTGACTCTGTTTCGAATAGAAGGTCAAGTCATTTCGAATACTTAAAAATAGACAATCAAATACCAAGTTTCCCCATAGACTATTTAGACCTAAAATTGCATGGGCGTAACTTCAAGACGGGAAGCATTATAAAAATGTATTCCTACCAGTTTCCTAGTGGGTATTCTGGGTTTGCACAAGATCTCAACCAGAGTTTGAACGAGTTCCTTTTTGAACCAACTTTGCCGATTCTAACAGTTGACACGAAAGAACGCTATCCTAATAATAAAGTTTTAGAGCTTGATCTATATGGGTTAAAACGAAGGTTAGAAGAATCTCAAAGCGAATACATAGATACTTATTTTTCTGAAGAATATGTTGATGAACTGTTTGGAAAAGCAAAAGTAACTTGCTATGTCTTTAAGCCAAAGACGGAAAAGTATGATGTAAAAAAGAGTAAAGAAATTATTAGAAGTCGATTTTTTAAGAATAATATGTCCGTTATGTTTTCCATAAATGGACAAGTTCATGGGAGTTATACTGCTGAATTTATTACTCGAACTCTTAAATTTAATTTACTGAAAGATTATCTACTAATCCATATTGATTGTACGGGTATGGATCCCGATTTTAGAGAAGAGTTGTTTATGGCATCAAGAGATCGTCTAAAACAAGGAGAAGAAGCATATGCGCTACGCGATTACTTAGGTAAAAAACTAAGAAAAAGTCATTTGGATGAAATAAATAGAAGGAGAAAAGATAGTATTGGCTTAGAAAATGAAGATACAACAGAACTGATAAAATCATTTGCTAAAAATTTGCCAAAAGACAGTGATTTATTTAAGTTATTGCAAAATACACTTAAACTTGAGGAAAAAAGAGAAGAGAAAAAAGAAAAAAAGCCTGCTACTTATAAGCCTAAAACAGAAGTAAAGCCTTTTCTACCACAACGATTCCCAACTTTCTTCAAATTGCATAATAAGAAAGAAGGACTTAATATTATCAGTCTTCCTAAAAACGGGGAGAAAACTATTAAGTTTAATACTGATGTGGAAAATGATTATTTTGATCGCTCAGAATATTCCGGTGATTTAGAAATTAGCATATTGCAGGCGAGAAGAAACAATGAAACTGGTGGTACACAAGAAGGATCAGGTAAAGATATTGCTGGATTATTAAACATTGTAAAGAGTAGTCCCAATAAGGGAACGATAAAGCTTACAATAGAACCAAGAGATGAATTGAATGTTGGCGACGAAATTGAAATTAAAGCATCATTAACAGCTCCGGGAGAGGCTTTTGAAGAAATTATATTAGTCAAAGTTTCAGACAAAGAAGCTCCCAAAGAAAAAATTCCACAAGAAGATGAGTCTGAAGATCATATTGGTTTACCTAAATTACACAAAGTAAAAGAAGATAGTTGGGGAAAATTAGAAGAAAATGGCATTGAAATGGGTTATGATACGGTAATGCATCCCGTTTCGGAAGGAGATCAGTTACAAGAGATTTATATCAATCTTGATAGTAAAGTTTTTTTAAATCATCGTTCTAAACTTAAAGGAGAAGAACAAATTCTTGTCGCAGAAAAAAAATATATATCATCAGTGTATTTTCATACACTGTTTCTTTACATGATTACAAAAAGAAGAAAGTACTCAATCTCGGTAGAAAAAGAAACGGGTATTGAAAATATTGCTATTGATGAATATATCAAAGATGTATTCGATAACTATTACTCCGATTTCTTACTGAATTTCGGAATGGAACAATTAATGGGAGCTTTGGAGGATTAGCTTATCCGAGGTCAGCTTCTCCGGTTTCTTTTAATATATTTTCTAAATACGCCTTTAGTTCTATATGGTTATCTTTACTGTCATAGCAGACGATTTGGATATTAAAGTCTTTTCTCCAGCGTTCAATTTCAGTATTTGAAACAGTTTCTTTTGCCATTAATGCATAATGAGTCGGAGAGCCGCCATGAAATATATTATGTATATATCCTAACAAAAGTAATAGTTCCGGATCATTTAATGAGACTCCCAAAAATAAAATAGAATTTGTTGAAAAAATTGCATGTAAGATGCTTTGATAGCCGCTTTGATTATAAATTATATTTCGATAATCTTTTTCTGTTAATATGATTTCCTTAGGAGTTTTTGCATCCCCATGAGCTTTGAGAACAAAATGATCATTATTCCATAAGCTGTAATTTATAGATGAAGCATCTTTGTAAGTGTAAACTGTAGGAAAAAAATTAACGAAATTTTTCACAAGAGCCTTTTCAACTAATGTATCATAATTAGTGGTGATAATAAACTTAGACTTTAGCTTCACTAAAATATCATGGGTTTCTGTAGGTTGTTTGTTTTTATCCTCAAATCTATCCCGGATCAATCTTTCAAGATCGCTTTGAATTAACTCTCTAATTTCTTCTGCAAGTAAAAGATATTTGGATGGGTTACTTGAAAGATCTCTCATTTCTTGACATTTACCTACATTAAATAGATTTTTCCTTTCAATAATATCTATTAGCTCATTAATTAGCTGAGGCCAGCTTGGCAAACCTGCCCCTATAGAAAGACCTGCTCCTACATATATGCCAAAAGAGTTCTTTTCTATGGCTTTTTTTATGTCCTCAATCATAACTATTTAAGATAAATTCCGTTATTAATAAATTTATTTCTAAAAACTTTATTGCGTATTTCTAAATTTGAGCTCAAATTCCCAGAATACTTGAATGCAATAATATAGTCATATAAGTCTTTGTCATAGGCGGTTGATGCAGGATCATTAATTAAATCAGTGGGATTCCGATGGTTAGTGAGTCTTCTTTGTTCAAACAATTTCAATTGCTCTACAAACTTTTCATTCTCTATTTCTTTTATTTGATCAAATTTTGCATACAACAACCAAAATGTATCGACAAAAGTCCATTTGTTTTTGAAAATACCTTTTTGTAAATTGTTTAGATCATTCATCCAGTCTAATACAGTATTCGTTTTACGTATATAGTCCTGAAAAATATCACCAGTCGCATCTGCTAAGTCTTTGTACAATTTTTCAATATTCTTTGCTTTAACATCTGTTTTTCCTAAGTTATACACTATGGTCATAACATGATCCAGGTAATCCTGATGCTTAAACCTTATATTAGGTATTTTACAATTCGCAAAAAATGGATGATTTTCAACAACTGAAAAAATAGCTGATCCTATATTGCTTGCTAAAGCGTGTCTTAGTTCGACTTGATTAAGTTGTGCTCCCATTTGCAACCGAGCAAATAGACTACGAATTTCTTCAGGTGTAGTTTCGTCAATTATAGCAATATTTAATTCGTAATTATCAAAACTATCTTTGAGCTCTCCGAGATTTGCATAATCAAGATTATTTGTATTCACTCCATTAATAATGGTACTGTCTAAATGATACTTTTCATCACGATCTTCACTCATAAATTCTGTAATGGCTCTAATCCTTTGCTGTCCATCAGTTACCTCGTATTCATATAGCGGATCGTTAGGAGTTGCTCTCAAATAGAACTTTGGCAAATCATAACCACGTAACATAGAATCAATCAACAGCTTTTTCTTTGTTTCAGACCAAACCGAAGTTCTTTGATATTGAGGCGCAGGATTGATTTTCTCAATCTTGGAATTAAGTGTTTTAACTTTCCAATTTGCTATTCGTATTTTCATATTTCTTATATAAAGCAGTTTGCACAATTTATCTCATCATCGTCAAATATATCAACTAATAATCCAGACGTATTTTTTGTTTTATTTGATTGAGTTTTTTTCAAATGGTCAAGTTTTATCTGACGAATACGTTCAGGTTGTATAAGATCAGATAGACTTTCTCCCTGATTCCAAGTATAACCGGATTTCTCATATTCCATCGCCTGCTGAAACTTGTCCGGATGTTGTTCATACAGCCAAACCCATTCTATTTTCTGCTGAAAAAAGCAGAAGTAGCAACCGGAACGACTACGACAATATTGACCAGTTTGACCATCGACTTCAAAATTAATCAAATTGTAATACGAAGGGATGCCTACACCACTTTTTTTGAGGATATTAAGTATATCTTCTTTCACGAGAACATCCGTATTGTCAATTAAAGGAAAATAGTCCAGTCTTCCAACAGGATAATCTGTTCCTTTTAGAAATTCAAAAACAACACGGTTAAAAAGCTTAGTGTCAAAATCTAATAAAGTGTTTAGCTTTTTAGAGTAATAAAAATGCTTGGTTAATGGAGCTTTAATTATTTTCAATACATCCTCAATTTCTTTTTCAGGTGTAAACTCCTTGTATATTTCGATTAGTTTATCAATATTCTGGTTGTTTAATACTTGATTGATTACATCAAGACTCCAGATGTTTTTTCTGAAAGGAAATATAGATTGTATATTGGGTTTTGTTGAAACATAACCTTCCCTTTCTTCATCTCCCCGAATACCAACATACGAAACCGCTAAATCTTCACCTATAAAATCCTCAAATTCTGCGAGTTTCAATTTATTTGTACACCAACGTGCTTGTGGCGAAGGCAAATATCCTCTGTTGACTTTTAGATAATGATCAAAGGGAGTTGGCTCTGGACTCCCTTTTGCTGCAACTAGTCTTTCAATATGACCTAAATAGGATTCCAGTTTATTGACAAGTTCTATAGTCTCCGCCAACTCACACCCCGTATCCGTATTGTAATATTCAATACTTAAATCAGAATAACCATCTTTTAGATAGATTGCAAGAGCTGCACTATCTTTCCCCCCAGAAATACCTAAAACATGTCTTACTTTTGTCATATCACATCTTATTCTCCAGCAATTTAAGCAGAGCATATATGTTTAATTGGTCGTCTGAAGACAACATATTCTTTATATCTTCTTCTAACTTCTTAGCTTTGCTTATCTTATCCTTCGGTATAACAATTTGTTTATTTTTTGTTCCTCCTTGAATGGAGGTTATATCGAACTTGAACACTTCATCTTGAGAATCAAATTTCATTTTTTGAATTTCAACATAATTCAGCAATTCAATAAATGTATGTTTCAACTTGTCTAACAACCACTCTTCTTCTTCATCAAATAGATTTTCTAATGGTTTATTCAAGAGTGTGAATGTCAGGGAATTTAACCATGCTTTCCTGTCTTTCAGATTGGCCATAAGTCGAGCATGAAAAGCTTTCTGTTTTGCAGGTAGCAAGTGCTCTTTTATTTCTTTGTATCTTTTCTCAACCAATGGTTTGTATGATTCATACTCACGCTCTTTAATGCCAAGAGTTTCTAAAATATATGTTTCTATTCTGTTTAACAGTTCATTGTAGCAAGTCCTAAGTTCTCTTATACTATCTCGCAAAATGTTTACGAAATTAGTGAGTAAATGAGGATTATTCAGTAGATCTGTGTCGACAAAACCTAATGCATTAGGCAAATCAACAAAGAAAGTATCTTCGGGATCTCTTGCTTTTGCTAACGTATCTCGTAAATCGATGGCATTCTTACTTAACTTTTTTGTATTCTTTGCATATTCGGGTAACTGTTTGTAAAAAGTAAGAAATGGTCGAATTGTTTCGATGAAAGAAGATTCTCCAATTGATTCTTCTTGAGCGAGGTTTATTACTTCTCGATATTTATTGAATAAGTCTAACTTAACACCACTTACATCAAACGCTTTGATAGAAAAATCTGAAGACTTCCTAATCAGCAGTTCTAAAACTTCTTTATTTATGAATGGTACATATTTTCCATTGCTGTACAAGGCATAATCTTCTTTTTTTATGATTAAATACGTTACCAACCATATATCTAAAAAACCTGGTTTTAGTTTAAATGGAGCTTTGTTTAATATCTGAGTAAGTTCTGTAACTTTTCTTGCTTTGTTTTTACTTGTTTCAAAAAAATCTTCACAGGCTTGCCAAAGTGGAATAAAAGAGTTTTCATTTGGAAGAAAAAATTGATATCCTCCAAATTCATCCTCTCTGTGGATACCTGTATTTTTAAGCATTGTTCTATAAATAGCCTTTTCGGGAGGAAATTTATCTATACCTAAATCTACTAGTCCTGAATTTTCCAATAATTCGTTTAAGAAATTATTCCGTGCTGTGCTCATTGTTGAACTAAGTTTATATTTGTTCAACAATTCATTCTTAAATACAGGTGTTGCATTATAAATCGCATCGCAGATATCGGATAATACTCTATTTAAAACGGTACTGTTTGGAATTGCTATTTCTTGTCCATTATAAATCCATTTGACTTCCGATTCTGAAGAGAATAATGATGACACAACTAAATTCTTAAGATTGCCCATCAAAAATGATTTTCCTTTTTCCAGTTCTCTTTTAGCAACCCAGTCCTCCTTGTCAACTTTATAATCTAAAACATACTGATACTTATCGATTTCAAAAATTAGTTCTTGAATATTGGAAGAGTTTGCATAATAGGCATATATAATTGCGTTTTTCTCCTCTTTGGAATGACTTACAACATCCTCTATAGATATTTTGTCAGAGAATATAAGATTAATATATCCATCAATTTCATCAATCGGTATTTTTGAAATAATATCATCACTAATGATAAACTCAAAAAAGCGGGGAGTTCCTTTTTGATAGCTAATAGCTTTAGCTTGAATATAATTTAAATCAAAGTATTTTTTGAGCTTATTTATGAAGTCTATTCCTTTTCGAAGAACTGTTCCTGCTTCTAATAATTCAACATCAATGTCTAAATCGGTACCTTCAAACAATACATATTGAGATTTGTAGATTGCGTAACGAATAACTTTAGCTTGGACTAATCGATCTATTATAGGCTCTGGTTCCGAAACTCCTAGCGCTAGTTTAGCATAAGAAATAAGAAAAACTTTATCTAGAGTTGTTCCAGACTTGGCAAAAATATTTAATAAACCAATAGTTTTAACTAATTTGTAAGCGTCTATAGTTTCTTGACCGTCAAATAATGCTTCAACTCTTTCTATTGCAACTTTTAATGCTGTCCAGTTCGTAGAATCCTGATTAACTTCAACCAGATAAGAATAAAAATTATATTCAATATAGTTGTATACATCAGCAATATTAAACGTCTCATTTTCTGATGGAACAAAATATTTAAGACTGTTTTGATCTTCTGATTCTAAAAAAGAAAAAAGCGACCGTTCATTCTGTCCATACTTTTGTATGGCTAATGTGAGAATATAAGCAGAGAACAAGTCCATTGGATAAATGTTATCTGCTAACTCTTTTGTCAAAGCAACAGAGCTGTTGATAAATTTTGTATCAAAAGCTAAACCGTAAAGCTTTTCTTGGTTTTTTTTGTTGGGAATTTCTGGTGATAATCCATTTTCCTGCAAATAGCTTGAAGCAAGGAATAACAGTTGCTCTACAGGTTCATTAAACACAACTTCTTTAAATCGCCCTTTCACTTTTTCCCACTCATTGCGTTGATTTTTGGATAATCGAAATGCATAAGAAGTAAAGTTTTGATGAAGAGTTGTTATTAGATAGATTTTTTTTGACGAATCACTTATATATTCAGAAAATTGTTGAATAAAATACAGTTCTTCTTCAGGGTTGCTGTTCGCTGCATGTTCAAGCACTTTGCCAAATTCATCAACTACGATGAACAAGTATTGATTACCTTTAATGTTGTCAGCATAATAGTTGTCAAAAGATTTGAAGAAATTGCTTCTTCCGTCAAATCCCAATTTATTCCGTATAAGCTGTTGAAATGAAGCGTAGTCGCCGACTATGTTTAAAAATTCAAAAGATTCATTTTTGTCAAAAGCCAAGTTCTGATCAAAAAGAAGATTGTTGGTTTCAGAGAAATTCTCTTCAAAAGCCATTAGAAAACTAGACTTTCCTGTTCCGTATGTTCCAATTATATTAAACGAATGAAATCCTGTTTTGATACCATTTATGACAGTTGCGGAAACATTCTTCGCATTGGGAGTCGGTATATATTGAATACTGGAAAAAGTATCCCGCTCAATATTTATAGAAGGACTATATCTCATTATTTTTCGCTTGTACTGTTTGATAATATAACTCTAAAATACTCCAATTATCATTTGGACGTTCTTTAATCTGAACTTGTTTATTTCCAGCATCTTCTTTATAGACCAGCCAATTAAAATTTTCATCAGCTTCTCTCAAAAGACGGTCCATCACGTTTTCTGTTAGGCATAAAATCAAACCAATTGGATTCTTACCATACATCAAGTCCCTGAAGTCAATTGTATTATCTTTAAATGATGAGAGAAGGATGAATACGATCAGCTGATATGGAGGCAAATTCGTATTACGAAGATTAAAAGAATAAGTATCCTTTTCTGACTCCGAATTTTTGAAATGAAGAATCAATCCCAAGTCCAATAAGAGTGTTGAGTATAGTTCATCTATACTACCGGATGTCACTGGTTGAACATAATTCCGGATTAATGTCCTAATATCTTTTTGTATAGTATTGGAATTAAAAGGGAAGTCTTCTTCAAAGCATTTTCTTTTCAGAAAACCTTCTAATGCTTGCATGTCAAACTCATTTCTCGAACGATGATATTCTCCAAAAACTAAGCTATAAATACTTGCATAATTAGTAGCTGCCAACATGTAATGTAGAAGCCATAGGGTTGTTCGATCTTCGAGATATTTATCAAGACCTTCGTTCTCGTCAAAAATATGATGAGCAAAATGAGTTAATTCATTTTCATTGTTTAGTAATCCAAAAGATTTCATCCAGAATCTTATGGAAGCAACCATATTTTTTCCAACCCCAAGCTCTATTACGGCGTTTTCATCAACAAATGAATGTCCTTGAGTTATATAGTCATATCCCTTTTTTAACCAAAAACTTTTACAATGAAAAGTTTCATGTCCTGAGAAAGTGTATTTTAGCATATCATGAAGCTATATATCTATCCCCTTTCGATTTAGTACAATAATTCATCTCTGAGGAATTTTATTTTTCCGTCAAATATACTCATTTTACCCTGATTCGGCTTATTGTTGAAAGACATTATTTGATAATTCATTGGATAATAGCAAAATAGAACACATTCAAGTGCTTGTTTACAAGCCGATTAATACCATAAGAACTATTCTAGTGCTCTATTACCCTAATCTCCTCTACTGGATACCAATAAGCCACTCCCACAACCTTACTTCTATTTTCTGTTGGCAAATTCATAAAATCAACAATCCGTTCTTCCTTCGGAAAACAGGACTGGCAATAAACAGGAATGACTCCTTCTGGTACAATCCCTATGTAGTCAGTTCCGGATACCATTGCCAGAATTTCTTTGGCATCCCATAGTTTGAAAGAAATATTATGGTTATACAAAGCTATAGCAAATCGAACTGTTTCGGCTATGCGGCTACTACTTTTTCCGGCAAGAGATAATCTCCAGCCATCTGCTTGCTTATCAACATACAGCGAAATATGTGTAGAATTACCACCTCGACAAACTTCCCACGGATGACCAAATTGCCATTCTCGTTTATCGAACCATTCTTCAAATGCTTGGGGGGAATCAAGATTCAGTTGGGTAAGTCCAAAATCCCTTCCATCTGCAAACTTGCGGTATAAATCTACTGGTTTCATATCTGCACTATGCATATAACCATTAGCTTCATAACCGATTTTGCAGCAATCAAAGAAGATGCCAGAGGTCATTTTCTTTGGGAAAACAGTTCGTTCATCATTCTCGGACAATTCTACAATGGCCTTTAGAGTTTCTATGTCAGTTTCAGTTAATCCTTTCAGCATCCACTCCTTTTCTTCCGGGTCAATGTTCCAATAATCCTGCCGAAGGATGCGACCTGTACGTTTTGTATAAGGAAGATGTTTATTGATATACTCATTATACCCAGTTGTATCTCTTTTGAGCCAATTAAGACATTTGCTAACGGCTTGATCAATCCATGAAATAAGTTGGAGATTGATGGATTCTGTAATATTCGATGCTTCCTTCTTTATATGCAGAGTAAGTTTACTGTCAATGAAAAGAAAACATTCTTCATTATAACGTTTTACAGAGAGAAGATACCATTTTACTAGATCAGGATATCCTTCTTCCCATATCTTTTCGAAGTCACTTTTGCTACTTACAATCTCATTCTCCAAATACTCATCATAATCTCCGAAATCCTCTATAGAACCACGTTCTATGGTTAGCCAAAGTTCACGACATTCATCATTGCCACAGATTGCAACACATTGAAGCTCCTCTATTATACTTAACAAAACATCTTTCTCCCCCTGACTGAGTAAATCAGGATGATATTGCGCCCTTTCAATGAGGTTATCAAATACGGGAGCAGATAAAGTAGCTATACTATTTGATTGTTGCATCCAACAAAAGTAGTCATATTTTAGCCGATATATCTCATAAAAACAAGAATTGACTGGATAGTGGTGGGGTAATTTACTCAGCAAGTAAATGAGAAAAACCTCTTTTGTTTTGTACGCAAAATAAAAAGGCTTCATTTTCGTCTTGTCGATAGAACAGAAATGCTCTTAATTCATCTCGATACTTTATTTTGTTTCCATAATGCACTATTTTTGCTGCATAACAGAAACGAAAAAAGCTAATTGCTTTAATTGAGGAGGCAGGCAGATTCAATATGATTCCATCCTTTGCAAAAATAATCATGCTAATAGGCGAGCAAAACGATGAAAGATAATCATTCTCACCCCTTCTTTTTTTGTCCGAAAAAAAGCAGTAATTTCAGACAAAAATAAACTTTCCTCTTGTTTTGTCCGAAAAAAAGCAGTAATTTCGGACAAAATTTAATAAAACAAGAAATATGGCACATGTTTTATCCAAGGAAATTAAACACCGCATAATGCAAAACGGAGAAGGAAGGCTTTATGTGATAAGTGATTTTGCTGATTTGAATAATGATGCATTGGTTGCTAGAGTGCTATCCCGACTTGAAAATGAGAAATTTCTGATACGTCTCTCGCAAGGCATCTATTTGTATCCAAGTCGTAATCGTTATGGGATACATAAACCATCTATTGACACAATTGCAAAAACGATTGCCGAAAAAGACAAGGCGCGTATTATCCCATCAGGCTTAACTGCTTTGAATGCTTTAGGGCTATCAACTCAGGTCCCAATGAATGCTGTATATCTAACAAATGGTACTCCAAGATCAATTACAGTGGGTAATCGCAAAATCATTTTCAAGAAGAGCGTCCCCAGAAATTTTGCTTATCAAAGCGAGTTGTTTTCTTTAGCTGTATCAGCAATGAAAGAAATCGGCGAAAATAGTATAGATGACAATACGATACTGACAATAAAAGAAATACTTGCTAAGGAGCCAAATCAGGAAATGATTAGGCAGGATTTCCTTATAGCACCACAGTGGATTCGCAAGAAATTAAATATAATCTGATTATGGGAACGACGTTAAAACGGAACTGGATATATCTACCTTTAGAAGAAAAGCAAACCATCCTTGCAAATGTAGCAGAAGAAAAAGGTATTGATGATAATGCCGTAGAAAAAGATTTTTGGGTAAGTATGGTGTTGAAAGCCATTTTTGGATTGCCATGCTGTAAAGGAGTGGTTTTTAAGGGTGGAACGAGTCTTAGCAAAGGCTGGGATTTAATAGAGCGATTCTCGGAAGATTGCGATCTTGCCATAGATAGAGCTGCTCTCGGATTTGGAGAGAATCTAAGTAAGAAGGAACGTACTGAATTAAGAAAAGAATCAAAACGATTCGTAGACAACACACTTGTTCCTGAGATAGAAAAAGCATTGGACGCATTGGGGTTATCAGGACATTTTAAGTTGGTGAATCCTGAAACAACAGTATCGGATAAAGATCCTGTTGAGTTTTTCATCGAATATACCTCTATATTGCCTGATAAGAACCCATACATAGCCGAAAGAGTTAAGGTTGAAATAAGTTGCCGTTCTCTAATCGAACCATCTGAACCTGTTGAAATGCGATCTATGATTGAAGAAGCATACCCGGATGAGCCTTTTAGTGAATCACCGTTTGTTGTGCCAACAGTTTTTCCGGGAAAGACGTTTTTAGAGAAGGTCTTTCTTCTTCATGAAGAATTTAATCGTATAGGGGGCGGTACAAAAATCGATAGACTCACCAGACATCTTTATGATATAGAGAAGATGATGGATAAAGAATTTGCCATAAAAGCGATGAATGATGAGTTCTTATACTCTCATATTGTTGAACATCGAAACAAATTTACCGCATGGAGTGGATTTGATTACCAAAGCCACCATCCTTCAACGATTTCTTTCTTGCCGCCGGAATCCTTGATTGAAACACTTAAAGATGATTATAAAAAGATGCAAGAAGGGTTCATTTATGGGAAGAAGCTATCTTATGATGAACTAATAAAACGCATTACTATTTTACAAGAACGGTTCAGAGAACTGACATGCAATACTCCATTCTTTAATCCTAAGTTAAAAGAATTGATTGCTTTTCTGACAGAAAATGTGGTTTCCGGAAAGAGTTTTGATTTCTTAAGTCTCCCTCAAAGGATGCTCCAAAAAATGCATGATTTCCTTAATCAAGTAAACTCGGATGGTGGAAGTTATAAAATCTCTAACATTCATTTTAATACAGACAAAAAAGATAATCATATTACTATAACAGTTAGATCTGGACATAAGTATCAAGGCATCTATATTTTTGAATAATCAATACCATATCATCCGCAATAATATACAGATTGTGTGTATTATTGCGGATGCATTACTTATATGAAATTCTGTTGGGGCTCTCTTTCTCATTTTTATCTACATCTACAGAACGATAATTGCCATAGTTCATTAGTTTATTGTGTTGTGCTGTTATTAGTTTGTTATGCAGAAATCAATATTGTAGGCTGTTAATCAACGTTTTAAAATATTCTTTTGGAATAAAAATCCGAAAGAAGTCTTCATGGTTAAAGATGTTTTTCGTAACTTTGTAAAAGAAATCATGCAAATAGCGAGCAGAACGATGAAAAATAATCGTGTGCTAAATCGTGTGGGATTCCAAATTTAAGAAAATATAAAAGGCTGACTATCAATAGAGATACGGTAACAGTTCTCTTCCTTGGGGCAATAGAACTTTTTCTATATATTGCCACTGGGTTTCTGTTAAATCGGTAGGATACATTTCTTTTTTAGTTTGGTCACTTCAAAGAAACATCTTCCAGCTTGTTTTGCGAAGCCCTATATTATTTTTTAGTAATCAAATTTAAACAGACTCTTATAAATGCGAGCCTTCGGATATGGGCGAAAAAAAGGCATTCGAAGCCTTGCCCCGGATGCCCACCACTAAAAGATCAATGTTAAACGACTATTCCGAATCGTAAAACAAAGTCTTTCAGTGGCAAAGATAATGAAGATTTTACTTAGAACGTCGTTTTTTGCTGCCTCCTTTATTTTGCGGGAACTCAAAGACTGTTTTATAGTCTGTATCGAATTTGATTGCCGCCTCGAAAGTGCTTCCGGTCTTACTGCTTACAAAACCTTTAATAAGGGCGGTCTTGCCGCTGATCAAAAGGTCTGTCAGTTGCCCGTCCGTCAGTTCCTTTTTAGCAATGGAACGCCATACGGTAAGCCCACAGGCTTCATTCTGACACTTGGCGACTTTATTGTAGAGAACCACATTCCCGCTCTTGCATTTCGGGCAAGGGCATGACTGGCGGTTATCCTGCCCTTCAAATGTCATATCAAGCAATTCGGACGTTATCTGTGAAGCATAAACCTCTATTGCTTTATGGAATGTCGATGCCTCCATATCGCCCGATGCGATCTTATTCAGGGCTTGTTCCCATTGCCCTGTCATGGCAACGTCCGCAATCTTCTTATCCTTTACCGCCAGATAGACCACCAGCCCTTTGTTTGTCGGGACAAGGGATTTCTTTTCACGGGTGATATACTCGCGGGAAAATAGGGTTTCAATAATGGCGGCGCGGGTAGCGGGTGTTCCGATACCGCAGTCTTTCATCGCTTCACGCTCTTCCTCGTTCTCTACCTCCTTACCCGCACTCTCCATCGCCGCAAGCAATGAACTTTCCGTGTGAAGCGGGCGGGGCTTGGTTTGCTTCTCCTGAATTTCGCAATCACGGATAGATAGACTATCGCCTTCAATGAGGGCGGGTAAAACTGTCGTATCGTCCTCATCGTTTGGCTCGTCCTTAAAGTTAAATACTGCTCTCCAACCGGGGACGAGCGTAACGCTCCCTTTGCAGGAAAAGTGTACGCCGCCCGCGTCAAGCGAAACGGTGGTGTTCTCTTTGATGCAACGTTCGCCGAAGGCTTCAAGCATACGCCCGGCAACCATATCGTAGATAAGCTGTTCATCTTTGGATAATCCGGTAGCCGGATCTTCCGTAATAATCAGCGCATGGTGGTCGGTAACTTTTGTATCGTCCACCGAACGGGTATTAAGCGTTGTATCGAATCTGCTGTCGATATATGTCCCGAAATCGGGATGCGAACGAAGCATAGCGATCAGGTGCGGTATTTCCTCCAGTACGTCTTCGGAGATATAGCGGCTTCCTGTTCGGGGGTACGAGATTTTTTTCGCTTCGTATAATGCTTGCGCTATCGTCAGGGTCTTATCTGCCGAAAAACCATGCTTGCTATTGGCTTCTTTTTGAAGGGTGGTAAGGTCGTACAGCAAGGGCGGTTCCTGTTTGACCTCTTTACGCTCTACACCAGTAACTTTAACCGCTCCGGCATCTTTGACCTGTGCCGTTACTTCTTCGGCAATGGTTCGTGTAACGAATCTATCCACCGAAAGGGCGGGAAAAGCCACCGCATCTTTCGCCGTATGCAGTTTCAGGCGGAAATAAGTTTGCGGCTTGAAATCCTTATTTTCAAGGTATCTACTGCAAATAATCGCCAGTGTCGGTGTTTGTACCCTGCCGAGCGACCAAATGTCCGAAAGCCCACGTAACGGCATACCCGTTACCCTCTATATAGCCATCTTTTTTATTATTTGCGCCGACTATGGCTGCTATACTCTTAGCCACAGACGGTTTTTCTGCAATTATAATTTTCATTTTAACATTGATTTTTTAGTGGTTGAAATAATGGATTACATCTTGCGCCCTTTCCCTTTCTTTGGAGCGGCAGGGGATTGTTTTTGCTCCTGCTTCTGCTCCTTTTTCTCCGCCTGTTTCTCAGTGGGCTGCGATTGACCTTTCTTTAGCGGCTCGTTGGAATGTTTGGTAGCTTCGTTAGTCTTACCTTCGTTATTGACTGCAACTTGTGTTTTACTTTCTGCGGCGGGTTTGATGTTCTGTGTATTCTGTGCCGCCTGCTTTGCCTCAATAGCCCGTACCTGATCGGGATGCTTAGTGCTATGGCGAACCTTGCCTTTATCTTCGTCAATCCATACCCACGCATTGTACTTCTGCCCTTTCTAGTCGGTAGCTTCAACTTTCTGTGATCCCGAAGCATCCGCCTGTTGTTTGGGTTTCTGCGATTCCATGTCCTTGACAAAGACAGGTTCTTTGTTACACAGTTTGTCGAAATCCTCGCGGGAAAGTTGTACGCCGCCCTGTTTGGAATAGACCCAAATCTCACCGAGCTTGCGGGCTTTAGGCATTTTCTGCTCCTGACCTTCCGCCTGCCCCTCGCCCTGCTTGGCTCGCCGTTCTTGGTTGAACTGCTGGCGTTGCTCATCGCTGAACTTAAAGTCGAAGTTTTTACTGGCGGCATTGTACTGAACGAAGCGGTCAATCTTTGAGGGTTGTTCGCCTTGTTTAACTTTCTTATCCATACCCTCAATCCAAACGGCTTTACCCTCTTTCAACCCTTGCTGTTGTTCTTCGGAAAGCGGGGCATTTTTCAAGGTTTGCGGAATACAAATATCCTTCAACGCCATAGCTTCAAAGCGGTTGGTAAGTTTATCAAGGGAGATAAGCGAAGGAACTTTTTCGCCTCCGGCTATGGGTTCGAGATCGAACACACGCCCGCCGTGCCCTGTCTTTTGGAACTGCTCTTTATCCTGCTCGGTAAAGACAACTCCCATGAACGGTTTTTCAAAATCGGGCTGCTCCTGCTTGGGATGGGTAGCGATTTTGATACTGCCGTCCGGCTGCTGTTCCAGCGATAAGCGGGCTTGCATGGGAAACTCCTGTCCGTCAACGACAGGCTTAATTTCGACCAGACCGGGCGACTTATGCCCGTAAACCATTGCTTTAAGAGCATCTTGCAAGTTTTCGCCGGAAACGCCTAACTTTTCAACTTTCTTCCAGTTGAGCTTATTCAGGTCTAAAGCTTGATACTTGCCTGTAAATTCTACCTCTATGCGTATCTTACCGTCAAATTTGACGCGGTACGGGTCGAGTGCCTTGTCTTTGTGGTCGATACGGATAAGTTTGTCGAAGAAAGCCGCGACCTTATCCACCGCCGATGCGGTAACTGCATAAACGCCCGTGTGTGATGGGTGGCTGAACTGTGCCGAAAACTTCTTGAAGAAATTCTCCAACGCATTGCCGTTGGTGTCAATCTTCATAAACTGGTCGGCGTTCTCTTTCTTGGGATCGACCGTTTTTAACTTGCCGTCCTGTTCTCCTGCGATGGCTTTTAGCTTGCCATCTTCGCCCTGTGTCAGAAAGACTTTAGGCTCTTCATTTTTCACTTTTTTTTCGTCCATAATAAATATGTTTTTATTCTGCATACTATTAATGCAGAACGAAAATAAGCCTAAGTAATGGATTGACTGCAAGGATTTAAGACGGTGGATGCTTGTGTCCGGGGTTGTCTGGGGGGAGTTTTGGAAATCGGGGTGTATTTAAGTTCCGGTTTTGGAAATAAATGGACGAACACCATAGAACTATATCGAACAAGAGGCTGTCTCACAATGATGAGATGGCCTTTTTTTTGTTTTCTCTTTATTCCGCTTTGTTTTTCTCTTTTATTTCCGATTCGTTCTTTTTTGT
>NZ_JARXWE010000035.1 GCF_029893235.1 Dysgonomonas sp. PH5-45
GATTGAGCAAATATTCAACGCGCTTATTTCATTGATAATAAATAATTTAACTAAACAAATCAGCGAATTGTTTCAACTACTGATTCGCATTATTAATACTCACTTATGCAAAATCCCTGATATTAAAAGAATCGGGAGCTTTCTTTCCGTTTCCGGTTGTCCCGGCTTCCTTGTCTTTTCGTTCATAGAAAGCCGAAAGGCTCTCCGCCATAAGGTCGGTAACGATTCGTTTTGCATCGGGTTTACCTGAAACCACCTGTTCAAACATATCGGTCTGCCGTATTTCCAACAGGGTATTACCCGCTTTTTTCTTTTGTTCGTCAGTGGCTTCATCTTTGCGGTTTACCGTGCGAACCATATTTCCCAAATCATCGAACTGAACACCTGAAGCAAGTGCGGCTTGTGCCGTCCCTTCGACTTCTTCTTCCTCGTCTTCCGGCTCATTCTCGTTTACGTCCGTCTGTTCATATTCAAGGGGATAATCTATATCCATTGGTTCGTTATCTTCGTCGGGCGGAGTATCGGAAAACGCTTCGTCCAGTTCTTCCGGCGGCACTTCTGCCGACCGTTTTATCTCGTTAGACGGAGCAAATGTATCAGGATTTTCTACCTGATTTTCGGATTTTGGCGAGGTGGCAGTGTGTGGCTCCGGTATGGCAGCAAGTGGCTTCGATGCGCTTAAATCAAATCGGCTTTTCCCAACTATATCGGCTTTCAGTTTTCCTGTTTCTTGGATTGAAGAACCTTGACCGACAATGTTCTTTTTCCGTCTTTTTCCTGCTCTTAAATACAGAAGATAAATTCCGACAAAGAGGGCATACAGTACAACTATGGTTACAAATATCTTTTCCATTTTATTTCTTGGGGATTAGGTAGTCATCGTCGCAATTCTTCTTATACAGTTCTGAAATATCGTCCTGAAAAGTGTCAAAGTGATGTTTCAGTACATTGTCGATATAACTGAATATGGTTACTTCATTTTCCCCTATAACCTTTACAATCTTTGAAATCCGGCTATGGTATTTTTTGCGGATACCGACCTGTTTCCCGTTTCTTGTCGGGATGTTTGCATTTACAAGGAACCGTTTTTTATAGTCAATCATAGATTGTTCAAGAACCGTTTCTTCGTTTGGGACAACGATCATTTGTACTTCCTGTTCTTCTTTCTGAACAGTTTCTTCACACTTGCTTTCTCTTACCCGTTTTCTGTGGCGCATTGCTTTGGGTATCATTACCACTGCAAGCACGACAAGGCAACATACGATAAGACCTATCATTATCGTATTGTCATTGAAAAAAATCGGATTGGGTATCATACTCTTGTTTTTTATGGGTTAAAAAATACTACCGTTATTCTTATTGTATAGTTCGGTTATCTCATCCTGATAAGTGGCAAAATGTTGGGTAAGCACATTGTCGATGTAGCTGAACAAAGACACCTGATTTTTACCGATAACCTGAACAATCTTCATTATCTTTTCATGATGTTCTTTGCGGATGTAAACAGATTTTCCGGTACGTGCCGTAATTCCGACCTCCTGAATGAACAGGCTTTCGTAATCAGGCGATTTACCCCGCTTGCGCTTCGTCTCTTCACGAGGAGTTTCTTCCTGAACAGTCGCAACGGGTTGTATCGTTTCTTCGGGTTCTGTATTCTGTTCCTGTTTCTTTTCATACTCAGGAACTAATGCTCTGGGTATGGAACTCGGATTGTTCCGCCGTTCCTTGTTTTTGAATGAGGATATGACAAAACTTGCATCAATCTCATTCAGGTTCACGTCTTCTTTCTTTTTAGCCATGACTTGATTATTTTAGGGTTTCCAACATTTCATCTATCAGGGCATCGAGGTTACTGCCCCTTACCAGTGCTTTATCCGCAGGGAACAGCGTAGATCGAAACAAAGCTTTGTGGTTTACCGATTGTTCACGACGGAATCGCTTACTGTCGGGAAGGAATGTTTTGAAAAGCGGGAAACCCAGTTTGTCAATCACATCCTCATACACTTCGTAGAGTTCGGTTTTCTCCCGTCCATCGACGAGATTCCAAAGAAGAAACAGCCCCTTGATTTTCGCTTTGCCGGGCGTAATCAGGGCATCATTGACCGTAATTACATATTGCAGGGTACTTTCCAGTACCAATCGGTCGGCACTGATCGGAGCAATAATATAATCCATGAGTGAAAGCGTTTGAACGACTGCCGGGTTGTTAATTGTTCCCGGCAGGTCGAAGAATACGAAGTCAGGCTTCAATTCTTCTATTACATCCTGCGCATCTTCCATTGCGTTTTCAGGACTGCTTTCGATAACTTCATAAGCCTTTTTCCCCAGTGCGGAAAATTGCTCGTAAGCCATGAGCTTGTAATGATCGTCTTCCATCGACATTTTTATATCACGCTCTCGCATTTCCGCGATTGAGTGTTGCGGAAAGTCGCAGTCAATCACGGCCACATTATAGCCTTTTACATAATGCAGATAAGAAGCTACCAACACAGTCAGGGTTGTTTTTCCGGCTCCACCCTTTTGGGTGCTAAAAGCCACGTTCAAAGTTTTCTTTTTCATTGTCTGAATTTTTTAATTATTGTACATCGTTTGTATTTCTGTCCGGCTAAACAACTATCTGTCTGTTTAGCCATTCGTTTGATTATTTGTCTATCCGTCTATCTGTCCGCACATCCGTTTGTTTGACCGTTGGGCTATTTGGCTGTTTGTCCGTCCGTCTGTTTAGTCGTTGGAACGTTTAGCCGTTTAGACAGTCATTTGTTTATTCAGTCATTCGTTTGGCTGTATCTCCATATAGCCGACTGTATGTTTTTATATCTGTACAGCTATCCTTTTAACTGTCCGTCTGTCTGTACATACAGCCGTTTTCCTCTGCAAATAAAAACCTAAAATTTATCCTGCACACTACTTTTTCACGAGGTGGCAGCAAGTGGCTTCGGTATGGCAGCAAGTGGCTTCGATGCTTATAATACAGCACGTTACTTTAGCCTGTAACTTTGCAGCATGAAACGTCGGGAGGTGTCCGACCGCCATTTTCGCTCGTTACCTCGCATTCATATCTGTCCCTGTTCAGGACAGATTTTATTTGCAACATGGCAAATAGCAAGCTGTATTTTTTGCTGCACGGAAACCGTTTTGCTGCAAAAAATGCTTGCCCCACAAGGGGGACGCAAACCCTCCGAAGTCGGGTTGCTTATGGAATCATTTCGGGCAATGATTGATTGGCGGCGGATGCAGGAACGACGAATTGTACCACTAAAAAAATCCGACGTATGAATGAAAATGCTAAGAACTCCCCGAAACGGGGAAAAGGGGGACGTTCCCCCAAGAATGATCCGGCTGCTTACCGTTATTCGGTAAACTTCACGGCTGTCGAACACGCCCGGTTTCTCACCATGTTTGAGCAATCAGGGCTTCAATCTATGGCACGTTTTATCGCTGCCCGTGTATTCGGGGATGAGTTTCGTGTGGTAAAAATCGACCGTTCCGCTATGGAATACGTCACCAAACTCACTTCTTTTTATGCACAATTCCGTTCCGTTGGAACGAATTACAACCAAGTTGTAAAGGAGTTGCACAGCAATTTTTCGGAGAAAAAAGCACTCGCTTTACTCTACAAATTGGAGAAAGCGACTATTGAACTGGTTGAAATCGGGAAGAATATTTTGGAATTATCGGAGGAATTTAAGGGACAATGGTTGCAAAAATAAACATCGGAAGCAACCTGTACGGTGCATTGGCATATAATCAGGAGAAGGTGGACGAGGGTTTGGGAAAGATATTGGGGAGCAATCTTGTCTTTGAACCGACTGACGGACAGTTCAATGTTTCTGATTGTATGGAAGATTTTATGCAGTTTGTCCCGGCTCACTTTCGTACTGAAAAGCCCGTTTTCCATGTATCGTTAAACCCGCATCCTGATGACCGCCTGACAGACGATCAACTGGCGGACATCGGGCGGGAATACATGGAAAAACTGGGATATGGCAATCAGCCTTATCTTATTTTCAAACATGAGGACATTGATCGGGAACACCTGCATATCGTATCGCTCCGGGTAGATAGCGAGGGAAAGAAAATCGACAGTTACAAGGAGCATGAACGAAGCAAGGAGATAACCGAACACTTGGAACGCAAATACAACCAGAACCCTGCGGAGGGGCAAAAACGTTCCGAACAATGGGAACTTACTCCTGTCGATGTTTCAAAAGGCGATTTGAAAAAGCAGATTGCTGCCGTTATCAAACCGTTGGCTTCCATGTATCATTTTCAAAGCATGGGCGAATACAAAGCCGTTCTTTCCTTATATAATATAAATGTAGAGGAACTGAAAGGCGAAGTAAAAGGTAAGCCTTATCGGGGATTGCTGTATTCGGCAATGGATAGCGAGGGCAACAAGGTCGGTAATCCTCTAAAATCTTCCATTTTCGGCAAGTCGGTCGGTTATGACGGATTGGAAAAACGTATGGCAAAATCAGCCGAACGCATTAAAACCAAGAACCTGAAAACACATACGCTGAAAGCCGTTTCCGAAGCCAAGCAGGGCAGGCAAAGTGAGAGCGAGTTCCGAGCGAAACTAAGGCAACAGGGTATTGATGTTCTGTTCAGACGGAATGATGAAGGGCGAATTTACGGTGCAACCTTTATCGACCATACAACCCGTACCGTTCTGAATGGCTCACGATTGGGCAAGGAGTATTCAGCCAATGTGTTCAACGACCTGTATGGAGGAAATCAACAGCAGGCACAAGAGCCAATTCAAGATACCCGACTTTCCGATATTTACAAAAACACCGAGAAACCAACTACACAGTATGACACTTCGAACAGTGTAACAGGAGGGCTTTTTTCAATCCTTGCTCCCGAATCTGAAAATCACCCAAAAGAAGAAATGCCATTGCCACGCCGCAAGAAAAAGAAGAAACGCAGGTATGGTAGGCAGATGTAGAAAAATTATAATTTACCTAACCCTGATAATTCTGCAAGCAAGCGTGCCTTTTTTGAAATATTTCTCAACCCTGTTCCTTTGGCTAATTCATAGGGGACTGCAATTCCTCGTTTTGTGTATTGATCTGATGTAATATCTAAAATCTCTTTATTACTTTTTTTCTCTAAAAAATAGTGTGTTCCACCATTCCATAGATTATCTATATTAACTAATCTCTTAACAGTCCATATCTCTGAACCACCAGTAAGTCTATATATAACCTCAGATGCAGCGAAGCAAAAACCAGTAGAATTTATCCCATTTTCTTTGTTTATTGTCAACCAGTGAGAATCAACTACTATCTCTTTTATACTCTCTGTATCAAATGCTTTTTGCAATTGTTCTATAATATATTCAAGTTCCATAATGCTAATTATCTATTTGAATCAATTTGTTCTCCCAAGCTACCTTATTCTCGTCATTTGGAACTGCAATTACCAAAATTTTGCGAGGTCTTGTCATCCCAACATATGCAATTCTTAATTCTTCGCTTGCTGATATATGGGTATTTTTGTTTAATAATGTTTTATACGCACTACCAATCCCTTTGGTTCTTAATATCATGAGTGCAGCATCAAAAGTTTCTCCTTTAACGCTATGGATTGTTCCATACCGATATTCTTTTTCTATGATTTGTTTATCTCCATTCAAAAACAATTGTGAAAAAGAACTCCCTGAACTGTCTTTGTGAATATGCAGTTCTATTCCAGCATTATTTTCTTTTAAAACAGCATTCGTCTTCACAACCCATTCTCCAATAGGAATGTTCGTTTTAGGGAGCATATTCATAAATGCGTACACTCGTGATTTTAGTGCAACAAAACCCATCTTAGAAATAGCAGAATCTATGTCATTGTCGGAGCAAAAGGATAGGTCTAACAAAGTTCTTAGCAAAACTTTTTCTATTATTCTAAACCCTTCCTTGAAGCGATTATTGTCGTATAAAAATTTGCCAAGTGCAAATTCCCTTGTATGATTATCTGTCCAGCTTTTTGCTCTGAAGTCTATCTCCGGAATTTCTAAAATTTCATTTATAATACTTTTGCTACGGTAAATTATAGCTGTAGATTCTTTGCTTACAACAATACCTTGTTGCTGGCATTCTGCAATGAACTCAGAGACAATTTGAGGTAGATTCTTGTCATAGACAATAACTTTGGGCTGGAATTCAAATTGAGCGACTTCCTCATTAACAGAAACAGAAACATTTTCCAAAGAGGATATTCCGAAAGTAAAACTGCAAATGTTTTGAGAACTCCTACGATTCTCATTTAAGATTATGGAATTTTCCCATTCCGCATATTTTTGAGTAAGTAATTCTGGTTTGGCATCATTCCATTCGAAAATAGCCTGATCAGGATCTCCAACGAGCATTACTTCCGATAGACCATTTTCTATGAGTAAATCAATAATCCTCATTTGAATATCAGAAGTGTCCTGTGCTTCATCTACTATCAAATATGGAAATCTTATGGCAATAGCTTTAGCAATTTGCGGATATGCTTCAAGAATCTTCATGGCAAAAAAATTAGCATCGTTTTGTGTAGCATAACCCGCTTTATTAAAACGTTTTTTCGCTCCAGTAATATGCTTGTTTTGCTGCCAATTTGCATTCATTTTTTTAGGTTGAACTGCATACATAGAGCCATCTATTGAGTAACTGATATTATCGAATAAGGAACTACTAAAATCCTTTCCACTCCAAACACCATGAGGCTCCCCGACCAAAGTAGGACGACCATTACACTTTAATATTAAATGCCCAAAGGGAAGGAATATATATTTATTTATAAAACTATCAATCGTTCCAAGAAAGTGAGGATAAGATATTTTTGTTAAGCTAAACTTTTCGCCACACTTCTTTTCTATCTCCTGCCATGCTACATTTGTGAATGAAAGAACTGCAATCCCTTCATGTCGATTTTTCCATTCATGAACAAGTCTTGCCAATCTTGCCCCGACACAAAAAGTCTTACCACTGCCTGGACACGCCCTTACAACAAATTTACCGGATTTGTTGAAGACTATCTCACGCTGACTATCGGATAGAGTTCGAAACATTTCAATTATTCTCCTTTAGTTACAAATTTTATAGCGTTTTGTATATAGGTAGGTACAGAGAATGCGTTTCTTGCAGCTTCGTCTAATGCTAATTTCATCGCAAGCCTGTGTGCTAACTCTGATTTTGCTTTATTAGCAACAACCTTTTCTAAAAAATTTGTTGCATATATTTTTACGTCTTCATCTTCAACGATTCTATTTGCTGCTACAGGGTGCATCTCACGGAAAATATCTATTAGAATATCTTTATTTCCCGCTACAAATAGTTCAAATTCAAATGTTCGTTCTGCTAAAAAAACTTTCAAGTTTTTCCGTTCAAGTTCTTTTGCATTCTTGGCTCTTGAGTCAATTTCATCCGTTTCCTCAGCTCTGTCATCGTCAGTTATCAGTGAGCACCTTGTTTTAAGGTTTTTGTTTTCATCTTCATTATTAAACATGTTTGCAAAATGAGAAAAAGCAACACCGTTTATATTTACTAATTCTATTCCCACATTTTCTAAATCATATTTCCCTTCTTCTCCCATTATTTTGCTGAATATAGGCAAGAGTAAAGACTCAGAAATGCCTTCAACCAATATGACACCATTAGAAAAGAATAATTGAGATTTTGTTACATCTAAAAATTTACGTAAATAGTTACGATTACCTTCTGTCAAACCAGATTTATCAAGAGATAATGCTGTAATTTTTTCACCCTGATTTTGTAGAACAACAACCGATTTCAAATCAGCCTTAGCAGTGATTGTAGGAGAATGAGAAGATATGAAAATTTGGGAACCTTGCTCTGTTTCTAACTTATCCAAATATTTAAAGAATAAATTTTGGAGTTGTGGGTGCAGATGTGCTTCCGGCTCTTCTATAAGTAAAGCTACATAACATTCTCTATACAGTTCTTTTCTCTGCTTTAAGTCTCCTAAAACAGTGGCAGTATAAATAAGATTGTTATATCCTAATCCGTTTTGATAAAGTTCAAAATGTTTTTGCTTTGAAGCATCACCGTCAAGTAGTTCTTCGGAATATATTGGCATTTGAATTTTCAAATTATCAACTAAACGATTAAAATCGAAAGGAAGAAATAGAATATCCACCTGTTGTTGTTTACTTGAAAAACTTGTTTCTTTCAAATGTTCATTTATTTTCCCTTTTCCTTTTCCTATATGCTCAGTCCAGTCATTATCACTATCGACAGCTTCTCGAACTTTTTTAGCAATTTCTTTTTTCCGCTCCTTATCAGTTGTTGAATCAGGGTCTATTTGAATATTCGTGTATAATTGTCCGAGTCGATTGCCTCTAATAGGACGTAAATGATTTTCAGCATCTCTTAACGCATCTAAATGGACATGATATAAAAGAAACAAAACCTCTGGAGCTATAACTTGTCCCTCATTTGAACCACCCCAAACTTTATACCTAATTCTATCATTTTCGTCAAGATAGTAACGAAAGTGTAATTGTAAGTCTTGTGTCCCATCTTCTTGAACGCACAATAGGTCGTTAAACCAGCCGGCTTCAGCAGGAACTTCAATCTTAAAATGTAAATGAAACTCAATGGCAGTTGAAACATCATCAATGGCAGACTTATTTATATGAAAGTCTGATGATGATATATAAATATCTCTTTTCTGATTACCATAACTCAAACAAACACGCAATGCGTCAATAATTGCAGTTTTGCAAGAATTATTCTCTCCGATTAGGACATTTAACCCTTTGTTGAAATGTAGGGTTAATTCAGCGATTCCCCTATAGTTTTTTATAATAAACTGTTCTATATACATAGCATCATTGAAATTTTAAGATTTACAAAGATAGGGCTTTTCGTGCATTTCAACCTAATTTTCATAGAGATAAGAGCCACACACTGCCAAATCGAAGCCACATGCTGCCACCTCGCTTCAAACCTCTGAAATTTAGAGTTTACCTCTATAATTTCGCTTCTCAAACATTTTAAATTTTATAGAAAATGCAACAAGAAGATGATTTAAGAGGACTTGCTAAAGTCATGGAATTTATGCGGGCAATAAGCATAATTTTCGTAGTGATAAACATTTATTGGTTCTGCTATTTCGCTCTGCGGGAATGGGGAATCAATATCGGAGTAGTTGATAAGATACTACTGAACTTTGACCGAACTGCCGGACTATTCGGCAATATTCTGTACACCAAATTATTTGCCGTTGTTTTCCTTGCCCTTTCCTGTTTGGGTACTAAGGGCGTGAAAGAGGAAAAAATCACTTGGCCGAAAATATATGTTTTTCTGGCAATCGGTTTTATCCTGTTCTTTATGAACTGGTGGATACTTGATTTACCGTTACCCACAGCGGCAACAACAGGTTTTTATATCCTCACAATGGCAGCAGGCTATCTGTTTTTGTTAGTTGGTGGCTTATGGATGAGCCGTTTGCTCAAAAACAATATGTTCGACGATGTTTTCAACACAGAGAACGAAAGTTTCATGCAAGAAACACGCTTATTACAGAGTGAATATTCCGTGAACCTACCAACTAAATTTTGGTATAAAAAGAAGCAATGGAAAGGTTGGATAAATGTCGTCAATCCTTTTCGTGCCAGTATTGTATTAGGAACTCCGGGCAGTGGAAAATCATACGCAGTTGTTAATCAGTACATAAAGCAGCAGATAGAGAAAGGATTTTCGATGTATGTGTATGATTTCAAGTTTCCAGACCTTTCTATAATCGCTTATAACCATTTATTAAACAATCAATTAGGATACAAAAAAATACCGACTTTCTATGTGATTAACTTCGATGATCCGAGCCGTTCACACCGATGCAATCCTATTAACCCGTCTTTCATGGAAGATATTTCGGACGCATACGAATCGAGTTACACGATTATGCTCAACCTCAATAAAACGTGGGTGCAGAAGCAGGGTGACTTCTTTGTAGAATCTCCGATTATTTTGTTCGCTTCGATAATTTGGTATCTCCGTATTTATAAGGACGGAAAATATTGTACGTTCCCTCATGCGATTGAGTTCCTGAATAAACGCTACGAAGATATTTTCCCGATTCTCACTTCATATCCTGAACTTGAAAACTACCTTTCTCCCTTTATGGACGCATGGTTGGGTGGTGCTGCCGACCAGTTAATGGGACAGATAGCAAGTGCGAAAATTCCGTTATCCCGTATGATTTCGCCCCAGTTGTACTGGGTTATGAGTGGCGATGAGTTTACGCTTGATATAAACAATCCTGATGATCCGAAAGTGTTGGTTGTCGGTAACAATCCCGACAGACAGAACATTTACGGTGCGGCATTGGGACTTTACAACTCCCGTATCGTGAAACTCATTAATAAAAAGGGGCAACTGAAAAGTTCGGTAGTCATTGACGAGCTGCCCACAATTTACTTCAAAGGATTGGATAACCTGATAGCAACAGCCCGAAGTAATAAAGTTGCAGTGCTTTTAGGGTTTCAAGATTTCAGCCAATTAACAAGGGATTACGGCGACAAAGAAGCAAAAGTCGTGATGAACACCGTCGGTAATATTTTCTCCGGTCAGGTTGTGGGAGATACGGCAAAAACGCTTTCCGACCGTTTCGGAAAAGTATTGCAGAAACGCCAATCCATGACTATTAATCGCAACGATAAATCAACCTCTATCAGCACTCAAATGGATAGTTTGATACCACCGTCCAAAATCAGTAACTTAACACAGGGTATGTTTGTTGGTGCAATTGCTGACAACTTCGATGAGCGTATCGAGCAGAAAATTTTCCATTGCGAAATTGTGGTAGATAATGCGAAAGTCGCTGCCGAAACAAAAGCTTATCAATCCATTCCTGTGATTACCGACTTCACGGACGAAAACGGAGTTAATCGCATGAAGGATATGATTAAGGAAAATTACGACCGTATCAAAGCCGAAACCAAACAAATCGTTGCCGAAGAATTACAACGCATTAAGGATGACCCTGAGTTAGCTCACTTGTTACAGCAACAAGCGGAGTAAATGATTAACACTTTTTTATAAAGCTGTTAGAGAAGAGGGGTAAATCGGCTATGATTTACCCTTTTATCATTATAAGTAACATCTTAAACTGTTTGCTTGCATACAAAGCATGAGGAATACCCGCAGGCATAATTACAGACTGACCAGTAACCAGCACTAACGGTTTGCCTGCTATTGAAATTTCAGCTTCTCCATCTAAAATTTCTACCATAGCATCAAACGGTGCAGTATGTTCGCTTAATCCCTGTCCTTTATCAAACGAAAAGAGGGTTATGTTTCCCGCATCATTTTTCAATACCTGTTTACTGATAACACCACCGGTTGAGTATTCAACCATTTCTGCCATATTTAGGATGGCTCCTTTTTCAAATAACTCATTCATAACCTATTGTTGTTTTTATTCCCATTCGCCGGAGCAGGCACATTTAGGCATTTCTTTTTTTAATATCTGTGTAATGTAAAATTCGGAGAATTTATTTTTAATCTCAAACCTCGCTCGGAGAAACTGGTCTTTGATAAATTCCGGTGTACCTTCCGCTTTCGACGGATCACAAAAGCCAAAGTACAAGCGGTGTTCCACCTTTCCTATAAAGACAGGACAGGATTCATTGGCTTCATCACAAACGGTTATTACATAATCCCACGCTTGGTTGATATACTCCCTGACATCATGCGGAGTATGGTTACTAATATCCACTCCGGCTTCAGCCATTACTTCGATAGCCATCGAGTTTACTTCCTTTGCAGGTTCTGTTCCCGCTGAATAAACTTCAATCCCTTTATCAAACGATTGTAGGAAACCGTGAGCCATTTGGCTGCGACAGCTATTTCCTGTACATAAAATCAATATTTTCATTGTGTTGTATTCTTAAAAAAATGTTCCATAAACCAGACCGGAGATTGTCGCCATGATAATAACCAGTGTTACATAGACAACCGTCTTTTGCGTACCCATAACTCCACGTATGACGAGCATATTCGGTAAGGAAAGCGAAGGGCCTGCAAGAAGCAAAGCTAATGCAGGGCCTTTTCCCATACCGGAAGCAAGCAATCCCTGAATAATCGGCACTTCGGTCAGTGTGGCAAAGTACATAAACGCTCCTGTAAAACTGGCAAAGAAATTAGATAAAAGTGAGTTTCCACCTACTGCCCATTCAATCCATTCGTTGGGTATCACACCCGCAATCGCAGTATTATCGTGCGTAGAGCCGAGTAGAAAGCCTGCTGTAACCACTCCGATAGCGAGCAACGGCATTATCTGTTTGGCGAATCCCCATGCTGAGAGTGTCCATTCTTTGTTTTCGGGATCACGTTTATCCAACAAGGTAACAAGGGAAAGGGCAGTAATACCGACAATCATCGGAACAAGCGGAACCAGTTTCGGATTTGGTATAAGCAGGTTTGCCAATACCGCCGAACTTGCCGTAGCAATAACTCCGGCTATAACCCATTGCCATTTAATCTTTAATATGGCTATCAGGGAATAGGCAAGCATAAGAGCCAATACCCCTGTAATATACCATTTATAAGTAAATATGTAGAACCATATACTCGAAGTATCATCGGCAGCAGGTGCGCCCCAATTTGCAAAGACAAGTATCAACACTAAAGTAAAGAAATGAAACATGGTTTGCGACATCGGGCGTTTAGCCGGAGGAACAGTAATGTTCATCTGTTCTTCTTTTTTCGCTTTTTCTTCTTTACGATAGATAAACGACATCACCAGTCCGATAATAACCGAAAATGTAACTGCCCCAATCATACGGGCAACGCCCATTTCCACCCCAAGAATACGCCATGTGAGAATAATAGACAGTATGCTGATTGCCGGTCCTGAATACAAGAACGCAATAGCAGGCCCTAATCCGGCTCCACGTTTGTAGATACTGGTAAACAACGGCAGAATAGTGCAGGAGCATACCGCCAGAATAGCACCCGAAACAGCAGCAACTGTGTAGGATAGCCATTTTTTAGCATTTGCTCCGAAATACTTCAATACCGCCCCCTGACTGATAAAGACAGCTATCACACCTGCAATAAAGAAAGCAGGGAGAAGGCACATAACAACGTGTTCCTGTGCGTACCATTTCGATAGGTCGAGTGTCGCATCAATCGCTGTCATAAACCGTTCGCTACTTAAGGGCAGGAAAAATACTCCGGCGAAAATGACAACCATCCAAAGAAGGATTTTCAACTCTTTTTTAGTTTCCATGTGTAACGTTGTTATACTCCCAATAACTTGCGGATTTCGCTTTCGGAAGGTACATGACCTTTGATTTTCACTTCGCCGTCGACAACTATGCCCGGCAAAATCATCACGTTATATTTCATGATTTCCATAATATCTTCCTGCTTAGTAAGATTTATGTCCAGATTGTTTTCTTCAATTACTTTCTTTACTGTTTCGTAGGTTGTTTTACATTTGGCACAACCTGTACCCAATACGATGATTTCCATATCTTGATATATTAAAATTGTTCCTAAATACTTGTTATGATGTAATAAATCCCAACCATGATAAACACGGCAGCGACTATACGCTTAAACCATTTTTGAAAAACATTCATTTTATTGTAGAACTTCCCAACATTGCTGACGCTGTATGCTAATAGCCATGCTATGATGATAACGGGTAATCCTGTTGCAATGGCAAATACAGGAGGAAGTAACAGCCCTGACGGACTGGCGATAGTTATAGGGATCAGACCGCCGAAATAAAGTACCCCGCTGTATGGGCAAAAGGCAAGTGCAAATAACAATCCGAGTAAAAAAGCATCGAGATAGTTTTTCTTTCCTTCTTTCTTTTCAAGTTTGGATGTGAGCTTCCCCATTCCCGGAATATTCCATTTGATTACGTCAAGCATCAAAATTCCGATTACTATAAGTGCTATACCCAACCACATACCACCGATATTTTGTAATAGCCGTGCTATCTGAAACTGGCTCGCACCAAAATAAAATATAAGTCCGAGTGCTGTATAAGTGAACATCCGTCCAAGCGTATAGAACAATCCGTTGAATAACACACGGTGTTTCACTCCTATATCTTTGCTCAAATAGGCGGTTGCTGTGATGTTTGTCGCCAACGGACAAGGACTGATAGCAGTCATTAAGCCTAATACAAACGCTGTTAGTATCGGCCAATTTGATCCGTCGGCAAGGTTTTGTAAATACTCCATCATAACCTTTTATCTACTTCGGTTTTGATAAGGTTGGTAAGGTTTTCGGGACTATTCAAAGCGTTGGCAAAAGCCTCTTTGGTAATTTCTATATGGTTATCACCTTTGGCTATAATGAGGGCGTTCCACGTTACTTCGTATTTTTCTACGAGTGAAGCATTTTGTTCTTCATCGGTTTTTACTTCAATAAACTTTACATGGGGATTACTCGCATAAAGTTCTTTTATGGTCTTTTCTGTAACGTCGCCTACCGCAATACACGTTTTACAACGTTGTTTGCCGTGAAAATAGTAAACGTTTACAGTAGAAGCATCTGTAAGCTGTGTTTTTATTTCACCCGTTTCGGGTAATTGCTGATTGTTCTTTTGTGTATTACCACCGCAAGCTGTCAGCAATACAATGAGTAATCCGAATAAAATACTTTTTTTCATGTTGATTGTTTTTAGAATTATCGTTTAACTTTATATTTTTCGTTCGCAGTTCGTAATTCAACGAATATATTACGCAAAAAAATAGCCGTTAGCAGCCACCTTTTGAAGTAGCCACACTTTCAATAAATCCTCCTAACAGCTTTTCTACCAAAGCCCAATTTTCTCTATTGATACAGTATTTTACTGTTGGTGGGGTAATCTCCCCCTGTATCAATCCCGCATCTTTCAGTTCATTCAAATGCTGGGACAAGGTGCTTTTGGCGATAGGTAGTAATTCCGACATATCTCCGTGAAAACAGCACGTCTGGTTGGCAAGCATTTGAAGTATTGCAATCCGTATAGGATGCCCCATTGCTTTAGCAAAACGTGCCATTCGTTCCTGTTCTTTTGTAAGTTCTTGCTTTTGCATACTTTATTATTTTTCAGTTCGCAAATATACGAATAGATTTTTAATTCGCAAAATCACGAATGATATTTAAGCAAATATTATCCCTAACGCCACACCTACCCAAATCGAAGCCACAAGCGTCCACCTGCTGACAAAGCTACTGATAACCCTCTGATTAAGCCTACTTTTATTCTGCATTAATAGTGATGCAGAACAAAAAAACAGTTTAATCATGGATGAAAAATTAAATCCGAAAGACAAAGTTCTCCTGATGCGAGATGAAGGAGAGGGTAACAAACTCAAAGTAGTGAAAGGCATTGACAAGAAAGGAAAGATTGATGCCATTGATCCCATGAAGGCGAAACAGACCGATTTTATCAAAATCGACAAACACGCTGATCCGCTCGAAAACTTTTTCAAAAACTTCTTTAATCAGGCAAAGAACCCCTCTCATACGGGATTCTATGCTGTAACAGTTGATATGCTTGATAAAGTTCTATCGCTTAGTGATAAAGAATTGGAAAAGTTTCGTATTGATCCGAGAGATTACCTGAATAAAGAACAGGAGCAATCAACCAAGAAAGACGAAAAAGAAGTAGTAACCGAAAAAAAAGAAGAAAAAATGGATGCAACAACCGAACAGAAAACGGAATTTAAGCAATTCGACACGAACCGTATCCCTGAAAGCGAGTATCAGAAATACGGTATTAAACCCGAAAATTTAGAGGGCGAACTCAAAGCCATGAGTTACGGGTACAAATCTCCGCACCTTGTGGATATTAATCTGAAAATCGAGGGCGTGGATTATCCGATGAAAGCCCGCCTGTCATTAGAGGAACAACCTGATGGTAGTCTGAAATTCGTTCCGCACCCACAGCAACAACAGGTAGATTTGGATAAACCGTTTCAGGGTATCATGCTCCCGAACGATGTTAAAGAAAACCTATTGGCGACAGGTAACGGTGGTCGTGTGGTCGAACTGGAACCAAGACCAGGCGAAAAAATACCGTCGCTTATTTCCATTGACAAACTGACCAACCGTTTGGAAGCCGTACCGCTTGATAAACTTACCGTTTCTCAAAACCTGAAAGGCACGGAACTAACTCCCGAACAGCAACAGGCACTCAAAGAGGGAAAGAAAGTATTGGTCGAGGGCATGACCTCTAAAAACACAATCGGTACAGACAATCCCCGAAAATTTGATGCTTACGTTCAGTTCAATGCTGCCAAAGGCGGTTACGATTTCTCCTACGAGGGATTAGACCGCAATAAGTACCAACAAAACGCCAAGCAGGAACAGAGCCAAAACGGGGAACAACAGAACCAAGTCCGTATTCCCAAAAAACTCTTAGGCGTTGATTTGGATGAAAAACAGCAGAACTCACTTCGTGAGGGTAAAGCAGTCTATGTTCAAGGAATGCTGAAAGATGCAAAGGGAGAGCCTTTCAATGCGTATGTAAAAGTAAACAATGAAAAAGGCAAACTCGACTTTTTCAAATGGAATCCTGATAAAGCCAAAAAGCAAGGTGCGGATGTGAAAGTTGCTGAAGGAAATAAAACACAGGTAGCGGTTAATTCCGAAGGCAAAACCAATGAAGCGACAAAGAATGTAAAGGACCCCCTGAAACAAGGTCAGCAAAAGCCTACCGAGAATCAGAACAAAGAACAGAAACAACAGCAAGGAGTTAAAAAGCCTGTGAAAAAATCCACAGGACACAAAATGTAATATCAACCACTAAAAAAATCCGATAGTAAATGAAAGTAATAATTGCAGAAAAACCGTCGGTAGCCCGTGATATAGCGGCTATCGTTGGTGCGAATAACCGCAAGGACGGTTATTTGGAAGGTAACGGATATGCCGTTACATGGGCGTTTGGACACCTTATAACATTGGCAATGCCACAGGATTATGGTATCACAGGCTTTCAAGCTGAAAACCTGCCGATACTTCCTGCCGAATTTAAGTTGTTACCCCGTCAGGTAAAAGACGGTAAGGAATATAAACCCGATCCGGGCACAATGAAGCAACTTAAAGTTATCAAAGAGTTATTCAATAAATGTGAGCGAATCGTGGTTGCTACCGATGCCGGACGTGAGGGAGAGTTAATATTCAGATATATATTTGATTATCTTGAATGTTCCAAACCTTTCGACCGTCTTTGGATAAGCAGCCTTACGGATCAGGCTATCCGCAAAGGGTTGGAGAATCTACGTCCGGGAAAAGAATACGACAACCTGTACGCTTCAGCAAAAGCCCGGAGCCAAGCCGATTGGGTTGTCGGAATAAATGCATCACAAGCCCTTTCGGTATCGGCAGGCTACGGGGTATGGTCATTAGGACGGGTACAAACGCCTACGCTCGCCATGATTTGCAGCCGATACCTCGAAAACAAAGAGTTCAAGCCGCAAACCTATTTTCAGGTAAAATTGCATACGGCAAAAGATGCAACCCAGTTCGCCGCTATTTCCACAGAACGATACAATACGAAACAGGACGCAGACACAATCTTAGAGCGTATCCGCTCGTCAGAATCCGTCAGTGTCGTAAACGTGGAAACAAAGCAAGGAAGTCAGGAACCGCCATTGCTCTACGACCTGACCACCTTGCAGAAAGAAGCGAACAGCCGCCATAGTTTTTCGGCAGATAAAACCCTGTCGGTGGCACAATCGCTTTATGAAGCGAAGCTCATTTCCTATCCGAGAACAGGAAGCCGCTATATTTCCGATGATGTTTTTGCCGAGATACCTGCCCTTATCAGTCAGCTATCCGGTTATGCTCCATTCGGCAGTTACGCAAAAACATTGTCAGGAGCAAGCCTGAACAGGCGTTCGGTAAACGATAAAAAAGTTACCGATCACCATGCCCTGATTATTACGGAAAATATGCCGGGCGATATTTCAGCCGACCAGCGTATCATATATGATATGATTGCTGCCCGTATGTTGGAAGCCTTTTCAGGTAAATGTACCAAAGAAAACACAAGCGTTTCTTTGGATGCTTCGGGCGTTTTGTTTTCGGTCAAAGGTAGTGTTATCCTTACTCCCGGTTGGCGTGCCGTATTGAACGCACCCGATGAAGAAAAAGGCGAAGACGACGCACCGGCACTTCCGTCTTTATCTAATGGCGACGGACTTCCCATTAACGGAACGGACTTATTGGAGAAACAAACCAAGCCCCGCCCGTTACACACAGAAAGCAGTCTGCTTTCTTCTATGGAAACCTGCGGCAAAGACCTTACCAACGAGGAAGAACGGGAAGCAATCAAAGAATCGGGTATCGGAACACCTGCCACCCGTGCCAATATTATCGAAACATTATTCTCTCGTGAATATATTGTACGCGAAAAGAAATCGCTCGTTCCCACTAATAAAGGATTGGTCGTTTATCTGGCTGTTCGTGATAAAAAGATTGCAGATATCAGCATGACAGGCGAATGGGAAAATGCTTTGAATAAGATAGCAGAAGGGAAAATGGATGCTGATACGTTCCACAAAGGAATTGAAGTATATGTAGCACAGATAACGACTGAACTGTTGGGAACTAAAATCGAAGGCGGTGGCAATCAGCGTGAGAGCTGTCCGTGTCCTAAGTGTAAAAACGGTCAGGTTGTTTTCTTTCAGAAGGTTGTCAAGTGTCAGAACGAAAATTGCGGATTGACTGTGTTTCGGAACAAGTCAGGCAAAGACCTGACCGACGGACAACTGAAAGACCTGCTTAGCAAAGGTAAAACGGGTGCTATCAAAGGCTTTAAGAGCAAAGAAAACAAGCCTTTCGATGCTGCCGTAACTTTTGATGCGGAGTATAAAACAATTTTTGAGTTCCCTCCAAAGAAGGGCTTCAATAAGAAACGCAAATAAAGTGCTATCTTTTCATAATGTACTCACGCTCGACAATCCAAAATGAATTTTGTACTGTCCTCGCTTAATCGTACATTTGCCACTAAGAAAGTTCATACGTCACAGGTTTGATGAGAAATTGTTAAATCAGGTGCTATTGAATTTTTTTAGTGGTGGCACTGGGGAGGGATACCCCAGTGCCTTTTACTTATTTCCAAATAATCAATATGCATAATCTTCAATTACTCCACAATCCGTATTGATGTATGTTCTTACTCTATATTCTAACACCTCTGCATCTTTTGAATATGTATAATCCTGATAACTGTGTGTGGTTGTTATACTTTCATTTGTGTTACCTGTAATTGTTGCTATGATTTTCCAAGGGCCATCATCTTCTTTTCTTTGAATTTCAAAATAGATAACTCCTTCATACCACTTAACATCAGCATCTATATAACTAAGTATATATGCTTGTGTTGCGTGGTTGTACGTAAGATACAGGTTGTTTGTTGCAGTGATTGAAACAGGCATCATATATGAAAATGGAGTTCCTGAACTTTCACCAAAACTATTCACTGCAATTATCTTAAAATATTTTTGTCCACAAGGTAAGTCGTTTGGATAAAAATAATAGTAACTGTTTGTTGTGGTATAATAATTATGATCACATCCATTCATTGTTGGATTATCACACACTTGAATCTTATATTGTGTCGCAGAAGAAACATTATTCCAAGATAATTTAATTTTACTTCCAACCATAGAAGTATAAATGAATTCTTCTACTTTCACATTTGTAGGGTTTGTAGGCATACAGGAAGTAATAGTAACTGATTTTCCAACACTTTCTTTTCCTACTCCTGACCCATTTACTCCTGTTACATAATATGTTCCTGTTTCTCCGACTACTAATGTATTTCCTGTTTCATTTAATTGTTGATTACCTTTGCGCCAAATATAACTTGTTGCCCTCGTTGCATTCGCAGTAAGCGTTACAGTTAATCCATCTGCACCAGAACAATTATTGGTCGAATTTCCTGATATTGTAGCTATTGCAGGTATATCAACGCAAGTTGAGATTGTTACAGCTTTTCCATCACTTTGAACCCCTATGCCATTTGTATTAACACCAACGGCATAGTAAGTTCCTGTTTGAGTCACAGTGAAAGTGTTCCCATTCTCTCCGCTAATAATGTTATTTCCCTTATACCATTTATAAGAAGTAGCATTCGCAGCATTGGCAGTTAGTATTACGTTTGTAGCAGGACAGATATTTTCATTTTCACCAATTATAGTGGCTTTGGCAGGAGGCGTATCACAAGAATTTATCGTTATATGTTTTCCATCACTTTTCACTCCTTCGCCGTTTGTATTGACTCCTATTACAGAATAGGTTCCAGTTGAAGTTACATTATATTTATCAGTATGTTCCTCATCTATTAAAGTATTCCCTTTGTACCATTTATATGAAGTTGCATCTGAAGCATTGGCAGTTAATATTACATTCGTAGCAGGACAAATATTTTCTTCATCTCCTGTAATAGCAGCTTTTTGAGGTTCGCCACCTGACTTAAAAATACCTACTACTATTGTAAATGTACCCTCATCTTCCGTTGCAATAATGATTTCTGCATAATTAGTACCATAATTTGGCAAATCCGTTATTTCGAAAAGAGCATAATCAGTTCTATTACCTAAAATAGTTCCATTATCTTTCGTGAATTTAATCCAATCAGATTTTGAAAATGCTTTTGCAGTCCATTTTAAGTCATTACTGCTGTATTTATTCCAAATATCTAAAGCAGCACCACTGCCAAAAGTGATTGTGTCACCGCTGTTCATTTCTTTATCCTTATACTTAACCACTACAGAATAACCGAGATGCTCAATACTTACAGCTTTGGGGGTTGGTTCACCTGCATTTATAGTAACTATACTATCTGTATCAATTAATTTACAACGATTCCCATTTAAAACCAACCTATATTGCCCAAATGGCAATTCAATCCTCTGTTTTCCTGTCTTATCAATCCATTCGCTTTTCTGCTCTAGCCCATCAGTATTAATTCTGTGTAAAGCAATTTTTACACCATCTAATTCCCATTGACTTGCACCTCCCGTATAACGAACATCAACTTCTAAATACCCTGTTCGCGAGTTTTCATCTTCATTACAGGAAAGGAACAATAAAAATCCTATTAATGCTATAAATATTTTTCTCATCTTAATGGAGTTTTTAGAAATTAAAACTCAAACTCAGTCCCATTTGTGGTTTACCATATTCGTCTAACATGGCAATAGGTTTTAATGCGAAATTTTTATCAAAGTTATCGCAATAATTCCACCAAAGCATTGCTACTGTTCCTAAAGAGCAAATTGCTGCCCCTGCAATTTGCCAATTACGAGAATTCTTAAGTTCACGTTCTCGTGCTGCCGATTGATATTGTTCGTGTCGAAGTTTGTCATTTGCATTTATTGCTCCTTTGGCTAAGAAATATGTTCCTACTCCACCTCCAATTTGGGTTCCTGCAAATAACATTCCTTTTCCGTATCGCTTATTTACAAATTGATGTACGCCAAGAGGTAAGAAATTGAAGTTATTGTTTATAGTATTGGGAATATCTGGTTTTTCTTTTCCTGTTTCTTTATTTGTCGGGAGCGGTGGTTCTTGTGGTGGCAAGATTATTTCTTCTGGCTGTTTTCTCAGTCTTACTATTGTATTCTCGCAATTTTTGATTTTTACCTCTACATCAGAGTCGGGCAACATATTAAGTTCTCCTCTTTTCCTTTGTATTAGTTTATAATGCGAATCAGTATTTAAAAAATTAGATAAATAAAAGCGATGGCAATTTTGCCCATCGTATGTATGAGTAGTCCGGCAGTGGATCTTACTTT
>NZ_JARXWE010000036.1 GCF_029893235.1 Dysgonomonas sp. PH5-45
AAAAAGTAAGATCCACTGCCGGACTACTCATACATACGATGGGCAAAATTGCCATCGCTTTTATTTATCTAATTTTTTAAATACTGATTCGCATTCTTCATTTGTTCCTATTTCTTCAAAATATGCCGCAACCGGAAGTACCTGTACTTTCCCATTATTACAAAAACGGATATAGCCGGCAAGTGCGCTGTTAAAACCACTATATTCAGCTTTTATATAAGAACTTTTGTGTGATGGGTCAATGTCGGTCTGTTTTCCATAAAAAAGATACACCTTGTTACCATCATCTACACGGGTTATTGTTGTTCCATTATATTCATAATACACAACCTGCTTCTCTGTGCAGGAACAGATTATCAATGCTAAAATAAATGATACTTTTTTCATCTTTTATTCTCTAAGTTTCGTATATATGATTTTCCGGCTTCAATACCAACCTTTGAAAGCGTATCTTCTCCGAAGAGCCCCGTCTCAAATATCATAATAGGATTCAAACCATTTCTCAATAATAAATTTATCGATTTTCCTATTTTATTTTCTGATCTGTTGTATATCTCGTAACCATAATCAGTAATGAAATTAGGGATTATAGATTTTTGGGCAACAGCTCCAGCTGCAAAATTACCGGCATCCCGTGCAGATGTATACTTTCCATACAGCTTAGATCCATAATATATTCCTTCAGCACCGTCTGGAGATTTAGTCTTTATATCCCACTTGTGCTTACTCCGAGCCTTATTTGCATATTCTAATAACGAAGGGTCAGTATTTAATATTTCATCAACCATCCGGGTAGCCCAATCCGAATTAAAATCTATCCGGGCTCCTGCATATGGTTGTATTATCTCCCCTTTTGTTCTTTGGTAAAGGTCAAAATCAGCAAAGCCTAATAATGTCCATACCCCCTCAATAATATGCCTCCATCTCTTCTTTAAAATGATTGTTGATTTTAAATACTATATTTTCACTAGGGAGACATAGTTCCCAGTTTGTATCGTATGTACCACCATTTTCAGTTTGAGAGTAAGAAATATTGCAAAATGCTCTGAAACAGTAATTATCATCAAAACAAATTGTTAAATCATATTGGTCAGATAGACTTAATGAAGTTACTTTTTTATTTTCAAGTAACTTTGCGCTTTTGGCCATTCGTCCTATTTGTGCTTGGCTATCGTCATCAGAAGTTGCAAGCACAATATTGTTGTGTTCTATTCTCCAAACACAATAGATAAACAAATAACAATTCATTTCTATTTCCATTTTTAAGATAGAACCACTACCTCCCCCTGTTTTACTACTTAGTACAATTTTTGATTTTAGTTCTGTCAAAGATGCTATTAAGTCCATCATTTTTTTACTTTATTTTATTATAAAATTCTTTATTACTTGTTCTATTTCATGATACCCATAACCTTCTCCTGAAATCATATCATGTAATTGCCTTCGTTGTTGTTTACTTAGTTTGTATTTTCTTGCCAGATCACTAACTTGCTTGTTTTGAGACTGATTGTTGCCCGGAGTATTCCCTTTAGGTTTACCCATCTTATCTTGGGATGGTCTAGAAAAATACAAATTTCTATCAGGAGGACGATTTACAAAATTCCGTATGTGCTTCAATGCTGCTATTCCGACTCTTGTGCCTCCTAACAGAAACCAAAATTCAGTATTTGTTTGTGTAATAGCTCCATTATTTTCTTGAATATATTTATGATTTATACCAACATCTTTAGAGATTGGTAAAAGAGGATTTTTCACCGCGGGAAGAAATAAATTCATTACTCCAATTGCATACCCATCCGATCCTTCCATGTTAGGAGTAATTGTTGGAATATTCGTTAAGATAAAGTAATTCGTTTGGTCATTATAATATAATCCTGTTGCAATATATTCTTTAAATACATTTTCAGGAATATAATCCCATTTACTTCCTTGATAATCAAATTTTTCAAAACAATCTGGACAAACATTTGTTGTTCCAGAATAGGCAGTTGTCAATGCAGACCAAAATCTGGCAATTTCATCAGGATCGTTAGTATACCAAATACTTTCTCCTGTTGGATCAATATATCAACGGATTATTAGCACAATAAGCATACGGACTGATAGAATAATACATCTCTGCCATTGGATCAATGGATGTGAACCTGCTTATGGCGGGGTCATACTGGCGGGCATGGAAGTCGTACATCTCCAATCCGTTCATCATGTCGTATTCCTTGCCGCCGTACTTGTAGGGTTGAACGCCTTCATTCCTACTGGCGGTTGTGGGCATGCCGAACGGATAATAATCCGTCACCTGCACGGTATTGCCCTGTGCATCTACTACCGCACGGATATTACCCAAATGATCCTTAAGGTAAAAATAGTACATTCCATCCTCAATATAGCCATTTTCGATAAAAATTGTTTTTACCACATCCGAATGAAGTACTATATTCTCGTCATAACGTATCAGCTTGCTGTTGCTGTAAGGTGTGGGCTTCGGTTGGACTGTTGCAAAGGGTTGTATCGAGCCCATCACAGGATTCACACTGTAGGGCACATTCCATGAATATTGAGCCGACAGTTTCCTGCCGCCGTGGGTATATTCGTAGTATATCACCCCTACGGCCAAATCGTTATCGACATCTATGCGCCGTGGCATGCCATTATATCGTTTATACTGCATGCTTATACCCTTGTGCTCGTCGCGGATCATTGCTCCATTAGCATTGTAGGTATAGTGTGTCTGGAGGTTATTTTTCAAGTACGACTTGAACCCTTCCGTTTTATTGGAATTCTCCAGGATGCCCGTATGTTGGTTGCCCTTGTAGGTAAAATAGAGATCGTCGGCCAAGGTTTTTCATCTATTTTTAGCTTTAGCTTTTTCAGTAAGCATTATCTTGCCGATAAAGCTCACCTTTCTCATTAAAGTGTTTTATATTAACAAGTTTTCCTTCCTTGTCATAGCAAGAAATTGACCTGATAGTTCCATCCGGATTATAATACTTAATTTCTCCGATGGCTTTCCCTTCTCTGAAACTACCTTCTATACGCATATTGCCATTATTATAGTAATCTGCCATATAGCCATCGCACTTTGTTTTCTGACAACAGTACCAGAAAAAGCCTGATGGGTCTAAGTTTGGAGCATAGAATTCCTCAATAGATGAAATAATAACAGTATCTTGGATCAATCCATAATTATTAACATGGATGGGTATAGCTTCGCCAGTAAAAATTGAGAGGGATTCTGGAATAAGATGATAAAGACCTATATCAGATAATATGATCTGCTCTTCTGAGTCTGACATATACATTACAGAATCTTTTTCTATCATAAATACACTAATCTTTGTAATAGAATTATTACAAAGACATTTTCCATACAATTCCAAAGTTATATTATATGCTTGCCCTTGGATAGAAAGGAGCGATAGGAATATAATAAATAACACATACTTTTTCTTCATACTATTTAAATTTATAGAGTAGATATAATTCTGTGATTTATGGTGTTTTTCCGGCATTCATTTCCACCACTGCCCTAATCAAGCTACTTGCATCACGTGCCCCATTATATTGAAAAATAATATTCTGATTATTTGGTAAATTATAATAAATATTTCCATGCATGTACATTTTTTTAGTTTGACCATTTGCTCCTACATATGTATCAAGTTTGCCACCCTCCATACTTAACACTGGACGACCTAACAGTTTTGCTATTCCCTTATCATCAGGTGAGTCAGCTTTATTACTCCCTGTTCTCGGCTTATATCTATCAGGATGTCCATGTATTTGCCCTATTACAATTAAACCATTTTCTGTTTTACTTGTTTTGGCTCCTTCTTCTATTCCTTGAATTAATTGACCAAACCTAATTGTTAGGTTATTCAAATCTAATAATATATTTACACTATATTCTATTAATTTTTCATTATCATTTGTGCGAAAATACACATAATCTGCAGTTGTCATACCAAGATATAAAGCTTGAATAATCTCCTGATCACTTATGGTTAATTCTTTCGCATTTCCTTTTGTGGGCGATGTTAAAAGTTGCCTCAACCTTCTATTATATTCTTTTTCACTAAAAGATTCTTCTTTTTGCAACTGCTTTATCTCTTTTGCATAACGTATATATGTATTTCTTTCTATAACCCTGAAAGCATTACCCATACCATCATCAAACAGGAAGTTACCCATATAGTCGAAATAAATATCCATTCCCGTAGGATCGGTGAACTTCAACGGGTTATTGGCACAATAGGCGTATGGACTGGTAGAGTAATAATTCTCCGCATGGGGGTCTGTAGATGTGAACCTACCTACTGCCGGGTCGTACTGCCGTGCGTGGAAGTCGTACATCTCCAAGCCGTTCATTGTATCGTATTCCTTGCCACCATACTTGTAGGGTTGAACGCCTTCATTCCTACTTGTGGCTGTGGCATATCGAAGGGATAATCCCTTATTGATATTACCTAAAATTAACGACAAGATGTTTTACTTGCATAAACAATTCTACTAACGCTATCTGTCCTTATTGTTAATTCTGCAGTAGCTGCATCTCCTATGGATGAATGCAACAATAAGTATTCTCTGTTAGGTAATAAAGTAAAACTTTTTAGTATACCTCGGCCAAATACTTCTTCAATTATATAATCACTATCTATATTGTTTATATTTAGCCTACTAACTCCTTTTTTGTTTTCTTTTTTCTTAATAAAAGTAACAAGTTGTAAACTATCTGTAGATATTTCCAATCTATTAAAAACTGTGCCACTACATCTGTTTATGGTTTGATTCTCAATATCGCAGTATATTGCATTTCCCGAACATGACAGGAGTAATAAACCTATGCAAGAAAATACTATTATTTTTATGATTTTTGTATTCATATATTATTAAATTTACTGTTTTATCCAGTTATTTCCATCCCAATGGTAAGTTCCATTAGAAACCTTCCCACCTACGGCAGAATTTAGAAATGATTTGGTTTTTGATGCCTTATCCCTCTCATATTCAGTCCGCCAATTATCAAGTCTTCCTTTCTTGTCATAGCAAGAAATTAAACTGATAGTTCCATCCGGATTATAATACTTAATCTCTCCTATAGCCTTTCCTTTTCTGAAATTTCACCTTTCTTTACATCATCTACATACTTTATTTTTTCTTCTTTTGTGTAATAACAATGAAGGATGTATTTCTGAACATCATTAATTGGAAGGACTTTTACATTTTTGTATCCTCCTATTTCATAATAAGGAAGGTGAAAAGCTTCCAAATCTATTTCTTCATAGTGTGAGTTGGAACTTAATATATAAATTACTGCAGGGGTCCATTTTATTCTTTCTCGCCCTTTTAATAAACCATTTTCTTTTTTCTGTTCTGAAATACTTCTTTCAAACTTAATTTGAAGGATAATTGATACTGTCAGTACTAAAAGAATAGTAATAACAATAACGATCTTCATTATTTTCAAAAATATTTTCATTGCTTTATCCAGTGATTTCCGTCCCATATATATGTTCCCTCTGTTGTTTTTGAAAAATTATCTAAAAAATCTTGTGTACGTTTTACCTTCTTTTCATCTTCAACATCGAAAACACCTGAATTTACATGCTTTCCGTCAGATGTTTTCCAATATATCTGAACACCGCTATACCCACATTCATGTAATTCTTTTGCGGTTGGATATTCAGGAATATTATACCAAATATACTTATTTGCCATTTCTTCTGCTTCATTTTCATTATATCCTGCATCCACAAATGCTTGATAGATCATACTTTTTACTTTTTTAGTGCACCAAAGTCCTTCTCCGTCTTTGCCATTAACTGCATTTGCGATAAGTTCCCCTAATGCAATTTCGACATTTTTAGGAAGCTTTAATATTGCTTTAAGAACAATATCTCCTTCTGACAAATAGGCTTGTATTGTCCTTTTTTCACTATATGATCTATTAAAACCAAATTCATTAATGCCATAATCAAACGTAGATTTTTTTCCTGAAGCTGGATTATAATACACCCGTTGGTAGCTTTCCGGCCTCACTCCAATACTTGTGTGAGCGGTAAAGCCATAAAAGAATGAATTCCATATTGTTTTCTTACTTCCAACATAATAGATATAAGTTTCTTTTCCATCCAAATCAATATATTTTAACGGATTGTTTTTGCAATACACATAAGGACTCCATCCAAAGTATTTTTCTGCCATCGGATCTATACTTGTGAACCTACCAATGGCCGGGTCGTACTGCCGTGCATGGAAGTCATAGAGGTTCAAGCCGTTCATCGTGTCGTACTCCTTGCCACCGTATTTGTATGGCTGGACACCCTCCTCCGAACAGAGCATCGTTGGCATACCGAATGGATAGTAATCCGTTCTCTGTACCATTCGCCCGCTGGCATCGGCTACTACGCGGATATTACCCAGATGATCCTTCAAGTAAAAATAGTATTTTCTGTTCTCAATATAACCATTATCTATCATAATTCTTTTCAGAGTATCGCCGTGGTACACCAGGTTGTCGGCATAATACACCATCTTCTTATTAGGGTAAGGGTCTATCCATCCTATAGGAGGCAAGTCTCCCACTCCTGCGCCAATGCTCATAGGGGCAATAGAACCCGAAAGAGGATTAATGCTTACGGGCACATTCCACTCGTATTTTGCCTTGAGCTTGCGTCCGGAAGCTGTGTATGTATAATTTATCTTACCATCTGCCAGGCTATTGGTTACGGATACCGTCTTTGGCATACTGTTGTAGGAATCATAAGTCATAGTTATTCCCTTGTGTTCATCGCGGGTCATAGCTCCATTAGCGTTGTAGGCATAGTGTGTCTGGATGTTACTTTTCAGGTACGACACGAATCCTTCCGCCTTATCGGAGTTTTCCAGAATATTTGTATGCTGGTTTCCTTTGTAGGTAAAATACATGTCGTCGACCAATTGACTCCCTACACGGAAACGCGAAAGGTTTGTTATATTACCGTTCAGGTCGTAAGAATACAGGGAAGAGTAATTAACTAGTCCTGGTCCAGTGAAATAATAGTCAGAATAGTGATTGGTTTTCAATCTCGAAAGCCCATCGTAAGTGAAAGCGCTGAAATAAGCCATGAATCCTTCGTAAGCATGTCCTACAGCCGATATGTTCCCGTTGTAGGCAGGTGTGCCTCCATTGAGTGGTTGAGTGTAAAAAATACCTTCTTCGTATAGCGAGTTCCATATATATTCTGTCCACGAACGGACGTTGTAGTTGTAGGAAGTCTGAAGCCTGCCTATCCCATTGGCCTTCGAAGAAAGCAACCGTCCCAACTTATCGTATCCATTGCGGGCAATTGAAACCACAGGGTCATTGTTTAGTTTATGTGTTGTTTCTATTAAACGCCCGGCATGGTCGTAGCTGTAGTTATATACTTCCTTTACTTGCGATTTCCCAAAATTGTTAAACAAATATTTTTGGGTAGGTTGTCCCGAAAAGTTGTAAACAATAAATTCGGTATCCACCCTATCCATCAGGTTTATAGTCCTGCGTTGTGTCATCTGCCCCTTGGCATCATAATACATTACCGTCCGGATGGAGTAACGGTTGGTGTCAGCCTCGAATGTCTCTATGGTGGCCGTCAGCAGTCCTTTGGCTGAAGATGCACCATTCAGGTATAATCCGCCGGAAGCGGGATAGGAGGTATCGTATCCCAGCCTTTCACGGTGTCCGAAATTTTCCAGATCCAGAAAAGTATCGTATTCGTCATAGTAGTTTACAAGCAGTATATCATCCCACAAGTTAATTAAACCGTCATCTCCGAGCACTGTTGCCAATCCGTTCCAATCATAAGTATATCCTAACAGCCATCCTCCTGTTTGCTCCTGTATAACCAGATCCTTAGTAAATTGTATCAACAGAGCATGGGGTTTTTCGGTTTGCCTTTGGCCCGACATGACTAATCGTCCCAGCTTATCATAGATATTGAACGTCCATTTATTATCTTTGCGTTGCTCACCGTCCTGCGAAAGGATCAGCTGGTTGGCCTTGTCGTAAACATAATATATCCACTCGCATCCGGGCAGTTTTTTGGCAATGCAGCGTTGGCGTTGGTCGTATTTATAGAGGTAGGCATAATCCTTCATGGATTCGCTGCCTGTTCCGTGGGTAGCGATCATAGGGGGAAGTACTACCCTCAGGTTCCCGAAATCGTCATATAGGAAGTAAGTGTCATGATTTGTCCCTTCATCCGTCTGGCGGGTAAGGACAACCTGGCCCTGCTTATTTTTGAACTCATAGGCAAGATTACCGTCTTCGTCCTGTATGCGGGTAACAAATAACCTGCCTGTGGCATAATTTCCCTTCTTGCTTACACTGACTGTATAGTTACCATTAATTGTACTATATGAACAGGTATATTGTATACAGTTGAGAAGGTTGTCATTTTCCTTATTAGTGAGGTATTCTGTTCTGATGGCTGCCCCCGCATAGTGCCAATCATGACCAGGACCATAAAGTTGGGTAATGCGGTTGAGGGGAGAACTCTCGTAAATCGTTTTGGAGAAAGGTGCGCTATCGTTGTTCAGTATTCGAGACTGCGATTTTAAGGCATCTATATCGCTTACATACTCTCCTTTGGCAGATCTTTCGGCAGGCAGCCAACTCTGGGATTTACGCCCCATGGCATCATACTCCTGTAGGCTCACAAGGTCGGTCTTATTGGGGGTTATACCAACCTGTACGGTTTGAGTAGGGCGTTGTAGCCCGTCAAAATACTCAACAACATCAATAAACTCAGAGCCGGTATTATTGGTATATGTTCTGGTGCGTTTAAAGTTCTGGTCAAAACTGGGATTCGATTCTTCCGCAAGGGGGAGAGTACTTAAGGTTCCTGTTATGGTTGTAGTTATCTCTCCATTGCTGGAATACCCTTCCGATACAATATAATAGATACCCGGCTGGAGTTTCTTCTGCAGGTAAGCATGATTTAGATTAGCACAACCTCCCGTACCACTGTAATTATTATAAGCCAATCGGTTGCCTTGCTCATCCAATAGCGATAGGTAAGTATCGGCCAATACTGAGCCACAGTGCGAAACAGTTAAAGTCATTTCCTTATCGAGCTTCAGTTTATAATGTATATCATTTGTGGGTCTTCCTTGATAAGCATTGGTGGTTGTACGGGTATTTTTCATATCGGTAACTGTGAATGAAGAATACTTTGTACCTAAGTCGTACTCGGTCTTCTTGACATAACAGCCAGTTATGTTAGTCATAATTTTTTTCTTGTTGTCAGTTCCATCTGTTTTATATCCCTCCGATACAACATAGTAGGTGCCGGGAGCAAGATCCATCACCTGCAGATAAGCCTTTTGGGGTTTCCCACAAATATTTGCTTCATAGTTATCGTCGTTATAATCCAGTAGGTTAAAGTTGTTATCCAGCAGGTAAACATATGTATCTTCAATCTCTGACCCACAATGGGATATTACAATATCCATCTGCTCATTCAACTTAATTTTATAGAATATATCGGAAGAAGAGAACCCTTCACCAGGATTAATTCCGCAATATCCGTTTGAGACCTCATAATCAATTTTATTCTTGGAATAATTATTCGCGAAATTCGCTATATGCATTTTGGGGGAACCGCTAGTAAGCGTACCTAAATCGACTATCTTCTTAGGATCAGTTAGTTTTATTAAAGAAGTTATATATCCATTCTCTGAGCGGCCTTCAAATATAAGCCGGTATTTCCCTGATTCAGGAATAGTACATTCTAAGTGGATAGTCTTTTTAGGGTCTCCTCCCTTTGTATTTACCACGCAATCTGTCCAACCTAAAAGTTCAGTAGATACGGGATAAGTGTTCTGATCCGTCACTTTCAGAAGGTATGCGCGAATATTCTTTATGGATGAGCCGTCAAGGGAAACACTCAGAGTAGTGTTTTGGTGTGCCGTGAATTCGTAAATAACATCATTGGTTGCATTTCCCTCTTCTGTACTGTTGCCAAAATAACTGTTTGAACCTTTTCTTGTGTCACGGGTATTAAAAGTTACCGGACCGTATATAGGATAAAGATCTTCACAATCTGCATGAATCCATATTCTTAATATTCCATTATTAGAACAAGCCCAATCTGCTGTTGCCACAACATAATATGTACCGGCCTGAAGGCTGTCCCTTATCGTATCGTAAAGTCCACCTGGACGTGCTGGTTGATATTTTTTCTCCCCAAAAGAATCGCCTTCTTTTTTCATCAGATAATACTTTTCATGCCTTTTTCCAGAATGAGAAGTATTATGATATTCCACAACATTTCCTCCAATACTCACATACATAGCCTGGGTTAGGGTAAAGCGATAAACAACAGAGTTTGATTTAGTATATGTGAATCCCCCCGGATGCGTGTCCTGTTGAAAAATCACACTATCGGTATTACGTATATCATCTATCATGGTTGATCTATGAAATGTTCCTAAATCGATGGGATTATCCAAGGAATTCTTTCGCTGGGCCAATAAAAATGTAGATGGAGCAAGTATTATGGCCAGTAATATCAATATATGTCGTTTCATGGTGGTCTTTTTTATTGGTTACGGTAATGATTGTAAACAGATTGTACCTTGCGTTTTTTTGAAGGGTCGTTGTTCTCGAAGTAATATACTTCCGACAAGTTACCCATATTATCATATTGGTAATAGGTTTTTATTCCCCGTGCGTTGGTTTCCTCAATCTTACCAATCAGAGGTTTATATTTGTAAGTGGTAACCATAGAATTAGGTAATCCCAAACGTAAAGTGTTACCGATATCATCCACTTTAGGGTCTATATCGGCAGAGATGTTTTCCAAAAAATCAGAGGACGAGGTTCCTGAACCTGGTATATAGCCGTTGAGCAGATCAGCTACTTGTGAGAATGTTGCATTTGTAATTTCTGCTATCAGGTACCGCCCTCCATATGACCAAAGGGTAACAAGTTTTTCCGTATCATCTTTTATGGTGTAGACAATGTTACCATAGTTGTCGTATGTATTATAATTCAATCGGGGGGAAAGCCGTGAATCAGATTTGAAATTCCCGGTAGGGTTCATATATGCTTTCGTATAATTCGATATCGGAGACAATGTTTCCAGACTATATTCTTTGTCAAATACCGGATTATTGCCGGATAGTTTATAAGTATTAAGCTGGGAAGTTATGACTTTACCGTTTTTTGATGTTATTTTTTCAATTGGATATCCCATCATATAATTATCGAACATCTTTTTATATACCATATTAGAAGATGTCTCTGATGAAACGATATCGCCCACATATCGCAGTTCGGTGGTTATGGAATCTTTGATGGTAGAACTACCGGACTTATATGTGTCTATCGTATTGGCAGCGGTTAAGAGTTTATATTTATTGTAACGGTATTCCGTTTCGGTGGTCTGCATCTCTTGTCCGGTAGATGGATTGTAAAGAACCTCTTTCTCGTAAGAAGGAAGGTAAGAATAGGTATAGATCAGGTAAGCTGCTGCCATTTCTATGTAGTTTGTTCTATATCTCGTATCTATTCTCTTACTTACAATAACGCCTCCTTTAGTCGAAATCCATATATCTCGTGTTATTTGGGAACAAGGTATCATGTTAATCCGGACTGCTCTTACAAATTCTCCTATTTCCAGATGCGGACCATATATATCATAATATGAAGGTTCCCACTCCTTACAATCGGAATTGTATCTGGAATATTTTATCTCCCTTTTCTTTACCAGTTTATTGTTATTTGTGAAATCTTCTTGTTTTATAAGCTTCCCTCTTTCCAGGGATTTAGAGATATAAGGTAGGGGAATGTACCACTTATCACTGTGATATTCCGCTAAACATTCAATATCTCCGTGATCCTTATCCGAGTTTGTATAGTAATATTTAGAGTAACTGCCATCTGCCTCCTTTTCTGTAACAACCGAATAGGTGACATGGTTATTCAGATGTTTGGAATACCCCGGCAATGTAGTAGGCGTTGCTGGTATCGAAAGAGAATTTTCTTCTGAGCTTTGCTTTTTAAAATCGGCTCCGGTTGCCAAATAGCCACTAGATTTCCCGAAACTGTCTTTATATTCGTATTCTTTATAAGTAAGGGGAATAACAGAGGTTTGATCTTCGTAGTCGGCAATTTTCTTTATCCTTACTCCCCCGGCTTTTCGTTCTAAAGATAAAGCATTAATCACCCCAGAAGCCATATAGTCATGAGGTTCATAGCTGAAACGGCGAACACCTCCCGTAGGAAAAGTAATATCACTAAGCATTCCATAAGTTAGTTTTGTAGAATCGACATAGTATCTTATTTCGCTGTCGAAAATTATGTTTTCATTATCGTGGTTTTTCCCGTTGTAGTAGCCCCAATAGTCTGTCTCGAATGAAAAATAAGCGGGAAGTTTTCCGATATCGTTATACTTGAAACCATACGTACGGCTTTTCCCTTCGGTTTGTCCTTGTTGTTCCACTCCTAATAGAAATAGGCGTTGATTGGGCTTGTTGTTATAGGTAAACTTAAAATTATCAATTTGCTCCCCTTTCAGGTTCTCTATTTTGATGGCATCCAGTTTATTCCATTTCAACTTGCCAAGCCCTTCCAGAAAGGAAAGTTTTCCATAAGATTTATATTGAAGTACTTGATGGTAGTAAATTGTATCATTATTACCGATGTTTTTTTTAGTAAATTTATTCTGGTATAAGTGTTCCGAGCTGCCGTTCTTGGGCAGATATATCCAGTGCGGATAAGAGAGTTCATTCGAGATTGAACGTTGAAACGAAATTCTTGAATCGGGAGTTTCTATCTTTTTTAGATAAACAGGGGATACCAAAAAACCTTCTTTATGATCTCTTATACCTATACTTATACTTAAGGGCGTTGTAATTGTATCAATTTTATAATCAACCGGATAGTCTTCATTTACCAAAAGGGGGTTTGATCTTATCTCTGTTATTGTTGTTTGAAAGCATCTATCGCAGGTTTGACCGTCAATTGTATAGGGAGCAGTATTCTTGTAGTTCCAATATAGTTGGGAAATATAATTTTCATCCCTTTCATATGTGAATTTTATAGTCTCGCCATTAGGAGTTATAATTTTTGAAAGGTACCACGAGTCGGCATTCCAAAAACTTTTATCTTGAGCGAAGAAATTAATGGAATATTCTATAGCATTTGTGTCTTCTCCAAAATAGTATTGTGTACCATCGTTTGTCTTTATTATAAAGCCTGGAAACGTTTTGTATTGGGCTGTGTAGCCAATATTATTTTTTAGGGGTTTAGATAAGTTGGAAGGTATATCCCTAAATCCATCCTGAATAAATGAAACTTCTACAGTTTGGTCGCATTTTACCTGCCAATGCCCAAATTCATTGAGGTAGAAAGATCCACTACAGCCCGGCAGACTGAACTTAAATTCATCAGGCTCTAAATCAAATACTCCGGTGAAAAACTTAGGGTTAATTTTTGATAGTTCCCCATTCTCAAGAAGAATTAAATATAATTCAAAATCGTTGAGTGAAAGGGGGCTAGGCAAACTATAATCATACACCTCATCCATATAAGATTTGACAGAATTCAAAGATTCTGTTATGTTTTCATCACAAAGATATTTTTCCCTATTATAATAATAACCTGCATAATCAGTTTGTGTTTCCTCGCCTGTAACAAAAACGCACTCATCGGGCAATCCATTTACAACACGGGAGATAACTCCTCCTGTAGATAATGTCCAGTTTACACCTACCCACCCGGGATGTTGGTCTAACCGTACACCTGAAGCATTATAACTCAATGTTATCGGAATTTTGCTTTGTTTGGTATCTATCACATACAATGGGATTTCGATAGGAGCTGCCCCCGTATATCGCGATGAGGGAGCATCCCCATACACAGCTAATCCACCTGAATTAGGACTTAAAAAATTGCCTAAAACAGGTACTGTTTCGAAATTTGGGATTGGACTTATTAACTCTTGAGTTTTTCCTTCAAAGCTTATAATACTGATCAATACAATTGATATTAACAATACTTTTCTCATGAAATATATTTGTGTTTAATGTGTTATTACTTTTTGATTAGGATTGATCCTGTATGTTCACCATTTACTACGAACTTTAGGGCATAGCTACCCGGGAAGAGATCCGAACAGTCCATTGTGGCGGTATGTACTCCCGCTTCTTTTCTTCTTGTCGGGATATCCTTCACCAGCCCGTGGGTAACACTGTAAAGTGTGATGCCTATCTCAGCCCCTTCTTCCAGCTTGTACTCAATGTTCAGAGTTGTAGATACAGGATTCGGAAAGAAGTTGTAAGAAAAGTTCTTCTCTATCCAACTTATAGGGTTTTCTGTATCCGGTGTGTTGGGTTGTTGATCGAGGCTGTCAAGCACGGCAAGATTTTCATCGTCCGTATCCAGATAGTAATGTTCCTGTGGCGGATAGAAGAAAGCAGTGGTGAAATATACTTCCTTGTCTTGAGTCAACAAATTAGTGTTCCTTACCGTTTCGAAAATAGGATAGCGGTAACCTTTTTCATACCAACGGTATGTCTCTATCTGCGTGTGGAAGGGTGGTACACTGTCCGTTATATCCAGACTGTCAAGTACACGCTCCATCGTCTGTACCGTCCTGATGCGGAATACATGATGAAGGGTATCTTTATTGGGCAGTATCATTATACCCATGGCATCGCCTTCCACCGATACGCTTCCCCTTATATCCATATATTCTGTACCTGAATAAATGGATTCAGAGTTGTAAGTGTCTTCTATCTTCTGCCTGTAAGCCAGTGGATAGCTAACTACGGGTATAGCCGGCATATTGTGCATCTGCGATACGGGGTTCTTAAAACCCAGAAGCCTTAGCATATTATTCTGGTGACGATAAAAGTATTTGGTATAGTGCTCTGTGCCTATAACAAGGTCACCTTCCGATACATCATCCACAAGGATGGTATCTTTACCCAGTACATACAGCGAGTCATCCCACGAAACGGGAGCCGAGTAGGTGAGGCGATATTCGTCGTTAATAGCTTTGAGTTGGCTGAAGTCCCATATGACATTCTCCCCCTGACGCCCCGGGTCTTTATACTCTACCTGTTGCTTAACGATTTCATCGCCTGCACGAAGATGATTATTACTGTAAGTGATTTGTCCATACACAGGATAAATCAATAGTGCCAAAAGCACACTGGTTACTACTCTCATACGATAATAATTTAATTATTTTAGCAACTCAAAATGAATTGCAGAACATAAATGCGGAAAGAAGGGTTTGTTTTCCTATAATAAGGGACTCAAATATAAATATTATTTATACACAAATAAAATATATATTTGCTTTTTTTGACTTAAATTTAGAAAATCTTAAATAAATATTCTATTTTTGAATCCATCAAAGAATTTGACATAATTCCTACGAATCGTAAATGGTCACAGAGTTGAGGAAACAGTGTTTCTCATATATTCGAGATTAAGTCGATTGTTATCAACTCAATATCTGATAATTTAGGTTTTCTTATTTGGTTCAAAAAATTCATCTTGCTCTCAAAATACTGTAATATTTCCAATATTTTTTCGTAATTTCGAGAGAAGTTACCCATGTCAATTAATTGTTTAATATACAGATAGGTATAAAGATAGGTATATAAACAAATACATGAAAAGATTAAAGACAGGCGTAAAAACCGATAGATGGTTTTCTTAAAAATCCGCTACAATTTTAAAGTTCAACTGTCTACCTGTAAGATAATTGGGCACACCATACTGATGGTTAAAGATATCTGTAACCCAATAATATGAGTTTGTGTTCTTTATATCGAACAAGTTAAAAACATCGAGCCCCAGCCAAACATTCTTGAAGGCTCCCGCAAATGCACTGCGATTACGAATAGCATAATCTTCGCCCAATAATTCCCACGAAAAGCCGATGTCAACGCGTCTGTATGCAGGCGAACGGAAAGTCTTGCTATTGTAACTTGAATGAGGAGCCGATGTAGGCAAGCCTTGCGACAAGTGGCCTTGAAGACTCATTTTCAGCCGTTCCCGTCCGGGAAGGTAGTCCTGAAAAAAGAGGGAGAGATTGTAACGCTGATCTGTTGGCATCGGTACGTTCACCCCGTCTATTTTCTGATTGGCTTTCAGGAATGACAGGCTTATCCAACTGTCTGTTCCGGGCACAAATTCGCCAAAGAGTTTCATATCCAGTCCCATGATATAGCCCGAACCTGCGTTTTCGCCCATGTATCTGATTTTTACGTTATCAACCTTATAAGGGTTTATATCCGACAGGCTTTTGTAATACATCTCGGCAGTGAATTTAAATGGCCTTTCGAGGGCTTTGAAGTGATAATCGCCACCCAGTACAAAATGAATGGATCGTTGCGATTTTATATCTTTATTGAGGGTAACATAAGAGTTTCCGTCTTCGTCCACCTCGGTCTTTTGCAACTCTTTGTAGAAAGGAGCCTGATAATACACACCCGTTGCAAAGCGCAACACATAGTCCGACCCCTCGGCGGGAACGTAAGCCAACGTTGCACGGGGGCTGAATATAAATTCTTTGTTGAACGACCAATAACTTGCCCTAACCCCTGCCGTAAGCGTAAAGAAGCCATTAGCACCGCTAAAACGGTAAGTATCCTGCAAGTATCCCGACATACGTGTGCTTTCTGCCGAATTGTTGGATATAAGATTTGAATACACTTTTACGATCTGTCCGTTATACGGCAGTGAATAACCCGCCGAATCGCGCAACTCCCATTCTTTTATGGTATCGTCTATTTTTTCACGTTGAAGAATTGCGCCCCATTTAATATTATGGTTGGATGTTTTCAAGTCTCCAAAATGAGAGATGTTCATCACATCAACAGTAAGCTTATTGCGTGCATGCTCGAAGTATGTACCTACCCCCAACATATTTCCTGCCGCTCCGGCTCCTCCTCCCTGATCCAGATTGGCGTCGGTTAGTTCGTACTCGCCACCTATATCGTACCGCTCCTGCTCGTCCGACGAAAAAGCTGAAGCCTGCAAACCTACTTCCAGCTTGTCGGTTATTTTACCCTTCATGGTCATGGCGCCAAAATAGGTTTGGAATTTATCGTGTTCCCATCCGTCAAAAAAGACTTTGAAACTCTTGGCGTCGGTCATTGTCCCGAAGTTAGTTTCGCGCGATATAGGAGTAAATTTGAACTCGTTTTTGGAGTAGTTGCCCAGAAAGCTGATTTCCCATTTCGGGCCAAACGAATATGTCAGATATGTTTGCAAATCGACAAACGAAGGGTCGTACTCGGCATCGGTATCGGTTGTTCCCAACAGATTTTTTGCAGTTTTGTAACGTATCCCCGTGATTTGGGTAAACCGCCCCGAGGCGCTTCCCACATAGGCATTGGCTCCCATCAGGCTGGCTCCGGCCGAAGCCTCGAATTTGGTTGGCTTTTTGTAGGTAATGTCCAGCACGGACGACATTTTATCGCCATAACGGGCATCATACCCACCAGACGAAAACTTCACCTCGCTTGTCATATTGGGATTTATAAAACTTAAACCCTCTTGCTGACCGGAACGTATCAACAAAGGGCGATATATTTCCGTACCGTTCACGTAAACGATATTCTCGTCGTAACTACCACCACGAACCGAGTATTGCGAACTCATCTCGTTGCTGGAACTCACCCCCATCTCCGTTTTGAGCAGCGATTCCACACCACCACCCGCGGGGTCGGCCATGAGCTTCGTTTTCTTTACATCAATATTAGCGATTGTTGTTTTTTGTTTTTCCTGCCCTACAATCTCTACACCGTCCAACAGCGTGGCATCCTGACGCATCATTATATTCAGGTTTTTATTACCATCCAGAAGCATTTTCCGTTCTTCGGTTTTGTATCCTATATAAGAAAATACAACCGTTGCGGAGTCACCCACATTAGCAGAAAGTGTATATTCCCCCTTAGAGTTGGTAAATGCCACCGTAAGTGTACCTTTCAGCGTTACGCTTACATAATCCATTGGTACACCGTCAAAATCACTTACAACCCCTTTAATAGTTGCCTTCTGCGCAAAAACAACAGAAGTAAAGAAAAACAATAGGAAAAACAGAGCAACAATTTTGATTCGCATATATATATGGTCAAAGGTAGTGATTATTTTCAAATGCAGTATTATTCAGGGGTTTGAACAGTCAATATTCAGCGATAGGTAATGATTTAGAAACTACTTAACCGCTTTACCTCGCTTCATTTTTCACCACTTCAAATATCTCGTTTACAAAGATAATACATTTTTCTATATCTGCTTTAAATGCACTGTTTTTGTGCTTCAAGATTAAGAATTAATCCCTGCCTTACGAGCCTGAGCATGCTGTAATCTGCGATTGATATTGTACAGCTTCTCTTCCTTAACAAACTTGGCTCCGGTTTGCTTGAACCAGAAAGAGACACTCTGTTCCACGCATAAATCGTGCAATTCCATTATCCAATCGAAGTTGCACGGACGGGCTTCGTAGCCGGATTCTCCACCAACTACCACTTGCTCAACCCAAGAACCAATATCATACGGACTTAAATCTATTCGCTCCAGAAGCGGTTCGCAAATAATAATCTTATGTCTTATCGGAACATCTTTATAAATGGGTAGGCGGTAATCGGCACGATCCTGATTTTCGATAGTACAGCAGATGGTTACATTCTCATATCCATCACCCCAATCATCGGGAAGGGATACTTGCAAGCGGTCGATACGTTTGGTAATTATCATAAACCGTAAATCATGGCGAAGGCGTATCATTTCCCATGCCTCCGAACGCCATTCATCGACATCTTCCAGAAAGAAGTCGGAAGTAAAGCAGGTATATACCAACGAACCGGATGGGATTTTGTATTCACCATTACGCTTCTTTTGGATAGGCAGGTCGAAGTACTTGGTTTTGGTAACGACCGAGCTGTCAATACCCCGCTTCGAATCACCTCGATAGACATAGCAATGCTGACAACCGGCACTCAGCTTATGACAACCGTGCCACAGATTCCACATCTTGGATTTCGATTCGATAGCGTTTTTAGGCATATTACAACGTTAGTTTAGACAAAACCCGCTTCAACATACTTTTTACCACTATCTTATGAAACGGTTTGATAACTGTAAAATAGATATTGCCCAGTTTATTATTAAAGTGAACTACTGTAATCAGAGATACATCCCACGCATTGGTTGTTGTGTCCATAATATGTATAGACAGATAGGCATTCAAATGTCTGTCTTCTAACAGCAATACGGTTTCGTGGTCACTTTTATCGGGAACAGAAACAACCCCATATTTCCCTCCCGAACGAATACAATTTTCTAATTGGGAATTATCGCCTTTGTTGCCTTTTAGTCCAACGAATCGCACCAAAAAGTTACGTAGTTTGAAAAGCATATTTACCCATCCCGGCATATCGGTAAAAATGCCAATAATAATATCATCAGGTGTTGGAAGTGTATCGCTTGTAATTCCACAAGTGAACACATCCGAATAATCGGCAGGGAGATATTTGTTTGTCAAACTGTCTGTCGGGATTGGGATACTTTTGATTTTCATGCTTATTCTTTGTTATACTTCTGATTCATCGCAAGCCTGTCAAGCGTTTTGGCGATTCGTTCCACTTTCGTTTGCTCTGCCTTAGCGGAGAATATCCACTTTACATAGTCTTGTTGTTCGATTTCGCTGAGCGACTGATAAAATCGCAAAGCTTCCGGCTCGTCATGCAGGCATAATAGAAAGTCTTCCAGGGTAACGAGCGGTTCATCGTTCGCATATAAAACGATATGTACCCAATCGCCTGCCTCTTTCTTGATTTTCTTGCGAATTTCGGTTTTAACCGGAATCATCAAATTACCATTGCCCTTGGGCATTAAATGGGAATTGGCAACCTCAAAACCATCAAAGGTAGAAAACAATGCTGCCAAGATTATTCACGCAAATAAAGTGATGCAGGATAAGAACGGAGAGTATAATATGCTGCTCTGTAACCAGTCGTTTGCTCCTTTTTTGGCTGCCAACCGGAAGACGGAAGAACCAATACTGCATATCTCCCTTAATCCGCATCCCGATGATGTATTGACTGACGAACAGTTGATAGAGATTGCCGATGAATATATGCAAAAGATGGGATTCAGTGAGCAGCCTTATATCGTTTTCAAACATGAAGACATCGAACGAATGCATATCCACATTGTGAGTACCAACGTGGACGAAACCGGACGTAAGATTAACGATTTTAATAATTTCAGACAATCCAAAAAGATCACGGAAGAACTGGAAACAAAGTATAATCTACATCCGGCAAGTAAGCGGGATTACTCAGAGGAAGTACCTCAATTGAAAAAGGTAGACTATGAATCGGGGAATGTAAAGAAACAGATAGCCGGAAACGTAAAAGCTCTGATGCAGTCTTACCGTTTCACATCACTCCCCGAATATCGTGCTTTACTATCCTTATATAATATAACGGTAGAAGAAGTTTCCGGAGAATCTCGTAATAAACCATATCACGGTTTGGTTTATTCCGCTTTGGATAATGAAGGGAATAAGATTGGCAATCCCATCAAGTCCTCTTCTATTGCCAGAAGTGTCGGGCATGTTGCATTAGTGAAAAAAGTAGCTTCTTCAGCGAAGATTATAAAAGAAAAGGATCTTACCGAACGCATAACACCTATTCTTGATACTGCTATCGGTAACTATCGGAACAGACATTCTTTTGAAGCGGAACTTTTACGGAATGGAGTAAGCGTTGTCTTTCGGGAGAACGAGGATGAACGGATTACGGCGCAACGTTTATTGACCATGAGAACCGCACTGTATTGAATGGCTCGAAAGTCGGCAAGGCTTATTCCGCCAACGTATTTCATAAACTTTAGCTATTAATGCGAATCAGTAGTTGAAACAATTCGCTGATTTGTTTAGTTAAATTATTTATTATCAATGAAATAAGCGCGTTGAATATTTGCTCAATC
>NZ_JARXWE010000037.1 GCF_029893235.1 Dysgonomonas sp. PH5-45
TATGTAGAAACTATGAAACTACTTTCGATTCGGCGGAGGAAATAGTCAAAATTGCCGCTATAAAATTATTGTTGAACAAAATTTAAACAGGCTCTAAAAATGTAATATTATTGCTTTATCATATTATAACATTGTTTGCCATCAGCAGATAGGATAAACAAAGCGTTCATCTCTTGTCTAGTCTGTAACTTAGGATTCATAAAGGAAAAATGAGATTCGGCTTTCTTAGCAAGAATATCGGACGGATCGCGGGATTCATAACGATTGAGGTCAGGTCTCCATTCTTGGGCTTCTTTGAGCTTGTTTTCAGCATCAGCAAGCCTTTTTTCAGCATTGCCAATGACGGCTTTAGCCACAAGTTGATTTTTCTTTCCCTTTTGTTCTTCTATGCTGTTTTGCCAATGCTCCACACTCTTTTGTGCATCAGAAATTCTCTTTTCCTTTTCGGCTTGATACTCATTATTAAGAATTTGAATACTATCGGAAACTGTTATATCCGACACATTCATCTCAAGAAATTCTATTTTTAAATCGGTTTTGACTCCATTTTCTATTTGCAGATAATCAGCAATAACTTTTTCATATTCAGATTGAGCAGAACAGGAAACAACAAGAGGGAATAAAAGTAGTAAAATAAACTGTTTCATAGCAATACGGTTTTAGAAGTGAATACTGTGCCAGCTTCTTCTAAAGCCTTGTTGTTCGACTTCCCTAAAGAAAGAGCTTCTTCAAATTTCTCATGTGCAGCATAAAGTAATTCCCAAGCGAAAGGTAATGCATCTACATCATCTTCGATTTGGTCGGCATGAGTTTGCCATACTTGTGCAAAAGCAGCTTTCATAAAACGCTCTTGGATAATTTCTAAAGATTCAATTTTAGTCATAAAACGATTATTTTGTGATTAATATTCATGAATTCACTATTTCACAATAGCTATTCACTTAACCACAAAAAGAAGACGTGGTACTCGCCAAGTCCGTAGAAGAGGTACTGGTATACCCAACAATCGAAACAAGGCAAGCCCACGCCTATACGGCATGAGCATTGCACAGTTTCCTCGATTGTTATTGAAAGTTACCAGTTTTCTTCTACGAGGTTATGTGAACGCTAATGTTATATTTTTATATGCGACGCTTCGCTTTCTTATGAGCAAAGATATAAATAATTCTTTTTTAATTAGTTTGATTTTAGTTGAATCGACTTTGACTTTTTTGTATGTTTGTATTAGTTTGCTATTCACAGTAAAATATTTATATGTTATTTAGACCACCATTTATTGATAGATACAAGTACACCTCTTTTATGGGGAAGAATATATATACGAATTGTAATTTCTCGATATTCTTATTGGGAGAATGTAATGCTAATTGCAAATTCTGTGTGGCACACATTCGGAACAACCAACTGAAAGATGATAAAATACAGTTAGAATATATCAAGAAAGCTATCGAGTTAGTTAAACCTTTGAACCCTACTGTGTCATTATCGGGTGGCGAACCTACTTTATCTCCCATATTTGAAGAAGTGTGCGATTTACTTAAAGATTTTAGGATCAAAGCTGTGACTACAAATGGATATGTATTGAAGCAAACAACCCCCATCCTAATTAAAAACAATTGGACTTATTTAAACATTAGTATTCCACATTACGATGATGCGAAACAGAAATATATGATGGATTGGGGCAAGAGTATTGATGTAAGTAATGTCGAATTTGACAATATAAGATTGAGCTGCATATTAAGTGAGGAGGGCATAAATACAAAAGAAGAAGTATTAAATTATGTAGATTATTACTATGAGAAGGGTATTCGCAATTTCATATTTAGGCAAATGACAGAGGGAGAGGTGTTTTCTGCAAATGAACGCAATGAAAGTATAGTGGAATATATACGAAACAATAAAGTTGATATGACTACTTGCATACCTCAAGAATTTGAGTTTTTCAAAGAGAATAGAGGGTATTATTATTGGGTGTTGTTACATAAATATAAAGATGCCGTTATAGCATATGAAGCTGCTGATTTAGCTGAGCGTAACAATGCACTGAAAAATAATAAAATATTTGAATTGGTTTTACATCCAAACGGCAATTTGAACTATGGGTGGGATCCTAATAAAGAGGTACTATGCAGTCTGAAATAGAAAAAATGAAGCTATTTGAGCCACAAATGAGACTATACATAAATATTACTAACAAATGTAATGTTTCTTGTCCATTTTGTTGTCAATATAGCAGTCCGCAACGAGATTGTTTCATGTCTTTTGATGTATTTCGAAGCATTGTTGACGAACACAAAAAATTTGAGGTTCAGTTTGAAGGTGGCGAGCCTACTATACACCCTGAATTTATTAGAATGGTTAGCTATTGTCTGAATCATCAAGAATGTGGTCGGGTGGTAATCCAAAGTAATGGTATAGAAAGAGCATTGTTAGAACGCTGTCTAATAGAAAAAGACTTTTATACTAAGCTGGTATTTAAGATTAGCTTTAACGAATATCTATATAAGTTAGGTGTGCCAAAAAGTGTTGATTATAAGATAAAAAACAGTCATTTATTTAATCTGTTATTGTTAAAGCAAAATATACAATTTGTACCTAATGTAAAATTGATAATTAATGCGAGAACAACCGAGAATGACAATAATGATGTAAAGAAACTGTTGGGAAACAATGGCTTGATAGACAATGCTGTTGTCTATAAGATACAAAAATATGGCAGAAGTAAAGAAGGGGTAAAACCTTTTATAAAACAGAATATTGAAGATTGGAAAATATTTGCATCTGATGGTAAGTGCTTTGAGCAAGACTTAATATCGCGTAGTGAATACGAACAAAGGAAAAGATTAACATTATGAACTCAGTAAAGAAAAGTCCTCTGTTGTGGGGTATCAATTTGGGTAAAATCATAGATAGTAAGGTCGGAAACCCTATGATTGTGTATGTGCAGGGAAATGAAAAAATAGATTTAACAACTTTAATCCCCAAAGAATACGAATTGGTATTGGATGATGTAAGTGAAGAATTAGTTTACCAAGCAGAACGTTTAGGTATAACAATACGAACACTTTTGCTACATAAACCTATATCAAGACAATACAACAATGTCCGAATTTATGAGTCTAAGATATTAAGTGTTCTTGATAATCTACCTAAATATAAATGCAGATGGGAAGTTCCCGACATTAAAACGTTGCTAAAAAGTAATATGCAAATGTGGTACATTTGCAGAGAGCCGAAGGATTCAACTTGCGACTTCTATAATGAACTCGGAAAAAGAATGAAGACAATTGAAGATAATCAATATGAAATAACATATTTCAATGATAAAAACAAATGGCTATATACTATATATAGAGATACGTTTTTAGAACAGTGATGGTAAAACAGAAAAAAGAAAGCGATTAATTGTCAATAACATGAAGTTTGATACAATGGTGGGCTAAATTAGAATCTAAAGTTTCGTGATTTGGAATAGCTGTTTTACTATAGCCTTTTTTATATCTATTGAATGTTATCCCTGAAACTATCCCTCTTTAAAATACAAAACGCTCATAATCAGTCGATTGTGAGCGTTTCTTGTACTCGGAGCGGGACTTGAACCCGCACAACCTAATGGTCACAAGATTTTAAGTCTTGCGTGTCTACCATTCCACCATCCGAGCAGACCTTAAGCGAAAGGCGGGATTAAACCCATACTTTCTATATGAAAAAATATTCCAAACTTCTATCAAAGAACAAAATGTTGATTCAGATTCTTTTTCTTTTAAATCCATTCAACAGATGCTACTAATATCTGCTCAACTTTTTCGGGGTTAAAAATACATCTTTTCCCCGAAACTACCAAAATTACGGATAAATAAACCAAGGCAAACGCATGAAAATTAATCAATAACAAAGATTTGTGTATTTTTATAATTATCTGAATATAAACTTGTTATCATTTGCCTTCATCAACAAAAATTCGTATATTTGTCTGATATTCAAACAAATAAAACCAGATGAATATATTAGATTTCGCACATCGTATTCCTGATTTTCGCCAGGAAGTAAAAGTACAACACCAAGCCTGTGATATTGTCTTTATAACTGTAGCCGCTGTAATCTGTGGAGCGCAGGATTGGGAAGATATAGAGTATTTCGGACATTGTAAAGAGGATTTTTTTCGCCAATATCTTCTTCTACCCAACGGTATTCCTTCCCACGATACCTTCAACCGTTTTTTTGCCAACCTCAATGCCAAAGTATTGGAGGAAGAGTTTCGTTTTTGGGTCAAAAGCATTTGTAATCAGGATACAAAACTGATATCTGTAGATGGTAAAACGATTCGTGGAGCAAAAACCGGCTAAAAAAGTATCTTTCATATGGTCAGTGCGTTTTGCCATAGCAATGGGGTGAGTTTAGCCCAGGTAAGGACTCATGAAAAGTCGAATGAGATTACGGCGATCCCCGAATTGCTCAGAGTCTTGGATTTGGAGGGGTATATTGTCAGTATTGATGCTATGGGCTGTCAGCAAGATATTGCCAATCGGATTACGAAACAAAAGGCAGATTATCTTTTGGCTGTCAAAAACAATCAGCCGCCACTCTTCCTGCCACTTGAGGATACATCCCCGTTGCAACCTTTATTCTGCCCGAAAATTGCTGGACAGAACATTATTTTGCCTCAAAGGTTACAACTCAGGAGATTTTCCTTAACAAATACGCAGGAAATAAATCCGTTGAAGAATTCATCACGCTTTAATCCCACGAAGAAGAGCTCTACCGTAAATATAAAGAATTCTATGGCTATGTATTCTTTGTCGCAAAAAAACTGTAAACTCACCGTAAAAAAGTGATGGAAAAAGGAGAAATGATATTTTCTCCAATGGTTATATATTTAAAGCTGTTGCATTGATTTGCAACAGCTTTACTGTTTTAGAAGCTTCTTATTTTACAAATATGCTGAAGTTTACACTGCCGTAAACACGTTTCTCCTTAAAGAGGGAAAGGTTTGAAAAATCGTAATCTTTCGAGTGTTCCATAACGAAAACCCCACCATCGGCCAACAGTTTTTTCTCTATTACCTGTTTAGGAACGTCGGCCAGAAATTTAAGGTCGTAGGGAGGGTCGGCAAAAATGAAATCGAACTTATCCTTACAAAAAAGCAGGAACCTGAATACATCCATTTTAAATACGGTCAGTTCTTTTGCCTCCAATTCTTGTTTGTTTTTTTCGATAAAGTTGTAGTTCTGAAAATCTTTCTCTACGCAAAACACTTTGCGGCAACCCCTCGAAACAAGTTCCAGGCTAATGCTGCCCGTTCCGCCAAAAAGGTCTAAAGCCGACTCGACCGACTCCCACTCTACATAATTGCCGAGCGCATTAAACAGGTTTTCTTTCGCAAAGTCGGTTGTAGGCCTGGCCTTGAAGTTTTTAGGCAGCGAAAGCCTTTTGCCTTTATATCGTCCGCTTATTATTCTCATATCGATAGTAACAGTAAATCCAGAGGCATGGTTTGTACATTGTTCGGTAAGAACTGAACTTCGCTTGGCAGCCCTAAGGGTTCTATATTTTTTACGTATTTCCTCAAATCGTTTATTATTGGCACAAAGTTTTCGTCAGTGCCCGAAACAAATAGCTGGTCCGAAATCTGATCCATGCGGCTTTTTTCCCAAATATTCAGAATACTGTACACGGTATCAGTTGCCTGAAGGTTGCTGAATGTGAGGGCATGAACAAGGTTGAAATGCGAAAAACAAAACACATCGATCATACCATCGTGAAAATTCAGATACATTTGTGATGCAGAGCGTGCCGTCCGTGCTTTTTCCGCAAATTTCTGAACCAGTATTCCGGCGTAATGGTGAAACATAGGGTTGAACAGACTACGCACCAAAAAATGATACGTCTCCTCATCTGCGTTGAACAAAAGGGCATTGTTGAGAACCTCTTGGCAGTGCCTCACAATAAAGCCGCCTTTTTCGAGATGGGTCAAATCGTACAATTTCCCCATGTCGTTTTTATCAAAAAGGAAATCAGGAACCAGCTCATAGCCTACCGAAGCAAAAATAACATTTGTGCGCCCGAAGCCATATGTCATAAAATTATTCTCGAAAAGGACTTTCTGAATATTCTCGGCAAGAGTGATATCTTTTTGGAAAATAATTTTGTTGTAAAAATAATCTTTACCCAACTCTTGTTTATGGAGAACGTAATCCAATCCATCGTTTTTTATACGGACGGATAAGGTATATTCTTCGGGATTAGTGAATTTATTAAGATCGGGTAAAGTCATAATGTCATTTTTATCCATACAAATGTAGAAAAAGAAATTTTTATCCGCTATTTTTATCTTTTAAAATCAATTCCGTTCAAGGTTTCTTATAAATCTTAGCGTAACCCAGTTTATTAGAATAGAAGGTCAAAATGATATTAGAACAATTTTTTGTTGAACAAGTGAAGCGTAATTTCGACTTTGAACCCACTTCCCAACAGTCTTTGGCATTGGATAAGATAGGCCATTTTTTGTTCAACAGAGACGAAGATTGTGCTTTTCTGCTGAAAGGATACGCCGGAACGGGAAAATCGTCTTTGATAGGAGCTTTGGTGCGCACCATGACCCAATACGAGCAAAAAACCGTCCTGCTGGCTCCCACGGGAAGGGCGGCAAAGGTATTTTCGGGTTATGCCAATCATCCTGCCTTCACGATACACAAAAAAATATACCGCCAAAAAAAGTTTTCGAACGAGGCTTCAGGCTTCGTTCCTATGGATAACCTGCACAAGGACACCCTTTTCGTTGTAGACGAAGCCTCGATGATAAGCAACGAGGGCATAGATTCGTTCGTTTTTGGGACGGGGCGTTTGCTCGATGACTTAATACATTATGTTTATAGTGGCGAAAATTGTCGGCTTCTACTTATTGGCGATTCGGCTCAGTTACCGCCTGTTATGCAGCCCGATAGTCCGGCTTTGCAAATCGACGTGCTGAAAGCTTATGGCTTGAATGTTGAAGAACTGGTACTGACCCAAACTGTGCGGCAAGCCGAGGATTCTGGTATTCTTCATAATGCTACCCACATACGTGAGGCTTTGGCCGAGGATAAGACCAATATGTATCCCAAACTTAAATTAGATGGTTTTGAAGATATAGTCCGCCTCCGGGGAGAAGACCTGATAGATGAAATAGACTCGGCATACAATCGGGACGGAATAGACGAAACAATCGTAATTTCCCGTTCCAATAAACGCTCAACACTGTATAATGAAGGTATCAGAAACAGAATCCTTTACAGGGAAGAAGAACTTTCGGCGGGAGATATATTATTAGTCGCAAAAAATAATTACTTTTGGACTGAAAAAATAGAAGAAATAGATTTTTTGGCCAACGGAGAGCTTGTGGAAGTAATCAGGGTCTGCAAATCGCAGGAGTTGTACGGCTTTCGTTTCAGCGATGTCTTGGTAAGACATCCCGACTATGATATGGAGTTAGAAATAAAAGTTCTTTTAGACACCTTGCATACAGATGTTGCAAGTTTGTCGAAAGAAAAGCAAGAAGAACTTTTTAGGAACGTACTTGAAGATTATAGCGAAACTACGACCAAAGCCGGAAAAATGCAAAAAATGAAAGCCGATCCTTTTTTCAATGCAGTGCAAGTGAAATATGGATATGCTATGACTTGCCACAAAGCACAAGGAGGGGAGTGGAAAAATGTATTTCTTGATTTAGGCTATATTGCCGAAGAATATTTGGGTGCGAATTTTTACCGGTGGTTATACACAGCTATGACCCGTGCCACCCGGAAATTATATTTGGTTAATCTGCCTGATGAGTTTGTATGAAAAAAAAATTAATAACAGGATGCAACATTTTCATAAATCTTGTGTCTATAAGATAGGGTCTGAATAAATAATGAACGAAGTTCAGCTTATAGCCGGATGTAAGGCACGTGAACAGGAATCTCAAAAAAGTCTCTACGAGCAATATGCCCGTAAGATTTATGGGATATGTTTGCGTTATACTGCTAATGCTGAAGCTGCACAGGATTTATTACATGATGGCTTTATAAAGGTTTTTAACAGTATTGACTCGTATTCGGGGAAAGGATCTTTTGAAGGATGGCTGAAAAGAGTTTTTATAAACTTGGCGCTGGAACAGATACGAAAGGATAAATCGGTTTTCAGTACATCAGAAGATATTCAGGAGTTACCCGATATTGTTGATGAATCGACCGAAGAAAAGGCAAATATTACAGAAAAAGAACTTCTGTCAATGATACAAGGGCTACCCAAGGGATACAGGACAGTATTCAACCTTTATGCAATAGAAAACTTGTCGCATAAGGAGATTGCTGAAATGTTGGGGATAAATGAGGCAACATCGCGGTCGCAATACAACAGAGCGCGGCAAATTTTACAGAATAAGGTAAATGATTACCTGAAGAACAATTGAAATGGCAGAAAGAGAAGACAACATAAAAGATATTTTCTATTCAGGCTTAAAGGATTTTGAACCGGAAGTTCCGGCTGGTCTTTGGGCAGGGATAGAGAGTAGTATGTCTTTCGGAAAGAAAATAACGATGAAGCCTAAGCCTAAATATTCTTTGGCTAAGGTTGCCTCTATTGCTGCCAGCTTTGTGGCTGTGGCAGCCATCGCTGCTGTTATTGTTTGGGTACAAGTGCATAAGCCGGAGCCTCCACAAGAACCGGAAATTATAGCACAAAAAATAGAACCACAAAAACCAGATACAATTCAACCTGAAGTAGTGAAAGCCCCTCCACGGCGATTGCGTAAACCGAGAGTTCAGGTAGTGGAGCCGGAGCCCGTGATTGAACCTGAACCTGTGGTTGAACCCGTACCGGCTAAAAAAGCAAGAGGATCTTTCTATGCTAAGAGTTCGCCAACAAGCGGATTGAGTTCAAAAAAACTGGCACAACTGAACATCCCCACAAGGGTGAAAAAGTCGTTCTATACCAACCGTTTGGTTGCGGTGCAAGACTATGAAGAAACGAAAACGATCAAAACTAAAAAAGAAAAAAAGGAATCGTTGGTATCTCTTCAATCACAAAATAACCTGCCAACATATTCGATAGGAATAGGAAGCCAAGGCGGGTTTGCGTTTAATGATGCGGCATCGCGTTTTGCGGTTAGTAATATAGCCGGCAGCATTGAAGAAAAAGTAAAAGACTTTGTTCCTGATGCAAGCCTCAAGATGGATCACGACCAACCTATATCGGTAGGTTTGAGCATAAGCAAACGGCTTTCTTCAAGATTTTCGCTCCAAACAGGGCTGAGGTACACTTATCTCCGTTCTAAAGGGTCTGAGACAAGTGGTGTATCACAGATACAATATAAACAAAAACTCCACTATCTGGGAGTTCCTTTGGTGGCCAACTATGACCTGATTTCGTGGAATAAGCTAAACCTGTACATATCGCTTGGAGGTATGATGCAAAAAGATATTTCCGGAAAATACGAATGGGCATATCGTTCAACCAACGTTCCGGGTTCCGGCCAATATTCCGGAGATAAATCTATCGGTCAAGACCATTTACAATTTTCGATGATGTCATCGTTGGGATTGTCGTACCCCATATACGATAAATTAAGAATTTATACTACCTTTGGTGGTGCTTACTATTTTGATGCCAATAACAAATATCAGACAATATTTTCTGAAAAGAAATTCCAGTTCGATTTGAATGTTGGCTTCAAATATGAATTCTAATCAGATAGGATAATATCATAAATATTTAATAATAAGATGATTCGCAACAAATTTTTAATAGGCTGTATAGTCTTCTTGTTTATCAGCGTTTTTACTTCTTGCTTAGACGATGACGGTTCTAAAGAGGATATTTACAACCATCCGGTTTGCATTCAGTATGATGCAAGTGTTGGATATTTTGGTGTAGATTATAAAACCAGCAGACCTATCACATGGAATGGATTAGGCACTACTGACGAATATCCATACCAACATGGGGATGTTGTTTATATATCTTATACAATATTTTCTAACAAAATAACAAACGGAATTTATTCGGCAAAAGATGTTATAATCAATTCTGAATATAAAAACAATATACAGAAATCGGTTATAGAAACATGGGATCTTTCTGCTGTTGCAGACACGAGCAATGCGATAACATCGTTCGATGTTTTATGGTATATGCCGAATGATGTTTGTGATGACAGATGGATTTTTGGCTTTAAAACCTATCTGCAAGGCGACCAGAGTGTTGACTTTGATATTTATTACAACAGAAACAATCAACCGGAGTCGAACACAAAAATAATAGACGTCAGGTTACTCAAAGGGTTGCCCGAAGATGAAGCCGGAGTAAACGAAAAAGGCACAATTGTGATAGGTAACCTTAAACAAATAAGAACTTTATTCGGAGAAGATAACCCCGATTTAGAGAAAGACAAAAGCAGAGAAGTATATATAAAATTCAGGTATTATGTAGCTGAAAAAAATACAGAAGGCAAGTACGTAGTAAAAGAAAGATTAACCTCAAGATACCCATATTGGATTTTCGGGAAAGAAAAGTGGTAATTGAATAGCTTTTCTTAAGTAAAACAATAAACTCAACATTGTGCAAATGTTGAGTTTATTGTTTTTAAGGTATTACCGGCATGTATTTTTCTTCTTTTAGAGAAGAATAAATTTTACTTATCTAAAAAAGCAGTATATTTGTTCGTATCTCTTTTTAATTCCAACGATGGATAAGTCGAAAATAAAAGAACAGGTAAAAACTGAGTTTACTGCATATTTGACACTTCATAAGCATAGGAAAACGCCCGAGCGTTTTGCCATACTGGAGCACATATACTCTACAAAAGGCCATTTCGATATGGACTCGTTGTTCAAATCGATGAACAACAATTCTTTCAGGATAAGCCGGGCAACGTTATACAATACCATAGAACTTTTGCTGGACTGCGGATTGGTGGTTAAGCATCAGTTTGGCGCTAATGTATCGCAATACGAGCGTGCCTACGGTAACGAAAATCACGATCACCTTATCTGCATCAGTTGTGGCGAAGTGAAAGAACATAAAAACGGAAACCTGTTTACACCTACACAACAGAAAAAACTGCAACGCTTCAAAATCAGCTATTACAGCATGTATATTTACGGAATATGTGGTAAGTGTCTGAAGAGTAAAGCTAAGCAAGATGTAAAAAGCAATACAAAGAACAATAATATAACGGATAAAAAGAAATGAAAGTTGATATTCTATTAGGTCTGCAATGGGGCGATGAGGGTAAAGGAAAGATAGTGGATGTCCTTACCCCACGGTACGAAACAATAGCCCGTTTTCAAGGAGGTCCTAATGCGGGACATACATTAGAGTTTGAAGGGAGCAAATATGTGCTCCGTTCTGTTCCTTCGGGTATTTTTCAAGGTGATAAGATTAATATAATAGGCAATGGCGTAGTGCTGGATCCGGCTCTGTTTAAAAACGAAATAGAGACGCTCGAAGCATCGGGACACGATTTGACCAAGCGATTGTTGATATCGAAGAAAGCCCACCTTATCTTGCCCACCTTGCGTCTGCTCGACTCGTGCTATGAGGCAGCCAAAGGCGATGCTAAAATAGGAACAACAGGAAAAGGCATTGGCCCTACTTATACCGAAAAGGTAAGCCGCAACGGTGTTCGTGTAGGGGATATCCTCTGTAATTTTGAAGAAAAATATCAGACCGCCCGCAAAAGGCATCTTGAAATTCTGGCACAACACAACTTTGATATAAGCGGACTTGATGCCCTTGAGAAAGAATGGTTTGCCGGAATTGAAAAACTAAAACAATTTACTTTCATAGACAGCGAGCATTATATCAATAAAGAATTGAACGCCGGTAAAAAAATCCTTGCCGAAGGCGCTCAGGGTACGCTGCTCGACATAGACTTCGGGTCTTATCCTTTCGTCACATCGTCAAACACCATATCGGCCGGCGCTTGCATCGGTCTGGGAGTTGCTCCCAGCAAAATAGGCGAAGTGTATGGCATCTTCAAAGCCTACTGCACCCGTGTGGGTAGCGGTCCGTTCCCAACAGAATTGCACGATGAAACCGGAGATTCGCTCCGTAAGTTGGGCTTTGAATTCGGCTCAGTTACAGGGCGTCCCCGTCGTTGCGGGTGGATAGACTTGGTTGCTTTGCGCTATGCTATAATGATAAACGGCGTAACCCAGCTGATAATGATGAAAAGCGACGTATTAGATACATTCAAAACCATCAAAGCCTGTGTTGCATACCGTATAGATGGGAAGGAGACGGAAGATTTTCCGTACGAAATCAACGGAAATGTTGAACCCATATATGCCGAATTGCCGGGTTGGCAAATGGATATGACAAAGATGCAATCGGAAGACGAATTCCCCGAAGAGTTCAATAATTACCTGTCTTTTCTTGAACAGGAACTGAACGTTCCTATCAAGATTGTATCGGTAGGCCCCGACAGAGCACAGACAATCGCTTTGTGATAACCTGTTTTTGTTTAATAATCTCTAACAAAGGCGTTCACTTATAGATTTTTAATTATTTGTCAAACAATTAAACATCTGTACAGGGTATCTTTGTAGTGCATTTTTTTAATGACTGATTAAAGACTAAAACAAAACGAGAATTAGATTATGAGTTTATATTGGTTAATTGCAGGAATAGTTTTTCTGGCAAGCTGGTTGGTATCGTCTTCGTTGCAAAATAAATTTAAGAAGTATTCTAAAGTTCCGCTGACAAATGGAATGACAGGGCGCGATGTGGCCGAGAGAATGCTTTTTGATAATGGAATCTACGATGTGAAGATAACCTGTACACAAGGAACATTGACCGACCATTACAACCCCACGAACAAAACCGTGAATCTGAGCGAAGCCGTCTACCATAGCAACAGTGTTGCTGCGGCTGCCGTTGCCGCTCACGAATGCGGGCATGCCGTGCAGCATGCAACTGTGTATGCTCCGCTTAAGATGCGATCGCGGTTGGTTCCTGTGGTTAGTTTTGCATCACAATGGATGTCGTGGGTTTTACTGGCAGGTTTTCTAACAATCAATGTTTTTCCTGAGCTGTTGTGGTTCGGAATAGGACTTTTTGCTCTGACAACCATATTCAGTTTTGTAACATTGCCTGTGGAAATTAATGCAAGCCAAAGAGCTTTGGCGTGGCTCAATACGGCCGGGATAACAACACAACAAAATTACCCAATGGCAAAGGATGCTTTGAAGTCGGCAGCCTACACTTACGTTGTGGCAGCTCTGGGCTCATTGGCTACGCTGGTTTATTTTATTCTGGTTGCCTTGGGCAATCGCCGATAAATTGCTTCAGAATAAACCCGATGGGACGAAATTAACATAAAGAAAAAGAGGAAAACTATCATGTTTGGTTTTCCTTTTTTTCTGTCAAGATTACAAAATTAGTATCTTTAAAACCCTAATATAAAAACCATGAAAGCAATCTTCATACTGTTTCTGCTGCTTTTTTTGGGTGGAAATTATTATGTGTTCTATCGGGCATGGGCTTCGATGCCCCCTACACCTATTGGGCGGATAATCCTTATCGGCTTTGCCGTTATTGCGGTTTCGTCTCTGTTTGTATCCTTTTTGTTTGGCGATTCGCTGCCTGTTGGCGTTGCAACTTTATTTTATAAGATAGGCACGGCATGGATTTTTATATTCCTGTATTTTTTCATGATGTATCTGCTGAAAGATATTTTCAGCCTTGTGGCACGCTCGGTACACTATATCCCCGATGATGCTATAACCCGCTATACAAAAGAAAACTGGCTTGGATTCTGTTTCATGATAGGCTTCATATCTTTGCTTATGGTGTGCGGGTATCTAAAATACATCTGGAAAGTAAGGGTAGAACAACCCGTTGCGATTGAAAAAACAATCGGAACCACCGATAGCCTACGCATTGTAGCCATCAGCGACCTGCATCTGGGTTATGGTATAGGCAAAGATGAGTTGCAGAAGTGGGTGGAGCTGATAAACAAAGAACAGCCCGATGTTGTACTCATTGCCGGCGATGCTATAGATAACAGTCTCCGTCCGTTGTTAGAGGGCGATTTTGCCGAACCTTTCAAGGAGATAAAATCTAAATACGGGGTGTTTGCCTGTTTGGGCAATCACGAGTATATAAGCGGAGTGAACCAAAGCATGGAATTCTATAAAAAAGCGGGGATACAGTTGCTTAAAGACCAAGCCGTTTTGGTGGATAGTGCTTTCTACATTGTGGGGCGCGACGACAAGTCGAACCCTCGGCGCAAACCATTGTCACACTTGGTTGCAGATGTGGATAAATCGAAACCCATTATTCTGATAGACCATCAGCCTTATAATCTGGAAGAGTCGGAAGAGAACGGCATCGACCTCCAATTTTCGGGACATACCCACCGCGGACAGGTTTGGCCCATATCGCTGATAACAGACTATATCTATGAAGACTCGTACGGATACCTTAAAAAAGGGAATACAAACATATACGTAAGTTCCGGAATAGGTATCTGGGGAGGTAAATTCCGTATAGGAACACAATCGGAATATGTGGTAATAAATATGGCAAAAAAATGAAAGTATTTTATAACGCACTACTGGTACACACGCTGATAAACATTTATGTGTTTTGGCGGGGATGGCAGGTTTTGCCAAGCCGAAAACTGTACCGGGCGGGATACATCGGTTTCTTTGTGATAGAACTGCTGGTGTATCTTGTGGGAATAATATTTTCGACCGACCTACCCCACCAAACGGTTCTCCGTCCTATTATGCTTATCGGCACATCGTGGGCAATATTCATGTTGTATATGACAATACTGCTGTTGGCATACGATGTGTTACGTTTTTTGGGGAGAAAAACGAAGAATAAGAAGATAGCCGCATTAAAAAATCTGAACGACAATGCTACAAGAATACAGGTTTATGCTATATTCATTTTTGTTGTTATAGGAATTATGGTGATAGGCAGCTACCGGTTCAGGCATCCCAAAGTGACCGAAATGAATGTAGTTGTACACAAGGAAAGCCCAAATGTGAAGAACCTACGCATAGTCATGGCCTCCGACCTCCATCTTGGTTACCTGATAGACCGTGATATTTTGCGAATGTATGTAGACAAAATCATGGAACAAAAGCCCGATATGATTCTTCTGGCGGGCGATATTGTAGATTATGACCTTTTGCCTTTGCAGGAACAGAAAATGGGAGAGGAACTCAAACGCCTTAAAGCCCCGTATGGTGTTTTTGCAACATCGGGCAATCATGAATATAGGGTTGCTCCGCCTCAAGCCATAAAGTGGCTGATGGAAGATGCCGGCCTTACCGTATTGCGCGATAAGGCTGTGAAAATTGCCGATTCCTTTTACTTGGTGGGGCGCGAAGACGATATTTACTTTTTCCGCAAAAGCCTGAAGCAGATAATGAAAGAAGGCAGCATAGACAAAACCCTGCCTGTTATAGCTATGAGCCATGAGCCGAACAATTTGGCCGAAGAACAAGAAAACGGTGTAGATATAGCCTTTTACGGACATACGCATAACGGACAGATTTTCCCCTACAACCTTGTTCTGAAGTTTGTTTACGAAGTGCCGTATGGCTACCAAAAGAAAGGGGATATGAATGCGTATGTTTCTTCAGGTTTAGGCCTTTCGGGGCCTTTATACCGGATTGGGACGAATTCCGAAATTGTGGTGATGGACGTACAATTTCAATGACAGAAGGAGATAAGGCTCAGATTGTTTGCTATGCAAAAATCTATATTGTCTTTCACTCCTTTTATGCCTTCGTAGGCACAAGCGCGGTCTTCGTCTTCATCGTTTGTTCCTTCCCACAAGCCGGTGATTTGCTGCTCCGTGATGTTGGCAAGGCTATACATGGTGCTGAGGTTCTGCAATTCGGGTTGCTCAATGATTCCGCATTGTGGCCAGTCGGCAACTTCGGGCAATCCTAACTGGGGAGGGGTAGACAACAGGTCTTCTTCAAGGCAGGTTATAATGCCGAAATCGGTTTCCAGAAATCCGTTGATAAGATCGGTTTCGTATCCCAGTTTTATTTCGTGTTTGTAAGGTAATTCCATTCCGAGATATGCACAAAGGGTTATCAGTGCATACTGATACATATGGGCGTCTTTTTCTATATATTTTTCGCCAAAAACAATGTGATGCAAGGCTTCCTTTACCGATACGGAATCGTTGAAACTATTTTCTTGGTAATGAATAAAATCGGGCGATGAAATAATGTTTTCGAAAAGCTTACTATCCTTCCGCCCAAAGGCTTTTGTTATATTCTTCAAGTCTATTGCGTACGAAAAGATATAGTATCCCATAATAATTAAGAGTTATTTTTTATAGAGGTAGTTCAGTTAACAAAATGCAATATAGATAAATATTTGTTGAATAAAAAGCATTTTTATACTATTTTTGGGCATCATTCAGAAACATCAGAAAATAACATAACAACATAATGAAACAGTATCACGATCTTTTGAAGAGGGTACTTGCCGAAGGTGTAAAAAAAGAAGACCGTACAGGCACAGGCACTATAAGCATTTTTGGGCATCAGAGCCGTTACGATTTGTCGGAAGGATTCCCTGTGTTGACAACAAAAAAACTGCACCTCAAATCAATTATTTATGAGCTGTTGTGGTTTTTGCGGGGAGATACGAACGTAAAATACCTGCAAGAGAACGGGGTGCGTATCTGGAACGAATGGGCCGATGCCGACGGCAATCTGGGGCATATATACGGCTATCAGTGGCGATCGTGGCCCGACTATAACGGAGGCCATATAGACCAGATTACCGAAGTGGTGGATATGATTAAAAACTCTCCCGATTCGCGCCGCATCATTGTGAATGCTTGGAATGTAGCCGACCTGCCGAACATGAATCTGCCTCCTTGCCACACTTTTTTTCAGTTTTATGTTGCCGACGGCAGGTTGAGTTTGCAGCTCTACCAACGCAGTGCCGATATATTTCTTGGAGTTCCGTTCAATATAGCATCGTATGCCCTTTTGCTGAAGATGATGGCACAGGTAACGGGCTTGCAGGCAGGCGATTTTATTCATACACTGGGCGATGCACACGTTTACCTGAACCATTTGGAGCAAGTGAACCTACAACTGGAACGCGAACCAAGGTCGCTACCACAGATGATACTTAACCCCGATGTAAAGAGCATTTTTGACTTCCGGTACGAAGATTTCAGCCTCGAAGGCTACGACCCCCATCCACACATTGCAGGCGTTGTGGCGGTGTAAGGGCAAACGGCGTTAAATTGTTCATAAAATATAGAAGGATAGCGGACTTTTGTCTGCTATCCTTTCTTTTTTTCAGAAAAAAGTGAAATTCATTTATGGATTTCCCTGTCATAATATCTCTATAAGGTAAAAGAAGATAAAATTATTGTTAACCTTTTAAACTATACAGATTATGGCACGGGATATAAAATTAAATTCAAAAGAATGGTGCGATGTTGTTTTTGAGAATAAAAACAAAGCATATGGAGCCTACGAACTTCGTAAAACCTCGTCCAAAAGACATATCATGGCGTTCGGTACAGTGGTGCTTTTTGTTGGGTTAGTGATTGCCATACCATCGTTTATAAAAGCGGTAACACCCGATAAACAAGTGTTGGGTAGTGTAGACGGACCACACATTTTTGTTAATGTAGCCCCCGACGAACCGGAAGATCCCGAAGTGATACTTCCGCCCAAACAGGAAATTGCTCCACCAAAGGTTTTAGCTAAAGAAACAATACAATTTACATCTCCGGCAGTGGTTAGCGACCCTGACTATAAAGAGGCGCAGGGCGTAAAATCGTCAACTGAATTACTTGGTAGTAAAGTTCAAATTGATTTTGTGACAAACGCCAACGGATCGAAAGACCCTAAAGCCCCCGACCCCGAACTTATAAAAACACAACAGAGAATAACCGGTTCGGCCGGTGGCAATGGTGGAGAGCCAACCATCCGCAAATTCGTAGAGCGAATGCCAAAGTTTCCCGGTGGGGATGTCGAACTGTTCCGTTTTTTGAAAGACAATATAAAATATCCGAGTTTAGCGGCCGATAATGGATTGGAAGGCAAAGTTATTATAACATTTGTGGTTTGGAAAGACGGTTCAATATCGAACGCCAAAGTGGTTCAGGGAATCGACCCCTCGTGCGACCGTGAAGCCCTCCGCGTTGTTAAGAGCATGCCCCCTTGGATTCCCGGTATGCAAAACGGGGTGAGTGTACCGGTAGAGTACACCCTTCCGGTGACGTTTAAACTTCAGAAATAACGATAAATGAAAACAAAAAATATTCCGGGGCTGCACACATAGTGCAAGCAAAGAGGAAACCTTTTCTCCGTAAATGGGATGGGTTTCCTCTTTCTTTTGTTCGCCCAGCATGGGTTTATTCTAATGGGTGCAAGTCCCTCACACGCCCTAACAACGGGAAGTGTCTAGCCTTCGGCAAGGGTGTCCTTCGTGAGATGGAATCTAAAGGAAGCCTTCGGCAAACATCTGGCCTGACGTACAGAAACTTGATATCAAGGCTTATGAGTGTGGATTAGTTTGCAAAACAAAACAAAGTCCTATAGTTGTTCTGAACACTCGGAGTAAATCAAGCAGGTATAAGATGGAAAGAATACATTCTTAACTGGGGAGGTCTCATGGGCGAGTCTATGGCAAGCAGTAACAACGAACCATGAGAAGTCAGCAGAAGTCATAGTAATCGGATAGGGAAAAAAAATCGGCAACCGATGAAGGACTGAACTTTAACAAAACAAGAACTATTACTTTATTACCAAATGGAAGATTCAATGCAGAAAACAACCTCTTTGGTTGGCTACCCTCAAAATGATAGGACGGAATCCGAAAGCTATGATGGAGCGCATACTTTTAAGTGGATAGTAGATAAGAACCTTGTGGAAGTGCATACAGGCACACGCAATTTGTTGGAACTCATCTTAAGTCCCTCTAACTTGAATGATGCCTATCTTCAAGTTTTAAGGAACAACGGATGCGGAGGTGTCGATAAGATGGGGACGAGCGAACTGTTACCATACCTAAGCCTCCATAAAGACGAATTGCTTGAAATGCTACTGAGAGGCAAATATCGTCCTTCACCCGTTCGTCGGGTTGAAATTCCCAAAGAAAACGGTAAGAAACGATTACTAGGTATTCCCACCGTAGTCGACCGTTTTCTCCAACAAGCCATAAGTCAAGTCTTGGTTGGAATCTATGATGCTGGTTTTAGCGATAATAGTTTTGGTTTTCGTCCCAATCGCAGTGCTCATGACGCTCTCAAGCGCGTTCAGGAGTATTCTGAGCAGGGCTATCGTTACTGCGTAAATCTGGATTTGGAACGCTTCTTTGATACCGTTCACCATAGCAAACTGATAGAGATTCTCTCGCGTACTATTAAAGACGGTCGAGTTATTTCTCTGATTCATCATTATTTGAATGCCGGTGTTATGGTCAACCTCCGATTTGAAGACACCACCGAGGGTGTTCCCCAAGGAGGTCCTTTGAGTCCAATCTTAAGCAACATTTTGTTGAATGAATTGGATAAGGGGCTTGAACTTCGTGGTCATCCTTTTGTTCGTTACGCCGACGATTGTTTAATCCTGGTAAAGGTTTCATAGGGGGTATTTTAACCCTATGATGCTACTTTAGCTATATTATGTGCAATAGCCAGTAATCCAAACTCCACCTCAACTTTGTTT
>NZ_JARXWE010000038.1 GCF_029893235.1 Dysgonomonas sp. PH5-45
GTGGGAGATATTAAGTTCTTTATGTACAGACTGGCGATGCTATATTCGTGATATGTGACAAGGTTTATCAACCGGGAAAATCCGCTGACCCCAAATCAGATAATATAAAGAAAACTATTATCACCTTTTGAAAAGCTATCAATATTGCTTGTAAAGAACTGTATCGTATTTTTACCTTTATTACAAGGCAATAGTTTACTGACCTCAAGCTGTTTTGGAGAAGTACTTTTATCTTGAGGTCAGCCGCTTTATCTTAATGTCTTAAACATTTGGTCAATGCACTTCTTTTTCTGTTCCATATTCGGATGAACATATAGATTCAGGGTAGTGCTGATATTTGAGTGCCCCAAGATTACGCTCACTGTTTTATAATCGCAATTGCTCTCAATACATCTCGTGGCGAAACTATGTCTTAGTCCATGAAATTTCAGTTCCGGCATATCTAACTTTTTCATCAGTTTCTTGTAGTAGTTTCTATAGGTGCGGGGTTCTGTGGGCTTGAAATCGTTGGTTAATAGATAAAATGAACTATTTACCACTTTCTTGATCGGCTTTAGCATTTTCAGTAAATCTCTACTCATCGGAATATCTCGAATAGAATTCTTTGTTTTGGGAGTGTCAAGGATAAGCTCCGTTCGTCTATCATTATCTTCGATAACATAAATCCGTTGGATTGTCTTCCTAATATTGATAATACCAGTTTCGGTATCTATGTCATCCCATGTCAAAGCGCAAATCTCTCCAATCCGGATGCCTGCACTCAAACAGATATAGATTCCTAAGTTCTTAAACGTAAAATGCTCTTGGACATAATTCATGATTTTCTTCTGGTTGCTTTTACTTAGAACTTCGATCTCGTACCGTTCTCTTTCTGTTGGAAATTGGACGTCGAATTGCTGATACTCAAGAAGTTTGTTTTTAACCCCAAACTTCAAGATCATCTTCAAAACGATAAGGATATCCTTGATAGTTTTTTGACTTAACCCTTCGTCCAGCTTCCTGAATACAAACTCCTGAATATCTGGCTCTTCAACACTAAGCTTATTTCCAAAACTTGGCAACAGATGATTCTCAATTAAAAGCATATACGCAGAATAACTTGACTTCTTTACATACTGCTTTTTGTCTTTTTTCCAAAGGTCGATGACCTTACTAATCTCTACTTCTTTTGTCATATTTTTCTGATTTTAATATTATTACTCAAAAGAATATACACAGAAAGCTTTTATGTGCCAAATATCCTCAATTTCCCAAATTTGAGATTCCCGGAGTTTACAGAGGAGTGGAAATGGTATGAACTTAGAGATGTTATTCATATGTTTAGTGGCGGAACACCACCTATGCAATCTCCTGATTATTGGAACGGAAATATCCCTTTGATTTCAGCGATCTCAATGCATAATACCTATATTTCATCTTCTACTCAATACATTACAGACATTGGATTAGAGAAAGGATCTAGATTGCTTCAAAAAGAGAATTTGTTATTATTAGTAAGAGGAAGTATGCTTTGGAATAGAATTCCTATTTGTTATAACCTGATAGACGTTGCATTTAATCAAGATGTCAAGGGAATAGTTGTTGGTAATAAATCAACTTCGCTCTTTGTCTTATACTGGTTTCAGTCCAAAGAGACGTTTTTAAAAAGCTTAGTTACTGGTACAGGTATAGGTGCTGGAAAATTGGATTCTGAAACTATTTTTTCCTTGCAGATTGCGTTGCCAAATAAGATCGAACAGTCAAAAATAGCAAAATTCCTTTCTCTACTTGACCAACGTATTGAAACCCAAAACAAAATAATTGAGAAATATGAGTCCCTAATTAAAGGGATTATAGATTATCATTTTAAAAGAAGTGCCCGAGAGGATTATCTTGTAAAAGAACTGGGAGAATATTTTAGTGTAATGAACTTATCGAAGGAAAATTTATCTGAGACAGGGGCAGAATGTATTCTATATGGTGAATTATTCACCACTTATGGATGCGTTATCAATGAAATAAAAAGCCGAACGGCAAAAGATGGGAATAAATTAACTCTTAGTTCAAGCAATGATTTGCTATTTCCATCTTCTACAACTGTGGATGCATATTCCTTAATTTCTCCATCTGCAATTCTAAAAGAAGGTGTCATTTTAGGAGGCGATATGTTTGGCATTCATATAAATGAGAAATTTAACAATGAATATCTCAGCTATCTGTTTAATTATATCTATAAGAACGAGTTAGCTAGATATGCCAAAGGAAGTACAATTGTTCATTTACACTATAATGAAGTTAAGGATGCTAAAATAGAAATTCCATCACTTGAAGAACAAAATAAAGTTACCATTGGGCTAAGGCTATTCCAAGAGAAAATTTCTATTGAGAAGAATCTACTGTCTACATTTCAAAAACAGAAAGAATATTTGCTTCGACAAATGTTTATATAAAAAGGTTTTGGAGTAGATAACTTTTTTGTTTATAGAACTTTCCAAGAATGTTTTTCTCTATAATAATTTTATAGTCGATTGTGGATAAAACTTTAGCTATTCTTTCTTGCTCTGTAAATTCCGGACAATGTATTAACTCTTTACCATAATCTTTAAAATAAATATGAGGAATACCTGAGCCAACCCTATATTTTTCAAAACTAAGACTTTGCATACAGTAGTAGATATATTTCAGGCATACACCATTTTTTGCCATAAGATAGTTTAAAGTTCCAATGACGGAGTATTTATCAGAAGCATATTGTAACTTTCCGACATTTGATCCATCTTTTATTATTAAAATTGAATCTCCATTTACATGGTGTTGAGAGAAATGAGCGAAAATGCCAGAAGCACCATAGACCGGATACATTCCTTCATTTGCTAGAACTTCACTTTCTGTTAATGTTGAGGAATGACATATAAGACAGTCCTTCAGCTTAACATTTTTCTTTTTGTTCCTGAAAATATAATCTATAATCCCTTTAATAAAGGATTATTTTTCCTTTGGGAGTACGCTACGGAACAAAATATTTGAAAAAATACGAAAATCTGATTTCAAAAAATCAAAGATTAGGCATTTACTTGAGTATGAACAGCCAACTAAGTATATAGTTGAAAATGTGGGCTATTTGGAAAATCCAACGTTAATCCCTGTTCTTACTGCAAACAAAGCATTTGTTTTGGGATATACTGATGAACAGTATGGAATTTATGACAAAGGAGATTGCATTATTTTCGATGATTTCACAATGGACATTAAATATGTTGACTTCTCTTTTAAGGTAAAATCTTCAGCAATAAAGATTTTGACACCGAAATCTGAAATTAATTTGAGATATATGTTTGAATACCTTTCTTTTCTAAGTTTATCATCGAATGAGCACAAACGTCATTATATTTCGGAAGTAGAAGATGTAATAGTTCCTGTTCCGGATGTTGAGAAGCAAAATTCGATAGCAAGATTGTTATTTGCATTTGACTGCAAAATAGAGGCAGAAAGATCTCTTTGTGTTTTGTTATGCAAACAAAAAAAGTATCTTCTCCGAGAGATGTTCATATAAACATTTGTTGAAGAAAGTAATTCTTTTTTTCTCGAAGTGCTTCTAATATTGAGACTTCGCATTGAATTTTATTTACGATACTTACAAATAACTTGACAAGCCTGTTTTGTTCTTTAATTTCAGGAAGATGAATTTTTATACTCGCCATTACATTGTTCATTAGCTTTGGATTTGCTAAATTGACAAAAACATATTTCTTTGCAATAAGGTTTAAACAAAGAGCTACAAAATATGGATTATGGTTACTACTTATTTTTAGTGTACCACAAACATTTGTGCAATTAAATTTCCCGTTTCTATAAAATACAGTTCCTGCATTTGCCCCATCTGTAGTCCAAGTTACATATTCGCCATCAAAATCATAAGTATCTAAATATCCCATAATTCCATGATTTGAGGTCTGCGAAGAATATAGTGGGTACTTAGGGTTTCGCTGTTTACTAATTTCAACAGAGCTAATTACTCGACCTCGCCCAAGTGAAGCTATGTCTGCAATTTGGAATTGTTCCCATGATTCATTTAGTAATAATCGCTTACTAAGCGTACTCTTTAACAACTTAAATTCCTCAATTATTTTGTTTTGGGTTATAATTCTCTCATCTATTAGCGACAGAAATGAAGCTATTTTTTGTTGTTCTTCAAGAACTGGAATAGAGATTTTTATACTCTTGAGGCTTTCAAAGGTTAGTCCTTCTCTACCGCTCCCAGTTTGCAAATTAGTGAGAATTGCCTGACCTTTGTTTGATGAGAATAAAGGTTGTACAAATCTTGGGTTATATTGTTTATTCAATCTTATTATACAGACGTGTTGATTTACATTTCCAGATTCAAAATTATTAGGAACGACACAGCTTCGCCCTAACGATGCTCCAGTTATATTAAGAAGTATGTCATTAGGTTGGACGACACTATTCTCCATTTGTCGATTTATGATTTCTGGGATGAATACAGAATTGTCCAAATCTAACTTGTCGTTATTTACATTTTGACTTCGTATAAAAAGCACACCTTCTTTTGTATAAACAGCTTCACCACCTAAAGGAGTCTTTCCACTATTTACTTTATTAGCTATATCTCCTAACTTATACCATCTCCACTCCCCCTCAAACTCTGGAAATCTCAAATTTGGGAAATTGCCCTTTATTTTCTTTTCTTCTGTCATCTCAGTCATTTTTATTCTTAATCTATTGAATTAAGGATTTTAAAAAGCAAAAAAATTAAAGGACTAATCCTAACTCTTTTAAGTACACTTCGATTTCCTTGTCTAAATCTGCTCGTTTAGCCTCAAGTTCTTTGATTTCTTTCATTACCGCATGAATGTCAACAGGCTCATCTTCAACAAATGTACTAACATATCGAGAGATATTTAGATTGTAGCCGTTTTGCTCAATTTCACTTAATGGAACTCGACGAGAGTAACGTTCTTCTTCTTTACGGAATTGATATGTTTCAATAATTTTTTCTATATCATTCGGCAATCCGTCCTCTCCTTCACGTAAACGATTTTGGCGTTTGTCTTTCTTGTAACATTCACTTGCATTTATGAAAAGAACATCATCGAACCGCTTACATTTTTTTAGAACTAAAATACAAACAGGAATACCTGTAGAAAAAAACAAATTAGAAGGTAACCCTATTACAGTATCAATATTATTGTCTTTCAAAAATTTAGTACGAATTCGCTCTTCTGCACCACTACGGAATAAAACCCCATGGGGAAGTATGATTGCCATTGTTCCTTCATTAGATAGGAAATGGAAACCATGTAAAAGGAATGCGAAATCAGCCGCAGATTTAGGAGCTAAGCCATAGCTTTTAAAACGAAAATCTTCGGCAAGTGTATCGTTTGGCTCCCATCGCAAACTGAAAGGAGGATTGGCAACAATCCCATCAAATTCCATTTTCTTTGCCGGATTCATTTCATTCAGTATATCCCAATCGTTTGACAAGGTGTCACCATGGTGAATTTCAAATTCAGTATCCTTTAGTCCATGTAACAACATATTCATGCGAGCAAGGTTGTAAGTGGTAATATTTTTCTCTTGCCCATATATCTTTCCAATACTACCTCCGCTCTCTTCCAGTTGTCTGCGAACATTCAACAGCAAAGAGCCTGAACCGCAGGCGAAATCCAAGACTTTATTCAATTTCCCTTTTTCACCAAGTTCCGGATTCTGGCTATCTAAAATGACTATTTTAGATAAAATGGTGGATATTTGTTGCGGAGTGTAAAATTCTCCTGCTTTCTTGCCTGAACCTGCTGCGAATTGACTAATGAGATATTCATAGGCATCGCCCAATATATCTGTATCAGTGGAAAACGAAGCTATCCCTTCCGCAATTTTTTGGATAATAGTACAAAGTTTTTTGTTCCTTTCTGTGGCTGTTTTACCCAACTTTTCGGAATTGAGATTGATTTCAGAAAACAGTCCTTGGAATGTACTTTCAAATGATTCGTTTTCTATGTATCGAAAACCTTCCTCAAGTGTAGCTAAGAGTTCATCATTTTGCGTGCGAGCCAATTCAGCAATATTACTCCACAAATGCTGCGGTTTTATAACATAATGAACTTTTCGCCGCATTTGTTTCTCAAAATCAGGCACATCGGCTTCGTTTGCTTTATACCATAATCCCAAAGCGGTATGTTTATCATTTTCTTCTAATTTAGGATAATCTTTCCCCAATTCTTTCTTCGCAGCCTCTTCGTAATTGTCTGACAAATAACGAAGAAATAGAAAGGATAACATATAATCACGAAAATCATCCGCATTCATTGCTCCACGTAATTGATCTGCTATATCCCAAAGGGTTTTACCCAATTGCTTTTGATCTTGTATTGTCATATTGATTATTTCTTTATATTCCTCTTTCTCTCAAATTTTTCAAACTGAGAAAGATCTATTTTTCCAACTATTTTAGGTGAGGTTCGTCTTTCGATTTCTCTTTCTGCAGGTTCTGAATCATTCTGTACAATGAGCTTTTCCAAATCCTTTTTTGATTCAGCTGAAGTCTGCTTTTCTTCAACAATAAGTACGGGTAAGTCAAACTGATATTTATCCAAAAAAGCCTGCAAGATACTCTTGAAAAGCATCTTGTTGTCTTCTCCCATTTCAACGGGTTCGTAAATAGAATATTTCCCATGGCTTAATAGGTTTAATGCACGTGAATAAAGCACCTCATCCTCTATTCCATGAATACATTTAGAAAAATCATCATGACCAAAAAAAGTAGATGTTTTTTCCAGAATGCCCCGCAAGATATTAAAATGATAAGTGTTAATTTTTCCGGAATCCTTCACTTTTTTAAGTTCACTCAATAATGCAACATGATGAAAAAAAGGAGTTTCATCTGTCGCTTGTAAAGTATATCCTTCATGTCCGTTCCTATGCAAAAAATAACGCTTACATTTATATTTTTTAAATTCATTACAGACTACATTAAAAAACAAACTATGATGAGATGAAATTATAAATTTTAGATTATCCTTTCCTTTTTTCAACAATTGCGATAAATCACTGGCAACAGCAATAGCATTGTTGTCATCCAACGAAGAAATAGGATCATCTATATAAATATACTTAACCCAGCTATATGACTCTGCTCCATCAATAGTTAATTCGCAAATTGCAAGAAAAATACACCATATGAAAATATTTTCTTCGCCTCTGGATATTTTAATGTTGTCTTTAATGATAAACTCTGGTTCTTCCGTATCAGGTTTATGATCTGGATTTGGAATCCTTTTGCTAAATGTAACATTCCAGTTTTCATAATCGAATTTAAAATCAAACTCCGCATAACGTTCTAAATAAGCAAAGATTTTTTCTTCTAATGCTAATTCTTTAAATCCATTGAAGAATTTCGAATCAACATTTACTTTAAGAATTCGTTCTAAATCATTTTCCAAATCGTTATCCCAATTAAATAGGTCTTCTGTAAATGCATTAAAATAGAGGGTATCTCCAATATCTTGCTTTTTCCCCTTATTTTTAAATTCTACGGATAAACGAGTTTTCCCTGTCCCATTATAAGCATAGATTAAAACAAAAAGATGATTATTCAAGTCATCGCGCAACCTTGTGACAAGATTTGATAATGTTTTGTAAGTATATATTTTAGGTTGATTACTCATAAGCAGCTAACCCCGATATTTCACGTCCTTGAACTTGCTTCTTCAAATGAGGAACTAAATCCTCCATCAAGGCAAGTTCTTTTACTCGTCGCTCTTTCCAGCTTAATTCCAATGGCTCTAATAGATCTGTCAGTTTTTCCCCATCAAAAATCATTCGGTTTACAATCTGGTCGGTAAAGGTTTTTAACATTACTATCTGTAAATCATGTTTGTTGGCTATCGCCATTAACTCTTTGTTACTTTTCTCTATCTTAAATGTTTCATATCCTTCACGCAGCATATTCACATCCTGACCGCTATTCCAATCCAAACTATTAATATAATCAGTCAGATCTTCTTGCTCATCCAATAAATTTGAATTTGACGTAAGCAGACTGATTATCTGCGATTTTGTCATTTTTTGTTTCGCCGGTTTCTTTTGAGTGCTATCGGCAATCAACTCCATGATATAATCATAGTCAATCAACGTGGAAGCAAAAAGTACAAACTCAAAATCGAGTTGTTGAACAGCGGGAGGAGCTTGGGGACCTTCTTTCTGTTGTATTTCTCTGAACTGTTTTGCTGTCTCTATATATGAACTTCTGAACGAACGCAAGGTCTCTTCCGATAATATTTTCTCAATTTGAGCTTGCTGTTCTTCATCCATATCCGTGTATTGGTCAAGCTCTCTTTTTAATCGTTGTACTTCTTTAAAATTGTTGATAAATGCTATCCGAGCCGCGTCCCCTCTTAGATTATAAACCGCTTCCGGGTCACAAGCTAAATCATTTTTCGCCATAAAATCGTCCAACTTGGCGACAGCTTCTCTATATTTCTCTATAACTACCGGGGCAGAATCAACCAACCATATTTTTCTTGCCTCTTCTTTATCCTTTTCTCCTGAAAATAAAGAAATAGCAGTATTCACAGCTTCCTGTTGGTGGCGAAAATCTAAGATATTCCCATATGGCTTGGTATCATTAAGCACACGGTTTGTGCGAGAAAAAGCTTGTATCAGTCCATGGTATTTCAAATTCTTATCCACATAAAGTGTGTTCAGGTATTTGGAATCAAAACCTGTGAGTAACATATCAACCACAATTGTTATGTCGATTTTGTTTTTGTGTGGATAGTCGGAATTATTATATTTATGGTCTTTGATACGCTTTTGCACATCTTGATAGTACAAATCGAATTCGTTAATACTATGATTTGTTTTGTATTGTTGATTATAGTCATCAATAATTGTTTTTAATGCCGCTTTCTTCTCATCTGGATTCTGCTTGTTGTCTTCTTTTTCCTGTTCTAAATCTTCTTGAATTTGTTGAATATCCTTGTTCCCTTCAGCAGGAGGGGAGAAAACGCAGGCTATATTAAGTGGAACATAATCCGGATTCTCAGTTTTCTTCTGTATTTGAATTTCTTTGAATAAACGATAATATTCTATTGCATTGTTGATAGAAGCGGTAGCTAAAACAGCATTAAAACGTTTTGAGCTGGTGGCAGCGTTATGTTTATCAAGTATAGCTTCAATCACGGCTTGTTGAGCAATCGCTTCTCCGGATTTGGGTTGAACATTGCCTTGTCCCTTGAAATAATCCACATGGAAGCGCAATACGTTTTTATCATCTATTGCGTGGGTTATGGTATAGGCATGCAATTGTTTTTCAAAAATATCATCGGTAGTTTTGTAAGAAGCCCGCTCTCCTTCACGGATATTATAAGTAGCATTGTCGTCAAAAATAGGTGTGCCGGTAAATCCAAAGAGTTGCGCATTTGGAAAGAATTCTTTAATCGCTCTATGATTATCTCCAAACTGTGAACGGTGACATTCATCAAAAATGAAAACAACTCTCTTTTTACTCAAAGGCTCTAATCGTTCTTTATAATTCCTCCTATTATTTTCGTCTAATGCCAAGCCTAACTTCTGTATAGTGGTAACAATTACTTTATCGGCATAATCCGTAGAGAGCAATCGTCTTACGAGTGTTTCGGTATTTGTATTTTCCTCTACGCTACCTTCTTGAAATTTATTGAACTCCTCACGGGTTTGCCTGTCCAAGTCTTTACGGTCAACTACAAAAAGACATTTCTCAATATCAGAATTATCTTTTAACAATGTAGAAGCTTTGAAAGAAGTTAGTGTTTTACCACTTCCGGTAGTATGCCAGATATAACCGTTGCCACGATTTTGGTGAATACAATCCACAATAGCTTTTACAGCATAAATTTGATATGGACGCATTACCAACATTTTTTGCTCACTTTCAATCAGAACCATGTATTTACTGATTAGCTCGCCCAATGTACATTTGGGAAGGAATTTTTCAGCGAAGGAATCTATATGAGTGATTTTTTTATTTTGTTCATCAGCATATTGATAAACAGGTAAAAATTGCTCGTCTGCATCGAAACTAAAATGTTGCTTCTTGTTGTTGGCAAAGTAAAGGGTGTTGCTTCTATTGCTTACAATAAACAACTGCATGAAACACATCAATGAATTTGTATAGCCATTGCCGGGTTCATTTTTATAATCAACAATTTGCTGCATGGCTTTACGTGGCTGAACATCTAATGTCTTAAGTTCCACTTGAACAACGGGAATCCCATTGATAAGGATAATAACATCATATCGCTGATTGCTGTTCTCGGTATTTATTCTCAATTGATTAACAACCTCATATTCATTTTTACACCAGTCTTTTATATTGACTAAAGTGTAATGTAAAGGAGTGCCATCTTCACGTTGAAAGTAATTTCGAGTCCGTAACAACTTCGAAGCCGCAAAAACATCAGGGTTTATAATATCTGTTTTAAGTCGTTCAAATTCGCTATCCGTCAATTTCACTCGATTGAGAGCCTCAAATTTCTCGCGGAAATTTTTATCAAGTGTTTTCCTATCACGAATATCTTCACGATAGGTATATTTTAGCTCCCTGAGCTTTCTTATAAATTGTTCTTCTATTTGGGTTTCTCTGATCATAAGACACTTCCCTTTATAGTTAAATATTTTAAGGCTCAAAGATACCAAATATTTAAGAAACAGCCTCAACTATAGTGCAAAAGCTTTATTTCTTGCCTTTTTCAACTGTTATACGCCCCCAATAAAGCAAGAATAAATTAGGCAAGACTTTTATGAGAAATACACTTTTCAGAATGAAAAGGAAGATTTCTTGTAAAACTGTGCTTGGTCTTGCTGTTTTATTCTTGCTCTATATATTTGTATAGCAGATGAAAAAACTATTTTTGCTTCATTTCATTTTTGGGTTTGACCTTGATTTGAAGGCTATCTACTTCCGCTTGTATTTCTTTAAGGACAATGCTTTGCCTGTAGTACACGTTATTCAAAAGCGTATAATCGTTCTGCTGTTTCATGCAAAATACCGTTAGGGTAAGCACCAGCAAGCCCAGCACGGTAATCACTATAGAGGATTTCCTGACTTTGAAAAACTTGAAATAAAGGTAGGATTTATCCTGTTCTGGTTCTGGCTTTGTTTCCTGTTGCTTTTTTGACTCTTGCAGTATGGCACTTATAGAAGCCAACACCTTATATGTCCCTTCTGTGTCTTTTTCCAACTGCTCAAGATGCTTATACATTGTTTTAAAATGAGAGTCGCAATGTGTTCCAAGCCCCTGAATACTCTTCTTAAATATTTCGACAATTTCATCTTTACTTGCCCTTAACTCGGGAGTTAAATCAACTTGTTCTTCTATTGGGTGGGATACCTTTTGTTCCTTTAAATGCCGGTTTATTTTCTCTTCTATTTCCGATAACTTTTCCCATAAAGCATCGTTTGATACTGATTTACTCATGTTGTTTGTTTTTTTAATCTGTTAATTATTCGTTTTTTATCTTCTTATGCCTCTGCGCTTTTCAGGCTTCTTTTTCTTTTTCAATGCCTGTTGACGCAGATATTCCGCTTCGTCCTCATCCTGATTCGAGGGCTGAATGTCGAACAAACTGCCTACGGCTGATAGTGCATCACCCACGCCTGATACGATATTTTCCGGAAACGTGTCGCCCGTCTTTTTCGGAGTAGCCATTTGCTCCTGTTCCTGAACAGGGTTATTTTCGCCGAACTGCACGTTCAGCTTGCCATAGCTGAACTTCCGGTCCACATCAGAACCTTTGAAAGAATACTCTCCTTTCTTAAAGGATATACCCTGCACCTCATCGGTCTGCCCTTTGAGTTTGTATTCTATGGATATGCCTTTTTGTTTGAGAGCGTCTTCAAACTGTTGCCAGCTTTTGGCTTTGGGCAATATGCCTTTTATCGCATAGTAGATTTCATACTTGGTTTGCTCCGCTCCCTTTAACTTCTGTTCATTAACATTCTCTTTGCCCTTGCCGTAAGTAAGGTTATACTTATCCTTTAGCTGTTTGCAGACCTTTTCGTTTCGATAGCGGTCGTTCTTATCGGATATGGTTTTACCGTCATAATCCACCCGATTAAACACAATATGTAAATGAGGGTGGTTCGTGTTGCTGTGGCGGACGATTAGATACTGTGTGTTCTTTATTCCCATTGCCTGCATATACTCTTTGGCTATGCGTTCCAGGAATTGGTCTGTCATCCGCTGTTTATCATCGGGAGAGAACGAGAGCGGGATATGCCCGACACATTTCGACAGGTTGGGATTGAGCAGACTTTGCATATAAAAGCTGTTGATAATGGACTGCGTATCGGTTTCCAATACGCCCTCCGTTGCCAATATTTGAGCGTTTTTATCGTCCAAAACGTAGGAAACGCACCCCTTAAAGCTTCTCCCTTTTACTATTTTTCCAATCATCCGACAGCTTATTAATAATTGTTTTGATAGCATCAAGCAAGGGTAATGCCTCATTTTCGAGCCGTTTTGTACTTAAAAACTTGGCAGATTTCGCAAGCTGATTGAGGTTGTTCCCCATGTTGGAAAGGTTACGAAGCAAATCCAATTCTTCTTTCTTTAATGGTTCTTTGATAACGCCGTTCAGAATCGCATCATGACAATAAACACTAACGGGAAGTTTGGCTTTGGTCGCCCTGTGCCGTATGGCATAGAGTTCATGCTCGGAGAAGCAAACCCCAACGGTCTTGCTCTTCCGGCTGACAGCATTCGCCTTGGGGCGACCGCCTTTCTTCCTGTTAGTATCTTTATTGTCGTTGCTCACTCTTTATTTCACATTGAGATTCCTTAAAACGGCGACCATCGGGAGCGGTTTTTCCCTTTGGCGATAGCCAAAGCGAGGGTTTTCATGTAATGAAAACATAACCTCGCTCCTCTAAAAAGAACGCAAGCGTTCCATTTAGAGGATAGGTCGGTCGACTAAACAGACCTATCCCATTTGACTTTACAGTTTTCGCCATGCATTAATGTCTTCTTCGTAATCCGACAAATGAGCTTTTACCAGATTCTCAACAAAACCTGACACACTTGATTTTTCCGTCCCAAGTCGGAGGATAACCTCAACGATACGTTCCCGAAGCTCATTACTGATAAATACCGTTTTGCGGTCAGTAATCTTAGGAACTCCTAAAAACATTTCTTGATATTCACACAAATTGGATTTGCGTTGCTTACTTGACAGTGTCCTCTTGGGAAGTTTATCCTGTTCCATATTATCTCTATCCGAACTTAGATTGATTGTCTCAGTCGGCACAGATAATTCGGATATCTCATCTTCTTTATTAATCTCAGGGATTTCGCTTTTCTCAGTAAGCGGATATCTTCGTCCAATGGTACTTTTACCCGCTATGATTTCCAAAAATTCCTTTTGATTGATGTCAGGCACATCTGCTATTTTCTTTGTCATATTTTTAAAATTAAATTAAAAACTATCGTTTCGATTTATTTCTCGCACTCTTAGCCAATGTCAATAGCATTTCAGATGAATCACTTCTTGACACCGTTTCTTTCTTTATCCACTCCAATAGTTCTTCCCGAGAGAAGATAAGTCGTCGTCCGAAATGCCGGAATGGTATTTGTCCGCTCGAAGTCAGTTTGTATAACTTCGATTTACTCAGCTCGTAGCCATTCTCTTTCAAAAATGCTATCGCTTGCATCAGAGAGCATGTATCAGGAGGAATGCCCGAACTCTCTTTTTCTTTCATCGGCAAGACCTTTGTCAAGGCTTGCACAACCACCTGCTCCAATTGCTCGGCGGTGGTAACAATAATATCGCCCATATCAAAAATTGTTTTGAGATTAATACTAAGCAAGCGTCCCTGCCATTAACTCAATCGATTGTGCCGACAAAGGTAAGCCGGCTCTATATGAAGAGTTTTGTGAATTATCTGGCTTTGCGAATCGTTCTGAGTTTACAATATAGCATATTGATAATAGGATAGTTACAAACGGGGAAGAGCCGGAAAGCAAGCTTCCGGCTCTATGAATTTATGTGAACAGCGATTGGGATTTTTATTCTATCTCGTCTTTCGGGAGTATTTTATCTGCGGATTTCATAAAATTCCGATGCTTCACTCCCCCTTCGTTTCTGATAAATTGGTTGGTATAAGCAGAGTAGGATAGGTTGTAATTATGTAGGAAAGGGGTTACCCACTCCTTTTCGGTATTGAATAGGGATTTATTGGGACTGTTTATCCAAATCTTCTTTAAGAGAAAGTAGAAGCGGGTTGTTTGTTTTGGCTTCAATTTGAACTTATCTTGTTTCTTGACTTCTGTGGTAAACATGTCAAGAAACTCCATAATCGTAAGATCATCCCATAATTCTTCATTAAATTCTCGATAGATCAAATCAAGAATCGGTATCGACAGAATATACTCCGGTTTTGTAGCTCTGTTTGTCTTTTCTATTTCTTTATCCTGTTCCCTGTCTCTTCTGTCTAAATATTCTTCCAGTTCTTGTCTGTTCTCTATTACCTCTATGGGTTCTGTCGGCTCACTAACGGCAAACTCTGTATAGTCTTTGATAAACATCGCGTTAGCGAGTATCCGGACTAATTTCGTAAAACCGAATAAAGGTTGAAGCTCTGAGTAATTATCAAGCGAAGAGCTGGCGAAATTCCACTGATAGCTTTTCTTTCTATACCTCCGGTAATCAAGTCGCACATATTCTACGTAATTTTCAGAAGAAAGCCGATTCATTACCTCTGAAAGGAGAAGATAGAAAAGGTTGTCTTGGGAAATCATCGGATTGTCTCGTGTATATAAAAACGGTAGGTTCTTATCACATAAGTCATTGGACAAGTTGATAATTTCTTCTGCTCGAATTTCTTTCTGTTGTTGAATGAATTTCTCTTTATCCGGTTCCGACTTGAAAGAAAGCTGATGCTCTATGTCTTGCTTTTCCTGTATCAAGTATGCTTCCACAATGTTTTGGAGAAGATAATACGTTTGCCAGAGGATTGACTCATCGTTCTTGAACTGAAATTCCGTCATCTTAGCAAGAGGGTCTTTTGCAGCATTCCAAAGATTGCTGCAAAAGACCTCATCCCTAACAAATTCATAAATACTAAATGAAAATTTTTCCAAATCTCTGGAGAGTGGATATTTCTTATATATAAGTTTCTCTACGGCGGAGTAACTTGCAAACAAATCACTATTCGATTGGCCAAGCAGGTAGAGTCGATTGAATAAGTATGCAAAATCTTCGGAATATTCTCCTTGTTGCAAGACTTGCTCAACTTCCGATTTAAAAATATCTATATCCAGAATACTCTCAAAAGCAAGGTCTAACTTTCTTTCATCCGATATACCTTCCTTGTATGCTTTGACATGGTATTTAATCAGAGCATTGTAGTTTTCGAGGAGGAGTAATGTATTTTGGAGGGTAGTCATTAATCTATATCAATTTTTCGAAAGCGTTCGTTTAATTTTGTGATCCTCTCTATTAATTTGTTGAAAGGAAGAGACTCTCCGTATATCATACTTTGCTGCATGGTCGCATAATCTCCCTCCCAGCTCGGCATAATCTCTGCAGGAGGAACAAATAATATAGTTTGGGGCAAAAGGGTTGAGTAATCAAATCCTTTTAACCCAATGAATTTCTTTCGATGCTCAATCACAGACTTATATAGCTCAATGTCGTTCATCGCTTCTTTGGCAATCTCTGTATCCATTAATTTTTCCAAATCGTATATATGTCTTGACATTCTGTCTGACCTTACCTCCATAGAACTCTTCGAAAACTCTTCATGCAGCAAACACGCCTTTTCAAGAAATGTCCTTTTAGGAGATACTACTCTAATTGAAAAAGGTATTTCCGTAAAAGAGGTATTTGGATAAGCTTGGGAAATCATAGTGTTTATTTCAACCTCTTCTATCGGTTCATTCATTGACCTTCCGCTAACCTCAATTAAAACTCGGCTTTGAATATAAGACACTTCCGAAAACATTGAATGATAGTGGACTTCAATTATTTCAGGGTCAGTAGTCGTAATAGGAGTTATATTAACCTTGACATCGAATAAAGACTTATCAATTCCCAATTTTGACAGTTGCTTCTCCACTTCTATTTTCATGATCTCTCTGACAAAAGAACAAGATGCCCGTCGTAGTTTATCACTAATCTGGGTTTTAGACAATTCTCCACTAAATCCTAAAAACTCTCTGTCAATCGCAATATCAACATCTTCGGAAAATCGCTCTATCAGATTCCAGCATTTACTCAAAGAAGTTCCGCCCTTGAAAGAGAGATGATTGGCAAAAGGAGTTGAGAAAAGAACTTTCAATACCATTGTCACCCACCAGTCTTTTTCGATAGCTAAAGGAGATAAACCTACTTTTCTCGATAAGTCTTCAATGATGCTTATTCTTCTTTCTTTCTCTATATTGAGCCATTTATTCATTTTCCGATTCATTTATTAGTGATAAAATAATATCAGTGATCCATTGGGGAGCAATATAAGCATCAGATATTATAATTTCTTTTGCCTCTACTAGTAAGATTTTCTGAATTTGCGCTAAATCGCTGTCGGTTATTAAGTTTCTACCTATTTCTTTTAATGCAGATACAACCAAAGGAGTTACTTCGCTTTTGAATGAGAAGTTTTTAGGAGCAGTTTGCTTAAAAGTAATGGTTTGCTTACCGATACTGATTTTTCGAGGTATGCCATCAGTTAGATATACCACATTCATCGGAACTTGGGTCGATAAGCCTAATTGATTTAATGCGTATGCACCAGTAGGTATAATTCGAGCTTTATCCCTCTGAGCTATCGCCTTTGCTACAGTATCGACAGATGGATACATAACTCCTAGTTCATTATCAATTACAGGATATAAGTAAACGCCTTTAGACAAACGTATTATTATTCCATCTTTGCAGATACGAGAAAGAGCTTGCCTTATAGACTCATTACTGCCTATATGACCAAATTGCTCAGGAAAGAATATCTTTCCTTGTTCAAAGCTATGAATTATCGTTAATATCTGCTGATGAATCGATTGCATTTTTACCCTGCTTTAATTTTGTCACAAAAATATGAGATTTTTGTGACAAATCCTATTCTTATCTGAATTATTTAAGAGTCTAGTGGATGCGTTTATAGATTATATTTAAGATTTTCACGTTTCATGAAATGCGAAAATGTCTATTTTATCTTTTAATTATCAAACAATTAAGTGTGCGATTTCATAAAATAATTTGCATAGAATTTAAAGGGGCGAAAGGGGATATAGTTTCCTATATATTATTCGTCTCCAAAGTTAGTCAAAAAAGCAGCATTCTTAATCCGTTCTTCCTTTTCAAACGATGCCAGATAGTTCTCTGTCGTTTTCAAATCGGAATGACCAAGACTTTCGGAAATATAGGCAATATTGGCTCCACTTCTTTTCAAAACGCTTGCAAATGAATGTCTTGCCGTATATGTGCTAATTCCCGATATGCCTAAATTGTCGCCAATCATCTTCAAACGCTTATTTATTCTGCGGGTAACATCTTGAGTCCGCTTCTTTTGTTCCATTGGAGTGTTGTATCCATCAAGAAAAGGAAAAATATGGCTATTTGGACTTTTATCAGAATTACCCCATCGCTCGATGATCTGCTTCATTTCAAGAGTTATCAATGCTTCAATTTCTTTTTTCTCTTTCGAAGTATGCAAGGTTTTAGAACGATAGAAATGAATTTCATCTCCATCAATATTCGAATATTTCAATTTCAGCAAGTCATTTATATTGATTCCGTTGCACAGATAGGAGAAAAACCATAAATCCCGATAATGTTCAGTAGCTTCTGTCCCATCTGTATAAGTAATGATTTGTTTTATTTGTGAGAGAGTCAGAGCCATTTTTCTTCCTTTACCGATTGGAATTTCATATTTTCCTCTGCCAAAAGGATATTGAGCCTCTTTTATAATTCCAACACTTTTTGCTTCGTTGAATATGGCTCGCATACAGCGGAGATACATAGAAACGGTGGTATAGCTCTTTCCTTCTGTAAGCATGTATTTTTCGTATTTCTTCAACCAGTCAACGGTAACTGCATCAAAAGCGATTTTATCTCCGGCATATTTCTCTAAATGCCGATAAGAGCATGAATATACCGAAGAATTACCGATTGTGCCTGTTTCTATCAAGCTATTTATCTTATTTTTGTAAGCGGTGTTCAATGTATCGCCAACACATTTCCCTAAGCGAATATTAAGATTGTCGAATGAGAAACTACCTTCTTCGACAAGAGAGCGTACTGTATTCTCTATTTTTTCAAAAGAATTCTTTATATCCGACCGAACAGCCATAAGCTTCGGACTTTTGGAACTTGATAATGTAGTCCATTCTTCCTGAGAAAGCTCTTTGCCTGTATTATAATAGCGTTGAACTCTATTAAATACAACCTGAATTTTGACAGGATATAATCCTGATTGCTTTTTTCTACGTGTATCCTGTGTAGTTAAAACAGAAACACCATCTTTAGAATACTTAAACATAAGCATTTATATTGTGTATATAAATCAAAAAGCGTACATGCAATTTGCATGCAAATATAGCGATTATTTGAAAATAAACAAATATAAGAAGAAAATAAAATTATATATTTTACTGATATACATAATATTATCAAAATAATGAAATTATATGAAATCCAAAGAAAACGTCTAAAATTGTCTTACAAGCAGAGGGTCGGCGGTTCGAATCCGTCAACGCCCACTTAAAGATTAAGAGGCTGTCTCACAATGATGAGATGGTCTCTTTTTTTTGGGGGTATAAAAAAGAAGCAAACCTTTATTTCTCTAAACAAAGGTTTGCTAATGA
>NZ_JARXWE010000039.1 GCF_029893235.1 Dysgonomonas sp. PH5-45
ACCTCTAACCATTCCGAACAGAGAAGTTAAGCCCGGTCACGCCGATGGTACTGCTTAAATGTGGGAGAGTAGGTAGCCGCCAACTTAAATCAGAGGGAGAGTCCTTCACCAATCATAGGTGAGGGATTTTTTCGTTGTATGTATATACATATGAGGAATATCATACACCCCTATTTTGTAGCGGGAAATGAAATCCGTTGTCGTTTTCTATTATATCTTTGCAGCGTGGTGTACACCCAATCAGCTAAGAATTAATAAAGAGTGCTATTTATGACCTCGAAGTATGTTTTAGAGAAAATAAGGAACTATAAATTTACAATCGTACTATTTCTTTTTCTTGCCATTCTTCCTTTTTTTATACGTATTGTCAGTTTAGAGAAAGGGTATTTCAGTTCGGTTATTTTTGCTTTGCTTAATGCACTTTCGTTAATTATTCTCGGAATTCTTATATCCAAAACAAAAATCCGAAAGGTTCTGGTAGGGGTTTTGGCATTTGTTATTTCTTTCGATTTTGTGTATTTTCTTTTCTTCAAGTCATTCCTGACCGTTGGGATTTTTGCCTCTATTGTCGAAACATCGAAAGATGAAGCATCGGAAGTTCTTTCTTTTAGCATGCTGTCTGTTGGGGTGGCTGTTTATGCAATAACTTGTTATTTGCTCTACCAAAGCTGCAAGGAAGTAAGCAAAATCAAAAAAGTGAAAGTATGGCATTGTCTGACTACTCTTTTGGGTATTGTATTTGTTTTACCTTTTGTTCTGTCTTATGGAATCGGACAAAACGAAGAGGATTCTGAAAAGCCTTTATTTAACATAAAGACAATGTCGTTTTTACTTTCAGCCTCAAATATTTCGTGTAAATACCCTTTGGTATTGGGCGATTTTTTTGTGATGTCTGAGTATTTAGAAAACTGCTATTTTGTATATAAGGTGTCAAATACCCAAAGAGATTTTCCTGCCGGAGTAATTTTAGATAAGGAGATGCAGCTTAATGCTCCTCAAAAAATATTATTAGTTATTGGTGAAAGTTCGCTGAACACCCATTATTCGTTGTATGGTTATCCCGTAAAAACAACTCCATTTTTGGATAGTCTTTCCCTCGATAAGTCGCATATGTTTCATTATAGTGAAGTTATATCTCCGGCATCATTCACAATAGAAGCGATTGCGAGGTCGCTGACTTTTGCAACTCCTTGCAATTTTATACCTTTTTCGAACGAAAAAAATATAATAGAGATGGCTAAAGCCGCAGGCTATGAAACCTATTGGATGTCTAATCAGGAGCAATATGGGTCAAAGAACAACTACGTGACGTCAATAGCAAAAACTGCCAATCGTCAGTATTTTGATACAAGCGAAGAACGCGACGACCTTGTTCTTGCCGAAAAAGTGCGGGAGCAGATGAAACAAACGGAAGCGAAACAATTTATAGTGGTTCACCTTCGGGGAAGCCATATCAGTTACGAGAGTCGCTTCGATGATGCCGACACAAAACAATTGGGTTCGTCGGGTACATTTAATCAGTATGATAAAAGCATTCATCATACCGACAGGGTATTGAAACGCTTGTATGAATCGATGCAAGATATGCCTAACTCGTCATTGTTGTTCTATTATTCAGATCATGGCGAAATAATAAACGTTGGGCATGGTATTCTTAATGGAGGAAGTGTTCAGTACAAGATTCCGCTGGTTGTAATGACAAATAACTATGACAATACATCGTTGGATGCACTTTTCCGTTCTTATTATAACCCTCAGATAAAAAAACTGAATAGCTCTTGCACTTCATTCATTATGAGCGAAATTATGGGATATAAAATAGACTCTTCCCGAAAAAAAGAGGCTATCAACCACAGCAAGTTTGTATTGCAGACCGATTATAAAACCTATCTTTTTGACGAATTGAAATAAAGGTTGCGTCTTCTTCCAAGATAAGGAAGAAGTAATCTTTTGAGAATGCAGCCAATTTGCTCTTGATGCGGTATCGTTTTTACTTTCCGGCTTCCCTTAGTTTTATTTTTGTCAAAACTTGTTTTGTGTTTAGAGGGAAATCGGCATCCATCATCCAAGCATAAAAGCTGGGTTCTTTTTTTAAGACTTCAGCAACAGGTTTTCCTTTGTGTTTCCCGAAATTAAACACTTCAACGCCATTTTCGTCTTTAATGATGCGCCCGGAAAGATCTACATTATTGTTGAATGCGGAATATTCTTCGGCAAGTTTTCCGATATCGTTGGGTAAATCGGGATAGCGATCGAGCTGTGCTTTCAACACCTCGTATGTGGCCAGTGTGTCGGCTTCGGCCGAGTGGGCATCATCGAGTGTTTTATCGCAATAAAACTTATAAGCCGCTTCGAGGGTACGTTGTTCCTTTCGGTGGAAAATTACCTGAACATCGATAAGTTTTTTCCGGGTGAAGTCTACATCTAATCCTACCCTGAGGAATTCTTCGGCAAGCAAAGGAACATCAAAGCGGCTGGAGTTGAATCCGGCTATGTCGCATCCTTCTATTTGATCGGCCAGCGATTTTGCTATCTGTTTGAAGGTAGGCGCATCTTTCACGTCATTGTCTGTAATGCCATGTATTGCCGTCGATTCGGGAGGAATAGGCATTTCGGGATTGATACGTTTGGTTTTAATCTCTTTATCTCCGTTTGGAAAAACTTTAACTAAGGATATCTCAACAATACGGTCGTGTGCGATGTTAGTTCCTGTTGTTTCGAGGTCAAAAAATATTATCGGGTTTTTCAGGTTCAGTTCCATTTCTTTTAAGCGGTATATAGCTTTTAATTAAGAAAACCTTATCACCTCTATTTACCATAAAAAAAGAAGTGATAAAGTTTTTCAGGGATTTTATTGTGCTTTTATGGTATTTTAGTCGTTGAGCATCATTGGCATAAGTAGCATAAGGAGGTCTTCGTCGTCTTCCTTGTCGATAGGGATAATAAGCCCCGCGCGCGAAGGATCTGAAAGTTCCAGCGAAACATCGGTTGTGGGCATATTATTCAGTATTTCGATAAGAAAATTCGATTTAAACCCTATATTCATTGATGTTCCCTCGTACTGGCAGGCGATGGTTTCTTCGGCAGCGGTCGAAAAGTCTATGTCTTGAGCCGATACAAGTATTTGGTTGTCCGACAACTGTAATTTAACCAAGCTGCTGGCCGGATTAGCAAAAACCGATACGCGCTTCAAGGCATTGAGGAAAGCAAGGCGATCAAGAACAACTTTGTTTGGGTTGTTTTGCGGAATAACCGAGTTGTAGTTCGGATAGCGTCCTTCAACAAAGCGGCAAGTCATTGTGTAGCCCGACATATAGATATAGGCATTATTTTCGTCGAAACGGATTTCAACCTCTTCGGTTTCTTTGGGTAGAATCGCTCTCAGCAAATTTGCTGGTTTTTTAGGCAAGATAAACGATGCTCTGTCGGCTCCTTTCACGGCAAGCGTTTTGTTACGCACCAGCTTGTGCCCGTCGGAGGCAACAAAGGTAAGGTCTTCGGTGGTCAGGTCGAAATATACGCCGTTCATTACAGGGCGCAACTCGTCGTCGGCACTGGCAAAGAGAGTACGGTTTATTCCGGAGAAAAGGATTTGCGGATCCATTTTCAGGCTGATAGCCGAATCGTTTAGTTGCTTGGGTTGGGGATAATCTTCGGCACTCTGTCCGATGAAATTATATTTCCCGTTATGAAAGAAAATGAAAACCTCGAGGCTTGCATCGTTAATTTCGAATGTGAGGGGTTGTTCGGGCAGCTCTTTCAGCGGATCCAACAGGTTTTTCGCGTTGATTGCAAGTTTACCGCTACCGTCCACATCTTGTACTTCTACCATCGTTTCCAAACGGGTTTCCGTATCGGCAGCTGTTAGTCTTAGCGTATTGCCCGATAAATCGAGAAGAAAGCAATCCAGAATGGGCAGTGTATTTTTTGAGTTTATCACTTTACTGATTGCTTGTAAATGACTTAGCAAAGAAGTGCTCGAAACAACAAATCTCATATTTTTTTCTTTTATTTTTTATTGTACTTAATAAAACAAATGTAAGGATATTTTTCAAAAGTACAAGTTTAAACGAGTGTCACCAAGGGCTGCTTTTGTATTTTTTTGCTTGTGCTTTTTTAGGTTTAAGCGCATACTTTCGCTAATAATCGGATAATTTTGATTGAAATGGAATAACTTTGCAGTTAAATTTTTAACGCTTATAAATTTTAATTACTGTGAGCTATGAATGAACCTGTTTTCAGATATGAGATGAAAGTTCGCGATTATGAGTGCGATGCCCAAGGAATTGTGAACAATGCCAATTACCAGCATTACTACGAAGTTGCACGGCACGAGTTTTTAGAAATGTGCAACTTAAACTTCAAGAACTTGCACGACAAAGGACTTGACCTTGTGGTATCGCAAGTGCAGATAAAATACAAAACATCTCTGTTGGGTATGGACAGGTTTTTATGCACAATAAAAAAAATAGAAAAAAAGGGCGTACGCTATATATTTCATCAGGAGATAGTGCGCATACCTGACGGTCAGATTTGTTCAATGGCACAAATAGAGGTTGTGAGTCTGGTTGGCGGAAAACTATCGAAACCCGAGTTCGTAGACAATCACACCGAGTTTCAACGTTATGTTGAGAGTTGGAAGTAAAGATTGATGCATGATAATACATACAGAGCCTAATCTCATTAATGAATGAAGTTAGGCTCTGTTTCGTTCCTTATCCTATATATCCTTTCAGGGCATCAACATATTTCTGGAAAGCGTCTATGCCGGTTTTCGTTATCCGGCAAACGGTTCGTGGTTTCTTTCCATCAATGAATTTTCTGACATCAATATAACGGGCTTCGCTTAGTTTTTCTATCTGTACGCTCAGGTTGCCGGCTGTGGCTCCGGTTTTTTGGCGGATATAAACAAAGTCTGCCTCTTCGACCGAAAGCAACAAAGACATTATTGCCAAACGGAGTTGGGAGTGTAGCAACGGATCAAGTTCCTTAAACATTTTCTTTCGCTTTTTTATTGATTAGATGTCCGGGAACAACAAATCCCAATATCATGCAAACTGCCAGTATGATAAACTGAAGCTCTGCCATATTCAGAAAATAAGACCCTACGGTAGCCAAAGCACCAAGCCAGAAAACACACCCGCCACTCACATAAGGCCTGAAACGACATACTATGCCTGTGATGTATTGGGCAAATCCGGTGAGTATCAGTATCGCCGGAGTTATACCCAGTGCTATGCTCCAGTTGTTGGTTGCGAATGCTATTCCGAATATCGTAGCCATCAAAACTACTACCGATAGTGCAAATCCGCGCCATACATTGCTTATTATCCTGTCTATATGCGTTTTTACAAGAGTTTGCTTATCCTTGCTGTGATTGATGTATATTGTAACCAACCATAGAATAATCATGAGCCACCATACGTGAAACGATAAATAGCTTGGCTCAATGACGTGCAACAGCACAAAGTTAAGAATTGCTACGGCTGCCACACTGTATCCCGATACTATAATTGCCGTTGCCGAATCTTTCCGGAAGTTATTCCTTGCCTGTAATATCATTTCGTTAATGAGGTTTAGGCTGTCTTTTTCTGTAAATGTTTTTTCCATGACGGTTGTTTATTGAAAGAACGAAATAATGAATTATTGCAAATTTATATCAATAGTGGTGTTTTCGTTTACTTCAAACTTGCAAGCATCGAATGTAGGGATACCTGTTGGTTTTATGTTATTGCTGAATCCGTATTTTTCGGTAGGGATGCCATACTCACCCAAGTCGATGGTGTTATTGTCGTTATCGTCTTTGAAGAGCATAACGGCATATTCGCCGTTTGGAACATCGTCAAAGCTGATTGTTGTTTTTGTAGCTTTCACTTCCACTATTTTGTTGTAAACACCCATTTTCATAAAAGATTGGGGTGAGTTGCAAACTGAGATAAAGATTCTTCCTTTCACATCATCTTCCGCTCCGTTTACGTTTACTGTAAGTTTGTTTTGCGCATTGAGCGAACTTAAAGCCATAAGGCCAATTGCCAAGATATTTGTTACTATTGCTTTCATAATCATTTGTTTTTAGTTGTTGTTTTAATTCTTAGTATAGCATAATTAATCATGATTATAATGCAAATATAAAGTAGTTTATAATATAAACCAAATTATTTTATGAAATTAATTTGTGTGGCTGCGGTGGTTGTTGTGCAATGTGCTTGTTTTTAAATATTTATACTATGTGATTTTTTTTGATAAGAATATAAGAATGGTATTTATTGTTTTCGGATATTGGACAAAGGGGTAGATAACCTTCTGATATTTTGCCATTTTGTACAATCGGCGGATATGTCTCCAAATAGTTTTGATGTTGTTTATACACATCTTGTTTTGCGGAAAAGTCTATTTTGAAGATGCCGGTAGATAAACTGTCTATATATTTTTCAAAAAGCTTTAACGACAGATATCCCATATTATACCGGATATTGATTTCGAGGCAAGGGTGTAGGCGGAACAGCCCGCCATCCTCGTAAACCATCATATCCACACCCACGCATCCCGTATAATAGGGAGCTATTTCGTTGCTGATAAGTTTCGTCAACAGGTTTTGTGTTTGTAACAACAATTCTACATCTATCTTCTCTGATATTTTGTTCAACAAAACATCTTGCCGTGCCAACGTATTACCCAGATATGCGCCCCGTTTATTTGTTTGGAACAACGACAAGCCTTCGTAAATTACTTCCTTGTTCTCATTTATCAGGAACTCCATAGCAAAATCGGTTTGTTTGTTCAGTACTTTTTCCAGAGTTACGGTTTGCTGTTTTTTTAGCATGCCGTGTAGTATCTGACGCTCGGTTCTTGTCAGCCTGCCAACGGGTAGCCACAGCAAACCCCGTCCCGAAGACGAATAGGGTGCTTTGGCGAGCAACTGGTGGGGACTGCCTTCTACAAGCGTTTCTATTTCTTCAAGGCTGTGGCAGGTAATGGGAAGTATTTCTTTCTGTATTTGCTGAATGCTGCCAATAATCTCTTGAAGAAACCGCCGTGAAGTTTCACGGCTGCAAAGCTCTTTGTAGGTATCGTTCCAGTGGGGGATAACCAGACCGAGGTCCGATTGTGCGCTCAATTCTTCCGCTTGGTTTATGGCTTGGGGCGATATTCCCCACAGGCAAACAGATTGCCTCCGTAGCTGGGTTGCAATGGCAGGAACATCCTCCACAGAAAAAGGATGGACGTTCAGATTCAACTTTTCTTGCAAAAACCGGAAAAAAGCCTCGTCAACGGATTGAGGTACAAACACAAAATCGCCTTCCTGTGCGTACCACGCAGGCAAAAACGCCAATTCGCGTTGCATGATTGCCACATTGGCGGGTGGCATATAATAAGGAGAGGCATTCTGCACAGCGTTTTCGTGTCCGGGGTTGAATATGTGAATCATATTATTTTTTGAGATATGCTTAAAAAAAAGAATTACCCGTTCCAGATTTCCCAAGCGGCTTCGGCCTGAAGTATGAGCATCTCCATCCCGTTTTTTAATAAAGAGGTGTGGGGCGAACCTTTACGAAGAAACATCGTCTGTTCGGGATTATACACAAGGTCGTAAAGCAGATGTTCCGTTGTGAGCATATGGTAGGGTATGTCGGGTGCTTCATCAACATTGGGGAAAGTACCTACGGGCGTTGCGTTAACTATGATGGTATATTGGCTCATAAGGCTGTCATCAAGTTCGCTGTAAGTGAAAACGCCATCCGCTTTGCTACGCGATACGTACCGGTATTCTATTCCCAGATTTTTTAAACCCTGCGCCACAGCCATGGCTGCGCCACCAGTCCCCAATATCAGGGCTTTTTTGTGGATGTCTTTATTTATCAGCGGAGCGATAGATTTCTGAAAGCCTACAACATCGGTATTGTAACCTATCGTTGTGATTTTGTTATTGAACGAATCTCTTTCAACTTTCACAACATTGACCGCGCCTATGGCTTGTGCCGATTCGTCAAGCAAGTTGAGATACTTAATCACTCGTTTTTTATGGGGGATGGTTATGTTCAACCCTTTGAGGGTAGGGTGGTGACTTAGTATTTCTTCGATTTGCCCTATATCGGATAGTTCAAAGTTAAGATATTGGGCATCGATGTTTTCCCGTACGAATTTATCGACAAAATATTTTTTTGAAAACGAGTGTCCCAAAGGAAAACCTACCAGTCCGAATGTCGGCATATGCTTGCTTGTATTTTAATTTTTGAAACTAAGTAACTGTTTAAATTTTTCAAGAATATGATTTTAAGAGATAAGACGAGCTATTTCGCAGTCAAAATTTTTGAGTTTAGCGGGCTAAACGATAAAATTTCTGACAAGCAAAGAGCCGTTTTGGAATTAAAATACTTCATTGATTAAAATTTAAACAATTACTAAAGATAGATAAACTTTTTTTATGTAAATATATGCGCCACGGAGGGCAAACTTTTTTCTCGGCAAAGATATTCATTTCGATTAATTTATACCTTTGCAAAAAAGAATATACAAGAACATAATTTACAATTTCAGATTAAGAATATCAAGACAATGAGAATAGCTATTGTTGGCGTAAGCGGTGCTGTGGGACAGGAATTTTTGAAGGTGTTGGGCGAGCGTAATTTCCCTATAAGTGAACTAACTTTGTTTGGCTCTGCACGAAGCGCAGGACGGGTTTACAGCTTTGCCGGAAAAGAATATATTGTTAAGGAATTGAAGCATAACGACGATTTCAAGGATATAGATATAGCTTTTGTTTCGGCAGGGGGAAGCACGTCGGTTGAATTTGCCGGAACTATAACCAAGCACGGTGCCGTAATGATTGATAATTCGAGCGCCTTCCGCATGGATAACGATGTCCCTCTGGTGGTACCCGAAGTAAACGGGGAGGATGCTAAAGTAAGACCCCGTGGCATCATTGCAAACCCAAATTGCACAACCATACAAATGGTTGTGGCACTGAAAGTCGTAGAGCGCATATCGCATATAAAACGGGTGCATGTGGCTACCTATCAGGCGGCATCGGGTGCGGGAACATCGGGCATGGACGAGCTTGTGAACCAGTTTAAAGAGATTGTAAACGAGAACCCTGTTTATGTAGAAAAGTTTGCTTATCAATTGGCATACAACCTTATACCGCAAGTAGATGTGTTTGCCGACGACGATTATACCAAAGAAGAGCTGAAGATGTATAACGAAACACGTAAGATTATGCACTCTGACATAGAGGTGAGTGCCACTTGTGTACGTGTGCCCGTTGTCCGCGCGCACTCCGAAGCCACATGGGTGGAAACGGAAAGCCCCGTATCGGTTGCCGAGGCCAAAGCCGCTTTTGCCCAAGCCGAAGGTATTATCCTGCAAGACAATCCGGCGGAAAAAGATTATCCTATGCCCCTGTTCGTGTCGGGCAAAGATGGGGTATATGTAGGGCGCGTACGCAAAGATATATCAAACCCTAATGGATTGACCTTCTGGACGGTGAGCGACCAAATTAAGAAAGGTGCAGCCCTCAATGCCGTACAGATAGCCGAGTACCTGATTCGTGAAAAGGCAATCTGATAATGCCCTTAAAGGGAGCAAAATGACAATAAATCTGCATTTTAGCAGAAAATAATATTCCGTTTGACAATTGGTATTCCAAAAACAATGTTTATCTTTGTGCCCGCTAATAACAATTATGTATAATTAAACATTAACAAGAAAAGAAATGGCTACAAAAATCCGTTTACAAAGAAGAGGTCGTAAAGACTACCCTTACTATCAGATCGTTATCGCAGATAGCAGAGCACCACGTGATGGTAAATTTATTGAAAAAGTGGGTTCGTACAACCCTAACACTAATCCTGCTACAATAACTCTTGAATTTGATAGAGCTTTGTATTGGATGCAAGTAGGTGCGCAACCAACCGATACGGTACGTAACATACTTTCGCACGAAGGTGTTCTTTTGAAGAAACACTTGCTTGGTGGTGTTGCTAAAGGAGCGTTTACTGAGGCTGATGCCGAAACTAAATTCCAAGCATGGAAAGCAAGCAAAGAAAAAGCTGTTGATGCCGTAAAATCGGGCAATATAGCTAAAGCCGAAGCTGATGCTAAAGCTCGCCTTGAGGCAGAAAAAGCAGTAAACAAAGCTAAAGCCGAAGCCGTTGCTCAGAAAAAAGCTGAAGAAGCTGCCGCTAAAGCCAGTGCAGAAGCTGCCGCAGTTGAAGAAACAGCTACCGAAGAGGTTGCTGCTCCCGAAGAAACTGCACCTGAGGCAGAAGCTCCTGCTGCTGAAAGCGCTGAGTAATAGAAGAAAAAAGTACGCAGTACTATAAACTTTTAAGGCAAAGCCCTAAATAATCTGTTTGAAGGTTATTTAGGGCTTGTTTCTTTTTGGGGGATATTTACAATTACAATTATTTCAGGATGATATCTTTCTGCTCTATTTTTATGTCGCAATAGTGGCAGTTGAGGATGATATTGTCGGGGTTCAGCACATAAAACATGGTTTTCATGGGCTCGTTGTTGGTAATACATTTGGGGTTGTTGCATTTAACGATGCCCTTGATTACTTTGGGCAGCGTAACCCTGCGTTTTTCTACAACCTGATAGTCTCTTATTATGTTCAGCACAACATTGGGGGCAACCAAGGCAATCTTGTCTATTTCTTCTTCTTCAAAAAACTTATCGGTGATTTTTATGATGCCTTTTGTTCCCATTTTGCGGCTTTCGAGGTTGCAACCTATGGTTATGGGGTTGTCGAGGCGTTCGAGGCGAATCAGATCGGCCACGCTATAAACCTGATCGGATGGTATATGGTCTATCACCGTGCCATTGCACAATGCTGCTACTTGCAGTTCTTTTCTTTGTTGAGGCATAATCTTTTCGTTTAACCGTTTTTTTTATTCTACATTGATTCCCAAACTGTCGCAAATAATTGCTTGCCGGGCAAACATCCCATTTTTTGCCTGTTCAAAATAATAGGCTTTGGGGCTTTCGTCTACATCCTGCTGAATCTCATTGACACGGGGTAGGGGGTGCAGCACCCGCAGATTGTCTCGTGTATTACGCAGCATATCTTTGCGCAGTATATACACGTTCTTTACTTTTTCGTATTCCATCAAGTCGGTAAAACGTTCGCGCTGAACACGGGTCATATACAGGATATCCGATTGGTTTATTACATCTTCCGAAAAATCGGAATGTTCGTAGTACTTAATCCCTTTGCTGTCACAAAATATTTTATAGATGTCGGGCAACTTTAGTTCTTCGGGCGCAATGAAGTGGAACGTAGGGTTGAAGTGCGACATCCCGTTGATAAGCGAATGCACCGTTCTGCCGTATTTCAGATCGCCTACTACAGTGATAGTCAGGTTGTCCAGCCCACCCTGCGTTTTGTAGATGGAGTAAATGTCGAGCATGGTTTGCGTGGGGTGCTGGTTAGCTCCATCGCCGGCATTGATGATTGGCACGTCCGACACTTCGGAGGCGTAGCGGGCAGCACCTTCAAGGTAATGACGCATAATGATGAGGTCTACATAATTGTTTACCATCTTGATAGTGTCTTTCAGTGTTTCGCCCTTCGACGAACTGGTGGTTGCCGCATCCGTAAAACCAATGATGCGCCCCCCCAGACGGTTTACGGCGGTTTCGAAACTCAAGCGGGTACGGGTAGAGGGTTCGAAGAAAAGCGTTGCGCATACTTTTCCCTCCAAAAGCCTGCGGTTTGGGTTCTCGTCAAATTTTTCTGTTAGCTTCAGAATACGAAGTATGTCTTCTTTCTGATAATCTGAAATAGCTACTAAACTCCTGTTGTTCATATAATGTTATAAAAAAAGCCCTCAAAAAGAATTATTCTTTTGAGGACTGTAAATATCTTCTGAAAAATAAAAAATCAAATAAGCTACCATCAGATATTGGTTCGAGCTGATGGCTCTTTAGCGTTGCATATAACATAAAATACTGTTTCATCAGAAAAAGAAATGAATGCGGTATTAATATTACCTAACAAATTTAGAAAGAATTATCCGTTATTGGAACAACAAGTCTCCTAAATTTTCGCTTTAATCGTAAAAAGAGCTTTTCACCCTGCTCTTTTTTATGCCGTTTCCGCTCAGATTGATAGATTCGGAGACAATCCCTATCATAAAGCTATTGGAATAGGTGTGCGTTTGAATGCCATGTACTTTGGTCTGATAGAACGAGCCCAGATAGCCAAAACGCAGCGACACTTTATTTATGGGAACGTCCACACTTATGTAGTTGCGCAATGCCCGTTGGTTGTGAAGCGATGCGAAATTCACTACATTGACCGTATTCCCCAGCGAAATTTCGTAATACGACTGCCCATATTGTGGCGAGAACAATATCCCTGCAATAGGGGTGTCTATCTGCCAGCGGAAGGTAAAAGCATTCCATTTGTAGAACGCGATGGCCGATAGCTGCAAGTTGCTATACGCCCGTGCCGTTGCCGGATTGTTAGAGTTACGCTCGTTGTAAAGCACCCCTATGGCAGTGTTCCACAAACCGCCGGCCGAAAGGCGGAGTTTGTTGGTCTTATAAAAATTATAGTGCCCGCCCAGACTGTAATCGAGCATTGCCCAATACTCGTTGACGTTGCCATACGGGTTTTCGGCAAAGGCAAATTCCAGATTGATGGTTTGCTGTTTGGTGAATTTCCCGTCAAACCATGTTGTTTGCCGCATGCGTTCGTTCATCAGGTGGAAGGATGTACCCTTATATTTCAGTATAGACAGGTATGTGTCGTACAGGTTAGAGTTGCCAACACCTATCAGAGTGGCGGTATTTGTGGCAGGCTTGGATATAAAAACGGTATCTTCCTGCCCCAGAGCCGTCAGATGCAACAGGCAACAAGCCAGTGTGAGGAAGATTGTTTTTTTTACCCTTTTGGTCATATATTATCGCGAATGATAAGGTTACTCTGCGTTTTCTTCTGTCCCTGAACCGGAATCGAACTCAATGGACTTTTGCCCCGTGATTTCGTCTATAATATCGGTTTCGGAGCGGTTGTCGGCTTCGTCGTCGTCATCGAGGTTCACTTCAAATTTTTTCTCCATCGCTTCGCTCTCTTCGGGGAAGCGGGTGGGTTCAAGCTCTGTAACCGTTCTCACCTCGAATGTAGTAAGGCGTTTGCCTTTGGCCTTGAAGCTTTTGACGGCTATGAATTCTTCGGCATCCACTTCAAGGGGATCACGATAATCGTCGTGCCCGCCAAAAGTTATTTGTATGCGGGGATAAACAACGTCTGTCAGCAATATGAGGCGCGATTCGGGATTTTCGCCCAAAAAATTCTGTTTTTTTACCGTGGCATCAAACGTAAAGCGTTTCAGATAGAAATATTTTTGGTCGGCATCGTAAAGAACGGCTGTCCAGTTTTTGTTCGAATTGAATTTCTCGATGCGTACAATACCCGATTCGTAATGGTTGCTTAAATCGAAATTTGTGGTATAAAATTCACCGTTCTGGTTTACAACAAGAATTTGGTCGTCGCTTTGGAATTCGCCCAGATAGTTGCCCCGCTGGTCGTAGTTGAGGCGCAGAATATCGGGGTCGAACCACACTTTACGTCCGCCAAGGGTAGACCCTCCACGGTGTTTCAGTGAAATTTTGTGCACCTCGGCTTTTGTGAGCAAATTACCCATCGACTGCCGTCCTTTGATGGCTATGTCGCTGAAGTTTTTCTCGAAAAGCAAAACTTTTTGCCGGGGTTTAGGCTTCAGTATTACACGTATCGTTTCGGCTTCGCCATTCGGGTTTGCACTGAAGTAAGCGATACGCGAACCCGCTTCACCCTGTGTGAGGTCGTATTCCTTATCGCGGCTCAGGCCTGTTGCGGCAAAGCGTTTTATATAGTGCGCTCCCAATTTTCCGTTCCGGTAAACAACATTGTAAATAGTGCGGGTGTCGTTACGTTTAAATACGTTTACGTATAGTACGTTCTTGCCGACAAACATTTTTTCGGCCACTTTCACAACTTTATATTTTCCGTCTTTATAGAAGATTATGATATCGTCTATGTCGGAGCAGTTGCAGATGTATTCGTCTTTCTTGAGCGATGTGCCGATGAAGCCTTCTTCTTTGTTGATATATAGTTTTTCGTTGGCCTCGACCACCTTTGTGGCTTCAATAGTGTCGAAGTTGCGGATTTCGGTTTGCCGGGGGTAGTTTTTGCCGTACTTCTCCTTCAGCATCACGTACCACGAAATAGTATAATCGGTCAGGTTATTCAGGTTGTGGTCTATCTCCTCAACTTCGGTCTTGATTTTTGCTATCAGTTCGTCGGCCTTTTCTTTGTTAAATTTGAGGATGCGCCCCATCTTAATCTCCATCAACCGGAGAATGTCCTCGCGGGTTACTTCGCGGATAAAATCTTTCGAGAAAGGAATAAGCCGTTTGTCGATATGTTTTACGGCTGCGTCCATGTCTTTGGCGTTTTCGAACTCCTTGTCTTTGTAGATACGCTCTTCGATGAATATTTTTTCGAGCGATGCAAAGTGTAGTTGCTCCAGCAGTTCGCCTTTTTGTATTTCGAGTTCGCGCATCAACAGGAACTTTGTGTTTTCGGTTGTGAACCGTAACACATCACTCACATTCAGGAAGTGAGGTTTGTTGTCTTCTATGATACAGCAGTTTGGCGAAATGCTTATCTCGCAATCGGTAAAGGCATAAAGGGCGTCTATCGTCTTGTCGGACGATACGCCGGGTGCCAAATGTATCTGTATTTCAACATTACTGGCGGTAATGTCGTCTACCTTGCGAATTTTTATCTTGCCTTTGTCGTTGGCTTTCAGTATGGAGTCTACCACGGTGCTTGTTGTCCGTCCGTAGGGGATATCGGTTATGACAAGGGTTTTGTTGTCGAGTTTCGATATCTTGGCCCTTACCTTCACCGCTCCGCCACGCTGCCCGTCGTTATACCGGCTTACGTCGATATAGCCACCTGTCTGGAAATCGGGGTAAAGCGTAAATCCGTCTCCATTCAGATGAGCGATAGCCGCATCGCAAAGTTCGTTGAAGTTGTGAGGCAGTATTTTTGACGACAGCCCCACAGCTATACCTTCCACACCTTGTGCCAAAAGTAAGGGGAATTTTACAGGCAGGGTTATGGGTTCTTTGTTACGCCCGTCGTACGAAGGTTTCCACTCTGTTGTTTTGGGGTTGAAAACGACATCCAATGCGAATTTCGATAAACGGGCCTCTATGTAACGTGGGGCTGCCGCACCGTCTCCGGTAAGCACATTACCCCAGTTTCCTTGGCAGTCTACCAAGAGGTCTTTCTGCCCCAGCTGTACCAGCGCATCGCCGATGGAGGCGTCGCCGTGAGGGTGAAACTGCATGGTGTGCCCGATGATGTTTGCCACTTTGTTGTAGCGCCCGTCGTCCATGCGTTTCATAGAATGCAGAATGCGGCGTTGCACAGGCTTCAATCCGTCCGAAATATGCGGAACGGCACGCTCCAGAATAACATACGAGGCATAGTCCAGAAACCAATTCTGGTACATGCCCGATAGGTGTAATTGATTGTCGGAGTCTTTTGTAGGGACTTTGTATTCTGAATGTTCGCCTGTTTCGCTTGAATTGCTGATATTATTCTCGTCAACGAAATCAGGTTCTATATTCTCGGTGTTATCATCAATTATGTCTTCAGGAAGCATATGCTGGTATAAAAGAGTTTTGTCGAAAAATTCATTCAAAGATACTTTTTTTTGAGGAATATTTCAAATGCAATCGGTCTCCGAATCTTCAGGAATGCCTGCTCATATTGTTTTGTTTTTGTTGTAGCTAAAATATCTATGTGTGTAGATATAAAAAAACAGAGAGCAACCAATTGCGGACACTCTCTGTTTAATATTTTATTTGTTGATATTAATTAATCGACAGGATATACATAACCAACACTCCAGTCGGCACGATATTGTAGCTTATTCTGAATGATTTCGTAATAAGCTGTTGTACAATGGTCAACAGGTTTTTTGGTGTCTCGTTGCATAAACTCATATAAAGGTATAGTGCCCGGTGCTTGGAATGGATACACATAGCCCAAATGCCATTTCTCTCTTATGTCGTTAGTAGTCCAAACTCCGGTTGTAACAATGTTGTTGTTTTGATATGGAGTTCCTTTGTGGAAATAATATTGCCATAAAGCTGTTGTTCCAGGTTCTTGGTCGCACAATACATAGCCAGCTATTCCTTTTTCAATATAGCCGGAATTTGGTTGAAGATCCCATTTGTGGGAAGTTGTGTGGGTTTTTGTGGCTGTATGATAATATAAATATAAAGGCATTACACACATCATATTCAGTTGAGCATTTGCGATATGGCGATCAACGGCAGCTTTTATTTGAGCTTTCTTTGTTGGATTAGAAATAAACTCGTATATCGGGTATGTTTTATTTTTCAAGACCGCTAGTTAAAACTATGTACTTTAGTACAAGGCTTTAGCTTCTATAAATGTTTTAAGTTTTATCTTTGTATCGTTTATGG
>NZ_JARXWE010000040.1 GCF_029893235.1 Dysgonomonas sp. PH5-45
AGAGATTGAGCAAATGTTCAACGCGCTTATTTCATTGATAATAAATAATTTAACTAAACAAATCAGCGAATTGTTTCAACTACTGATTCGCATTACTAATAGAGCATTGGCAGATATAGGGAAGAATCTGAGAATTAACTATAATCATAAGGCTGTTTAATTTTGAACATCTACTTAATAAATAACAGAAGATATAACATGGAACTAAACAAAACATTGTGGAATAAATGGCAGTCAGACTGGTCATGGATAATGTCTATTGCAGAGACTAGAAACTGGGATTATAGTAAAATAGTTATCAAAGACCCTATCGCATTAGAAGAAATAAAAACTTTAGAAAAAAGTTTGGATATAGAATTACCTTCTGATTTTAAACATATATTATGTGAATATTCTTCCGGTATTGATTTAAACTGGCATATGGATGATGACGAGATCGAGTCATTCGAAGCTATCTTTTGTGGAGGTAGTGATGGAATTTTATGGGATTTCTCACAATTAGACAGAATGTACAAAAACTATCTGGACTGGGTTGCTAAATGTTTCCCCGATCCGAATAATGAGTATGACAAAATATGGCATAATAAAGTCCCATTTCTGGAAGTCGGTAACGGTGACATGATCGTTTTTGATAGGGTAAGTACGGAAAACGGCTGCCCGGTTATATTTTTAAGCCATGATGGCAGCGATTTTCATGGAAGCCACCTTGCTGATAGTTTTATTGAGTTCATAACTAACTGGTCAAATATTGGTTGTGTTGGGACAGAAGGCTGGATTTTAGAAATTTTCTATGATTCTGATAGTAAAAAACTAATGAGTGAATCTTCTGTCATTAATGAATGGAAGCAAGCTTTGATAAAAGTATAAAACTATGAATGAAGCGCTTAGAAACGCAGCATATTCAGATAAATACAGGGAAGAATGTGCGAAATTCCAACCTTTGTTTTCGGAAGAGAACAAGGTAGAAGATGAAACCATCGCTCTTCCAGAGGATTACAAAATACTCAAAACTACATATAAAGGGAAAGTGAATGGCTGTAATCTGCATGGTAATAATAATGTATTGTTGGATAGCAATGGAGAAACCATCCACATATGGAATAGCTTTGATGACGATGCGGAATTCCATACTTTTATTTATCACCGGAATGGCAATAAATATTTAGTTTACAGGCAGGAATTGTATGGATATACAGTTTTTGATTTGGCAAACAATAAAGAATTCCAGTATTATCCGCAATGTGTGCTGGATGGTCGGGAATATTTTATCTGGACAGACGTACACTATAATCCTCTAAATAATTTGTTGGCTGTGTCTGGTTGTATATGGGGTGCGCCGTGGAGTACACTCATTGTCGATTTTGAAAACCCTATGGCTGAACCAAAATTTCAGCATGATATTATCGATTGTCTGGATGGCGGTTATGATGTTTACGATGATGCTGATTTTGTAAGATGGGACGGTTTAAACCTAATCTTAAGTTGTTATAATGTAGAGAAAAACGAGAAAGAAGAAATTATTGTACCACCCGGCACCTATCAAAATACGGACTCCAATTAATAGATTTGCAGGCTTTTTCCTTTTAGCATAGCTTTCAGTATATTCTTTCGTGTGGTTTTTAACGAAGGGGGTAATTGTGATGGTTCTATCATATCCAATGCCACACGATATTCCTGTAATAATTCGGGAATCATCCGGCACATTTCATAGGCTAGTTTCATACAAAGGGTAGTTGTGCCGGGAGCTTCTTTCATTGCAACCATTTCTTCCAGGCAATAATCAAGAAAGTCTACGCGGGGAGGATCTGCTAACGGCTGCCTGTAAAGCAGATGGAGAAACAAGCGTAAATGGGAAGGATGTCTGGCAGCCAATAACTTGTCTATCATTTCATTCTGTTTTGAGTATAGCCACTCATTTTCAGATAACGAAAAATGTGTCATTATCCACAAAGCGTTGGTCACGACAGTGTCATCCTCATCAAAAATCATGTTATACAGTTGTTGCCTGCCCTTATTGCTATTTTGTATCAAATAGGTAATCTCATGAATTTCGTCCATCCCGATGCGTCCGGATAGCTTCTTTAACAGCCTTGCAGGGATTGTAGTACTACTTGCTTTTTTTTCGAAGTGAAAAATTATTCTTGGTATTTCATCCATGATAACAATGATTATAGTAATTGTAAAGCAATCTCTGCGCAGGCCTCGGCATCAGCCAAAGCGTTGTGGTGGTTTTCCAATATAAAACCACAATCGGCAGAAACGGTATGTAGCTGGTGATTGGGTAAATATTTTAGCTGTCGCCTTGATTCAGCTAATGTACAATAGAAAACATAATCGGGATAGTCCATTTGATAAGTTTTAAAAGCAGCTTTCAGGCATGCTTCATCAAAACCTTTGTTGTGAGCGACCAAAGGCAAGCCCTCAATCAGAGGTTCTATTTGTTGCCACACTTTCGGGAATACTTCCTCATTATCTGTATCTTTGTCTGTCAGCCCATGTATGCGGCTATTGGCATAAGTATAATAGTTCGGTTCGGGCTGTATCAGGCTGTAAAACTTATCCGTTATGCTGCCATCGCGCACCACGACAATGCCCACGCTGCAAACGCTGGATGGCTGTTCGTTGGCTGTTTCAAAATCTATGGCTGCAAAGTCGCGAAACATTTTCGTTCTAAATTTGGAATAAAAATAGGGAGAATAACGCAAAAACGAAAATCAAATTTATCTTTGTGATTCAAACTTTAAAATAGAAAACAAATGAAAGCATTAGTAGAGAACTTAAATCAATTATTTGCTGATTTCGCAAAAGATGCAGCATCGCAAGTAGAAAACGGTAACAAAGCGGCAGGAACTCGTGCCCGTAAAACATCTTTGGCTATCGAGAAAACTTTGAAAGAATTTAGAAAAGTATCTATTGAAGATTCGAAGAAATAATTATTTTACACGAAAAAGGTTATTCCAAAAGGGGTAACCTTTTTGTTGTGTTATTTTGGATGTGAGAAATATTGTATATTTTTGTGAAAAGAGTTATTTGAATCTATGGAAAATTAAAGCAGACTAAAGAGTCTCGGTTGTTTCTAAATCGTTACCCATTCTCATTTCTGCATTCACAATCTACTGTAAATTAGTTGAATATATTATTTATAAGTAGTTTTTATCTGGCTATGACCAAGCATCCGACTTACGGTTTCGATAGGAACTCCCTGTGAGAGTGTGATTTCAGTAGCATAGGTATGGCGTCTTTGATGCCAGGTCAGCCGCCGGGTTATGCCGCTAATACGAGCGATATTTTTTATTTCCCTGTTTAATTCCCCATTGGGATACATCGGTAATAGCCGCCCATCGGATGCCGTTCCCTTATAGCGTTCAAGAATTTGCAGAGGAATTTCGAGCAGGGGAATTTCGTAGTCTATTCCGGTTTTATCACGGAATGTTTTTATCCAGATTACATTATCTTCTGCAACAAAAATATCCTCGTCCGATAATTTGCACATATCGCAATACGGGATTCCGGTATAACATGAAAATGAGGAATAAATCACGGATAAGGTAATGCTTCGGCTTAGTAAACTGTGCCCGCATCAACTTGTTCAATTCCTTGCGGGTAAGATATTTTTGCTGCCGTTCGGGGTATTCGGATTCATAACCGGCAAAAGGATTTTTGGTTATGATTCCTTCGGTTATAGCATCCCCGATAATAGTACCCAATCGGGTAGTAAGCAATACTATCGTGCCTGGTGAAAGTCGGCAATCAATCTTTAAATACAGGTCGTATTTATCAATAAACGACCTATCCAATGCAGCAAAAGGAATATCCGAAAGTTTGTACTTTGCTTTCAGGAACTTTGTAAGGTGTCCCAAAGCATACCAATAGGATTTGGCAGACCCTTCTTTGCGGTTTACGCCGATGCGTTTATCGAAATTTTCATTATGGGCACGGAAATAGGATAGTAGAGTTTCCTGTCCGGATGCCATACCCAGCAAAAGGTTCTTTACATCTTCGGCTGTTACATTCTCTCTTACTGCCGACAATTCTCGGTAATATGACAGGGCAGATGCCCTGATTTCGTCTAACTGCCGGTTAATCTCGTTTGCCGTATGGCTTTTACCTGTGGCTCGACCGGATGCCCATAGGTCTGCCGGAACGGTCATTTTTGCACTAAAGATGGTTTCGGAGAATTTTCCGATTGAAAGCCTTGCCATTACAGGGCTTTTTCCGTCCTTTTTCGTTTCATTTCTTTTCAGGTAGAAAGACACCTTTACTTCTTGTTTCATGACTCTGTTATTTAAGTAAAAAATTACTTGTAACAGAGTTATTTTCAGTGATATAAAATATGGAGCCAACAGGAAGTAAACTCCAATTTTGTATTCAAAACCCATATTTTCACCGTTAGTGCGAAAAAAGGGTTACTTTTGAAAAGCATTTTTTGAAAAACAAGCGTTCTTTGAGGTAATTATCTTTGTTCAGGTTGTTTTTGCTTCCTAATCCGACTAACCAAAAAGGCAGTACTTAGGTAGCAAATCTTTCGCTTAACTGCTCTATATTCTTCCATTTAGCCTACCAGAAGAATATAGCGAAACAACGCCGAATAATTCTAATTACCAAACACTTACTCTATTCTTCCTGATTTTGCTTATCTTTGCGAGATTCTTGTTATCTTTGCGCTCAAAATTATAGTCTCGTATAGATAATTTATGCATCCCGAAAGTATATCTGTCATAATATCCACATACAACAACCCCGAATGGCTAAAAAAAACCTTGTGGGGATACCAAAATCAGACTTTCCATAACTTTGAGATACTAATTGCAGACGATGGGTCGGGCAAAGAAACAGCCGACATGATAGAACGTTTTAGCCGGGAGTCTGGGTTGAACATCAAACACATCTGGCATCCCGACAATGGATTCCAGAAATGCGAAATACTGAACAAAGCAATCCTTGCCAGCCAATCTGAATATCTTATCTTTACCGACCACGATTGTATTCCCCGTAAAGATTTTGTGGAAGGTCACCATCAACATGCAAGAAAAGGACACTTCCTTTCGGGCGGGTATTTTAAACTCCCTATGGACATAAGTAAGTTGATAGAAGAGCAAGACATATCCTCAGGACAAGTTTTTGATTTAAATTGGTTACACAAACATGGGCTTAAACGGTCGTTTAAAGAAACCAAACTGTGGAACAGCAAAGCTTATGCTTCGTTTATGAATACCATAACTCCGGCAAACGCGTCGTGGAATGGTTGTAACTCGTCATGTTGGCGAAGCGATGCCCTTCTGGCAAACGGGTTCAATGCAGAAATGCGATATGGAGGATTAGACCGTGAGTTTGGCGAACGCTTAGTAAATGCAGGTTTGAAGCCCATTCAGCTACGATATACATTGATAGCCGTGCATCTCGATCACGACCGCCCATACAAAACCAAGGCTCAACTGTCCGCCAACATGGCTATCCGGAAAAATGTGAAGCGAAACAGGATAGTAAAAACTCCAAATGGAATAGAACAGCTAAAAGGTTAGCAAAGAAAAAAAATGCGGTTTAAACATTTCATCATAACACGGTTTAACGTCAAGGTACTGTACAGAGGGGCAACAAAACCCTTTGAACAAACTACCGAATGGCTCAACAGCCGCTTTGAACTGTTTGAACGCTACTGCCTGCCTTCAATCAAAAACCAAACAAACGGCAACTTCATTTGGCTTTGTCTCTTCGATAAAGACACTCCCGATTTTTATAAACAAAAAATAAATGGTTATAAAAAAGATTTTGAGCAGTTTGAGCCGTTATTTCTTACCCAAGCCGAAGCTGCCGATATGGCAACATTTCTGCATGAAACTATAAAAAAACACCTTACAGAAAAAGATGAATACGTTGTCACCACCCGTATCGACAACGACGATGCTTTTCATATCTCCACAATAGACCGCTTGCAGAAAATAATCCGATTCGGTGACGAGCCTACCGTATATAGTTTTAACTACGGATACCAATATTTCGTAAAGCTCAACATCGCGTTGCGGATGTATTATCCAAACAACCATTTTCTGACCATGACGGAACGAAATAACGAAAATTTCCGCACGATAATAAGTTATGGACATACATCTGTGCGAAAGGAGTTAGCATGTGTCGATATAAAGGATAAACGCCCTCTTTATTGGCTTGAAGTGGTACACAGCAGCAATGTCAATAATAACCTGATGCTCTCGCCTAAATACAGATATGCACCACGTTTACGAACCATATCATTTTTTGATTTCGGTTTAGACTTAACCATAAAATGGTATCAGGCTGCATTCAACTTCGTTTTCAGGCTTACACCTTATGCCATTCGTTTTTTAGGGCATGAGATATGCCGCAAAGCAAAACAAAAAAAGAAATAGTATTTTACAAACCTGTATATGCCGGAATAAAATTGTGTGGATGCCTTTTTTGGTAACTCGTCCAAAACTTGTTGTGATATTGTAGCAAACAGCCTACGCATTCTTGTGAATCAAAGCCACGGGTATTAGCATATTCTTCAGCAATAAGCGAAAGCATTTCATCATTGCCAAACAATTTGCGCATACTGTAACAACCCTTGGCCATGTTTATATCGGTATCAAATTTCATCCGGTTAAGGTCAACCAGATAAAAATCGTATCCTCTGTCGTTTCTTTTATAGAGTACATTTCCTGCCGAAAAATCGAGATGGAGTATTCCCCGGTTATGTAGCTGCCCTGCAAATCGCCCGAACTGCCGCAGCAATTCTTCACGACCTGCCGTTTTTCCTGAGCGAAACTCACGCATAGAGCCATCAAAGTTTTCGTGTATGCAAACATAATAACTGTGCCCAAGCAAAAAACAATCGCTCTCTTCAATATAAGCAATAGGCTGAGGGGTATGGAAACCATATTCCTTCAATTTAAGGGCATAGTGGTAAGAACGTTTCGCTTTGGTTTCACGAAAATTTTTGTAAACCAAACGATTGATAAAGTGAGGTATTTTAAAGGATTTAATATTTAATTTCAACCCTTCGTTCTCAACCACCCGGATAATGTTTCGCGACTTGTAGTCGACCTCTCCCAACGTATTGAACGATGATGGTATCTGTTTTATAAACGATTCCATTTTTTTGTATAGCGGGTGGACTACTTCTTTCTGCATATTTGTTTATGGGGTGTTTTGTTGACAATGCAAATGTACAAAAAACTCATCAGTTCTTCTACGGCATATATTCTTTGAAAAGTATAGATAATATTCAAAAATAAAAAACGTTTATTTTTTTATGATTTTACGTGTGGTGCGTGTTTCTCCTTGCTGAAAGGTTGCGAAATAAACGCCGCTCGCCCAACTGGCAGTCTGTACGGTTTCGAGTTCGCCAAGATTCTTTTTTGTATAAACGATACGCCCTTGCGAGTCAAAAATAGTCAGATCGGTATTTTCAGCACCCGAAATTCTCAGTATATCGGTCGTTGGATTCGGGTAAAGGCGAATAGAAAGTTCTTCGCCAGTAACCGACTGGCTATCTAATATTTGCCCACCGGAATAGTAATAGTAAGCTTTTTCGTTAAAGCGCCAATCGCCATCATCCCACACATAGAGGTCTATGTAATCCGGATTGTTGTCAGGATCGTAATAATATTTATAATTATAAAATCCCTCCCAATCGTGTTCCTCACGGTTCCACGAATAATAAAACATTGCCGTCAGGTTTCCCGCATCGTTGTACGAATGTCCGTATTTGTAAAATTTTATCCAATCGTGATATTCAGGATCGCCTATACTATAAATTTCCAAAATTTGATTTCCCTTTGAGTCGTACTCATATTCATATCTGTATTTCGGAATCCATTGATGTTCATCTAAACACTCGTAATATTCGGACGAAATGAGATACCCTTGTTCGTCATACTCATATTCGTACTTATAGCGGGCGTTCATATAACTCTTTACATTATTAGAGTTCAACAACCTGAACTGGAACATTGTTTTCAGATTCCCGGATTCGTCATACTCATATTGATAACTTTTATATTGGTTTTCAATCCATTGATCGTTCTCCTTCATATACAGAATGTCTCCGATTTTAAGCCCATCGTCATTAAATTCGGCTGTTTGCTTGAAGTATTCCACCCATTCGTTCAGTTGCTTGTTCCACCACCAATAGATTTTCTCTGTTTCGTTTCCGTACTTATCTAATCTGGACAAATACTTATGCATCCCCACCCACTCGTTAAGCACGGTATCTTGTACGAATGCCATTTCCGAAACCTGGTTGCCTCGGTTATCCCACTGGTAAGTGAATTCCATATATTTCAACCAATCATCATCGTGTTTGTTGCGTATATAATATGTCCGTATGTGTTCGTTGCCTCTGTCATCGTATTCCGATATTTGCTTATTAAGGCTATTGCCCGCCAACGATTTCAGCACCATACTGTCGGGGTACAGCATATTCTGTCCCGATAGATGGATTGCCATACAGATAAAGATGAGTGTAAAGATTTCTTTCCTCATACCATTTCGTTTATTCAAAAAATTCTTTGGGATAAGTAGCTATCCCCGATATTTTGAAAAAAACGTTGGGAATAAGGTCGTAACCCATAGCATATTCTACGGGAACCGTAAACGGGACTTGTATTCCAAAATCGGACAATTGTTTATAGCCAAACCTTTTATAATAATCTTCGTGTCCTACTACAAGAACAGAATCGAACCCTAATTCTTTAGCTATCTTATGGCCTTCGGCTATAAGCTTACCGCCAATCCCCCGATTCTGAAATTCGGGATGTACCGAAAGGGGAGCCAGTGCCAATGTTGATGTATGATAGCCTATACTTACCTTCGTGAAAAGAATATGCCCCACTATTTTACGTCCCGATACGGCTACAAGCGACAGTTCGGGAACAAAAGCGCTCGTCCGCCGTAGTTTTTCAACAAGGATATGCTCGTTCTGACTACTGTAAACCTCGTCCCTGAAAGCGGCTTCAACAAGCCGTTCTACGGCTTTATGGTCTCTTTCGGTTTCTTGCCTGATTTTTATTGTTGGTGTCTTGTCCATGTTCTAATAATAATTGAATGCCTAAAATAAAGCTAATTTATTCATTTTGCAACAGAATACGGGCTAAGATTTCGTTTATGGCCTTATATTTTTTGAACACCATCATGTGGTCAGCTTTAGCGATGGGGATAGCGTCTTTCACATACTTGTACGGAAGAAGCTTATCGTCAGCACCATGTATATGATACAAGTCAGGACAAACACCGTTTGGCCTCCAGTTCAATATCTGGTTTATGCTCCATTTTATGTACTCCGGACTATCGGCATAGCCGATAAAAGGGTTTCCCCGATCGGGAACGGCAGGATATATCAACTGAGTGAACAGCCGTGTAAGCACTCCGTCTTTTTCCTTAAAATCCATCGGGAAACGCTCCGCAAATTTTATCCGTCTACCCAAGCGGTAAAGGGGAGGTATCTCTGCCTCACTCTTAACAGATGCCATGATTATAGTTTTTTCAGGTTTCAGGAAGGCGTTTATTTCCTGTGCCACGATTCCCCCAAAAGAGTAACCTATCAGAACGAAAGGCTGCGACGAGTCAATGCCTTGAGCCATCTTACGGGCATACTCATTTAATGTTTCATCCCCACGGGGAATGTACCATTCCAAATATTTTTTTTCAAAACCATCGGGCAACTGTATGCGGTCGAACACCCTACCCGTTGCCAAAAATCCCGGAATAAAATAAACGTTCATACAAAAGAGATTGTTCTTTTTCTTTTCTGAAGCGTAAATATAAAAAAATAAGCGATACAACCCGCACAGGCAAAGTTGCATCGCTTTTTTGATAACTAAAAACTTATTTCTGTTATGAAAGCTTCCTTAAAGTTTTAACTTCAGGGTTGCTCCAAACTGTATTGGTTTTCCTTTTTGAACGAACGAATTCCCCATCGATTCGAAATAAAACGCCTGATAATCTTTATCCAGCAGATTCTTACCCCAGAGTTCCACAGTAAAAGCCTTTTTGACAAACCCTAAGCGGGCATTAAGCGTACCATACGAACGCTGGTAAAGGTTATTTTCTTCTGTCCAATAGATTCTACCCACACCCGAATAGCTGGCATCGAATTGGATTTTGTCTATTATCGAGTTTTTCTTCATGTCGTAAGTGATGCTTGTTCCCACGCTAAAAGTTTGCTGGGGAGCAAAGGGAATATGATTGTCCTTATAATTGGTGTTGTCGTCAACACGATAGTCCTTAAACTTAGCATCGGCAAGCCCATAGTTTGCAAACAGATAAAAGCCTTTGCACGGGCGAACCTTTGCGCCAACTTCAAAACCTTTGCTCGATGCTTTTCCCGCATTGGTTGTGCCGCGTCCCGCACCACTTTCGGCAAACTGGGTAATCTGTACATCCTTGATGTCAATATAGTAAAGGGCGGCATTCAGCGCAAGAGCATCGTCTAAGAAATAAACCTGTCCGCCAATTTCATAGTTCCAACTATATTCGGGTTTAAATGTTATCAAATCTTTTGGGTCAGTGCCCGGAGCCGAACCCATACCCACGGCATTCATCATGGCCGGCTGCAAAGCATCTTTCAGCACATCGGCAAACAGAGAAACGTTATGCCCGCCCGACTTGTATCCGCGCGACACCGATCCATAGAGATATGAACCATCGTTAAACGCATATTTGATAACGCCTTTAGGCAACAATTCCAGATAATCTACATCAGCCTTTCCGTTCATAACGGTATCGGCTCTGTAATTGAGCGTTGGGCGTGGAGCGTTTTTCCAGCCTAAGTCAAAATTCACTCCCGTATTGGTATTGTATTTCAATTGCGATTTTTCATAATCCAACCTTAGCCCTGCCGTAAACGACAAGCCTTTTACATTAAATAAATTGTTGAATGTAGATTGATGAAAAGCCGCCGCACCCGATGTCTGTGTACGAAAATCGCAGTTGAAGTCTATTTCGGGGCTTGTGATATTGATTGTTACAGGAATGTTCGGATTCTGATTCAGCCTGTCGAGCGCAGGTTGTACCAATAGGCCGATACCTTCTTCGTACATATGAACAGGCGATTTCATTTTCAGATGATCGTAAAACCCAAATGCACCGAACGACCATTGGTAATTAGAGTTGGTGTTCGATTTTATTGTCACTTCCTGACTCAGTGAATTTTCCCATTGGCGTTGATTCAATCCGAATATGGAAGCCGACGAGTAGTCTTGGTCCATGTGCATATTGTCGTTCAGATACTGATACGCTGTTGTTGAATTGATGATGTATTTATCGGCAGTATATTTCAGAGCCAAGCCATTGGTATATACACGCCGGATGTAAGAGTTGTCTCCGTTTATATCAACTTTATTGTTGTTTATATTCATGTATGGGTAGGCATTCTGATTGGTATAATCGAAGCTTGAAGTAAAGATGGCTTCGAGGCTGGGCGTCCAGTTCCAAACCAGTTTCACACGTCCGCCTGCGTTGTCACCATCATCGGCTCTGCGTCCGTTGTATGCGTTTTTGAAAAAACCATCGGTTCTTTTATAATAAACAGAAGCCGAAAAGCCGAATGTATTTGAAACCCTCTTGTAGTGCGACAGATTTGCCGAAAACAGTCCATGATTTCCGGCACTGACGGTTGCCGTTTTTCCCTCGTACGTAAGAGGAGAATATGTGTAAACATTCATAATTCCACCCATCGAGTTACGCCCGTAAAGCGTACTTTGTGTACCTCTTAAAACTTCAACACGCTGTATGTCGTAAAGCTCGGTATCGAATGTACTGGGGTTGAAGTAAGGCACGTTGTCTATATACATACTCACGGTTTGCGTTCCGGTGCGTGCCCCCACTCCACGGATATATAGCGGAGCCGACATTTTGGAACCATAGTCGGAAACAAAGAAATTGGGCACATAAGCACTTATTTCCTTCAGCGATGAGGCTTGTATCATATCAAGGTTTTTTTGCGACAAAAAAGAAACTGCCGCCGGCAACGACTTCAGGCTATTTGTTTCTTTGGTCGACGAGAGAATGATAACATCGCTTTTCAGCTCGGTGTACAGCGTATCATTTTTTTGTTCGCTTGCATCTTTTGTGTTGGCCAGAGCTGCATTCAAAAACAAAATAGCAGATATACACAAGAGTATTTTTTTCATAAAATAGAGAAAATTATTGATTGTTAGTTTTTCTAATCTTGAATGCAAAGGAATATTAAAACAAGAACAACGTCAATCACTATATGTAGTGATTTATTTATGCACACATGTACAAAAGAAAAGCCCTCGTTATCACAACGAAAGGCTTTTAACACAAACACAAATTAACCAAAAGTCACAACTTTCATATCATATTCATTCCGGCAGAAATCGCCGGTCGACATGAAAGAAAAGTAGTTTAACTTTATAACCGCTAAGATATATAACAAAAAACATTGTGGCAACAATAATCGACAAATACACATTTTCAATCGACAAAAAGATATCTCTATTGAGCCGAAAGCCAAACAATACTCAAATAACGTGCAAATAGGTGTATAAAAAAGTTAATCTTTTGTATGTTTTAATACAAAAAAACCTTAATTACTTGCATATTTGCTTATAATCAAGGCTTTAATCATTAGTCGGGATGACACGATTCGAACGTGCGACCACACGCCCCCCAGAATCAAAAAAAGTCTTTGATTTTATTTGCATTTATTTGATATTCTGTTGAATACGAAAATTTTGCTATTGCAAGATTGGACTTCATTTTTATACCTTTGTATCAATTCCGTCACGAATCCGTCACGCAAAAACGATACAAAGTATAAGAAATGGCAAGTTTCAAATTTAGTCTTTACGCAGGAAATTCATCGCAAAAAGGATGTCCCATAAAACTAGTAGTTCGCAAAAACAACGAACGAAAAGTGATTGCATTGAATCTTTATGCACATCCCCATCAATGGGATGAAGATTTGCAAAGATATAAAACCGGACGAGGCAAAGACCTGCATCCCGACCGAACACAAAACAACGAATATCTGAATCGAAAAGAAGTTCAGGCGCATGATATTGTTGAAGAGTTTGACCGTCAAAAAATAGACTGGACACTTACCCAGTTTGAAGATACATTCCTACATAAAACTTATCAATCCAATGTAAGCGAGTTCTTCACTAAGTTGATCTCAGACCTTATGGCAACCGGACATGATGGAAATGCGGAATGCTATCAGCGAACGTTGGATATGCTCCGATTATTCGACCCTGAATTTGATAAACGTATTTTTAGCGAGATAGGACTCAAATATGTAAGAGCTTTCGATGTATTCTTGCAAAAACCAAGAACATCTGAATATAAAAAGGGAGGAAGAACCATACAACGAAACGGTTGTTGTGGTAATACCCGAAAGTATTATCATAAAGCATTGCGAGCTGCATATAATAAAGCTATTAGCGAGGGCGATGCAGACGAACGTTTCTATCCGTATGGGAAAAGCAAGTTTGAAGTAAACAAGCTTACTGAAATTACAGCAAAACGTTATTTGTCGAATAATTACCTTGAAAAAATAAAAGAATCTTCATGCGATAATATCCGGTTAGAGATTGCTCGAAAGCTATTCCTATTCTCTTACTATTGTCATGGGGTAAGCTACATTGATATGGCGTTATTATCCACCCAAAACATCTTAGCGATAGACAATGATAAATACCTTGTCTACAAGCGCTATAAACTGCGACATAACAACTCGACCAAGCCGTTGTATGTAAAAATAACGCCCGAATTGGAAGCTCTTATCAGTTGGTTCAGGTACAATACACTTTTAACCGCAAATTACCTTACCCCCTGTATCACGAAGGATTATAGCCATTCAAAACTATATGAGCATATCAAAAACAGGCGAGGAAGATATAATGATGCGCTAAAAGAACTGGGTAAAGAATTAGGCATTGAGCTCAATTTAACCACCTATGTAAGTCGCCATTCAGTAGCCATGCGTTTAAGGGATAAAGATGTTGCTACTGATAAAATATCACAAGTTCTCGGGCATGGAGATGTAAAAACGACCGAAGTATATTTGGATAGCTTCGGGAATAGGGTGGTCGATGAAGTGGTGAGTGTTTTGTAACGGCCAGCGGTTTTGCTCTAGCGAGGAACACAAATACTCACACCCCGCTTTGTGTCAGACCGCTTGTTGTGTGTAGTGTTTTACAATGCGGACACATCATTATATAACGTTCTTAAATGATCTTCAGACAAATCCATTAAAGGTTCATACATAAATGAGTTTAAGTGTAAATTCTCTGCCGTCATCAAATTTACTCGGTCAAACACATCGATATGTTGCTTGTTACTCGGAAATTCTTTCTTGTATTGTTCAACTATTTTTCCGGTCTCTTTTGTTTGTATATTGTTATGGAAATTTACATCTGATACATTTTGAATAATATAACTTTCTGCTTTATACCTAATTGCCATTGATAAGCATAACTTGGATTTCAAATCAAGAACGGCTTCATTTTCATGAATTATATTATCTGCAATAGATATAACCAAGTCGTAAACTTTTTTGTTCGGGTCTGCAACTGCTTTAGTTTGATTAAACACTCTATTGAAGATGGTTAAAACATCTCCTACTAAATGTTCCTTTGTCGCTTTTATATTAGAAGAAACATTCTCTGGCTTCATGTGCAATAACGAGGTTAATGTCAAATAATCAGTACTTTTTGTTCCTGTGGTATATTCAATCAAGTTTCTAACAAACGGAATACAAGACACAAATGATTTTTCACAACTATCATAATTTTTACGAAGTAAGGGGAAAACATCTTTCTTTTCGCCAGCAACAAAAAATACTTCGGTTTCAGTTTTTACTGCTTTCAAATTCCCCTCCCAATTATTCACGCTTTCCAACCTATTTTTAACTGTTTTGTAAAAGTCGAAATTATGAGTTAAAATAATCATTTTGAACAGAGATTCTTCGGCTATATCTTTTAAATATTCAATAATTGCGTACTTATTTTTATAGTCAAAAGAATCTGCAATATCATCAACTATTACAAGTTGTTCAGTATTGAGTTTCTTTTTTGTTTCTATTTGGAATATTATATTCAAAAGGTAGAAAACTCTTTGTTCTCCTGTACTTAAACTTCTTTGAATTTCTGCGCCACCAAGATCTTTTGTTCCTACACCATCGTTATATGTAAAAATTAGTGAAGCCGGCTCGTTTTTTAATATCACATCTTCTTGATTATTGATTTTTATCTCAAAGGGCACAGTAAATCGATTTTTGAAAATATCAAGTACTCTAACCCATTCTGAATGTTCTTTTTTTGCCTCAACTGTAATTTCATTACGTCTCGTTTTTGTAGCAATATATAGTTTAACGAAAACGTCTAGTTCGCCTTTATGGTTGGCAATGTAATTTAGAATGAGTTTTTTCTTGAAATTTTCTAAATCAATGAATTCTTTTAATATCTCTTGGTTAGCAGCAATGTAATTTTTGAAATTACGACATTCATTATTTGCATTAAGTGCTTTATCTATTTCAGTAAATTTAGAAGTTAATTCAGGGTCATTTAGAACTTTTTCTTTTTCTTCTTTTATTATGGTTTCCAGCTCGAAAATATCTCCTATTTCAATATCTTTTATTTTCACCTTATGATGTGCCTTAAAAAAACCATTATCTTTTAATGATTTTGAAATAGTTTCTGCATTGTAGTGGTCAAAGTCTCCTTTTTTGAAGAATGTTGTTTTTTCATCAACTAACTTGTCGTAAATCGCTATGTATTCTTTTATCTTTGTGTTAAAAGATTTCTTCTGAAGAAAAGCATAAACCTTGTCATTAAAAATTTCATTAAAAACTATGCTTGAATATAGCGGGGTAGCAATATCATTGATTTCTGTTATTCTACTTTCGATAAAACTATATAAATCTGTTTTAAATGCTTGCGTAATTGTTTGTTCAATTACATTTGCTTTTAGGCCAAAATATGGGTGTATTGTACTTAAAAATTCTGTTTTTGTTTCTATTAATTTTGTATTAATGCGAATCAGTAGTTGAAACAATTCGCTGATTTGTTTAGTTAAATTATTTATTATCAATGAAATAAGCGCGTTGAATATTTGCTCAATC
>NZ_JARXWE010000041.1 GCF_029893235.1 Dysgonomonas sp. PH5-45
CAAAAAGTAAGGTCCACTGCCGGACTACTCATACATACGATGGGCAAAATTGCCATCGCTTTTATTTATCTAATTTTTTAAATACTGATTCGCATGAATAACAATTATTTATAACTTTGTTTTCCTGTGTCTGTGAAAATTGTTAGTTTTGTGCATCTCTTGAAAATCCGATAAAACAAAGAACTATGAAATATTTGTGGAGTATTTTATTGACGCCATTTGCTTTCCTGCCTCTTTCTGCTCAAAACACGGTGAAGATGAGCGCCGTGAAAGGCAATAATTTTGGTGTGGCTTACAGTCTGCCCAAATCGGCAATATCAATTACCGCCAATTATACCAAAACAACACGGAAGGCAGGCGAGTTTTACCAATATGCCGAGCGTTTCCTTAACATATCGAACCCCATAACAAAAAACGAGGTGGTTTACACGCTCAACGATGTCGGTGCCGACGTTGTGGGCATCCCCGACAAGGAAAACTCTTATCTGGTTGAATTCAAGTCGAACAGCGTTGCGCCATTCGTCACCCTCACCCAAGATGGGGTGATATGTGCCATCAATGCCGAATATTTGTTCGAGGCTGCTCCCAAACCAAAAGCCGAAGCCCAAAAACCGGATGCTTTGCCCAACCCCAAATCGCTCCTTTCGGAAGAAATATTAAGGGCAGGTTCAACCAGCAAACAGGCCGAACTGATAGCCAAGCAAATATACCTGTTGCGCGAAACAAGGACAAATATACTTACCGGCGAGGCCGACAATATGCCGCCCGACGGCAATGCCTACAAACTGGTGATGGAGCAGCTCGACAAGCAGGAAAAAGCACTCACCTCTATGTTTGCCGGAACGGAAGAAACCGAAAGCGGTAGCAAAACATTTTCCGTTGTTCCCGATGAGGCCAACATCGACCGCCGGATTATTTTCCGCTTCTCGTCCAAATTGGGCATCGTTGCCGAAGATAACCTTGCAGGCAGCCCCGTTTATCTGACTTTGACAAACCAATCGCCTCAGGAAGAAGTATTTTTGAGCGAAAAAGACCAAAAAACGTTGGACAAAAAATTCTCGGCCGGAATCATCTACAATGTGCCAAGCAAAGGCAACCTGAAGATAGAGTACAACAACAAGACTTTGGTGCAAAAGGTGTGCGACATTGTGCAGTTTGGCATACAGGAAGTGCTTGCTCCCAAAGAGCTGGATTCGGGCAAACAGCCCATCAAAATAACTTTCTATCCCGAATTGGGCGCGATAAAGGAAATAACAAGATAACACTCTTATATACACCTCAATTGATATGCTTTTAGAGATAGAACGGAAATTCTTGGTCAATGGCGACTTCAAGTCGTTCGCAATCCATTCCACCCGCATCGTGCAGGCGTACATATCGTCCAATCCCGAGCGCACGGTGCGCATCCGCCTGACGGGCAACAAAGCATACATCACCATCAAGGGAGAACCCGACGAAAGCGGTATTTCGCGCTTTGAATGGGAAAAAGAAATCCCCACCGACGAGGCCGAACAACTACTGCAAGTGTGTGAGCCGGGCTTTATAGACAAGGTGCGCTATTACGTACCTGCCGTAAGCAACAAGATGTTTGAAAAGGTTTTTGAGGTAGACGAGTTTCACGGCGAAAACGAGGGACTCATTGTTGCCGAAATAGAACTGAACAACAGTGCCGAAGATTTTGACAAACCCGAATGGCTGGGGCAAGAAGTGACGGGCGACAAACGCTACTACAACTCACAACTGCTCAAACACCCCTATTCGGCGTGGGAAAAAGAAAAATAATAAAAACACATCAATCGTCAGTATCGAGGGCATCGAAGGCGGCCTTAAAATCGTTCAAATCTTTGCGTATGCCTTCAAGCTTGCGCAATATTTCCTGACGGCGGGTTTCCTCGTCTTTTTTGTTCCGTAGAATCTGGCGGGCGCCATCAAGCGTCATTCCTTTTTCTTTAACCAAGTGGAATATCACGGTAATGATGTCGATATCTTCCTTTGTATATTGACGGGTTCCCCCTGCGGTTTTGCGCGGTTTGATTTCCTTAAATTCCGATTCCCAGAAACGCAACGAAGACTCCTTCACCCCAAAATGGGCTGCCACTTCCTTTATGGAGTAATACAGGCGAGTGCTGTTTTCAAAATCAATTTTCATGTCAAAAACAATTTAATAACAGTTACTTAGTCCATCACCTGACCGTGGTTGGCCGATATGCGGAGCATTTGGTCGTATTCCTCAGGAGTTAAATCCATGAAGTAATAATTAGCCGGATTTTCGGGGCTTCCTTTCACATGCACCTCGTAGTGCAAATGCGGCCCTGTCGATTTGCCGGTGCTACCCACTTCGCCTATCTTGTCGCCGCGCGTCACTTTCTGTCCCGCTTTCACGTCGTATGCGTTCAGGTGGGCATACAAGGTCTGATAGCCGTAGCCGTGGTCTACCACAATAGTGTTTCCGTATCCTTGTCGCCAGTCGGCATGTATAACCGTTCCGTTCCCTGTTGCGTAGACAGGCGTTCCGGTCTTAGCCGTAAAGTCCATACCCGAATGGAAGCGTGGCGAACCATAAACAGGGTCTATACGCATACCATAGCCCGATGCCACCCTCGATAGGTCTTTGTTTGCCACCGGCTGAATGCTGGGCACATGCAGTATGCGGTCTTCCTGCGTTTTGAGCATATCCACAATATTATCGAACGACTTGGATTGTATATAAATCTGTTTCGAGAGCAAATCCATCTTTTGGCTGGTACGTACAATCATGTCGGGGTTCGACAGGTTCATCAAATCGCTATACCGTTCGGCGTTGCCCATCCCTGAGTTCCGGAGTTCGGCCGACACGGGGTCGGTGTGGAAAATAGCCCGGTACATATTATCGTCGCGCTGCTGCATGTCTTTCATCACCTTCAGGGCTGCGTCGAGCCGGCGCGACACAAGGTCATGATTGGCACGCAACATCCTGTTTTCTTTTTTCATCTCAACCTCCTTGGGCGAGTCGAGCAAATAGTTGGTAACCAGCCAGAAGCCTATCACACCGAGAATCATCCCGAAAACCACACTGCGCGCCACGGCCAGCGCCTTGCGCATCTTACTGGGGTAGAACCTCTCGTACGAAAGCGTTTGCGGGTTATATAAATAGTATATTTTCTTTTTCATTCAGGTGTGGGGCTACTCATTCCCCTTTCATAAAACTTTATAGTCAAGAGGTGAGCAAAAATAAAGTTTTTGAGTTATTTTTGCAAACTATACACCGAAATAAAAGAAACTGAAGAACAAAACATATAGAAACAGTATGATGACCTCGAAAGAAATCCGTAATTCTTTTAAAGAGTTTTTTAAAGAGAGGGGACACCAGATAGTACCCTCGGCCCCTATGGTAATAAAGGACGACCCCACACTGATGTTTACAAACGCGGGCATGAACCAGTTTAAAGACATTATTCTGGGCAACGTACCCATAAAGTACCCACGGGTGGCCGACTCGCAGAAGTGCTTACGGGTTAGCGGCAAGCACAACGACCTTGAGGAAGTGGGGCACGACACCTACCACCACACCATGTTCGAGATGCTTGGCAACTGGTCATTTGGCGATTACTTCAAGAAAGAAGCCATAGAATGGTGCTGGCAATACCTGACCGAAGTTATTGGGCTGGACAAAAACCGCTTGTATGTTACCGTTTTCGAGGGCGACCCCAGCGATGGTATTGGCCGCGACGACGAAGCAGCAGGATATTGGGAACAATATCTGCCCAAAGATCGCATACTGAACGGAAACCGCAAAGATAACTTTTGGGAGATGGGCGATACGGGTCCCTGCGGGCCTTGCTCGGAAATACATATAGACATCCGCCCCGACGCGGAGCGTGCCAAAGTAGATGGCTTAACGCTTGTAAACCAAAGCCACCCGCACGTTATAGAGATATGGAACTTGGTGTTCATGCAATTCAACCGCAAAGCCGACAAATCGCTCGAACCGCTTCCGGCAAGGGTTATAGATACAGGCATGGGATTTGAACGCCTATGTATGGCCGTGCAAGGAAAACTATCGAACTACGATACCGATGTCTTCCAGCCGCTTATCATGGCTATTGCCCAACTGGCGGCAACGGCATACGGGCAGGACGAGAAGAAAGACATCGCCATGCGTGTCATTGCCGACCATGTGCGCACCATAGCCTTTTCCATTACCGACGGTCAGCTACCCTCCAACGCCAAAGCAGGGTATGTTATCCGCCGCATCCTTCGCCGTGCCGTTCGTTATGGATACACCTTCCTGAACCAGCATCAGGCGTTTATGTATAAGTTGATACCTGCCCTTATCGACACGATGGGCGATGCGTATCCCGAACTCATAAAGCAAAAAGACCTTATCGGGAAAGTTATCAAGGAAGAAGAAGAATCTTTTTTACGTACCCTCGAAACAGGCATAAAATTGCTCGACAAGCTTATGGCCGAAGCCAAAGCAAACGGCAACACCGTTATTGAAGGCTCGCAAGCCTTTACGCTTTACGACACATACGGCTTCCCGCTCGATTTGACGGAGCTCATACTGCGCGAAAACGGCATGACCGTCAACCAAGAAGGCTTCAGCAGCGAAATGCAAAAGCAAAAAGACCGTGCCCGCAACGCAGCCGCAGTAGAAACCGGCGACTGGGTGGTACTCAAAGACGGCGAAACCGAATTCCTCGGCTACGACTTCACCGAGTGCCAAGCACAAATATTACGCTACCGCCAAGTTACCCAAAAAGGCAAAACCTACTACCAGATAGTGCTAAACCGTAGCCCTTTCTATGCCGAAATGGGCGGACAGGTGGGCGATACCGGCTGGCTGATAGACGACAATGGCAAAACAGAAGTTATCGACACAAAACGCGAAAACAATCTGCCCGTACACATCGTGAACCGCCTTCCGCAAGATGTAACCGCTTCGTTCGTAGCGAAAATAAATACAAAAAACCGCACTGCCTCCGAGTGCAACCATACGGCAACACACCTTCTGCACGAAGCCTTGAGGGAGGTGCTGGGCGAGCATGTGGAGCAAAAGGGCTCGTACGTATCGCCGGTATCGTTGCGTTTCGACTTCTCGCACTTCCAAAAACTGACCGACGAAGAAATCCGTACCATAGAACGCCGTGTTACGGCAAAGATACGCGAAGACATTATTCTGGACGAAGCCCGCAATATACCTCTTGCCGAAGCTAAAGCTATGGGAGCGATGGCTCTGTTTGGCGAAAAATATGCTGACGATGTGCGTGTTGTACGCTTCGGCTCGTCGGCCGAACTTTGCGGAGGCACACACATATCTTCTACGGGGCGCATCGGTTCGTTCCGCATCATCAACGAAAGCTCCATCGCCGCCGGTATAAGGCGTATCGAAGCCATTACGGCCGAAGCATGCGAAGAACTGTTTTACGCCCATCAGGATGTTATCAACGAGCTGAAATCCTTGTTGCACAACACTCCTAACTTGGTTCAGGCATTCCATAAATTCGTTGAGGAAAACGCCGATATGAAGAAAAAGATGGAAGAGTATGTAAAAGAAAAAACAGCACAGATAAAGGATATGGTAGTTAGCCGCAAACAAGAGATAAACGGTATATCGCTCTTCGTGCTGAGAGGAAACTTCCCTGCCGATACGGTCAAGGATATTGCTTTCCAAATCCGCGGCGAATATCCTAAACATTCTGCTTTTGTGGGCGTTACACACATGGAAAATAAGCCTATGCTTACCCTCATGCTATCGGACGACTTGGTTGCCAGTGGACTGAATGCCTCGCAAATAATCCGCGAAGCAGCTAAGAATATACAAGGCGGGGGCGGAGGTCAGCCTCATTTCGCAACGGCAGGAGGCAAAAATACCGAAGGCTTGACAAAGGCATTCGATTATATTCTGGAAAACATAAAATAAGAAAACAGAATACCCGTGATGCAGTTAGGGAGTTTACGTCGGATCAATTTATTATACATATTTTATAGCATTTGTCATTGAGTCGCCTACGCTCCTCGAACGTTGTTTCTGAACAAAGTGAAGAATCTCTGTATCGCTTATTCAAGATCCTCCGTTGCACTCAGGATGACAAAATGAATGTATGTTATTTCTTTAATAATTAATTTTTATTTCCCGAATACACCACAGAAAAAACAGAGTATCAATATTATACAACAAAAACATGAAAAAGATTATCCTACTCTTCTCGTCCGTACTGATGGTAGTGTCGTTCTGCTCGGCACAGAAATTCAGCTTCAAAGGGATTCTTCCCAACAACGACCTCGATGGGCTTTCTGTCGTTGTTTTCAGAGAAAACCTTAATGACGAAGCCAACCCTACCACCTTATTGGATAGCGTTGTTATAAAAAACGGGACTTACACGCTAAAAGGAAAATCCCCGAAAGAACCCTATGCAGCCAATATAAGCATATTGCAAGGCCAAGGGAAAGGGATTCCCAACTCCGTTCCGGTTATCATTGAGGAGGGTAGCATAACCCTTACGTACAGCCTTACAGGCACTCCGGTCACTGTAAGCGGAGCTCCTCAGAACGAACTTTTCTTCAAATCGGTACTTGAACCTACGTTCAACTATCAGAGCAAGGCAAAAGCTCTGATAGCCAAAGCCAGCCAAGCCGAACAGGATGGCGAAATGACTCCCGAACGCGAAGAACAGATGCAGAAAACCTTCAACTCGATGCAAGAAGAGGTGGTGGCCAGCTATTTTAACTATACAAAAACAAATATCAAAAAACCTATTGGTGAATACTTTTTCATAGCATGGTCTAACATGTTTTCGAAAGCACAAAACGAGCAACTACTGGCCGAGGTATCGCCCAAAGCCAAAGATATATTTGCTGCCGGCCAGAAACGCCAAAAAGAATTTGAGGACAAAAAACAGCAAGCCGAGCAAGCCACTGCCATTGGACAATCTTACAAAGATATGACCCTTCCCGGTATCGACGGAAAAAGCGTAAGCCTGTCGGACTATATCGGCAAAAACAAGGTTGTCCTTATCGACTTTTGGGCATCGTGGTGCGGCCCTTGTATAAAAGAAATGCCGAATGTTGTTGAGGCCTACGCCAAATACAAGGGCAAAGGCTTTGAGATTGTAGGTATATCGTTCGACAGCGAAAAAAACGCTTGGCTTGCCGCAACCAAAAAGCTCAAAATCACTTGGCCGCAAATGTCCGACCTGAAAGGGTGGAAATCGTCGGCAGGGCAGCTATACGGCATATATTCAATACCCGCCACCTTGCTCATTGACCAAAACGGGAAGATAATAGCCAAAAACCTCCGTGGTAAAGAACTGGATAGAAAATTGGCCGAAGTTTTAGGCGAGTAACTAACAATTGATTGTTGACAAAGCAATATTGACCAAGTTTATAACCTTAAAAAACTAATAAACAATGAGAAAAATTCTATTAATACAATTTATTGTTATGTGCTTGATAGGGTGTAGTTCTAATCCTAATAATACAGATCTTGTTAACAAGGTCTCTAAATTAGAAGAAGAAAATCAGCAATTGAAAGAAACAATAAAATTATTGGAATACCCAGCTTCCAACAGACTTATTAGTATCAATAAATTGATTTCTGAGAATAAGTTTAATGAAGCTAATACAGAAATAAATGAACTGCAAAAATTGTTTCCTAAGTCAATCGAATCTGGAGAGGCAAATAATCTGAAGCAAATAATTTTAGATAAGCAAGCAAAAGCTAAGGAAGAAGAGGATCGAATTAAAGCTTTAGGTTTTAAAGCTCTAAAAGAGGAACCTAACATACAAGTTGGATATAATAAAATATCTGTAGGCGCTTTCTCTACTGCCACAACTTTCACTTATGATGCATACGATAGTCGGTATTTCTATAATACTGCCGATAGAGGTAATAAATATGTTTCTGCGCGGATAACAATAACATCAACAAGCAAAGACCCTTTGCTTCCTGTTTTTTATGCTTATTCGATATCTGGTGATAAATTAGTTTTGATAGATTCATTTAATCTTCGATTTGCTCGGTGGGAAGACTATGGATCATATTTAGGAAATTATCATGATAATGGAAATGATTTTGCAAAAACCTCTACTATTCCGTTCAAAATAGGGATTGAAGTTAGTGAAGAATTATTACAAAATCCAGTCGTAATATTAGTTAAAAATGAAAACTGTTTAAAGCGTAAATACAACCGATTTGACGATCCGTCAGTATCCTATTCTTCCGATAACTGCTCTTCTCATAAAACCCTATCCATAGAAGATTTAAAAGAAAAATACTTTGTTGTGAAGATTTTAAATAAAAATAAAATCTAAGTTTTATCATTTGCTTTTATTCCGCTATTAGGTTGAAGATATCTCAACCTTAACCGATACAAAAAAAGCTCTATGGGAATGTGCGTATTCTCCATAGAGCTTTTCTTTTTATTTCGGGGAAAAAATTTCTCTTTTACAGATTCAAACCATAAGCCTCGTTATAGTCTTCGATAGAACGGCGGATAACCTCACGGGCAATCTCCACATCGTAGACATGGGTCAGGATACACTTACGTTCCTGCTCGCCGGGTATATCCTTATAGGTAGTGAAATAGTGTTTCAAACGCTCTATTACCAGAAAAGGCACATCGCTTATATCGCGATACGAGCCGTAGATGGCATCGTTTTCGAGTACGGCTATCAGTTTATCGTCGGCCTGTCCGTGGTCTATCAATCGGAATCCTCCAATAGGACGGGCATTCACCAATATATCGCCGTGTGTGATGTCTTTCTCGGTCAGCACACATATATCAATCGGGTCTTTATCGCCTACAATATCGTGTCTTTGCAAGCGAACGTTACTAAGTTCGGCAACTCTGCGTCCACTATATGTTTGAGGCAGAAAGCCATACAAGGCCGGAATGATATTCGAATATTTCTGGGGACGGTCTATACTCAAATAGCCCGTTTCTTTGTCCACCTCATATTTAACAGTATCGGTAGGGACAATTTCTATAAAAGTCCTTACCACTTCGGGGGCCTTATCACCCAGACTAACACCGTGCCAAGGATGTGCCTTGAATCTGCGGCTCATCATTGTGTCTATAGCGTGCTGTAATCCCATAGCGTTATTTTTGTTCCAAAGCTACAAGTAAATTATAGCATTATCAATAATTCAAGAAATGTTTTAAAATCATTTTTATACAAATATGACAAACAGACCTTGCATTTATTTGTGTTTTTGGCAATTGAAAGTTTAAATTTATCGCATAAAAGTTTGTTATAATAACATACTCCTAACACAATATGTTCATTAATGCGATTTTTTTTGGGGCTGTCCCAAAAGTAGATTGATAATATCAAAAATAATATTCTCGACTGTCATGTTGAACGATAGTGAAACATCTCTACTAGCAAAGGAGATTCTTCCCTACAGTCAGAAACAACGTTCGAGGAGCGTAGGCAACTCAATGACAAAATGATTATGTTGTTTTTCAGATAATTATCTTTTGTTTCCTAAATGCACTACGGGCTTAGGAAACTCTTATTTCTCTGATGTTTTAAATATTATGTTATAGCTTTCTTTTATAGGATAAAACTCTTTCGATTGAAAAAAATTCCGTGACAAACTTATTCCATATTGCGAATTTGGTTCAAGCGAATTTGGTTCTATTTTGATTACAAAAGTGCAATTATCTTCCCAATATGAACGATTAGCAAAATCAAGATTTGTATCAATCGTGGGTAAAGTATATCTTTCGTCTTTGTTACCTGCATAATCTTCTATAGGATGAAGTCCCCTTGAATGAACATTCATTGGTTCAGAAAAACTAATCCTGATTTGTGTAAGATTCATATCACAAGGAATTGTACTTCCTTGAACTGGAAATACATTTACAACATAAGGCGTTCGGTTGTCGTATTCAAACTGCACGAGATTCATATTCTCAGCAGTATATCTCAAAAATTCAGTTAATTGTGGCATGAAGTCTTTGAGATGCGGATATAATTCCCTATTAACATAAAAATTATTCATAAAATTGATAGATCGCTTCATCCAAATAAAACCACGAGTATGATAGTTTGTCACGAGATGAGCGTAAACACGTCTTTCTTCCGGAGTATAATTATCAAAAAAATAAAAATATGTCATAAGATTGTTCATCCACTCATACATCATTACTTTTGCTCCTTGATAAGCATTGCGAGCCATCACTTTTTTTATATTTCCATGCTCATAAATTGTATTAGCATAAACTTCCATCCTGTCCCAATTTTTATCGATAAGAGATGTGGTGAATCCATGTAACAATTCATGTATGACGGTTGATGAGATAGGATAGTTTGTAAAATCGGGAAGTCCATCATGCTCGGGAACGCAACCGATTACCAGAAACTGTCCTGCCGCATTATCGGTTGATGAATAATTATGATATCCGTTTAACATTCCTAAATACACATCCGGCCTGTTAAACTTTACTCCAAATATATTTTCAACCCATGTTGTGTCAATCGTATTAAGAAATTCATCCATACGTCCTTCTACTGCGGCATAAATTTCTTTATGAGAGTCATAGAATTTCTGAAAGTTTGTATCCCTATAAAAATCATTAAGTAGTTTTACAAATTTTTCAAATGAATCTTTAGTCCATCTGCTATCCAAATCCGATCGGCTAATTTTATCAGGGTCTATCCCTATTCCTTTTTTAGTGATTTTAAGGTGATATGCCGCATCTGCAACCGCACCATAACCAACAAGATTTTCTCTATATATCTCACGCACGTAATTAACCGCAGGATGAAACTCGAAAGGTTTAAAATGTTTATCTGCATCTTCTACATAGGCTTTAAACTGATTATTTACGTATTCGTGGCATCCCGCATATCTGAACACAATACTTGTTAACTCTACACGCGGGTCTACACTCGATTTCCATTGAGCTAAAGCCGTTGCTTTTCCCAAAAGCAATATGACTATTAATAAGAATATTTTTCTGTTGTGCATGATACGTAAGTTACTATTTTACAAACCGGCTGTATAATTTGAAAAATCATGATGTTTTTATTAGTTTTTGCATACTATCTGTGCTTTTTGATTAACATTTCGTGTTTCGCAATGATAAATGATTTTATTGAGAAAATATTTAATATAGGTCGATTATCTGTTAAAAACGGATGTTATTTTGTTATTTTTAACCTATTATATAAAAACACACCTATCGTATCAGGTTGGGTGTAATGGGGGAATTTTTTCATCTATTACATTAACTTTCTTTGTAAAAATAGGCTATTTTGTTTTTCCAATCGAACAATATTTTTTTGTATTGAAGAAAAAAATCTATTCCCAAATAGCCACCAACCGATTTGTTGCCAAAATATTGTTTGTGAATTGCTTTTTTATCAAAGGTTTTCTTTACTCTCATGTTAGTAAATAGAGAATCCACACCAAGTTCGGGAATCGTGAGCCTCGATGTTGGGTAGCTGTCGCCATACATTGCCGATTTTTCTTTTTTGTATTCAATGGCTTTTTCAAAAAGCGATTCTTCAAACATATTAGCAAAAGAATATGAGTGACATCCTGTGTCTAAGACAAAGGTTGTATAAATAATACTGTCCGCAATAGTGTACGAACCCCTGATGCTGAAAAAGTCTTTAGAATAGTAATTCGAGTATTTTTTCTCTGTACCATAATCCGGCCTTACCAAAACCGCAGCTTTTACTTGGCTGTTTGTTGTGTAAAACAAAGGCATTGTATCCCGAAAACACAATTGGTTATTCTCGAAGTCTATTTCCAAAAGGTATTTTTCCAAAAAAGGAGTATGTCCAACTATACCGTCAACATCTTCTTCCACCATATCGTATAAAATTTCTTCAGCAATTGCACATGGGAACAAATAAAAATAAGGGTCTATATAATGATTTGTAAAAAAATAGAGCGGTATATGACGTTCGCCTAAAGATTCTATTGATGATGTATCTCCCGAATAACTGAACCCCAATTCTAAGGCAGTATTCTTGTTCAATGTACTAACGGTTGTTCCTGAATCGTAATACAAATTCAACGGCTTCCCCCGCATTTCATACCCTTCCAATATTATACTGCTATTGGCTGATAAATGGAAAGGGATACACAGCTCTTGTGAATAGCATATTATATTTACTACACACAAAAAAATTAATAACAAGCATATTCTTTTGATGGCATTAAACATAATATTTGTTTTTTTGATTATAAAAATTTAAGGCTAATATGATTTCTAACGATCACCACCCTTAATTTTATTCAGCTTGGCAGGAGATAGAGATTGTTCCTTGAAATAATTTAAGCTTTTCATAATTATTTAAAATTAAGTTTTGTCGCAAAGGGCTATAAGCTACCGTCTTTTGTCAATATGGGAATCCCTTTCATTTTCTCGTTCTTAAGCCACGTTCTTTGTTTTGCAGTTTCAATAGTAGGCATACCAATTGCTTTTCGGTTAGTATTTATTCGATCAATTATTTCAGAATCGACTAAAGCTTCGGCTCTATTTCTAAATGCTGCGTATATAAGAGCTGAATCGTCTACACACGCGTTTTTCTCTATATGCCTGTCTACAATAAGCCCATAAAGCTCAGGAGGACATTTACCCTGTCGTATTTGTGTTAAAATCACATCCTTAATATCTTGTTTATCGGATATATGCAAGAAAAGAGCGGTTAAACCACCATAGCATTCCACAATATTTTTGTAACCATATAACGATAAACCCGGAAATCCATATTCATCTACAATTTCCAACATACGTTTAGCATTGTATGCATCTACGTCCAACCACTCCTGATACGCCTTGCCTCTTTCTGCATCTGTGGCATCTTTATTATTCAAACTACGACCCTCAATCCTTACCCGTTGGTCATTATTAATCATTTGCACTATCTCATCTACAATTTTTTTTCTTTCGAGTGAATAGTAAACTTCTAATTTTTGATTTAAAGTAGTTAACAAGGAATCTGTGTTAATGTGTTTCTGTAATGATGCAAAATAAGAAGCATCTTCATCCCAAAATGTACTTGGATCTCTACCGTATTCCGAGACCAAAATATTCATGTAATGCACAGCTTTCTCATAGTGCCCTTTTTCCAATGAAAGGTCTATATAAAGGCTCATTTCGTAATAGGTATCCTGTTCTTTTAATGGAGCAACTTGTTCGGCTTGTTGGAGTTTTTGATATGCTAAACTATCGTTGCCTTCAAGATGGGCAATATCCGCTTCATATATAAACTGATAGTAACCTGATGTTATATAATCAACTGCTTCCTGAGCTTGTAATGCAATTCCAATAAACAAGCAAATAGAGATCGATATTATCCTCCTGTATTTCCGCATAACGTTAAATTTAAACTCATTCACTTAACTCCATTTTTCTTCTAAAAATCTCAGTTTCTTGCTTGCTCATTTCTATGGTAGGCATACCAACAGCCAGACGCCTGGCATTTATTTTTGCAATGTGATCAGGATTATTATCTATCTCAGCATTCGCAGCAGAAGCATAGGTAGAATCATTATCCTTATAAAAGCCATTTTTCCTGTCCATTATCAATCCATATAAAGAAGGAGAACATTGCCCCAACCGGACAGACTTCAATACAAGGTCGGATATATCTTCGCCATCAGAAACATGCAAGAAAAGAGCCGTTAAACGCATTATGGTGAACACATTTTTCGAGCCTATCACTCGCTGAGCCGGATAACCGTACTTCTTAAATATTTCCACCATTTCCACCCGGTTAATAGAATCTGTTTTACGCCAACTTTCTATACTTTCAAGTTCTTCCGGAGTGAGTGCCTCCCCTTCTCGTTGTTTCGAAATGGCAAGCCTTGGTTTTTGGTCGATTTCGGTTATTTTCTTAATTTTTTTTGCTAATTCTTCTCTTTCGGGAGTATAAAAATTATCATATAAAACTTTCAGTTGTTTTAACTGGCTTTTCCAATTCACTTTCTCCTTGAAATCTGGTGTTACCCATTCGTCAAATTCATCAAAAGATGCAGGATTGCAGCCATAATCACCAACAAGCTTAGTTATGTATTTAAGAGCTTTTTCATAATCTCCTTTTTCAATAAGAAGCTCTGCATAAAGGCTCATTTCATGATACGCATCTTGTTGAATAATTGGGCATGCCTGCTCGGCCTGTTGCAGTTTGCTGAATGCTAACTCCCTGTTACCTTCAGAATCAGCTATATTAACCTCATAAATCAGTTGATAATAACCCGAAGTTATATAATCAGGGTTTTCCTGTGCAAACCCTGTGCATACCGATATAAATGGTAATAACAACATAATGATTATTTTCCTCATATCAAAATATTATTTAACGAGGGTGTTTGTTAAGCATTTAAAGATACTATTGGCGACAAATCTCCCACAAAACATCCTCTAAATATACTTAAAAAAAAGTCACGTAATATTTGTGATCAACGACGTGTCTATTGTTATTTATAAGCTATATGTGTTTTTTGATTAACATTTAGTATTTTGCAATTACTACTGATGCGCTAATTTTTTAATTTCAACCGTAACGGGTTGATTATATATAAGATACAAGCGTTCTTTGATTTTTTGATTTGAATTGACCGT
>NZ_JARXWE010000042.1 GCF_029893235.1 Dysgonomonas sp. PH5-45
CATTAGCAAACCTTTGTTTAGAGAAATAAAGGTTTGCTTCTTTTTTATACCCCCAAAAAAAAGAGACCATCTCATCATTGTGAGACAGCCTCTTTTCTTTTTTTATCTATACAAATGGAATTACTTTACAATAATACCGACTCCATTTCTAACACAGCTGCAAAAGTTTTTTTAGCGCAAAAAGTTATTCCCGGGAGTCATTCTTACAGCATGTTTTTCTTCAAAGCATTGCCATACATCATCTCTATTACGACACTATAACAAGAGAGGGATAAACGACAATATTGTATCAGCCCAAACCCCGATATATAGAATACCGGACAAGCAAAATTATAGCCTAAAAAACAGAGGCTGCCCCATAAGGGAACAGCCTCCACACTGTAAAAAGAAAATGAAAAACCTTTATTGTTTTACTACTTTTATAGTTTTGCCGTCAACCTTCAGGAAGTAAACCCCATTTGGAAGACTTGTAAAATCAATAACCGTTTCTGTTTCGTTTATATTGCTTACCATATATACTTGCTTACCTGCAGTGTCGAACAACTGAACAGTATTTATATTTTCGTTATTGCTGATAGTAACCTTACCTGTTGTTGGATTAGGAGATACACTTATTTGCAATACTTCAATATCGTTTATACCGCTACCGTTGTCTTTCTCAAACTTAGCTACAATAGTATGGGCAAGATTTACGCCTTGGAATGTATAAGCTTTGCTTGTTACTGCCTCTGGAATATTTACTCCGTCAACCAAAACTTCCGATAGTATATAGCCTTCGTTTGCGGCAAAACTGAACGCTTTGTCTGTTCCATATGCAACAGGTACGCTACCTGCTGGGTCGATATTACCTTCACCTTCGGCAGATGCTTCGATCATAAAGTTACCTGCGTATTTTTCGTCAGAAGCAGCCGATATATATGTTGTTAAAGAATATCCCTTCACTGTATAACATGCCGGAATGTTTTCCATTAAATAGCTTTGAGCAAAGATAAGGTCTTCGTTAACCTTCACTCCATCGCGATACACATCATATCCGTATACGTTGAAATCTCTATAAGTAATAGCTTTTCCTTGAGCTGTAACATCACCTATTATACACCAGTTGTTTACTGTTCCTTCGTCAGTCATGCTTTTCCATGTCTGTCCGCCGTCTACAGAGAACAAGTCACCTTTACCTGTAACCGGATTACGAGTAGCATCACAACCTATCGTTTCTTCCAAAGCATCGCTACTAACTACTTCTATACCAAATTTCAGGTTTTGAGTTACAGCATTTAACTCTATTGGCGAAGCCAACACAAATGTATTCCAGCTTCTTGGCACAAAACTATCAATTGTCTGACTGCTAACTCTTTCTCCATCAACAAAAACAGCCAATCGTATTTCTGTAGGTCCTTCCAATATTTCGGCTTTTTGGTTTATGTATGCGCTGATTGATGTCATATACAATCCATCATACATTTCAAGATCTTTTTTGTCGAAACTATTTACGGCAATAAGCGTTTCATCGTCACCTCTACCAACCGCATACTTGCTGTTCGATTTTGCATATGTCAGAGCATAAACTTCCATATTGGGGTTTTGCCATGCCAACTCCAGTTTTTCGTCGTTGTTAGTGCTGGCCAATAAGTTCTTAGGAACAGCAGCTCCTTCGGGCAATGAAGTTGAGATACTTACATTATCAAAAAGAATTCTTTTGGCATCCGTTGTAAAGTTTTCCCCTTCTACTCTGAAACGGAATTTAAACATTTTATTTGCCGCATACGATGAAAGATCAAGAACTTGAGTTGCCCACTCCTTAAATGCAGTCGTTTCAGTAGTGTTTACTGTTTGCCATTCTGTTCCATCAAATACGTCAACATGTACAACATCGTAAGAAAAATTCTCTATACCCGGATTATAATAATCCGCTTTATAGATATACGATAAATACACATTTGCTTTATCTGTTGCATCTAAAAGTTTTGAGATAGCCGATGCGTCATAAACTCCGGAGTTGTATATTGTATAAAAAGAAAGGGCCGAGTAACCGTCTATATTTCCTGTACCACCAATACCCTCAAGCGAGTTAACAGCGAAAGAAACATGATTTTCACGTTCGGAAGTGATCTCTGTTGTCCAGTAATTAGTTTTTATGCTACGTGATTCAAAATCATCAACAAACGGAATATCATAGTTATCTACTACGGCAACATTAATTTTTCTGGAAACCCGCGATGTTTTCTCGCCATATAGAGCCTGTACGGTATAATCGTGATATCCGGCAGGTGCGCCTTCGTCTGTATATGATGTTTTTTCTGCCGTAATAGTGGCAATAGATTCTTCATTTCTGAAAACATTATATCCTGTCAATTCTTCGTCACTTTTAGACAACGCATCCCACGAAATAGTTACATCATTACGATCGGCAACAACTGCCGTCAGGTTTTCGGGATAAGGCAATATATCCAAAGCACCGTCTAATTTTATAATAAAAGGCTGAGTTGCAATATTAGTTGTCTTTGCATAACCGCTTATCATCATTCCATCGGCCGAAATCGCAACAAGCTCATTATTACCCCTTACACCGTCGTTAAAGTTACGTGAAAAAGCCAATGGTATTGTCAAATCACTCAAATATAAAGAAATGAAATCTTTAAGCTCCATGAATCCCATATCGAACGACCAAATGAAGCTACGTCTGACACTTGATGATGTTAAATAGCAACCTACCACTGTTCCATCGTTGCTTACACCATTTCCAAGTGTTTCAGGATAGTCTAAACCGGCACCCAAATCTATAAACTCGTCACGTTCAATATCATAAAGTGTAGTCTGTCCCTCAGAGCGTGCCAATGCATATCTTCCGTTTGCACTCACATCAAAGAAGGCTCCTACAATATCTCCGTTTTCTCTTTTGGGTAATATACATTCATCTTTCGATTTCCAGATAACACCCCATGAACCTGATCCGAAGTTGGCCCAACCCACAGCTACTTTTCCATCATTCGACATATCTCTTATAACCGATCCCTGAGTAATACCCTCGGGTTGCGCCCAAGTTTCAGCTACCCAATTTTCGCCGGTTTTGGTCCACACACATGGATACAAGGTATTGTTTTCATTTACACGTTTATATGTATAGCCACCAATATGTTTTCCATCAGGCGTAATAGTGAAAGTACCTACACCCATTCCGGAGGTAACAGTACCATCAAAAAGCCCTACACCAAAGCTTGTCCATTCGCCATCCTTCCATACACCACCGGTATTAATGGGATAGTCGCTAATTTCACCATTCCATTCTAACGGAACCATGATGTTCTCGTCAGGAAACGAGCCTACCATTGTCCCATCATTAGCTACCTTATATCCTGTATAAGGCCCGGTTATGAAATAGTCACTGAGACTTTGTATCTGACCCTCTCCAATATTCCAAAACATGGCTGTTTTTTTAGAAGATTGTCCTGTTCCATATTTCCCATTTTCGGAAACATCTCTTAAGTTCTGGATCGTTGTTGAGTTGTTGATAAACTCAGCCTGTGCCCAGATACTGCTTATTGAGGCAAACGCCGCAAAGAAAAGTAGTAGTGCTTTTTTTTTCATTTGTTAGAATTTTTAAGAATTTTACTTTGGTTTCGAAAATTCACTCAAGGTTGATATGTTGCAAATCTATGCCATACACCACAAAAAACAATAAAAATAGTATAGAAAAAATATAGATATCATAACAAAAGTATGTTTACACAATCATTTGTAGTATATTTGTGTGACGAACATCAATTATTTGATATTTATATATTTACACTACCCATGAAAGTATATTTTTTAAGAATTCCATTAATATTTCTTTGTTTTTTATCCGGATTTCAAAATATTGAGGCAAAAAACACTAAAAAGAAAGATATAGCCTTATACGATTCTATATATACAGAGTTTCACAGACTCTATTTTAATTATAGCGACTTTATTTTTGATGAGGGCCATAAACAAATAATCCGCGATTTGTATGAACTTGATTTAATGAAAAACGACCCTGTATACCATGCCCGTGTTCAATATCTTGAAGCCTTGATACTTCTGAATAGTGGAGGAAACCCCGATGTAAAAAAAGTGGATGTCCTCATAGACCAAGCAAGAAACGTCTTATCGAAAGACGAATACCCAGCCGAATACGCAAAAACGCTTTTGCTAAAAAGTATATTATACGTCAATGCGACGATACGTTATGCCGAGGCATACAAATATCTGAACGAAACAATAGAATTGTTTGACGATGACGATGACGCTCCCTTTATCGCTCTAGCCTACAATCACATAGGTGCTCTATGGGCACATCTGGGGGAACTGGAAAATGCAATTGCCAATATAAAAAAGGCTGAAAATATTTTCACCGAAGCCGGATACAACACAACGGCCTCTTTCGTCAGATCTAACTCGTACGGAATACAATTGATGATAGGTAATCCGGAAAAAATAATACCTCTCGTAAAAAAAGATCTCTTTAATGCCGAAAGCAGAAAAGACACAACCTCTGCCATTTTTCTGAATATAGTTTTGGGCAATAGCCTCGTTTATGTTAAGGAATTCGATAGCGCAAATATATATTTAAACAAGGCATACAATCTGATAAGCACATACAGCGCCCCTTCGGTAGTACGGCAGAGTGATGTTTTATACTATTTAGGAAAATTATTCTATCTAAAAAAAGACTACGACAATGCCATCTTATATATTGAAAAAGCAATGCCATATATAAAAAAGTTAGGTTTGATTACCTTCGAAAGCAATATGAATTCCATGCTCTCCGATATCTATAAGCAAAAAGGCGATGACGCCTTGGCGTATAAATATCTGAAACAGTCGGTCGCACTGAAAGACTCGTTGGCTTTGACCAATAAGATGAAAGAAGTACAACGCATAAAAAGTCATACCGAACTAAAAAACTATCAACAACAAATTCAGATTACCGAACAGCAAGCAAAAATCAAGAAAACCCAATGGCTGCTAATAAGTGCCGTGCTTACAGTTATACTCCTTATTATCGTGTTCTCCCTTCTCCACATAAATAAAGAAAGAAAACTAAAGGAACTGAAAATCATTCAACTCGACCAAGAGCTAAAAAATAAAGAAATCAATAACCGTCTGGAAAAAATGGAGATGGAAAGACAGATGGAAGAAAAAGAACGCGAAATAGCGACCTCTCAATTATTGGTATCCGAAAAGAGTAAAATGCTGGAGCAATTGCTCGAAACCCTGAAACCGCTATACAAATCGAAAGATATTTCGGACAAAGTGTGGCGGAAAATAAAAACATTTACTTCCTCAAACCTTAATAAGGAAAGCGGATGGGAAAAATCTAAATTCCACTTCGAAAAAGTGCATCCCGATTTTTTCAAGAATTTGAAAGATCAATTTCCCCAACTAACCGAAAACGAACTTCGTTTATGCGCATATATCCGCATAGGAATGAGAACGAAAGATATTGCCGAAATGCTGTCGATAGACCCCAGAAGCGTGATAACAAACCGCTATCATCTGAAAAAGAAAATGAACCTCGGAAAAGAACAAACCATAGACGATTTTATCCGGAATATCTGAAAAACTTCGTCTCCCTCAAAAACAGATCAGAACATTAATTTGTTAGTATAACATAATCAAAAACAACAGTCATCATGAGTATAAAAGCTAAATTCGATCATTTCAACATAAACGTAACCAATCTTGAAAAAAGCATAGAGTTTTACGATAAAGCATTGGGGTTGAAAGAGTCGCACAGAAAAGAAGCCCCTGACGGTTCTTTCATTCTGGTATATCTTACAGACGGAATATCGCCGTTCTTATTAGAACTGACATGGCTGCGCGACCATACAGAAGCTTATCAGTTGGGCGAAAACGAAAGCCATTTGTGCTTTCGCCTCGAAGGAGACTATGCTCAAAACAGAGCTTACCATAAAGATATGGGATGCGTTTGTTTCGAGAACCACTCCATGGGTCTATATTTTATAAACGACCCCGATAATTATTGGATAGAAATTCTTCCGGTGGAATAGTTACTTAATACATCTTTTTTCAGTTTCACCAACTACTACGGGCTCCACCACCGCTCGACGAACCACCTCCACGAGAAGAACCGCCACCTCTGCTCGAAGAAGACGAGCTGCGTTTACTACTCGTTGATGATGACGAGGACGAACTCTCACTACTATCAAACAACGAAGATGATGAGGAAGATGAGGATGGTGAACTCTCTCCGCTACCTGACGAATATGAGGAGGAAGAGGATGAGGGCGAGGAAGAGAATGAGGAAGATGAGGGAAAGATATCTAACCAGCTACTACGGGCACCGCCTCCACGAGAAGAGCCTCCACCCACAAGATCAGTGGCCTTCGAAGAAGAATTAGACGAAGAAGGCGAAGACTGTGACGAAGAATAGTTATCGGTATTACTTTTCCTTGTTCCGTATTGAGATAATTTATTCCCTAAATAAACCCCTGTTGTTGCTCCTATTGCTCCTCCAAAGAATGCTTTCCAAAATCCGCCGCCATTCGATACATTATCCGTCGGAGAACCATTGTTCGCATAGCCATTGTTGTATTGAGGAGGTACAGCATGAGGAAGATTTCGCCTATACTGACTGCTATAACTGCTGCCTGAATAATTACTTTTATTACTTGAATAATTTATAGATTTAATATCAATCAACTCATCTTTAGTTTGTGTAAAATCACAATGCTGGCAACGGTAGGTCACTTCCTTCACCCCTGTCGTGGATGAAGTTGGAGCTTCCCTTATCCTCTCCTCTGTTTTTCCCATCGTGTATGCCTGGCATTGGGGGCATTTCTTAAACGCATTGTTGTTTCGGAAAGGCACTTTAGATATATACTTACAAGTGGGACAAAACAATATAAAGAAAGTTGTGGAGCCAGACCGCATCTCGGCAAGTTCTATTCGGCTAAGATGAGCCGAAACTTCTCCCTCCTCTCTAATATCTTTTATCCGGGTAGATCTACATTTAGGACACTTAGGTATACGCAAATAGTATGTATAAAGCCCTTGGAATATGAAAATCACCAATATCCCCGGCAGATTGCAACAAAGGATCAGATATATAAGATATAAAACCTTACTCGTTTTCTTTATTGATGCTATTTTTTTTTCGGCCCCACCTTTTCCGGCACCCGCCACAAACAAAAAGATAAGCCCTATCACGGTTGGAAAAAGCCAAGCCCAACCTAAAAGCTCTTTGTTTTCCTGATAATATGTAGCTATGTCCTTGCCTTCACTCTCTGCTTTTTCTGCTTTTTCTGCTTTTTCTGCTTCTTCAATTTTGTTTTCAGAAGTATCCTTGTTGGCAGACACAGAACTTGTGTTCATGTAGTTTATAACTCCCTCAAGTCCACTGAGTAGTCCTCGTCCATATGCACCTTCTTTGAACCAACTTATCATCCATTCCTGTTGAATTTCGTAACAAGTCCTATCGGAAAGGTATTTTTCCATACCTGTTCCTGTTTCAAAAACAACTTCTCGATTATTTTCGACCAAAAGAATAAGCAATCCATTATCCAATTCTTCTTTACCTATTTTCCAAAGGTTAAATAATTTGTTTGCAAAAACTTTCGAATCGGTTTTTCCTATCGATTTAACGGCTACGACAACAATCTCACGCGAGGTCATTCTCTCGTAAGCGTCTATCATATCGTTCATCGTCTTCACATCCTGTGCATCAATAATTTTGTCGGGATTGCTTACCCATTGCCGCCCCTCCATCTTATAAACATTGGGCACATTTTTGATGGTGTAGTTTTTTGCATGGGCAAAGGTTACCAACAAAGTCAGTAGCAGAAAGACAAAAAAGTATTTCGTGTTTTTCATTATAATTCAAAAAAAATTACGGAGCAAAGGTAATCCTTAGGGAATAAAAAATATTATGTTACAGATACTTTTCTTTCACAAATCACTGTTTCAGATTCACTGTCAAGCTATCCGTGCTTGACACTGTTTCTAAGATTGTTAAATTGAATGGACGAACAGCCGTTATCAGGTGATTGAATATTTCGGCCATTATGGCTTCATAATCGCCCCACACGGTTGTGTTTGTGAATGTATAAATTTCGATAGGCAAGCCATCGGCCGCAGGTGGCATCTGTCTGACAAGCAAAGTCATATCGTTCCTTATATCCGGATTATGCTTCAAGTACCAAGTGATGTAAGTCATAAATAAATCGCAATTGGTTATGCCAAACCCCTTGAGGATGGAACCGGAGTCTATATGAAGTTTTTTGTTTAAGGCATCGTATTTTGCTCGTTTTTTCTTTATAAATTCTGCCAAAGGAGTGAATTTTTCGAACTCGTCCAACTCTTCATCGCTCAGATGGCGTATATCAGATTGTTTTATCGTTATAGACCGTTTTATCCGGCGGCCGCCACTTTCTTGCATTCCCCGCCAATTCTGAAAAGAATCGGATATAAGGGCATACGTTGGTATGGTTGTTATGGTTTTGTCAAAATTCCGCACTTTTACGCTCGATAGGTTAATTTCTTCCACATCGCCATCCGCGCCATATTTGTTCATAGTTATCCAGTCGCCCACCTGCACGGTGTTGTTCGACGATATTTGTATGCTCGCCACAAAGCCTTTAATAGTATCCTGAAACATCAACAACACTACAGCCGATGCCGCCCCCATGGCCGCAAAAAAACCGGTGGCAGAGTGCCCTGTCAATATAGAATAAATAGCTACTGCGCCAAATATATAGAACACAATCTGTATTACCTGCAAGTAACTTTTCATGGGCTTATGCCGGAAAGCGGTTTTTTCTTCCAACATATTGGCCAGAGAGTGAACCAAAGCCATTATTGTCCAGATAATCATAAAAACGATGTAGATATCCGCTATTTTGATACACGGCCCGATAAGCTGTTTATAGTCAACAAATATGGTGGGTATAGCGTTTATCACAAATGTGTAAGGGACAACCAAGGCCAAATAATGAGGTAAGCGGTTTTTTATGGCATACTTAAATATATTTAGCTTAGTTATTTTATGCAAGCGTTTAAATATAAATGTAACACCCCAATTCACAACCTTTTGGAGTAGATATACAACGAGTGCGGCAAGAGCTAAAACAATGAGCAGATTCACAACACTAATATAATCCTCCGGCACACCTACCGTCTTCAAGAACTGTTCGGTATATTTCGTTATAAAATTTGCAGATGTAGTAAATTCCGCATCAATTACTTGAGGTTCCATAAATATTACTTTTTTGATTAAGTATAACCGTAAAGTTAAAAGAAATATACTATAAAAACAAGGAAGGCATCTTCATTTCCAGACACCTTCCTTATGCTTTATCTTTTAGTAATACAGAACAAAGTTCTGATTACAAGCAAATTTCATTCGTATTATTTTTTGGTCGATTTGTTGGTTTGCTTTTTATCGCAGCAAGCTTTCTTTTCGCTTTTAGGACATGTTTCTTTTTTAGGGCAATTTTTGTCACAACATGCTTTTTTATCGCAAGCTTTCTTGTCTTTATCGCAACAAGGCTTTTTATTTCCCTTAGGACATTCGGTTTTTGTTTTTGTATCGTTAGCTTGTTTTGTATCTTGAGCCATTACTGTATTTGAGGCCATGAAAGCCAAGACTAACAATGAAGAAAAAAATAATTTTTTCATAAGTGATTTAAATTAAATAATACTTTTACATTTACTGAAAAACAAAGATATCTGTTTTTTTTACCTGACATAAGCTTTATTGTTAATATATACAATAAAACATTAAAAACGATAATTTGGAAGCAACCATAGGCCATTCTGTCAGTCAATGTATGTAGGTTGTAGAAAAAATAATCTGTATTTTTGCCCGACTTTAAATCTTTTGAACATAAAAGACGAGGAGTTGTTTATATACAAAGAGATTAGATCAGAAAAACCAAAAAAAAATTATAAACATGAAAACATTAAAACAAATAATGCTGTTATCAGCTTTAATGTTGTTAACGGGATTAACTATGCAAAGTTGTAAATCGTCGGGCAATACTGTAAAATCGGACAATGATATATCCGGAACATGGGTACTAACCAATTTTAAAGGGCAGGTAGCTTCCGAATACTTTACGGATAAAGTTCCATATCTGAAATTCGACACAGCCGAAAAAAGACTATCCGGAAACGGGGGGTGCAACACTATTGGCGGGCCTTTTACTTTCGAGAAAGGGGTGCTTAAAGCAGGCAATTTAATATCAACTATGATGATGTGTCCCGGACAAAATAAAGAGTCTGAATTTACAGCCATACTATCAAAGCCGCTTACGGTTGCTATTGCAAACAACGAAATGACTCTTTCGGACAACGGTACGGTTATTGCTACCTTCGCCCGTTCTATCGACCAAGGTTTGTTGCAAAACAAATGGACATTAGAATCTTTAGGCAGCCAGGATATAAAGAAGTTGTTTCCGTCAGGAAGAATGCCTTATGTTGAGTTTTTCCCAAACAGAATGTCGGGAAATGCAGGTTGTAACACTTTCAGCGGCGATTTCGGTATTTCAGGATATACGCTAAGCATGGGCCCCATCATGGCAACAAGAAGAGGTTGCGCCGACCTTGCAGGCGAAAGCAAATTTATGGAAGCCGTAGGAGGCGTAAGTACTCTGTCGGTAACAGAGAATACACTTACATTCTTGAAAGATGGAAAAGTTGTAGCAAAATTTGTACGGTAAGTACAGATTCTTGTTTTGTAATAAAATATGTGACAAGCAGTAGGTTTCTTTAAACCTACTGCTCTTTTTTATGTATATTTGTGGTAGTCTGAAGGTATCAAATTGACTATCAGTAGTTTTTGAAGACTCTCGCATGAAACGGGCAGTAGATAAGTAAGTATAAAGTGCTTAGATACACTTAGTTTTTCATGCTTTCAAATAACTCTGTTATCTATTTGCAAATATAAGTTTTATATTTTAATTTGCAAAGGATTGAAATAGTTCTTCCAGCTATAAATAAACACAAAGAGACTGTCTCACAATGATGAGATGGCCTCTCACGGATGGCTTCAACGAAGAATCCGTATGTATATTTGGAAGTGTTGGAAGAAGGTAAAGACTATATAACAAATCTTCAAAGATGTGGTATCAGTAAATACTGGGCATGGCAATGGTCGAATACTCGGAAAGGCTATTGGCGTATAGTGGGTAGCTGGACTCTAAGCCGTTCCATAACAAACTCCAATCTTGCCAAAGCGGGATACCCATCAATTGTAGCAATATACAGCCGAATGCATCGTAATTAAGGAACCGCCACGTGCCGAACGGCATGCGTGGTGGTGTGAGAGGTCGGAAAATGAAATAGGAGGAAACTAGTTCATTTTCCTCCTACTCGATTTTATTTATCGGCATGAGGTTCTACTTCAGCGCTAACAGCTTTAATGCATTTTCCATGTCTTCGGGCGTATCTATCCCGATGGTTTCTTGCGTGGTGTAGCCAACCTTTATTTTGTATCCGTTTTCTATCCAGCGAAGCTGTTCGAGCGATTCGGCAAGTTCAAGGCTCGAAGGTGGCAGTTGTGTTATCTCCTCTAAAACGTTTGCCCTGTATGCGTACATACCAATATGTTTAAAAAAAGTATGCTTGCCGAGCCATTCCGTATGGTGGGCATCGCGGATATAAGGCACTATGGAGCGACTGAAGTAAATGGCTTCGTCGGTTTTGTTTATCACCACTTTGGGTGAGTTCGGGTTGAAGAGGGCATCAAAACCATCTTCTTCGGTAAAAGGCTTTACGAGCGTTGCCAACTGAACGTTGGGCGACGAAAAGCAGCCTATCAGTGTTTCTATCTGTTCGGGCTGAATGAAAGGTTCATCGCCTTGTATGTTTACGATAACATCAAAATCTTTTTTATTTATCAGCCGGAAAGCCTCCCGACAACGGTCGGTTCCGCTACGGTGGTGCGTGGATGTCATTACGGCATTTCCGCCAAAAGCATGTACGGCATCGGCAATACGCTCATCGTCGGTAGCTACCCATACTTCGTTGAGAGCCTTTTTTACCTGTTCGTAAACCCGTTGTATCATGGGTTTGCCAGCCATATCGGCCAACGGTTTTCCCGGGAAACGTGACGAGCCGTAACGGGCAGGAATTATCCCTATAAATTTCATCTTTTTATTGTTCTTTCGTTTTGTTGATATCAATCAGCTCTGTGTCCTTTAGTTTAACGGGCTCCGATTTTTTCCGCAACTTCATATTCAGGAATTCCACCAGCAAAGAGAATGCTATGGCAAAGTAAATATATCCCTTAGGAATTTCGCCAACTTCCGTACCCAATATTGTGAGATGCGACAAGTGCGCGGCTTCAACCAAGAGCATCACTCCGATAAGTATCAGAAACGACAATCCCAACATCTGTATGGTAGGGTGGTTGTTCACAAAATTGCTGACAGGACCCGAAAAGAGCAGCATAACCAAAACCGCAACAACGATGGCCGTAACCATTATTGCCATAGCTCCTGCGTAGCCAAATTCGTTGAAGCTTACCAGCCCGACGGCTGTAAGCACACTATCGAGCGAGAAAACAATGTCGAGAGCAACTATCTGCACAATGACCGACGCCATCTTGCTTTTGGCTTTTCCGGTGTGGGTTTCGCTCTCGCCTTCAAGTTTATGATGTATTTCGGATACGCTTTTGTAGAGAAGGAACAAACCTCCCACAAAAATGATGATGCTTTGTCCCGATATGCCGCCGTCAATCCAAACGGTATCGAAAATAAAAATAGGCTCCGAAAGTTTCATCAGCAACGATATGCAAAACAGGAGGGCTATACGGCACAGCATTGCCAGTATCAACCCTATTTTGCGGGCTTTGGGCTGCTCGTGGGCAGGGAGGCGCGACGAAACGATGGAAAGAAAAACTATGTTATCTATTCCCAAAACAACTTCCAAAAAAATAAGCGTCAACAAGGCTATCCAAGCCGAAGGCATTAAAAAGACTTCCAAAAATTCCATATATCAAAGTTCACATAAAATATTTCGACTACAAAAATAAAACAGTTTTAGGTATTTATGTTTTAAAAGTGTACTAAAACTTTTATTTATTGTTGCTCCCGAATAAAACTTTGTTGAGCGAAGGATGTTATATCTTATAAATGTTTTCGATATCTTTGTCTTAATGTGTTAATTATTAGTGAATAGCTTTATATGGACGAGAAACATATACTTTTTGCCTTTATATTGACTTGTATTGCCGGCCTGTCGACAGGTATAGGCAGTCTTATATCGTTGATAGCCAAACAGACTAACACTAAGTTTTTGTGTGCGTCGCTGGGATTTTCGGCAGGGGTGATGATATATGTTTCTTTCATGGAAATGATGCCGCAGTCGCTAACTGAGCTGACATCTGTTTTTGGCGAAAAACAAGGCACATTGTATATGATTCTGGCATTTTTCGGCGGGATGGGACTAATAAACCTCATAGACTTTGCTATTCCCGAAACAGCCATCAATCCCCACGAAATAATAGGAGTGGAGGACGTAGACAAAAAAATTTCCTTGAAGCGCACAGGTGTATTTGTGGCTTTGTCGATAGCCATTCACAATTTTCCCGAAGGTATCGCTACCTTCACCTCGGCATTGGGATCGCTCGATGTGGCTATTCCCATAACCGTAGCAATAGCCATTCATAACATTCCGGAAGGTATTGCCGTGGCTGTGCCTATTTACCATTCAACGGGGAGCAAAAAGAAAGCTTTCTGGTATTCGTTCCTATCGGGGCTGGCCGAGCCTGTGGGTGCGCTGATAGCTTATCTGTTCCTGTTGCAATTCTGGACTCCGGTCATGAATGGAGTGGTGCTGGCCGCGGTTGCGGGTATTATGATATTTATTTCGATTGACGAACTTCTGCCCAGTGCCGAAAAATATGGGAAACACCATATTTCTATCATGGGGCTTGTGGCAGGAATGCTGCTGATGGCTTTAAGTTTGTTCCTGTTTATATAGGAGGGGTAAGCCTGGTCTTTGTTTCATGGTTATTTTTCATAATTGGTTAATAGTTTCGGATCGTCGTGGATGTTTCCGATAATATTTACTTTCAGTCTATCAATATTGCCTCTGTTTAGTCTTGTAGTGAAAGCTCCATATTTATCACCTTTGTTGGATATTCCATAATATTCACCAAAGTCATCATACTTAGCGACATACTTTGCGCTTCTATTCTCGGAGATAAAAATGTCATCTTCGTATAATTCCCGTGAGTTGTCTACATACATTGAGGTATTGGGGATAACGCAGATTAATTGCCCGACGGTTTCGGGAATAACATCCCATCCGTCTAAACTATCACATCCTTTTGGGTATATAGGAGTTACAGGAAGAATATACATACGTCCATGTTTGTTTCCTACTCCATGTATTAAATCTCCATATACCCATTTACTATCATATGTTTTTCCTCTGAACTTAATCGTTCTCATGTCTTACTCTCCTTTCAATAATGCTATGATATCATTAGTGTCCACTAAAAACTTGCGATAGTTCTTTGAAATATTTGAAATTTAGTTAGTTATAAAGGTTTTTCGAGTCAACGGACTTGAACTTG
>NZ_JARXWE010000043.1 GCF_029893235.1 Dysgonomonas sp. PH5-45
TGGGAGATATTAAGTTCTTTATGTACAGACTGGCGATGCTATATTCGTGATATGTGACAAGGTTTATCAACCGGGAAAATCCGCTGACCCCAAAATCAGCCCCAAATCCAGCCCCAGCAAAAAGAAACCCACTGATAAACTATTTGTTATCAATGGGTTTGCTGTTGTAAAATGTGGTCCCACCTGGGCTTGAACCAGGGACCCCCTGATTATGAGTCAGATGCTCTAACAAGACCTTAAAAACTCGGCAAAGCCTTCGTTTTCAAGGCTCCAACTGAGCTATAGGACCCTCCGTTACACTTATAAAATACCAGCGGTTTAACTCACGGTTTAACTAAGTTCATAAAACCAAAACTGATTAATAATTAATTTTATTCTCTCTTTATCAAAACTCTAATCCTATTTTAAATCCTGCTCCTAACATAATTCTTCTGAAAATTGAATTATCAATAGGATGGTCAACAGACCTTTCTGATTCTTGTGCAACACAGCTAACACTTAAATTCAAAACATATTTAGGAGATATAAAAATCCCAACGCCTAAAGATGGATTTGCATATATTCCGCATGATTGACCAACTGAATAGCCCGCTTTTAAATCAAAATAAGGGCTTACTTTACTATCTAATAAATTAAGTCTGATGTTAGCAAATAGAGGAATAAAAACTTCTTCTGCGTCCGAATAATAATCAAATCCTGCTCCACCACCTAAAAATATGTGAGGATTAAATTGATACCCATGCGAAGTAGATACATTGTAAGAAGTTCCTTTAGCATCTGTATCTCCTATATTAAAATGTGCTCCTAAATCGGCAAATCCTCTGTAACCTTTATTTCTGTTCTGTGAATAGCTTTGTGTTATTACAAACAATGTAATTAGTAGAAAAAATATTCTTTTCATTTTTTTTTCTTTTTACAGGAAAGGCAAACAATATTTCGTGCTTGCCGTTCCTTGTGTTCCTATTATCATTTTAAGCGAAAATAATTACCAAATTGATTACGATTAACTATTGTATATCTATTTTCAATATAGTTTCCCGTTTCCAAACTTGTAAATGATATGCTAATGCAAGGAGTTAATGTTCCATTAGAATTATCTGTATCACTTTTGTTAGTAACAAATGCTTTTCCTTCACTTTTGGAATAACTACTGCCATTGAGTACGTTATAATGACGAGAGCTAATTTCTCTTAGGGCAGGAACTCCAAATTCTGTAACATATACATCTGCAAATTTAATAGTATCAGTATAACCATAGTTGTGATAAGTAGCAACCCAAGTAGAATGAGCAAAATCTTCTAATGTGTATGTATTATCATTATCATCATCTGAACATGATACGAAAGTAACCGCTAATATTGCGATTAGTAATAATGTAATTTTTTTCATTTTTTATCTTTTTTAATTGTTAGTATCATTCTTGCATTTAGCTATACTTTAGTGAAAAATTTTCTCCTGTCATTCTTTCGAAATCTCTTATAAAATGAATGAATGCCATTTTTGCAGCCATCAATGATAAAGGTTGACCATCAACAACAACCTGTAATGTCATATTTTTAGACGTTGACATATTAGAACTCTTTTCGAATAACTTATTAACAGTATCTCCCATTCGGAAAATGTATGACTTTCCCGAAAAAGTAACCTCTTCATTTTTTCGATAGTCTTGAATTAACTTTTGCATTATATCATGTGCTTCATGTATTAATGCTTTTACTTCTCTTTCTTGTGTAGAATCTCCAAAAAATCCCATAACATATTTTGTATTAGTGTCTTTCCGTTCCCTCAAAAGACAAGTTATATAAAATAAGAAAGTGCAGGAACTGTTAAATTTCTTATCTGTCTAAGAGGTATCGCCAAACACCCACCGAACAAATGTAAAACAACAGTCCTGCACTCCTTTATCGTATACAAATTATATACAAACAGAAATGCAGGCGTTTGCTGTCTACTAAACTTGTTCGGTTTCTGAAAATTGGCGATTTTCTTAGACAAGAATAATATCTTTAAACGCTTTCTTTAATATGTGCTTCCGATTATCGACGCTTCGATAGCATCGGAATTAACACAAAGATAACAAAAGCGCATGATTGACAAATAATTGAATTGAGAAATTCCGAAAGCAAAATATCTTACGATAAAGCAGCTATATTTTTCAAATTCTTCATTTAAAAGATGAAATTGGTTGTAACTCTTATGTCTAAAAAGTATCGGTTTCGGAGTAGCCAATTTTTCTTTGGGACTCCGATAGTCTTTTTCTGTGCCGATTTGTGATTATTTTTTCTTTTTCTTTTCTCGTCTATTAGGAGGGACTTTAGAGGTACTCTGCTCCTGTGCCTATATATGTCTTTATCTTATGGGTAGGGGGTGTTTCTTCAAGTAAGGTATATTTTATGCGTGCGTATTACTATCGGATAATTTTTCTAAAAATCGGTTCTATATGACCCCTAACAGTTTTCTCTCCGTGCCTATATATTTTTACTAAATCAATACATATTCAATAAAAAACGGATAACTCCATTAATCAACATTTAAAATATTGAATATTTGAAGCTATCCTATTATAATTTGATAGTCGGATATTTTTTTATAAAATTTCTCCTATACCGCCCGAATCAGATTCTTCTCCGAACTCTGATTTATATTCTTTAATTCTATATATTGGTGGCTTTTTGTCATTGCTGGAAGCTGTCTTACAATATAATTTTATTGTAGTTTGTGTTACCTTAATATCTATTCCGTTCAAGCGATATAACTCCTCTATTAATAATTTCGTGTCGTCTTTGGTCGGGGTATCTTCGATATTGTAAACTTTTTTAATTTCATCCTGTATTGGTAAAAATAAATCTTTCTGTTTTTGCTCGGCTTTTGCTTTATTAAGAGCAGTTTTCAATTTTGAAACTTGTGTATATCCGATTCGTTCGATTTCTTTTTTACCCAAATAGTCGAAACAATCAATTATAAAATCGCCTGTTTCCTTATTTGTAATTTCTTCCCGTCTGAATCTTTCTTTAAATGGCTCAATATCGAAATTAGGGTTAATTTCTTTTTGATGAATAAGCCTTTCTAAATTATTGATTATTTGTTCTCTTTTCTCCTTTGCTGACTTTAATTTTTTCATTTCTAAAATATCAAAATCAATCGAAAACGGAGCATCGTAAATAATCGAATTTATATTGAAGTGGTTTGTATCTTGATATGCTTGTAATAATAATTGAGGGTCTGAATAATATCCTTTAACACGTTCTTCATTATATAAATTATCCTGTGAGAAATAATTATAATTTCCATTTTCGTCTAATAATTCGGAATAACTCAATAAACCTATATCTCGTAATATAATTTGTTTCTCAATATCCGTTGTTTGGTCTGTAATACTATCATTTAATAAATTATAGTTTCGCTTTTTCGCTTCAATCTCGGAATCTATTTCTTCTCTTGTTTTTATTTTTAAATGAGGATCAAAGTTTGTAATGTGAGTGATTGAGTTAAACGGGTTTTCTTCTCCGTGATATTTTTTATTTTTCCTAAATCGTCCGTAAATCTGTATTGCTTCCGTAAATGGGTCTATCATTGTATGATTAGCATCATACAAATTTGTAAGAATAAGTATATCGGGTTTTTGCTTTATCTCAATATCGACAGCCGAGAAAAAACGACAAGTAAAGAAGTTGTATTTTGCTAATGGGAACTCTATTGTATCTGATACATTTTTATAACCTTTTTCTTTTAACTTCTTTACGCTTTTATCAGAACAAAATACTTTTGATTCGTCTTCTAATTCTTGTGTATGTATCAACTTATCAATGCTATCAGTTTTATTTAAAAATATACAGATACATTCACTGTCTTTTAACTCCTTGAACTTCTTTAATATTTCGGTTTCGTATGTATTAGTAATAATAAGGTCTAAATCTTTTTTATAATCGTAAGTTGGTTTTACTTCTAATATTTTAAAATTCAGATTCTCAAATTCGGGGTGTGTCATGTTTAAAGTTGTAGCAGAAACAAACGCCTTATTTGTAAAACGAAAGAAATCGTTTATAGGTTGGGCAATACTATTTCTATAATCGACATCTTGAATTAACTTTTCGCATTCATCGAATAGACAGAAAAATGTTGAATAATATATATCTTCTCCCCATACATCCGTTATTGCTTTTCTTACTTTTTTATACCCCTCTGGAGTTGTAAGTATTTTCTTATACTTAATATCTTTATCTCGTATGTACTTCTTTATTTTCGCTTCCGTGCATTTCTCCCAAACAGCTAATAATTCGGGTTTATCTTTGGTTTTACCTAATATGACAGGAACATTCGGCTCTATTATTATTGAGTGCCTTTTAGAAATCTTATCGTTAATTTCCATATAGGTAGCACCCAAGCCTGGCAATGTCTTTTTTAATATTGTATTTGTCGGAATATTCGGATAGCCTTTATTTTTTAAGGCAGTAGTTAGCCATTCTCCTTTATTAATAGGTACTTCAATTATTTGCATGGTAATATTTTTGTTAAAAATGCAAATTAAGGTAAAATATTTAACACGGAGGATATATTAAAAATTTTCTTCTTATATATCCTTTTCCATTTTTTCTCCGTACCCACTTTATTAAAAAAAATATGTGTTTATCTGCAAAATTCGGAACAACAGATGTAAGTAGTCTTTAAAATATACTTGATATAATTTGTTCTGTTAATAATTAGCCTATTTTGGGTGTTTACTTGTATAAATACTTTTATAAATTTTTGTTTTTGTCTTTTCGATTTATTTTAATTATAAATGCTGAAATATTTTTTTGACAGAAATCATGTGTTTTAACTTGATAAGTTACATTAAAACATATGCGCAGATGTAATTATTATATAGAAATAGAGTGTTCTAATATAATTATGATATTGATTTATATGTTTCGCTATATTTTTGTTATGCAGTTATTTTTAATTGTTAAAATTAACATTATATTTGTAACACTTAATTCTGGTGTCGGTCGGGTGCGCAACTTCCCTAATTAGTTTTGAGTCCTCTAATTTGTTCCTGTTCGTTTAGTTGTAAAATAGCACAAAAATAGGATGAAATAACGTGCTGGTGGTTTATAAGGCTATTCACCCCATGTTTAAAATGGCTTAATTTTAAAAATTTATCTATGTCAGAATTTAACCCTGCAGTGGGTCAAACTGCCTCGCTTTCAGTTACTAATAACAATGGTAACAATTCATCTAATAATAGCACTAATACATCTAAGAAGAAGGGCGCGCGTAATCCTTTCTTGGAGCTTCTTAGAAAATCCAGAACGACATTTAAAAAGCAGATTGTTCGTAATGCTCAAATGAAGAAATCTGCGATTGAGCATACCCTCAAACTAAACGATAAGGATAGTGAAGAGGAGAGAAATGTTTTTTTGGCAAATTTTTACGATATGGTCGAATATCGACTATTGGACAGTAACCGATTTATCAAAGATTGTGCCCGTTTAGGCTTAACTGCTTTCAATGTCGCACAACACGTTGTCTTTGACGGAAATAAAAAACTTGACGAAGTTCTTACTTTCGGTTTAGAGAAAGCGTATGGTAATGAGATTTTTAAAATGAGAGAGTCTATTTTTACTAAACAAGAATTGGAAGCAAGTAAAATTCTTCCTGTTCAGTCAGATGGCTCTAATATTAGTACTGGTTTGGATGGACAAGCCGCATGACATTTGATTTTTTAAAGTGTGCCCCGCCAATTACGGCGGGGTTTTTTATTTACAACAAATTTTTCATTGCTTCATCAATTTGGCTATTTTCGAAGCTATCAAGGTAGATTTGAGTAACCTTTTCAGAACTATGTCCTAAAGATTCACTAATAATCGAAGTATTTACGCCCGAACGTTTTAAAACAGTTGCAAATGAATGTCTTGCAACATAGGTTGTTAAATCAATAGAAATATTTAATTCTTGACCAATTTGTTTAAGGCGTTTATTTATAATAGCTAAGACTTTATGAACTCTATTTGCTCTTTGTTGCTCCGTTTTATGAAATGAAGTGAAAATAGGGAACAAATAAGGATTGTCAGGATTTGAATACTTACCGATTAATTCACTTGCTTTTAGTTGTAACGGTATCTTTATTAACTTCTTCGTTTTCTTCCTTGTGTAAATAAGTCTATCCTCTATAATATTACTTTTTGTCAAGTGTGCTATATCGACAAAGTTTATACCGCCTGATAGATATGAGAAATAAAACAAGTCTATTGCTAAACGTGTGTATTCACTATCAGCATTGTAGTTTATTATTGCTTCAATATCTGATTTCTGAATTGCACGTTTAACCGTTTCTGTATGAAGTTTAGAGACTTTATAAACCTTAAACGGATAGTATTCTTGTTTAACAATATTCAGTTCTATAGCCTTGTTGAATATAGACCTCAATGTTCTGAAACGAACTCCTAAAGAATTATCGGATAATCCTTTTTTACGCAAAAATGCTTCGTATTCCCTTAGCCAAATAATATCTATTTCGGAAAAGTAAATATCAAGATGTGTATTAAAATCTAACATTGATACTAACAATTCCTTGTATATAGATGCTGTTTTCAGACGATTCTCTTGTCTTAGTCGGTCAATTTCAGAATTAAATAATTGCTGAACTGTATTATTAACAGTAGGTGCTTCAACTTTTTCAATTAGACTTGAGACGGTAAAGTCTTTGTTAATAGTCTTAAATTCAATTATTTGCCCCGAAAACTCTTTTGTCTTCTCTATGATTATAGTTTGTATGCTGTCTTTATTCGGACAATTACGTTTAGGTTTGTTCTTTTCAAAATCCCAAAATTGCGGTTGAATTGAGATACCTAAACTTTTATACTTCTTCTTATTGTTTTTGCAGATTCTTATCATTAACGGATGTGAACCGTCTGCAAGTGTTTTCGACTTGAATAATACGACATTAACTGTTGCATTCATTTGAGTTTTTGGTTTAACTCTTGGTTTAACTGAACATCGAAAAGCCGTGTTTAAACTATAGTAAAATGGTAGTATATAAAAAACAGAAAGCACCTACTTTATTGTAAGTGCTTCATTTTCTGTGGTCCCACCTGGGCTTGAACCAGGGACCCCCTGATTATGAGTCAGATGCTCTAACCAACTGAGCTATAGGACCTGATTTTCGGAGGTTATCCCGAAATCGGATGCAATATTACTGCTTTTAGTTGAATTGTGCAAGAGCAAAGCTAAAAAAATAAAGCCCCAGTTGTTCATCTATTCAATGGTTTAGTAGCTATAATTGTTGATTATTACTACTTTTGATTCAGAAAAGAGCTAATCAAAAAAAAATAAAATGACCGAAAAAGTATTTGATAAAAAATATCTTCTGGACAAGAAATCCGAACAATACAACACGACAAAGTTCATCGAAAACGATCCCATTTCCATCCCCCACAGTTTTTCGTTGAAGCAAGATATCGAAATCATGGGATTTTTCGCATCCATATTCGCTTGGGGTCAACGGCAAACAATAATAAACAAATGCAAAGATTTGAGCCTGCGGATGGATAACGCCCCTTTTCAGTTCATAACACAGCACAGGGATACCGATTTGAAGCGATTGCTGGCATTTAAGCACAGAACGTTTAACGACACTGATTTGCTATATACAATACAATTCTTAAAGCATCACTATTTAAGGGAAGATAGTTTAGAAACGGCATTCTTCCCCCAACAGAACATGAGTGTTGAAGAAGCCCTGAACCACTTTAAAGCTTACTTCTGCTCCCTACCCTCCTTTATGCAAAGAACCGCCAAGCATATTTCTTCTCCCTCCCAAAAGTCAGCTTGCAAAAGGCTGAACATGTACTTGCGGTGGATGGTAAGAAAAGATAACAAAGGTGTTGATTTCGGGTTATGGCAGCGAATCGCACCTAAAGACCTTATATGTCCTCTGGATGTTCATGTGGAACGGACTGCCCGCATGCTGGGGCTACTAACCCGAAACAAACCAGACTGGAAGGCTGCTATCGAATTAACCAAAAACCTGACTATTTTAGATCCAAACGACCCCGTCAAATATGACTTTGCTCTATTCGGCATATCTATCGAAGAAAAATGTATAATAAACCTATCGTAACAAAAAATAACAAAGCCTCACAATCTTCTTCCTCAGATTGCTTTTAAACATAAAAAAGTACAACATTTCTTTCTTTTAATAAGAGATTTAGATTAATTTTGCGGTGCTGTAACGAGGGGGTTATCGAAAGATACAATCGTTCTTTGCTTTTGCTTATCCGGCAACAAGCTCACAGAGAATTGACAAAATACAATTTAAACTATTTAATATAACTAAAAACTATTAATTTATGAGTTGGTTACTTAAATCTTCCATTGGGCGCAAATTCATCATGGCTTTGTCGGGCTGTTGTTTGGTTTTGTTCCTTTTGTTCCACATGTGCATGAACGTTGTGTCGATCATCTCAATAGAAGCTTACGAAGCTATCTGTGGATTTTTGGGTACAAATTGGTATGCTGTTCTGGCTACAGGAGGTCTTGCCCTGTTGTTCATCGTACACATCCTGTATGCATTGTCTTTGACACTTAAAAACAAAAAAGCTCGCGGCAACGACAGTTATGCGATGTCATCGTCTTTGTCGAGTGTTACTTGGACTTCAAAAAACATGTTTGTTCTTGGAGTGGTTGTATTAGTTTTCTTGCTTTTGCACCTTTACGACTTCTGGTTCAAAATGATGTTTGCCGAGTTGTTCAATCTGCACGACATCGTTGTGCTTCCCGAAGAAGTTGGCGGACACATGGCTATGTTGTTTGGCAGCCCTGTTAAAGTGGCTCTTTACTTCATTGGTATCGTTGCTCTTTGGTTGCACCTTACACATGGTGTTTGGAGTATGTTCCAGTCAACAGGTCTTAATGGCAGAACTTGGTATCCAAGACTAAAATGTATCGGTAACATTGTAGCTACAATCATTTGCCTTGGCTTCCTTATTGTACCGATTTTCTTCCTTGCTAAGCATTTCCTTTGTGGAGCTTGTTAATTAACTAACGATTAAAAGAAAAAATAGATATGACTACTATCATAGATCCTAAAAAAGATTCGAAGGTTCCAGAAGGTCCTTTGGCCGAAAAATGGACAAACTATAAAGGTAACCAAAAGCTTGTAAACCCGGCCAACAAACGTCGTCTCGACATTATCGTTGTTGGTACAGGTCTTGCTGGTGGTGCCGCTGCTGCATCCCTCGGAGAAATGGGATTCAACGTAATGAACTTCTGTATTCAGGATTCTCCTCGCCGTGCGCACTCTATCGCTGCACAAGGGGGTATCAATGCTGCTAAAAATTATCAGAACGACGGTGACTCTGTTTACCGCCTATTTTACGATACTATTAAAGGAGGTGACTATCGTGCTCGTGAATCGAACGTTCATCGCTTAGCCGAAGTTGCTAACAATATTATAGACCAATGTGTGGCTCAAGGTGTTCCTTTTGCCCGCGAATACGGAGGCTTGCTCGACAACCGTTCGTTCGGTGGAGCGCAGGTGTCTCGTACATTCTATGCTAAAGGACAAACCGGACAGCAATTGTTGTTGGGCGCATATTCATCATTGAGCCGTCAGGTTGAAAAAGGAAGTGTTAAACTGTACACTCGCTACGAAATGGTCGACCTCGTTATTATCGATGGTCGTGCACGTGGTATTTTGGCTCGTAACCTTGTTACAGGCAAAATAGAAAGATTCGCGGCTCATGCCGTAGTTATCGCCACAGGTGGATACGGAAATGCTTTCTTCCTATCAACTAATGCTATGGCTTGTAATGGTTCTGCAGCTATGCAGGCTTACAAAAAAGGAGCTTATTTCGGAAACCCTTGTTTCGCTCAAATTCACCCAACCAGTATCCCTGTTCACGGAGAATTCCAATCGAAACTGACATTGATGTCAGAGTCGCTTCGTAACGATGGTCGTATATGGGTTCCTAAGAAAAAAGAAGACGCAGAGGCTATACGCGCAGGAAAATTAAAACCAACTCAAATTAAGGAAGAAGACCGCGACTACTATCTTGAGCGTCGCTACCCTGCTTTCGGTAACCTTGTGCCTCGCGACGTTGCTTCTCGTGCTGCCAAAGAAAGATGTGATGCCGGATTCGGTGTTAACTCAACAGGATTGGCCGTATACCTTGACTTCTCGTCAGCTATCCAACGCTTAGGAATAGATGCCGTTAGAGCAAGATATGGTAACTTGTTCCAGATGTACGAAAAAATCGTTGACGATAATCCATACGAAACTCCTATGATGATATTCCCAGCCATTCACTATACTATGGGTGGACTTTGGGTAGACTATGAGTTGATGACTTCAATACCGGGCTGTTTCTGTATCGGTGAGGCAAACTTCTCTGACCACGGAGCTAACCGCCTTGGAGCATCAGCATTGATGCAAGGTTTGGCCGATGGATATTTTATCCTTCCATATACTATCCAAAATTATTTGGCCGATCAAATTTCCGTGCCTCGTTTCAGTACAGACCTTCCAGAGTTTGAACAAACTGAAATTGAGCTCGACAAGAAAATTGCCAAGCTGATGAATATAAAAGGAAAACGTTCTGTTGACTCTTTGCATAAAGAACTCGGACATATCATGTGGGAATACGTAGGTATGGCTCGTACTAAAGAATCGTTAGAAAAAGCAATCGAAGAACTCAAAAAAATCAAGAAAGAATTCTGGTCGAACGTTCGTATACCGGGCGAAGCAAATTCCTTGAACATCGAGTTGGAAAAAGCTCTTCGCGTAGCCGACTTTATCGATGTGGGTATGCTAATGGCTCTCGACGGACTGAACCGAAACGAATCTTGTGGTGGTCACTTCCGTGAAGAATATCAAACTCCGGATGGTGAAACCCTTCGCCGAGATGACGAATACTCTTATGTTGCTTGTTGGAAATACATGGGCGAAGAACAAGAGCCTGAACTAATTAAAGAACCACTCGATTACGAATTTGTGGTTAGACAACAACGTAACTATAAATCTTAATTGTGCGATTGATTAAAAATTTAGTAAAAGAGTAAACAATGGACAAAACAATAAATATAACGCTTAAAGTTTGGCGTCAGAGAGGTCCTAAAGAAAGAGGAGCTTTCGAATCATATAAATTAGATGGAATTTCAACAGATAGTTCTTTCCTTGAAATGCTTGATATTTTGAACGAAAAACTTATCAACGAAGGAAAAGAGCCTGTGGTTTTCGATCACGACTGCCGCGAAGGTATTTGTGGTATGTGTAGCCTTTATGTTAACGGACACCCACACGGGCCAGACGATAGCATAACAACTTGCCAGTTGCACATGCGCCGGTTTAAAGATGGCGAAACAATCACTGTTGAACCTTGGCGTTCGGCCGGATTCCCCGTTATCCGCGACTTGATGGTAGACCGTACGGCTTTCGATAAGATTATACAAGCCGGTGGATATACTTCAATCAATGTTGGTGGAGCGCAAGATGCTAATGCTATCCTTATACCAAAAGAAGCTGCCGACGAGGCTATGGACTCTGCCTCTTGTATCGGTTGCGGAGCTTGTGTTGCTGCTTGTAAAAACGGATCGGCAATGTTGTTCGTTTCGGCAAAAGTAAGCCAGTTGGCTTTATTGCCTCAAGGACGTGCCGAGGCTGCAAGACGTGCCAAAGCTATGACTGCGCGTATGGACGAACTTGGTTTCGGTAACTGTACAAACACAGGTGCTTGCGAAGCTGAATGTCCTAAAAACGTTTCTATCAGCAATATTGCTCGTCTTAACCGCGAGTTCCTGAAAGCTAAGTTCAGAGACTAAGTATAATAACATTTATAGAAATGAGGCTGTCCCAAAAGTGGATAGCCTCTGTTGTATTTGGTCGATTCGTTGAACACTGGTCCTATGCCATCCGTTTGTGGCGCAATAATTGGGATGAATTGACCTCATTCTATGACTTTCCCCTTGAAATCCGTAAGATTATTTACACCACTAATCTGATTGAGAATCTGAATGGAAAAATCAGGAAATACACTAAAAACAAGCTCTCATTTCCTACCGATGATGCCCTCAGAAAATCTGTTTATCTGGCTATTGCTGAGATTGAAAAAATGGATATAGCCCATACACAATTGGGGGCTGATACTCAATCAATTTTTGGTTATCTTTGGAAAAAGAGTGAACCTGTAAAAAGAAAAATTCCTTCAAACTCCCCGTTGTTTTGGGGAGAATTTGAAAGAATTTATATGATAATTATTCAACCGTGTAGTTGATATTTACACAAAATTTAGGACAATACCTATTTTATTTAAATAGGATATCATTTTTGTCTCTAAATTGTTCGGTTTCGTTTAATAGGCATAATATTTGCGCAGCCAACTCTTTATTGTCTTTATCTGAAACTTCCGATTTGTGATCTTTATCATTTGTAGCCATTTCTATACTCGCAATTCCTGTTTCTTGTATTTTCTTCAGATTTTCAAAAGAAATGGTATACGAATTAAGGACAAAACTAGATTTTATCCCCATGTTTTCTATCGTTTTTGCGGTGCTCTCCAATTTATTTTTTAATATAATCTCAGTACCATCGCTCAATGTTAAGTACAACTTATTTCCTTCGGCTGTATCTAAATTCTCATTCCCGGCAGATAGTTTCATCAATAATACATAGTCTCCCGAAATGTATTCTGTCTTTAAGAATGCAAAGCTTGAAGTGAAGAAAAATTTACTTGTGAACTTTTTATTAATCATCCTTTCGGGAGTTATAACTGTAACCGAACCATCTCTACGAACATCATTTTTTTTGAATTTACATTTCTGAGCAAACGCAGGTGTTGTCATAGCAAGGCATAAGATAAGAATTGCCCCTTTCATTAGCTTTTTCGGGTCAGCGGATTTTCCCGGTTGATAAACCTTATCACATATCACGAATATATCCTATCTTTGTGGGCATGAATCCCGAGAAGTTATTAGGAGCTA
>NZ_JARXWE010000044.1 GCF_029893235.1 Dysgonomonas sp. PH5-45
GCTCCTAATAACTTCTCGGGATTCATGCCCACAAAGATAGGATATATTCGTGATATGTGATAAGGTTTATCAACCGGGAAAATCCGCTGACCCCTGATTTGTATGCAAATTGTATGTACACATAAAAGAAAAAAGACTTACAATTTACTGTAAGTCTTTGATTTTCACGTGGGCGTTGACGGATTCGAACCGCCGACCCTCTGCTTGTAAGGCAGATGCTCTGAACCAACTGAGCTAAACGCCCCTACTTATTAGGAGTGCATTTCCTCTCAAATGCGTTGCAAAGATATTGCGTTTTTTTTTATCTACAAATATTTTGAGCGATTTTTTTCGAAATATTTATCTTATGAGAATTCTAATCCGAATTCATCTTTCAATCTTTGTATGCTCGGATTCTGTTCCTTCATCAGGTTATATCGTTCTATATTAGTGAAAGCCAGTTTCTTTTCGTTATCTTCGCTAACCCGCACCATCATCACGATATGAGTATTGTGAAGCTTATCCCTCAGATTTGCCAAAAGACCAACACTGTTTTCCAATAAGCGTTGTTCTTGCATAGGATTGTTTACAACAACCTCGAAGGTATCGCGATTTACAAGATTAGGCAAACAACTAATCATCGTATTTTTAAGATGATGTTCTTCGGTCAACCCTTCGGCATATGTTTTCCACTCTTGTATCAATTGTATAGGAGTGAACGATTCGGACATCTCTACAATATTTTCCTCTACCGTTTTTTCTTCCTTCACCGTAGGATTCAAAACCGATGATATAGACACGCCCAAACCAGATACCTTTTTTACTCCACCCTCTGTTTTAGGTGTTTCCTGAGGTTTGTTTCTAACAATAACCCTCTGTTGTTGAACGGGGATGGTCGTAGCAAGATGCTCTGAGGAAGCCTCCGCTTGTGTTGGTGTAATATTTGGTACAGGCTGAGGTTCTTGAATATGTATAGGCTTTAACTCAGACTTTTTTTTTTCGCTGTTTTCTTCACCCGAAACCAACTGGCATAATTTAATTATCGTTAGGTCTGATAATAGCCGTTTATTCTTACTCAAACGATAGTTTAAATCAGCATCATTTACCAAATTTATGGCTTTGTAGAGAAAATCAAGCTGACATTTTTGAGCTGTATCAATGTATCGCTGACGAATAGATGCACCAACTTCAAATAAATCGGCTGTTCTGGCGTCTTTACATAACATCAAGTCACGGAAGTGCGAAGCTATACCCGTTATCACATTGTTTCCATCGAACCCCTTATTCAGTATATCATTCAGAATGAGTAGTCCTTCGGGAACATCTCCTTGAAGAATGGCATCCGTCAACTTAAAATAGTACTCATAATCGAGCACATTCAGATTTTCTATAACCGCCCTATAAGTAACATTTCCGCCAGTGAAACTCACTACCTGATCGAAGATAGACAGTGCATCCCGCATTCCCCCATCAGCTTTCTGGGCCAACACATTCAAAGCATCAACTTCGGTTGTGACGCCCTCCTGCGATGCAACATATTGCAAGTGTTCAACAGTATCTTGTATGCTTATACGACTGAAATCATATATCTGACAACGCGACAGAATTGTGGGCAGGATTTTATGCTTCTCGGTAGTAGCCAGAATAAATATAGCGTGGTGCGGAGGTTCTTCCAAGGTTTTCAGAAAAGCGTTAAACGCCGCAGACGAAAGCATGTGCACCTCGTCGATGATATAGACCTTATATTTCCCTATCTGGGGAGGAATACGCACTTGGTCTATTAATGAGCGAATATCGTCGACCGAGTTGTTGGAGGCAGCATCCAGTTCATGAATATTGAGCGACCGTTGTTCGTTAAACGCCCGGCACGACTCACACTGATTGCATGCTTCGCCATCGGATGTTGGTGAAAAACAATTTATAGTCTTGGCAAAAATACGGGCACAAGTTGTTTTACCCACCCCTCTTGGCCCACAAAACAAGTAGGCATGCGCCAGTTTATTGTTCGCTATGGCATTTTTCAGGGTTGTAGTTAAAGCCTTTTGCCCAACTACCGACTTGAAGGTTGAGGGGCGATATTTCCGTGCCGAGACTATATAATTATCCATCTAAATATTCCGCTATTTTTCTTGCTATATGCAAATGTAAGAAAACTAAACCGTATCCACAATCGAATGGCATCGGGGCTGTTTTTATTAAGATTGGTGCTAAGAAGCTTTTGTTATTCATCTATCTTAACGTATGTTTCGTCTATTTTCTCCTCAATCTTAGCCATTTCCTCCTGCGGTATCTTCAAGATTGTTTTCAAATCTAATAAATATTCCGGTAGCTAAGCAAGTCAACCTATTTTTAGGGTATAAGGGGATATCCGTAATGTTAAATAAAGTCAAACACACCTATTTGCAAAATTTCCACTGCTGTATATAATGCATTTATATACAAAACATTATACATAGTATAGATTATTTAAAAATACAATCTATATAGTATTATGTATTGCATAGTACTAAAATAAATACATATATTTGCAATACATAATTCAAGGTATAAACAATAAATATAAAAATAAGGAGTCATGAAAAAAGTAATTGATGTAAATATGGGCGGCATAAGTTTCTCGATAGAAGACGATGCCTATATTCAGTTGAAGGGTTATCTATCCCGTTTCGAAAAAACAATAAACAATCCGGAAGACGTAAAAGAAGTGATGGAAGATGTAGAAATACGCATCGCTGAAATATTTCAGAAGGAATTGAGATTCCCCAGCCAAGTAGTAGATTCAAAATTAGTGGATAAAGTAATTGATTGTTTGGGTGATATTGAACAACAGTCAGCAGCAGAAAATGCAAGTTCGTCTTCGCAAGAAAAAAAATGGCAACCCGACGAAGAAGCTCCATTTATGCGCAACAACCGCTATCGCAAACTATATCGTGATTCCGATTCCAAAAAGATTGCCGGTGTATGTAGTGGTATCGCAACCTATTTCGACATAGACGTTACCTTGGTACGCATCATTTTTGCTGTATTGGTTTTTTGCTATGGTTCAACGGTTGTTTTATATATCGCCTTGTGGATTGCAATGCCTGTGGCGCAAACCGTGGCGCAAAAGCTCGAACTACGGGGCGTGCAACCAACAGCCGAAAACATACGCCGATACACAGCCATGTATGGTAAATCTTAAAAAAATTGGATAACGAAATAAGGTAAAAGATAACAAAGAAAAAAACAGTAATATGGAACCTGTAAATATAGATAACATAAAAGCGCAGATGCGCAAAGGGATACTCGAATATTGTATTCTGAGCATCCTGTCGAAAGGCGATGCCTATGCGTCGGTTATCATTAACGAGTTGAAAAATTCGGAAATGATTGTGGTAGAAGGAACACTGTATCCGCTACTGACGAGGCAAAAAAATCAAGGACTACTCTCCTACCGGTGGGAAGAATCGACACAAGGGCCTCCCCGCAAATATTATTCAATAACCGAGCGAGGACAATCCGTTCTGGACGAACTGGACAAAGTGTGGGCCGATTTGGTGAGTACCATCGAACATATACGTAATAAATAACTTTCTCCAAACCATAACATTACTTATTATGAAAAAGACATTAAAGGTAAGTATAGGAGGCATGGCCTTCAGTATAGACGAAGATGCCTACATGGTGCTGGACGGATACCTCAATACATTGAAAGACCACTACAAGAACCATGAGGAAGGCGAAGAAATAATAAACGATGTAGAAGCCCGCATGGGTGAGCTTCTTCTCATAAAAATAAAGAATCCGCAAACGGTGGTAACATTAACCGAAGCAAAAGAAGTTGCCCGCATAATGGGTAACCCAAGCGATTTTGATGATGCCCCTGCCGCCGGAGAAGAATCTGACAACGACTCCCACCCGGTGGAAGAACCATCTAAAACCGCTACCCGCCGCAGATTGTACCGTGACCCCGAAAACTCGGTTGTAGGTGGCGTTTGCAGCGGATTGGGATACTATTTCAAAGTCGATCCTGTTTTTATCCGCATCGCATTTGTGGTGCTGTTGCTCGTCACAACGCCCATCGCTTTTTCTAACGGGCGTGGTTTAGACATAAACGGATTCATAATCTTGGCATATATCATCCTCTGGATTGCCATGCCTAAGGCCGTAACATTGCCACAACGACTGGCAATGATGGGGTTAGACCCCACGGTAGAGAATGTTCTAAATAAGGATAAAAACCGGGTGTATTATAGCCCTACGGGATCGAAAGCCGGAACAACGGCTCTTCTAATAATAAAAGTAATAATCAGTATAATTATGATATTAATAGGTATTTCTTTTCTGATATCAGCCGTAGCATTCATTTGCTGGAGCTTTTTTGAATATCCATTTTCATTGAGCGATGTATTGGGTATCGTCAATCTGGATACATTCGGCATTAGTTTTTCGCTCATCGCCGCCATGCTTATTCCCGCTTTTATATTCTTTTATCTGGGGATAAAGCTTCTTAGTAAGATAAAAAAACGCGATTGGGTTATATGCGGAGTGGCCACTCTTGTATGGGTTGGAACATCTGTCTACTTGTTGGCTACGGGTATAAAAACAGCAAGCCAGTACGCTCACAGTAGTGAAGTTGATGAGGTACACAATGTTACAACCGGCTCAGATACTCTTTTCGTAAAGCTTGCGCCGGAATATTATAAAATAGAAAAAGAACCGGGCAAAGAATATACACGTATAGAAAGTGAGTTCCTTTGGGAGAACAACGGAGGGCAGTTTTTCCGTACCGACAACGGAAAAAAGCGCTCGTTGTCGTTCCTGCCATGGATAAGGGTTGAAGCTGCTACCGATACAACACAAACCGACTACAAGCTGGAGGCAAAAAAGATGGTCTTTGCCCGTAACAGCAGCTTTGCTCAATGGAAAGCCGAAAAACAATCGCTTCAATACAAAGTATCGGGCACAGACCTGTACCTCAGTCCTGCAACCGTAAATCTCGAAAATGCAATTATCACGGAACTTAAAATTACAGTTCCCAAATCTAAAACCGTAATCGTAGCACCTCCTTTAGAAGGTATGCTTTACGACCAATAATCAGAAACTTTCCACTCCCCCTTTTGGGTTATTACAGTTTATAAAAACAAAGCAGACCACCCGTGACGGGCAGTCTGCTTTTATAAACGAGAATTCTACTACTGATTATTTTTTAACAATAATCTTTTTCGTTACTTCACCTTTCGATGTGCTTACTTTCACAATATAAGTTCCTGCAGGCAGGCTGTTAACGTTTATTTGGTTGTTTGATGTTTCAACAACAACTTTTCCGTTTACATCATACATTGTAGCTTTCACAAACTCGCCATCTATGTTCACATAGTTTACCGCAAGAGTAGGAGTAACAGTGATGAAACCGTTTGCATTTACATTTTCTTCACCTATGCCCTCGCTTGTGATAAGTATTTTCGCTTCTTTAGCATCAGAATAATCAAGGGTAGCATATTGAACTTCTACTTGGTAAGTAGCTTCTTCGTCGATCAGCGGATTAGGATCGATGAAAGTATTCAATTTAGCAAGCAATCTTGCGTCTTCGAATGTTTCGCGATAGATGTTTTTTCCATTACGATATACAGTATATCCCATAACACGGTCGTAAAGCTCTTTAGAAGGATCTTGTTTTATTTCAGCACGGATACAGAACAATTGATATACTTCAGTTCCACCGTCTCCTGTGTATGAACCTATTTTTTTCCATGTTTTACCACCGTCTTCAGAGTAGATGTTAGCTCTTCCGTCGGCAACGTTGTACGATGTAGCCCAAAACATTCCGGTTGGCTGACCTGTTCCAGGGTGAATATCAGGCACATAGTGAAATACGTCTGTTGTCGCAATAGGATAGTCGTCCATGTGGTGAGATACTACTTCAACTCCATAATACAATGGTTTGTTTACGTCTATGGCAATCGGATTTTCAAGTTCTATAGTTTTGTATTCCAAAGATGTAAGGTCGCCGGTAACATCTTCGCTGAACAATCTCTCTCCGCCTTGCGATACAAACCATTTGTATGTTGCATCTACAGTCGGGAAAATATCAATATTACATGTAGGCATGAACGAGATAGAGGTAAGCTTAGCTCCTTCATGTATTTTAAGCTCTTCAGCAGGATACATATTGGCAGCAATGAAAGGCGTGCCTTCGTTTCCTATTTTTGCACCCCAGCCATTTTCACCAAATGCTGTTGTTTCGTAACGCAAACGCGCATAGCCGCTTGGGTCAGACCAGTTTACATAAACGACTTTACTGCCATCATTTTCATTTATCCATTCGTTTGCACTTAGTGCGGCTACCGGCTCTGTTTTGAAACCACGTTTAGTATCGTAGAAGTCTAAGTTATCAATTCTCCAGTTAATATCACCGCCTGTTTCCGTTGCATCGCCAAAAGCAACAATACGGAAGCGGGCATTAGCATTTCCTGCAAGTTGCTCAGTCAAGTCAACTTCGTAATGTACATAATTTAGTTCAACAGAAGCTGTAGTGTTAGCTCTTATTGTATCTACGGCTACCCACTCTTGGCCATCGAATGCTTCGATTGCCAAAAATTCTGATGTATTGTTTGCGCTATTACCAAAAATTGATATCGCGAAACGTAATTTCGCATCTTCCGCATCGCTAAGGTCGAAGTATGGAGAAGCGACATATTCGCTGTAAGTTCCCGCTATCGGAGTCCAGAAGAACATACACAGTTGATAGAAACCTCCGATAGAAGGAACCCAACTATCTTTCATTGTTGCTACTGTATTCCAGGAAACATCCCAACCACCGGTAGTAAGAGGTATATCTGGGCGTCCATACGCACCGTCGCCATAAGTATTGAATGCGTCATAGAATGGGAATTCCGCTTTAGCCATCATTGTAGATGCGGTTGCGGTAGGTCTTGATTCTGTATCGCCATAAACCGCTGTTACATAATATTTGTGTTCGCCATCCGCTACACCTGCGTGAATGTAAGACGTTGCGTCGGCAGCAACAGTTTCAAGCAATGTTCCGTTGTGATAAACCTTATAACCTGTACGAGGATTAGCAGCATCGTCAGGGGCAGCGGTCCAAGTAACTGTAACTTCGCCATATTTTTTGTTTTCAAGGCTGATGCCGCGCGCAGGGTACGCACCTTCTGTTATGGCAGGTATTTCAACATAGAAGCTGTTTCCACCTGCGTAACCTACAAGTTTTGTACCATCGGCCGAAATACCTGTAACAGCCTCAAGAGTACCTGTATAATCTATTCCGGCTTCTCTTAAGAAATCAGAGAGTTTCTTCAATCCCATTTTTTCGGTATAGATAAACGCTGTAGAAGGAGTTGGATTTCCCATATAAGGTTTTCCACCTGTGTGACCTACTACAATTCCGTTGTCTGAAACCGCCAAAGGATAGCATCCGTTTGCATCGTGTGTTGTTTGCAGATAAATAGATACTTCTTTTGTCATATCATACAAAACACCTCTGTCGTTTACATTCATAACAACATAATTTCCGTTGTTACTTACTCCAGTAGCATTACCGCCACCTTTCAAGTCGTTTATTGGCACAAAGTCGAACATTCCGGTAGTTAGGTTTTCTTTCCATATTGCAGGAATATTACTTAAGTTACCTACACCTACCCATCCGGCTATAATGGTAGGAATACTTCCGCTTATGGATCTACCTTCGCCCGAAGTAAAACCGGCAGGTAAAGTTAATTTCAATAAATCTTTAGCATTAGGCTCGCTGGTAGAAAATTGCCAAACAACAGGAATCTTAGCTGTATATTTACCTTCAACAGGTATACCACCTGTTGCGGTTACATAGCCGTATCTTTCGGCCGAAGCATACACATAGTCGCCATAGCCATAAGAATACCCACCATTTTTTCTGCCAGATAGCGTTGGCAAGAAAGACCAACTTGTCTCCCCTTCTGTCACCAACGCCGCCGTGCGCACTGCCGCATAAACAGGTTCTCCATTCTCATATTCGGCATCGGCATAAGCTGTAATGTCAGGATTGGGAGCAATACCCGATACCATACCTATATTAGAAATAGAGAATCCCATTGAGCCTTCGCCCATTACGTTTTCGTTGCCGGCATCCCATTCTTTTAGGTTATCGGTTACAGTCCACGTAAACATGTGCTTTGCAAGGTTGTCCGAGTTGTAAGTGGTTCCCGTTACATACTTTCCATCGGGAGATATCCCCGCTGCCTTTGTTTTGGCAACACCATTCGCTGAACTCTTAAACGAGGTAAAAGAGCCTTGTCCATTAACCGTATACGAGAACACGGCTAATAAAAACAATAAGGTAGATAATTTTTTCATTTCTTTTTTTTAAGTGTTTTTGAAATTAAAACTTGTTTAAATTTTTCTCTCAGAATTATTAGAATTAAGTAAAATAAAAATACATAATTTTCGGAATGCAAATTATAAAATAATCCAGATATGCACTAATTGAAGAATTATGAATTCTTGAATTAAGAATTTATGTCACCTGCAAACGGCTTGTAATAAGAGATTACGCATATTGCGGACAGAGTCATTTTTCATCTGTAAAAAGTCATTATTACCTTCTTTTTGTTTGGAAAAGACAAAATTAATAACTTCCTTCCCCACGAATACTTATACACTTCTTTAACATTAGCGATACGAAATGTAAATTTTAGTTTCAGCACGCAGCACATTTAATGGCACACCAGCCGTAAACCGTTTAGCTTATATGTGCCTTAACCCAAAAGATATTTGCAATAATCACTCGTAGTGTATTTAGAGAGTTTATAGCAGTCCGCTTATTATAAACACCTTATGTATTTGTCATTGGGTCGCCTACGCTCCTCGAACGTTGTTCCTGAACAAAGAAAGAATCCCTGTGATTTTCATTCAAGACCTCCTTCGTTACACTCAGTATAACAAAATAGATATATCCATACAAAACAAAACAGGCTGCCCATCACGGGCAACCTGTTTTTATAAACGAGAATCCTACTACTTGATTATTTTTTAACAATAATCTTTTTCGTTACTTCACCTTTCGATGTGTTTATTTTCACAATATAAGTGCCGGCTGGTAGACTGCCTACGCTTATCTGGTTGTTTGATGTTTCGGCTACAACTTTTCCGTTAACATCATACATTGTCGCTTTAACAAACTCGCCTTCTATGTTCACATAGTTTACGGCAAGAGTAGGCGTAACGGTGATGAAGCCGTTTGCGTCTACGTTTTCATTAATGCTATTAGGTGTAAATACTATCTTCACTTCTTTAGCTTCAGACTTGTCCAAAGTAAAATATTCTGTCACTACTTCATAAGTTGCTTCTTGATCCACTAATGGATTAACATCTATAAATGTAGTCATCGGAGAAAGAGCTCTGTCACCTTCAAATATTTCATGATAGATGTCTATGCCATTACGGTAAATTGAATATCCCAAGATACGGTCTTTTACACCTTTAGCCGGATCTTTCATTATTTCGGCACGGATAGCGAATAGTTGATATACTTCTGTTCCACCATCTCCTGTGTATGCGCCTATTGTTTTCCATGTTTTACCACCGTCTTCCGAGTAGATATTACCTCTTCCATCGGCAACGTTATACGATGTAGCCCAATGCATTCCGGTTGGCTCTCCTGTTATAGGGTGAATTTCCGGCACATAATGGAATACATCGGCAGTAGCAATAGGAAGGTCATCCATTCCATGAGACACGATTTCAACACCATAATACAATGGCTTGTTTACGTCTATGGCAATCGGAGTTTCAAGCTCTATAGTCTTATACTCCAAAGCTTTAAGGTCACCAGTAACATCTTCGCTATACAATCTCTCGCCACCTTGCGATACAAACCATTTGTATTTTGCAGTGACAGCCGAAGAAATGCTTGAGTTGTATGAAGGCATGAACGAGATAGAGGTCAGTTTATAACCTTCATATATTGCAAGCTCTTCGGCAGGATACATATTGGCTGCAATGAAAGGCGCGCCTTCATTTCCTATTTTTGATGCCCACCAATCGCCAAAGGCACCGGTTATGTAACGCAGGCGTGCGGTTTCATTAGGATCTGCCCAATTGATGTAAACAACTTCACTTCCGTCGTTTTCGTTTTTCCATTGTGTCGCACTTACGGCAGAAACACCATCTTTAGCAAATGCGCGCTTAGTATCGTAGAAATCTAAGTTATCAATTTTCCAGTTAACGTCACCACCTGTTTCTGTTGCATTGCCAAAAGCAACGATACGGAAGCGGGCATTCGGATTTCCAGCAAGCTGTTCTGTCAAATCGACCTTGTAAGGAACATAATTAAGATAAGGGAAGGTAGTTTGCGTTCTTTTACATTCGATAGTATCTATAGCCACCCACTCTTGGCCGTCGAATGCTTCGATTGCCAAAAATTCTTTGTTATTGTTTTCAACATTATTTCCGGCAATCTGTATTACAAAACTTAACCATGCATCTTCAGCATCGCTGAGGTCGAAGTATGGAGAAGCAGCATATTCGTTATAAACTCCTGTGGTTTGAGTCCAATAGAACAAACATCCTTGATAAAAACCTCCGATAGAAGGTTGCCAACTTTTATCGGCTGATGCTACTGTATTCCAAGATACATCCCAACCGCCAGTTGAAAGAGGCATTGTGGGCGAACCAAACGACCCTACGCCATAAGTATTGAATGCGTCATAGAATGGGAATTCCGCTTTAGCCATCATTGTAGATGCAGTTGCGGTAGGTCTCGATTCTGTATCGCCATAAACCGCTGTTACATAATATTTGTGTTCGCCATCCGCTATACCTGCGTGAATGTAAGATGTTGCGTCGGCAGCAACAGTTTCAAGCAATGTTCCGTTGTGATAAACCTTATAACCTGTACGAGGATTAGCAGCATCGTCAGGGGCAGCGGTCCAAGTAACTGTAACTTCGCCATATTTTTTGTTTTCAAGGTTGATGCCGCGCGCAGGGTACGCACCTTCTGTTATGGCAGGTATTTCAATATAGAAGCTGTTTGCACCTCCGTAACCTACAAGTTTAGTACCATCGGCCGAAATACCTGTAACAGCCTCAAGAGTACCCGAATAATCTATTCCGGCTTCTCTTAAGAAATCAGAGAGTTTCTTCAATCCCATTTTTTCGGTATAGATAAAGGCTGTTTTAGGAGACGGACTCCCCATATAAGCCTTACCACCAATATGACCTACTACAACTCCATTATCTGATACTGCCAAAGGATAGCATCCGTTTGCATCGTGTGTTGTTTGCAGATAAATCAAAGTCTTATTTGCGAAATCGTACAATGCTCCTTTATTGTCTATATCCATTACCATATAGCCTTTAGTATCATTGATAATCATATTCGCGTTATAACTGAATGCTGTAACAGAACCTTTTCCTGATAGCCCTTTTATTTCTTCAAGATCAAAAGAGTTCCATAGTGTTGGTATTGAGTTTATTTCTCCACCTACAAGACCTGCGGAAGCATTTACTGATTTAGCGCGCCCACTGGTAGTACCTTCAGGCATTTTAAATATTCTGGGTCTTGATGTTGGTATTCCGTCAAGACGAATATCCCAACGCACTGGAACAACTGATGTCATTTTGCCATTTACAGGCATAGCCCCTACAGCAAATACAACTCCATCGTATTCTTCAGCTCCGGCATACACATAGTCGCTAAATCCATAAGAATAACCACCATCTTCTCTCGTTTGGAGCGTTGGCAAGAATTCCCATTTGTCTTCTCCATACTTAGCAAAAGCGGCCGATGGCATTTTTGCAAAAATAGAGTCTCCAGTGTTGGAATTTAAGAAACCTGAAAAGGGTTTAACCGCAGGATTGGGAGCCAATCCGAATACTAAACCTGTGTTAGAAATTGAATAAGCTCTTGAACCATCGCCTACTTCATTTTCATTATTGGCATCCCATTCTTTAATGCCATCCTCCAATGTCCATACAAACATGTGTTTGTATTTACTTTCTTCGCTAATGGTATTCCCTGTTACATACTTTCCGTTGGGCGATATCCCCACAGATTGTGTTTTAGCAACACCACTCACCGCGCTCTTAAACGTGGTAAAAGAGCCTTGTCCATTAACCGTATACGAAAACACGGCTAATAAAAACAACAAAGTAGAAATTTTTTTCATCTTTCTTTTTTTAAGTGTTTTTAATGTTAGAACTTATTTGTAAAACTTCTAAATTTTAGAATTTAGGTTAGATTTTTTTTAGCTTTTATTAGGAGAGTACATAGTTATAAAATAATACAGATACACACTAATTAAATAATTCCGAATTCTTGAATTAAGAATTTATGGTATTTACAAGTGGCTTGTAATAAGGGATTGAAATTTATTAGTAAATCACACATTTGATAAGATAATTATAGTTAAATCATAATAAATCGGCATATTTTTAGTATCTTTGGGAATGAGTTATTCAGTAGATTTTCGCAAACAAGTATTTAAGATCAAGTCAGATAAACGTCTTACTTATCAGCAGACAAGTGAACTGTTTGGGATTCCCATTCGGACACTATTTAGATGGCAACAGCGTATTGAGCCTAAAACAAAGCGCAACAAGCCATCAACAAAAATAGACATGAAGGCTCTACTCAAAGATGTAGAGGAAAATCCTGATGCTTATCAATACGAACGAGCAAAGAAATTTGGAGTTTGTCAAAGTACAATATTTTACGCACTCAAGCGCTTAGCAGTCAGTAATAAAAAAAACACTATTTCATCCTAAAGCCGATGAATTATCCAGACTTCAATTTCAGCTTAAGCTCATCCAATACGAATTGATAGACAA
>NZ_JARXWE010000045.1 GCF_029893235.1 Dysgonomonas sp. PH5-45
CAAGAGATTGAGCAAATATTCAACGCGCTTATTTCATTGATAATAAATAATTTAACTAAACAAATCAGCGAATTGTTTCAACTACTGATTCGCATGATTACTTAATTGGTAGTTCAAAGATAAAGATCTTGTGATTTATGCTTATCTTTTAGCTAAACAATTACAAACATAGGGACTTGTCGGTAATTTTAAATCTTGCATAACTACAATTCTTTTATTGAGAATGTCTCGTCCTGAAATAGATTATCCAGATGAGTGTGATAGGGATCTTAACTTGTTTATAAGCCATAATAGGAGCTATATCCCCAATATTTTTTTGTTTTTTTGAATTATAAATTTGGAGTATATAAAATTTATCCTACCTTTGCACTCGCAATAAGTGATGTATGGTGCCATAGCTCAGTTGGTAGAGCAAAGGACTGAAAATCCTTGTGTCCCCGGTTCGATTCCTGGTGGCACCACTTTTAAAAGACTTCAAATTTGGTAAATCCCTGAAAATAAAACATTTCAGGGATTTTCTTTTTCCAAGAAATCCTCCATTTTTAGCAAAATTAGGCAGTTCCCTCGGGCTAAATCGTGGTCATTTTTTTGACCACTAAAAATTGACCACGAATGACACTATAAGTCACTGATTGTCTTATCGTTTAATGCTCTCTATTAGACATGGTTCAAGTATCTTTAAACCATTAATTTATAGAGTATGAGACAGACTTTTAATGTGCTTTTCTTTATCAGAAAGACAAAGTTGAAAAAATCAGGTGAAACACCAATCATGCTGCGCATCACTATTGAAGGGCAGTTAGTAGAGTTACAGCTTAAACGCGACGTAAAACCTAACCTTTGGAATCAACCTAAAGAGCGATGTATGGGTAAAGATGCCGCATCGTTAGAAATTAACCGTTATCTTGAATCGGTAAAACTTCGCTTATTTGAAATCCACCGAAAGATGGAAGAAGAAGGAAAACTAATCAATCCGATAGAAATAAAACGGAAGTTTCTTGGAATGGATGAAGAACACAAAATGTTCTTTCAGGTATTTCAGGAACATAACGACAAGTGTAGAGAGCTAATTGGTAAGGATTATGTCAAAGTTACTATCTCCCGCTTTGACACCTGCTTGAAATATTTCAAAGAAATGGTGCTGAATCAATATCGGGTGAAGGACATTCCGCTTAGAGAAGTCAACCATGCTTTGATACAAGATTATATCCATTTTCTAAAAGTTGAAAAGAATTTATCAGAGAATACACTGATTCGCTACATGAAAGTAATCAAAAAAATCACTAATATGGCACTGGCAAATGAATGGATGACAAAGAATCCATTTGTTAATATCAAATTCCACGAACAGGAAGTACATAAAGAGTTTCTGACTAAAGAAGAATTGGAAATACTTCGCACGAAAGAATTTGATATTCCCCGACTGGATTTGGTGCGGGATGTTTTTCTCTTCCAGTGCTGGACTGGGTTAGCGTTCATAGATGTATCAGAATTGAAAGAAGAACATATTGTTTCTGACAATGAAGGCAATTTGTGGATTCGTAAAAGCAGGCAGAAAACTAAAATCATGTGTAACATCCCGTTGCTTGATATTCCATTGCAGATATTGGAAAAGTACAAAGACCATCCGCTTTGTCAGAAGAAAGGTGTTTTACTTCCGGTAATGAGTAACCAAAAGGTAAATTCTTACCTCAAAGAGATCGCCGATTTCTGTGGGATTAAGAAGCAAATTTCGAGCCATTCTGGCCGACATACATTTTCGACCGTGGTTGCCCTCGCCAACAATGTATCGCTAGAAAACGTGGCGAAAATGCTTGGTCATACCAATACAAAAATGACACAACGGTATGCGAAAGTGTTGGATCAAAGTATCCTTAGGGATATGCAAGGGGTAAGGGAAAACTTTGCGAAGTAAACAAACGAAAAAACGGCTGATTCATTCCTAAGAATGTTCAGCCGTTTTTTTATCAACACAATTTTAAGCTATAAGTCTAACTTCATATTATAATTGTAATAGTGCTCCTGCTTAAACTGAACCTCTCCTTCATCCAACTTTTGGAACCCTAACCGGGAATAAAAAGTAACATTTTCAGGCAGTTGAGTTGTTAGTCCGACTATATGACTTTTACCCTTTGCCTGTCTCAATTCATCTAAAGAGTGTGTAATCATAAATGAGCCGATGCCAGTTCCCCGGTATTCTTCCTTTATGGCAACCATCGATAAATAATAATATTCATTTGTCCCCATAGCTTTGGTAAGAAGTTTTTTATTATAAGAATCCATTCCCAACATTTTATGCAAAGTTTGGAAACCAAATTTTGAAACAAATCGAGACAATCCTATCTGTAGGTAATCGCTAAACCTGGCTTTTGCTCCACCGGGAGGTAGCAAGCTAAATACACCTATTATTTTACCAGACTCCTTTTCTTTTACGACTTTTGTGACTGAAATTCTTCGGTTTATCAAAAATAAATTAGTTCTGAATAGCCAGAGTAACCCATCCCGTAATTTCTCTTTCTTCGTAAATATTAAGGCATAAGCAGGGTTCGATTCAAAAGCATCTGTTAATAGAGTGGATACTTTCTCATATTCACTTTTCTGCAGGTTTTCTATCTGAATATCAAAAGGGAGCATATTTTCTGTTTTATCGGACATTTGCAGTTCTGTTTATGACGCAAATTTAAGCAAAACCAACAATAGAATTAATACGCCGGACGAAATCGTTCTTCCAAAACCTTTTTAATATCAGATTCACGAAACAGAACCTTTCCCGGCAACTGGATAAATGGTAAAACGCCATTATTACGATAATCCTGTAGACAGCGGCGGCTTATTTTCAAGATAGAACAAAGCTCTTCACTTGTCAGGTAGCGCTCACCGTCAAATAATGGCTTATGCGTTTCCAAAATGTGTTCAATATAAGGCAGGGCATTATTCAATGCCTGTAATAGTTCTTTGCCATCTTGGTTGGTGTATAGTTGCATGAGATATTATTTTGAGTTGATTTTGCCCTGTTCCAATAAATATTTTACCTCAGATATGCGATAATAAACTTTCTTTCCAAGAGATGAGAATGAGAGTTTTCCACTTTCCCGAAGATACTGCAAACGACGAGGAGATAGATTTAAGATCTCTGCAAGTTCTTTGTTCTCTATCCATTCCTGTTCAATGAACAGTGCATTATCAGAGGGGTGTTTTGGAACTAATGAAGCTATCTGTTCCAGCTTCTTTTTGAAGGAATCAAAGGATTCTTTTTCTACACCTATAATATTCATATTTGTTTGAGTTACTTTGTTTTTCCAACAAATATATATAAGAGATAGAGAGGTTTTCGGAAATAGGTGTCAATGGCATTGCATGGAAGTAGATGGCTTTTTCTCATGACTATTTATAAAAACGGTATTTTTATTCTAAAGAAGAGAATGAAGATATACAGCGACTTCAGCAATTATGAATCTCTTCCATAATTCTCATACAGAATATATCTCAAACATCCGTTTTCAGATGTTGGATATTATGGAACTTGGTGAATTACCCGGAATAAAAGAGATTGATACAATTCGTGACCAAGCTGGTGGCGAATTAGGAGACCACTCACCCCCTTCTGGCGTTGTCATATGTAAATATATGCTGAATGCGAACCCGTGCATGAAGCCTTATTCTACGTTCAGAAAACTATAAAAAATGATTGGAGCAGAGCTGTGCTGATGAACTCCATTGATTGCGAAAATACAGTTACTTGAAATAAATTACTACCTTTGCATCAGCTAAATAGAATTTATAACGGACTTGTCCGTTTATTAGATATAACATGATGTTCGCTGAATTCTGCCGCAAAAACTGGAAATTTACAAGGCAAGAGGAAAACAGCAATGTTCATGCTATACGTGTATCGTATAGCGTGGGATTGCTTCCGTTTCCTCTTGGGTATTCCAGTACCTTGCGGTGGGACGGTCGTAGGTTCCACGCTTCTTTTTTGCGTGTTATTGACATCAAAAAGTAGAATTAATAATACGTAAAAATAGAAAACATGAAAAAGATTATCCTCTACATCGCTGCGTCTATTGACGGACGAATTGCCGAACCGGACGGTGATATCGAGTGGCTTTCGGAATTTCCCATTACAGAAAAAATGAATTATGGTTATAAAGAATTTATGGCTTCTATTGACACTATCATCATGGGTGGTCGCTCTTGGCGTGAATTATCAAATATGGATGCAATGGGTGCGTATGACGACAAGGCAGTTTATGTAGTTTCCCGCAATGATTGGAGTGAAAAAGGAAATATTAAATTCATTACAGAAAATGTGATTGAACGCATTCTCGATCTGCGTAATCAGCCAGGAAAAGATATTTGGTTGTTTGGCGGAGGTGAGTTGATTTCAATGCTTCTTGCCGCCGATTTGGTAGATGAAATGCAGATTGCCTATATTCCTATTATTCTTGGTCAGGGAATTCCCTTATTCCCTGACAATCCGAAAGAATCCCGATGGGAGTTGCGGCATAGTATGTGTTACGGAAATGGAGTTGTAAAAATATCCTATATCAAACTGAAAGATTAACGCCTGTCAAAAGCCTCAATATGAATATATAATTTACTTAATATTTCTAGTAAATCATTCTTAGGAGTTTGTAGCCTTCTGACAGCTAATATACTAATTCCTATGCTGAAAGATATCTATAGATATAAATATCAAGGTAAGAATGACAGACACAATATGTAATGACTACCATGTGTCATGTACTATAAGGGCTAATTCAGAGAAGATGTTATTGAGAGATTCTATAATAATCAAGAGGCTACCCTGTTGGGACAGCCTCTTGATTATTATCAAAATAGAACCTACATGATTTCTTAAATATACACTCCTTGAAATCGTCATTTTGATTTAAGGGGCTTTATTTCCTAACAGAACCTTTATTTATTTTATCTGTATTTATTTCATATGCTAAACGACTCTAAATAATTAACATATTCATCTACACTACTTTCAATATCTTCAACTGATGGATTTTGTTCTATTCCATAAAATGCATAGAAGAATTGGTAATCTGCTTTCACATACTGGAATATGATTTCGAATGGTTTTGTTAATTCTTTTAAAGTATACCGATATTTACCAGTAGATGAATAATCTTCTTCGTCAATTCCCGCTGATATAGCCAGAGCAATTTTTTTACCACCCACTTTGTATCCACTTTTACTACCATATGCCCAACCATAAGTCAATACTTCATCAAACCACTTTTTAAGCAAAGGAGGTGAACTAAACCAGTATAAAGGGAATTGGAATACAATATTATCGAAAGATTCTATTAATTGTTGTTCTTTTTCTACATCAATTTTTTCATCAGGATAAGTTTTGTATAAATCATGAACCTGATATTTATCAGGATACTTATTTAACTCTTCTATCCACCGTTTGTTTACAACAGATTCTCTCAAATTTGGATGAGTAACAATGATTAAAGTTTTCATTAGAATTTATTTTTTTATTTGCTGCAAATATAGCTCAATTCATGCCATTTCGTATATTTGCAACTAAATGTAGGGTACTATAAAAAATGTAAGTATTAGAAACAATAATTACAAAATGAGTAAGATCAAGGAAACATCGACAAATTTTGAGAATAAAACAAACTTAAAAAATGAATGTACAAGCGTTTATGGTGCAAGTTTAATAAGTGGTCAATGGACTTTGTCGATATGTTGTTATCTACAAAATGGAAAACTCAGATTTGGTGAATTACGCAAGTGTTTACCCGGAATAACTGAGCGAATGTTAACTTTGCAGCTACGAAAGATGGAGCAAAATAAGTTAGTAACTCGTACTGTTTATGCAGAAGTTCCTCCGCGCGTAGAATATGAACTTACTAAGATAGGAGCAGAACTAATCCCCATTTTGTCAATGCTCGAAAAATGGGGTGAAAAGCATAAAGAATTTATAGTAGAAAAAGTTAAACTTTAAATGTATTGATACTATTAAGGAATATGAAAGCAATAAACTCCTGAAGTTTACATTTATATCTGTTTAGATAGTAATTAATCCCATGAGTAAGGCTGTTTTTACAGCTTCTGCGCTATTCGAAACTTTTAATTTTCTTATCAGATTTTGTCTATGTCTGTATACAGTATAAGGAGAAATGTATAGCTCAGATGCTATTTCCTTACTTCCTTTTCCTACTGCAATTTCTCTTAGAATTTCTATTTCTCGCTCACTTAATATCATTTTGTCACAGTGAATATATTCAGCTGCTGGCAGTATTTCACCATTTTCGTTATTTACGATTTTACCTTCAATCCCTTTTCGTGGATTTTGTTCCAGACAAGGCGAATAAGTACAGAGTGCTAACCAGATAATACCATTTGACAAACTTGTAAGAAAATACGTCCGATGGGTAATATATTTATAAATTCCGTCTGCATTTCTAGTTCTGATATAGCTGTGAGTGCTGTATTTGTATCTATCTTCTGGCGATAAAGTCTTTAAGAAGTGAAAGTAACGTAGTTCTAATACATGCCGTTCTAACAAATCATCAGAATGAATTTTGTTAAAAATATCATCCTCAAAAGCAGAGTTTATATAAGTGCTACCCGATTTCATTCCAAAAACGGAACCAAATGCACCAGCAAAGATATAGCTGTAATTATCCTGATAATTTGTAAGTACAGCAACGCTCTGCTCAACCTTAACGTATGATTGTGCTGTTTGTTTATAGTGGTCAATGATAGTTTCTTTTTGAAACGAATCTATAGAGACCTGCTCGATCAAAGCGTCGTTAACCTCTTTTTGAATTGCTTCTATAGTCATACCACAATATAATTGGTTAATTTTGAGTATTGCATCAGATACAAAGTACACCTATCTTTGCATCACAAAGTTACCAATAATATTCAATCTTATAAAATTGTTCAAAATGAAAAAAAAAGTTTTTTTAATTTTTATGGTTATGTCTGGAATACTTTTCTGCAATTGTACGAATAAGGATACCTCAAAACAATTAGAGTCAGGAAATTTGCCACTTAGCTCTTCTACACAAGTTAATGGGAAAGTGAGTGGAACTCCATGTGATTTAACAGTTGGGAAGATCCGCTTTACAAAATCAATAAATGATGCAGCATCTTCAATTAAAGTACAAAAGGACGGGAAAGTTGTTTTTACTGCAAAAGAGAAGACTGATTATTTTAGTGACCCAAATGGCAAGTTGTCGAATACAAGTGCTCCTATACTATTAACCGATGTTGACAACACTAAACCTTTTACTTTCACAGCAAAAGTAACTCCTGGCTTTAATGAGCAGGATGTTTATAATGCGGGCGTGCTATATGTCTATGCAAATGATAGCTTTTTTCAAAAACACTGTTTTGAACAAGATGAAAGAGGTAAGCATAGAATAGTTACAGTTCAAACTGTAGGTACATCAGACGACAGTAATCACGATATAGTAGAACTACCCTACGCCTACATGAAGATATCATCTGACACTCGCACTATAGCATCATATTACTCTCTTGATAACATAAATTGGCAAATGGTTCGTTTATATGAAAATAATTATCCTGATGAAATATGGCTTGGAATCAGTTCTCAATGTCCAATGGGCGAAGGAAATGAAAGTGTGTTTGAGGACATTCATTTAGAAGAAAAAAGTGTATCAGATTTTAGGATGGGTATCTAATCAAGCGTTTCTATTTAGAAGAGGTATTAGTTTATATATAATTAAGTTCTCAACACAAAAAACATCTCCAACTAACTGAAAAATGTGAGGTAGGATCTTTCCTCACATTTTTTTACAATGCTAAATTTTCTTCTCAAATTTAATCCATTCATTTATAGAAAAATTAATGGAATTATTTCTATGACAAGTTACTATATGGCCATATGCATTCAACTTATATCCTAAATGTGTAGTAATAGCATTTATATTGTCAGACATAAGATTGTTGTAAAAAATAAATGAATTTTATCACTATTGCGGACAGCTATTATAATCCTTTATTAAACATGAAAAAATGAACTTACCTGAAGTACTGCTTTCTGAGTTTTTATACGATATGGATAGTCTTGGGCCTGAATGTCTATCTTTGACAAAGACTATTATAAAGGAGCTATCGTATTTACCTCAAATCGAAAGAATTGCAGACATTAGTTGTGGCTATGGAAACCTAAGTATAGCATTATATGAGCTGACGAATGCAGATATAATAGCAATTGATCATAGAAGTGAGCTTATTGAAATATTTCAGAACGAATTGAAATTTAACAAATTAAATAATCATATTATTGCAAAATACAGCAAATTAGATAAACTGCCTTTTAATGAAGAGGAGCTTGACATTTTGTGGTCAAGTGATCTGCCTTCTGAATTTACATTTAAAAGAGTGTTAAGTAATTGGTCTCAATTCATAAAGAGAAATGGATATATTGTTATATGCGCTTACTGTTGGAATTCACCTTACAAACCAAAGGAGGTTTCTGATTTTTTCCTTAGCTGTGGTATAGAAATAGATCACATCTCTAATCGGATAGAAGAAATGGAAAATAAGGGATTTGCTCCTGTTTCTCACTTTATTGTACCCGATACCAGTTGGTGGAATTTTTTCTATTCGATAGATGTGCAAAAGGAAAATTTATCAAAAAAATATGCAAATAACAAAGATGTTCAATCGTTTTTAAGAAGCATAAATTTAGCTGTAAATCTATTCGAGAAATATAGAGATTATTATAGCTATGCCTATTTTGTAGGAAGAAAACTTCCCGCTAATAAAATATAGAAAAAATAAGATTGTTATCATATATGAATATTACAAAAGACATAAAAAAAGCCAAGATTGCAAATCAATGGTTTTTCTTTATTTGTGGATTAGGCCTCTCGTGCTGGGCACCTTTAGTGCCTTTTGCAAAAGAACGTTTAGACCTTACTGATAGTGATTTAGGTTTATTACTCTTGCTACTTGGCGGAGGTGGTATGTTAATGATGCCACTTTCGGGGGTGTTGACTTCGAAATTTGGTAGTCGGAAGATTATGTTATTCGGTAGTATTATTATAGCTTTAACTATTCCTATACTCGCAATATCATCCTCTATTTTCATAATGTCACTAACTTTATTCCTTTTCGGTGGAGGAATTGGGATGGTAGACGTTTCAATGAATACACATGGTGTAATAATAGAAAAACATTATCAAAAACCTATATTTTCTTTTTTGCATGGTTTATTTAGTGTTGGGGCATTAGTTGGAGCGCTGTGTGTATCTTTTTTTATAAAATGGGGATTAACCCCATTTTATGCAACTCTCATTCTTTCAACTTTCATATTAATTATATTATACAATCAACAAAGAAATTTACTTTCTCTGGATTTTGAGAAGAATGAGAACGGAAATTCCATGATTAAGGAAGAAAAAGAAGAAGTGAGAACAAATGCATGGCTTAGTGGAAAAGTCTTACTATTAGGTTTTTTTTGTTTTTCTTTTTTTTTAGTTGAAGGAGCAATGTTAGACTGGAGTGCTATCTTTTTAAATGATGTAAAAAGGATTCCTATCGAGCTTGCAGGAATGGGATATGCTGCATTTTCAGTTGCTATGGCTGGAATGCGACTTATTGGAGGACAAGTTATTGCCAAAATCAGTAGTCATCAGGTTATTGTTGGAGGAGGAATAGTTGCTATTATAGGTTTGTTGCTCATTATTTTTTCTAATGCTACATTTTTAATCTTAGGAAGTTTTGCTTTTGTAGGAATTGGTGTAGCCAATTCTGTGCCTGTGTTATTTAGTGAAGGAGGTAAGATAGAAAAAATGAAAATATCATTGGTACTATCTGTTATTACTACTCTTGGATACTCTGGACAACTTGCTGGACCTGTATTATTAGGTTTTATTGCACAACACTCTTCACTATCTGTTGCTTTCTTATTCCTTATAATTATGCTGTTTGTCGTACTTTTAATCTACATTTCTAAACTAATCATTCTAAACTTTAGGATTCAAAAGTGAAAACGATAAAGAGTAGTGATAGTAGTTGTATCTTGAGAAACTGTGTAGATTAGGGTTAAGATTCTACAAATTGCAGATGCCTATTGGGGAGTAAAAAAAACAATCATGCTTCAATTTTGTTCTTGTTTAAAAAAAGAAATAGATGCTGAAATTGAAAAAATAGAAAACTCGGAGATCAGCTCAATGACGAAATCATTAGAAGCATCCCGTTTACTCAGGGATGCTTACAATGAATTAAAATCATTCATTTCGTCATATACATTTCAGAGCGAGGAGGAAGAAATTCTATTTTTTAAGGAAATTAAGCCAAGACTATGTTTTCGTTTAATCTTTTATCGTAAATTGTATAATGTTGAAATGGATCGTCCCACTGGCACAGAGAAACAACGCGAGTACTTAAATGATCTATTGAACGGTATAAATAAATACAACTGCAAACGGCTTGATTTTATTCGTTATTATCGTTCGGGGTCTTCTATATTTGACTCTCTTTATTTTTTACGGGGACAAGCTGATACAGAACAGTACATGGAAACATTCTCTCATGAATTTGATCCCAATTTTTCCACAAATTGTGATTTTAAAGTGGCAAAGATTCTGGCGAATGATATGCTTTCTGATTATCTATCAAGCGAAATAGAAGCACTAAACGACAATAATAATATGATAATAAGCTCTTTCGGTTTTCCAGCTACTAAGATAACATGGAAAGGAACGAAAGCAGAATTTCAGGAGCAGGTTTTATCATGGGATAATGCAGCTACATTTGGCGATGTACCATTCACACAACTTCACAGCTATATGCAAAATGTATTCAATATTCAAGTAGACAGCAATCTTTCACGGATTTTAGATGATTTGAAGACCAGAAACAACCCTACACCCTTTATGGATAAACTAAAAAACGCTTTGCTACGACGTATGGGTAGAAAATAAAAAATACCGGGGTCGGTATTTACTCAAAAACACCCGATTTTGACCTGATTCAGGTCAAAACCGGGTGTTTTCATTTATAATTCCTCTATATCGTAAAAATACCGGCCTTTTCTTGTTTTTCCTCTCCTGTTTTTACAGGAAAATCCCTCTGTAAACCCTTATGGATAGCCATTTTGCTAAAAATTTTCAAGAAAAGTCATACCGGCCTCGTTATAACCGGTGTAAATATGTCCGAACTTTGCTTCGTCAATGCATTGGACACCAATAGTATTAATTTGAAAAACGAAGTAGAATCATGTATATAAACAATGAAGATTTTGATAAATGGATGGAGAAGCTATCCAAAAAACTGAATGAAATCGGTCAGAACTTAACATCCCTGATTAATACAAGTGAAGTATTCAGCGAAGAAGAAAAACTGTTGGATAACCAAGATTTGGCTTTTCTCTTAAAAGTGAGTTACAGAACGCTCCAACGCTATAGGACGAGTAAGAAATTACCCTATTTCATGATCGCTCACAAAACCTACTACCGCATTTCCGATGTACGGGAATTTGTCCGCAGCCACATGGATTTCCAAACTTGGCAGGAATTTGAGAAACAGAATGATCCTGATAAAAGCACCTAAATTTCACCCGGAACTCTCTCCCAGCAAATATTTTTCTTTTCGAACGTCCCCTCACCAACCCCTTGGGGGACTTTGAAAAGGAAAATATTTCTTTTTAAATTGATTTGTATTCGTAGCTATTACTACGGTAACGGTCATTAGATTGTGGAAAATTTATCAAGAAAAATTACTACTGATGCGCTAATTTTTTAATTTCAACCGTAACGGGTTGATTATATATAAGATACAAGCGTTCTTTGATTTTTTGATTTGAATTGAC
>NZ_JARXWE010000046.1 GCF_029893235.1 Dysgonomonas sp. PH5-45
CAAAACTAATTTCAAAAATGACAAAGAACGAAGCGGTTCTAGTGAACCAAATTTATTTAATTTTTAATCGTCCAATTTTTAGTGGACAGTAATGAAAAAAAATAATGGATAAAAACACTAAGCCGAAGTGTATTCGATTGTTCTCTTACTAAATAATCATTACCTTTGTACTGTTATTGCAAACGTCTTACATGGGGTTGACTGGTTTTGACAGCGAGATGAAGTGGTTTGTAAGCATGCGGTGCGTAGTCGGCTGGCACTTTAATCTCAGACGTCAAAATTTTAACTGGCGAAAATAATTACGCTCTTGCTGCTTAATCGAAGTATAGTAGATATAGCTTAATCCCTGTACAAGGTACGGGGACAAGACATCACCCGGAGGCTGTGGCTCCGAAGCGCTTCGAAGCGGTGGTGTAGGTAAATCGGAGATAGGAAAGGAGAAGCTTTGGCTCCTTTTCGAAATAAAAAAGCTAAGGTTTGGGTTGGTGGCTTCGGTCTTGCCCACTCCCTACAATGAAGACGAAGATAAGCATGTAGAAAGCAAATTAGTTCCTTGTTTGGACGAGGGTTCGAATCCCTCCAGCTCCACAAATATTGCTGATTATCAGCAATATGCAAAAGCCACACCAGATTTTACACTACATAATGTAAAGTCTGGTTTTTTTGTACATGATATAAAGCAATGTCGCAAAATGTAATGGGGTAATTACCATAAAATTAAGAGCAATGTAAACAAAATATGCTTTATGGGGGTTATAATGTATGAAATCTAAAAAGTATTTTTATTATGAAAAAAATGATTTATCCTCTTTTATTGGCGTTTTTGGTTGTTGCTTGCGGAAATAAATCGCAAAACACCGATAAGGAAAACAAAACTATGGCGTTTGCCTTAACAGACTATCATGAGGTGTTTAAAATCGGTGACAATCAAGAAACAAAGGCCGATGCGGTTATACCTATCGCCGAAGGAGATAGTGACGCGGCAAAAAAGATTAATGATAAGGTATTTGAAACCATTAAGCTGATAGTGTCTTTGGAAGAAGACTCATCAACAAACTACAATGAGTTGTTTCTTGGATTTATAAAAAGTTATAAGGAATTTGTTTCTGAAACCCCCGACTATACACAGGCCTGGACTGTTGATATAAAAGGAGAGGTGGAATACAACAGTCTTGAACTTATAAATATAAAACTGGAGTCTTTTATGATGACAGGTGGAGCTCATGGCAACCCTTATACAGCTTCATTGATTTTTGATGCTAAAGAAGGCAAGGCATTATCTGTGTCTGATCTTGTAAATGATACAACAGCGTTGAATGTATTGGCCGAAGCAAAATTCAGGGAAAAATATAATATCCCGACTGATAAATCGCTTAATTCAACAGGCTTGATGTTTGTGGATGATAAATTTATCCTTCCCGCAAATATCTTTGTTACGAAAGATGGTTTATTATTGTTTTATAATGTTTACGAAATTGCGCCATATGTGGCCGGAACAAAGGATATTTTGATACCTTATACCGAAATAGATAAAATTCTGTCTGCAAAAATAAAACAATAATATTGTCTGCTTTTTGACAAGAATAATAAAAGCCTTCGCTGATTTTTATTTAGCGGAGGCTTTTGCTATTTTGGCAATGGATATTTTCCGATATCGAAAGCGTGTTTATAAAAGCAGGCTTATAAAATACCGAATAGTTCTTCCAAACGGGTTATCTGATAAGTTGGCTCGAATCCCTCTGGCTGTATTTGTTGCGGATTGAACCAAACTTGGTCTATCCCCGAATTGTATGCCCCCACAATATCGCTATGAAAAGCATCACCTATCATCAAAGTAGTATCTTTGGTGCTGTTGGTTTTTTGCAAGGCGTATTCAAAAATCTTTCTGTCGGGTTTATTTACCCCTACCTTGTCAGAGAGGATTACTTCGCCAAAGTAAGGGGATAGCCCCGAATTTTCCATTTTTATATGCTGTATCTCAGTAAAACCATTGGATAGAATATGCAGGTCGTATTTCTCCTTCAATCGCCCAAGGATATCTATGGCTCCATGAACGAGCTTTTTTTTCAAGGATACGGTATGCATAAATGTATCGGCTATGGTATCTATTTCTGTTTTATTAAAGGCGTTTAAAGGCATTAATATTTCGAAACGCTTGTCTTTGAGTTCCTTTTTTGTGATCTTGGCATTATTATACAGGCTCCAAAGATTGCTGTTATGTTTGCTGTATATGGCGTAGAATTCGTTGAACGAAGAGTAGAATTGATTTAGCCCGAACTGCAAGAACACTTCCATCATGGCATCTTTGCTATTTGTGGCAGTGTCCCAGAGAGTATCGTCCAAATCGAAAAACAGGGTCTTATATCTTTTCATTGTATCTCTAAAACAAAAGCACTATCAGATCTATTTCTTTATAGATGCGATAGTGCTTTTCTGTATTGTATAATTAAATTTAGCTTACTTGAATAACCAAAAACGGAGTTAAGCTCCAGAATTTTTGATAATCGCTTATTTTCAGAACGATGTTTTTGTTCGCATCTTTTTCGAGTGTATAACTTGTATTTGGATGATTTGAAAGGACTTTCGCATTTTTAGCGTAAACAGGTATCTCTTTTGTTTCGCGGATATCTATTCTGATGAATTTATTTTTGTCTATCGACTCTTTCATCAATTTGGATGATACAAGGAATCCTCCCGAAATAACTTTAGCTTCTTTCAACTCTTTCGATGTTCCGAACATATAATAGGCTGTGTTCAGCGCTTTGTCTTGTTCCTGTATTTTCGACGCTTGGGCATAATTCTTATCGGCTAAGTCCGACACATTTGCCGCCAATCCTCTCACATCATTATTCAGCTTGGCTATCTCTTGGTCTCTTGTAGCCAAAGTTGCCTGCAATTCGGTGATTGTTGTGGCACGGTCTTCAAGCTCTTTATTCAAACGGTCGATAGTCGATTTCAGGCTTGACATCTGTCCTTTGCTATTACTCAACTTTTTGTTCAAGGTAGCAATATCCTCCTTGTTCTTTTTAAGGATATCGTTAATCATATTGAAGTTCTCTTGAATCTTAGCTTTGGTATCGGTGGTCATTTCGCCTTTGGCTTTCGATTCAACAGTTAAGTATTTTTCGGCAGTTTTAATCTGGTTGAAGTTTTCTTCCACCTGATTAATCAAGGCCATCATTTCGGCCATCTCTGCTTCATCCTGACTGTTTAAAGCCATTAAAGAATCATTTTGAGCTTTAAGAGTCTTATATTCGTCTGAGTTTTTAACGTTGCACGAAGCCAATGCGGCTAAACACAAACAACCTACAAGTAATTTTTTCATTGTTAATCTGGTTTTTATTTTACAAACTTTATACAGTTATAACATTCTATTTGCTATTTCGTTTCCAAAAATAATGAAAAATAGTATGTTTCCGCACCTTTTATCCAAAAAATATTACTTATCCTCTCGTCCGGAGACTATTATAACAAATTCTCCACGGGGAGAGTTCTCCGTAAAATGGGTTATCAGTTCTTTAAGTGGAGCCCGAAGAATCTCTTCGTGCAACTTCGATATTTCGCGGCAGGTGGCTGCAAATCGGTCTTCGCCCAAGTATTCGGAAAGCTGGGTAAGCGTTTTCAGAACACGGTATGGCGATTCGTACAGCACTATTGTACGTTCTTCCCCGGCAAGAAGTTTCAGGCGGGTTGTCCGTCCTTTTTTTTGTGGAAGGAATCCTTCAAAAACAAATTTATCGCAAGGTATTCCAGAGGCTACCAATGCCGGCACAAATGCTGTTGCACCCGGTAAACACTCTACCTTGATTCCGGCTTTAGCACACTCTCGGGCTAAAAGGAATCCGGGGTCTGATATTCCGGGGGTTCCGGCATCCGATATGAGGGCTATATTCTCACCGGCTTTGAGCTTGTCAACGATAGCCGACACGGCTTTATGCTCGTTAAACTTGTGGTAAGACTGCATTTTGTTCTGAATATCGAAGTGCTTGAGCAAAAAGCCCGATGTACGTGTATCTTCGGCCAAAATAAGGTTTACTTCCTTCAACAGACGCACGGCTCGAAACGTCATGTCCTCCAGATTGCCTACCGGTGTAGGGATTATGTGAAAAATACCACCCATCTACATTCTGATTTTATTCATTATTATGTATGTACAAAAGTAACATAAAATTCAAAATACAGGGGCGATCTCTCTCAGATAAACAAAAAGCCGGCTTAATTCAATAAACCGGCTCCTGTTATATATTGTAAAGTAATTTTGATTGTTATTTTCCGCCTTTCAGAAGTTTAGCTTCTTCAATATATTTATCGGCTTCGCCTGCTTGAGCCGAATTCATATAATTGTTTTTTATGAGGGTGCAAATCTCAATCACTTTATCGTGATTTTTTTGTTCTCTATAAATCATCGCCGCTTTTTGATAATAAAGAGGTGAATAAAGTTCATTGTCAGCTCCCTTTGCCGCGTCCATAAATAGACCAACGGCTTTGTCTAACTCACCTTTGTTTGCATAACAATCGCCCAACGTTACTTTTGCTTGATATGTAAACAAGGCATCACCACTGTTATAACCGTTCAGATAAGAAATTGCTTTGTCGTATTTGCCAAGGCGGGCATTTGCAATACCTGCGTAAGCTTTAGCCAAATCGCCGGCTTTGGTCGAACTGTAACTCTCGGCAAGTGCCTCGAAGCCAAGATAACCTTTTCCGTCTCCATAAAGGGCTAATGAATCCTGTCCTTGTTCAAAATACTGTTCCCCTCTGAAAAGGGCTGTCTGGCCTTCAAGAGTTTTGGGTTGTTTTATAAAGTGGTCGTACCCTAAGTATCCGCACACTATCACTACAACAACGGCGATACCTATCAACAGTTGATTTTGATATTTACCCAGAAAGTTCCCAGATTTTACAACTGCTTGGTCTATTGCTTCCCATTCTTTCTCGACTCTCTGTTCGTCTTGTTTTTTCTTCGACACTGCCATATTCTTTGTTATATTTTTTACAAACGGTTTGTCATTTCGTAGCCGCAAAAATAGTTGTTTTATGCTTATAAATGAAAAAATAAACCTATTTTTTGAGAACAAATATAAAACTTTTACCTTTGTTGGTCAATTAAACGCTTTAAAGTAATATGCAAAAACCATCTATCCCCAAAGGAACCCGAGACTTTTCGCCAATAGAAATGGCTAAGAGAAACTATATTTTCGATACAATAAAAGAAGTTTACAGGTTGCATGGGTTCCAGCAGATAGAAACCCCTGCTATGGAAAACCTTTCGACTTTGATGGGGAAATATGGCGAAGAAGGAGACAGGCTGTTGTTCAAGATTCTCAATTCAGGCGATTACTTGTCGAACTTTACTGAGGCCGAGCTGATGGAACGGAACTCTAATCGTTTTGCCGTGAAGGCTTGCGAAAAAGGTTTGCGTTACGACCTGACGGTTCCTTTTGCCCGTTACGTTGTGATGCACCGCAATGAAATAAGTTTCCCTTTCAAACGATACCAGATTCAGCCTGTTTGGCGTGCCGACCGCCCGCAAAAAGGGCGTTACAGGGAATTTTTTCAGTGCGATGCCGATATAATAGGTTCAGACTCCTTGCTGAACGAAATGGAGTTGGTTCAGATTATTGACGAAGTATTTACCCGTTTCGGAATCAGAGTTTCTATAAAAATAAATAACAGGAAGATACTTAGCGGCATAGCCGAAGTAATAGGCCAGTCGGACAAGATTGTGGATATCACTGTCGCTATCGACAAACTGGATAAAATAGGCTTAGAGAAAGTAAACGAAGAACTTGCCGGCAAAGGAATACCACAGTCGGCAATCGAAAAACTGCAACCCATTATTTTACTGCAAGGGTCGAATAAGGATAAGCTGGAAGTTTTGAAGTCTACTCTTTCCGCTTCTAAAACAGGATTGAAAGGTGTTGAAGAACTCGAATATATCTTCTCGAAAACAGAATTGCTCAACTTGAATTCGGAAGTAGAGTTGGATTTAACTTTGGCTCGCGGATTGAATTACTATACAGGAGCTATTTTTGAGGTAAAAGCCCTTGATATAGAAATAGGTAGCATTACCGGAGGCGGACGTTACGACAACCTGACAGGCATTTTCGGTCTGGAAAATGTATCGGGAGTCGGTATCTCATTTGGTGCAGACCGTATATTTGATGTTTTGAATCAACTGAATCTTTATCCTCAAGGCTCAATAAAAGGAACCCAAGTGATGTTCACCAATTTTGGAGCAACAGAAATTGACTATATCCTTCCCTTAGTATCCGATTTGCGAAAAAGTGATATCTCTGTCGAAATTTATCCGGATGAAAGTAAACTGAAAAAACAGATGTCGTATGCCAACACGAACGGCATCCCCTATGTTGTTATAGTTGGCGAGGAAGAAATTGCCCGGCAGGAAGTAGTCTTGAAGGACATGCTCTATGGCACACAATACAACCTAACGTTTACGGATTGTCTGAAAAAATTAACTTCTCCTCAGTAGTATTTTTCTTTCTGTCTATCTCGGATAAGATACTATCGCCGAGCCTTTTTACCTCTTCCAAGCCGTCTTTTTCGGCAAGGACAGAATCGATGCGAGGTATCCTCAGCACCGTATTTTTGGGTATATCCAAGGGGTTTTGTATAGACTCTTTGTTTATCTCAAAAACATAAGGCCAATAGGCCGAGTTTCCGTAAAATTTATCAGCCAAGATTATAATGTTCATTCTCTGTTCAGACATAATCACATCCAAAAACTGGGCCGAATCCGGATTTTCCAGACTTATTAACTGTAAACCTTCTTTTGTTTGCACAGGGGCTGCTTGTGCAGGCTCATAAGTGATGTACTTATATAATCCGAAAACCAGCAAAAGGATAACTATGGTGCCTATGATTGCCACCCGTTTTTTCTGCTTATTGTTGCTATAACCTTTGTTACTCATTCTATTTTCAGTTTAGTTGTGTATTTTCTTCCATTAAATTTGTTTATGCATTTTTGTATGGAATGTTTTTCAATTCGCAGCATTCCACGATAATGCTTTTCAGTTCACGAATATCTTTGTATTTAAGCGCCGATAAATCTATGTCGGTCGATTTCTGCCCTATGGTTATTATTTTCAATGAACCGATTCCGATGCCTACCTCAGTTATATCCTGCCATTCTATAGGAGAAATTGGTTTTTGCTCCGGCAGATTGAATGTTATTTTTTCAATATCCACGCATATCAGCGGTTTAGATTGCCAGATGGTGAACATCAAAATCAATATAATACCCAGTATAATTAGAATCAGGTTCATATAGAACAGGAAATTCAGTGGCCCATCCATTGCCAGATTAACACAGCCATAAAAACCTAAAAGTACATTGTAAGCGCCTACAACCAGCATAAATACCCGCAATTTGGGCGATATTTTGTTCTCTATACGTACACTGTTCATGGTTTATAACATTTTTTCAGACTATAAAATTATATCTATTTCTGCTATTATTACAATTTTATGAAAAGAAATAATAAAGTTTTACAAATTGGAGGCAAAGTCTTTGATCTGCCAAAAACCTCCAATACGAATTGCTCCGTTTGAAACCTGCCTATGGTTTGTTGTTTATATTTTAACTTACAATAATAAACAAATATTTTGAGAATAGTGTTTATTTCGGCTGGCAGAATTTTGATGACAAGAATGGTAGTGTGGTCAGAATATTCAGTATATTTTTTATGTTCTATATCAAAAAGATGTAGAATAAGAAAAATAATTTATTAAGTTTGTAAATTAGAATTTTTGAAATGAACTTATTAAACTAATTTAATTATTTACTATGACTGAGAATCTTGCCCCTGAGTTGAGCGAAGATCAACAAGCTATTGTTCCTGAAAGCAAAGAAGTTGATCAACCAACAGAAGCACAACTTGAAACTTCTGAAGAATCAAAACTAACGGTCCCTGAAACAAAAGAAGAAATAATAGCATGCTTAGACAATCTTGCTAAGCAAGAGGCTATTCCTACCAGAGCCGATGTAGATACATTGAAGCAAGCGTTTTATAAAATAAAAACAACAGAGATAAACGAACTTAAGGAGAAATTTATCGCTGATGGTGGAGATGTAAAAGATTTTGAGCCGGCGCAAGATCCGCTTGAAGACCAGTTGAAAGAACTTCTGAACAATATAAAAGAAAAAAGGGCAAAAGCTATCGAGGCAGAAGATAAACTGAGAGCCGAAAATCTGGCTAAAAAACTTCAGATTATAGATAAAATTAAAGACCTTACCGAAAGTACAGACGATTTTAATAAGCTATACAAAGAATTTAAAGACCTGCAACAGCAGTGGAACGAAATAAAGGCTGTTCCTGCCGGCGAGGTGAATAATTTGTGGAAGTCGTATCAGGTATATACAGAGAAATTTTACGATCTGATAAAGATAAACAATGAGTTCCGCGACTACGATTTCAAAAAGAATCTTGAACTAAAAACTCAGATTATAGAATCGACCGAAAAGCTATTGGAAGAGTCGGACATTGTTTCGGCATTCCATCAGCTACAAAACTTCCATCAACAGTGGCGCGAAATAGGGCCCGTTGTAAAGGAGTTGCGCGAAGAAATATGGGATCGCTTTAAATCAGCTTCGACCGAAATAAACAAACGTTATCAGGCTCACTTTGAGGGCATGAAAGCGCAGGAAGAAAATAACCTTGCCGAAAAAAACGCTATCTGCGATGCTCTGAAAGCTATCGACTATGACGCCCTTAACAGTTACAATACATGGGACGAAAAAAGCAAAGAGGTTATAGAACTGCAGGCAAAATGGAAAACGATTGGCTTTGTTCCCAGAAAGATAAATTCTCAGATATTTGAACAGTTCAGAGCGCTGTGCGATACTTTCTTTGAGAAGAAAGCTGAGTTTTTCAAAGTTCAAAGAGATAGATTGGACGAAAATCTGGAAAAGAAAAGAGCTTTGCTCGAAAAAGCGAAAGCGCTCAAAGACAGTACCGATTGGAGTAAAACAACCGATGAATTGATTGCTATTCAGAAAGAATGGAAAACAATTGGTGCTGTGCCTCGTAAGTATTCGGACGCTATCTGGAAAGAATTTGTTTCGGCCTGCGATCATTTCTTTGAAGAAAAGAAAAAGGTTAATTCATCGCAACGCGAAGAAGAGGAGGCTAATCTGGCTAAAAAGAACGAGTTGATTGAAAAAATTAATGCTGTTGACATTGCAGCCGACCCCAAGAAAGCAACCGAAGATATCTACGCTTATATAGATGAATGGCATCAGATTGGTTTTGTGCCGTTTAAAGAAAAAGATAAAATCTACAAGGCTTATCAGAAAGCATTAGATACTAAATTCGATTTACTGAAAGTAGACCGTTCGGAGCGTCGCATGCAAAATTTCCGCTCTAATTTGGAGTCTATTTCAAGTTCCGATAAGCCAAAAAATGCTCTTTATAAGGAACGCGAAAAACTACAATTCCAGTTCAATAAAATTAAATCAGAACTCCAGACTTACGAGAATAATATGGGATTCCTCTCTGTTTCGAAAGGTAGCGGAGGTCTGCTGAAAGAAATGAACAAAAAGATTGAAGACTTGAAGGCAGAGATGGACTTGATTGCCAAAAAAGTAGAATCGATAGATGCCAATATAAGCGAGTTGGATAAAAACTAATTTTTATTGATTGTAAGGAAAAAAATGGCTACTGCATATCATAACTTATCAGAATATGATCCGACAACTGTTCCCGATGGCAAAGATATGACCATCGGGATTGTTGTATCGGAATGGAATAACAATATCACTTTTGCTCTTTTGGACGGAGCGTGTAAAACGCTTGCCAAACATGGGGTAAAGAGCGAGAATATAAAAATAGACTATGTGCCCGGAAGCTTTGAATTGATTTTCGGAGCAAAAAAAATGGCGCAGACAAAACAATACGATGCCATAATAACATTGGGCTGTGTTGTCCGGGGCGATACACCTCATTTCGACTATGTTTGCACAGGAGTGACACAGGGCATTGCTCAACTGAACTTAGAATATGATATACCTTTCATATTCGGTCTTTTAACTACCGACGATATGCAACAGTCGCTCGACCGTGCCGGAGGTAAGCACGGAAACAAGGGTGATGAAGCGGCAATCACGGCATTAAAAATGGTGGGATTTTCTTGCAGAAATAAATAATATCATTACCTTTGCAACGCTTTAGCAAGAAAGCAAGGGCAGTTACCAAAGTGGCCAACTGGGGCTGACTGTAACTCAGCTGACTTACGTCTTCGGAGGTTCGAATCCTTCACTGCCCACCCTGAAAAAAGAAAGTTGCGGAAGTAGCTCAGTTGATAGAGCATCAGCCTTCCAAGCTGAGGGTCGCGGGTTTGACCCCCGTCTTCCGCTCTACGTAGAAAGCGATTACAAATCCAGTAATCGCTTTTTAGTTATTAACTTAAACAAAACACTTGAAAAATGAAAAAGCGGGTCAGCGGATTTTCCCGGTTGATAAACCTTGTCACATATCACGAATATAGCATCGCCAGTCTGTACATAAAGAACTTAATATCTCCCACGCC
>NZ_JARXWE010000047.1 GCF_029893235.1 Dysgonomonas sp. PH5-45
GGCGTGGGAGATATTAAGTTCTTTATGTACAGACTGGCGATGCTATATTCGTGATATGTGACAAGGTTTATCAACCGGGAAAATCCGCTGACCCCTTTTTACATTACGCTTTTTCACCAATATATACATAAAAATATAGGTTGAAACATTTGTTCAACCTATATAAAGTATATAAATATTTTAAAGAAAAATTCTTCTTATAGAGTATTTACGTGATGTGCCAATTTAGATTTCAAGTTAGCAGCTTTGTTTTTATGTATAACATTTTTCTTTGCTAAACGATCTAACATTGAACATACCGAAGGATACATTTTTGCAGCCTCTGCCTTGTCTGTTATAAGGCGTAATTTTTTGATAGCATTACGTGTAGTTCTTGCTACATATCTGTTCTGCAAACGCTTTACATTAGCTTGTCTGATTCTTTTTATTGCTGATTTGTGATTTGCCATCTTGACTAATCTTTTTTATATTTTTATCTTGTTTCTGTTGTAGCCCATAGGGGAGTCGAACCCCTCTTTCAAGAATGAAAATCTTGCGTCCTAACCGATAGACGAATGGGCCATCCTGAGTTTCTTCCCCGTAAAACGAGGCTTGTTATCTCTCGATTGCGGATGCAAAGGTAAAACGTTTTTCGGAAACTCCAAATATTTGTTCTATATTTTTTGAATTTATTTTCACCACCCAGAACCCTTTGAATACTATTATTTCCACTTTATCGACTCTATTATCTGCACTATATCATCTCGTATGTAGCGTGTTATAGGCTCTATTGAGTCCGGATTAACCTTTTCCTGATAATACAAAGATCCCCTAAGAAAATGCGATAAACTGTCGGTTGCACAAAACTGTATAGGTGTAGCAACATCGCCTCCTATGTCGTATATGGCACCCATAACCTCATGATCCGGATTACTGAATAGGGATACGTTTATATCTTCGGCCCTCATTGTATGGGAGTACGCCAAACGATGGCTATCTTCAAAGAAATTTCGGATAGAATCTTTCTGCACCGTCAGATATGTACAGTGAACCACCGCCTTATATTTAGGATAAGTGATGTCAAACCAATGCCCCGGCAGGCTGTCATGCCGCTGAGGCTCTATTTTAGCTATTGCCGGAAATAAAAAAGTAAAGTATGGAGTAGAATACACCCTATACGAATAAACAGGTTTCTCAATCCTGTTATAACCCATTGGCTTGGGGGTATAATCGGTACAAGAAACTACAATAAGTAATAATAACCCGGAAATTGTAAAAAAGACCCTATTCATTGAAACACTATAATAAATGTTTTTCCGAGCGTGAAGGTATAAAAAAGTCTGGCACAAACTTCTATTATGCCAGACTTTCTTTTATTTCAATACTTTTCAGAATATTATTCCGTCGTCAAAATCATCCGGTTTTCGTCAGCCATCTTTCGCATATTCAATATAGCATAACGCATACGCCCCAATGCTGTATTGATACTAACACCCGTAGCATCCGATATCTCTTTGAAACTTAAGTTCTGATAATAACGCATTTCGAGAACCTCGCGCTGGTTGTCCGGCAGAAAATTAATTAACCGACGTACATCGTTCACTATCTGGCTACTGATAATTTCGTCTTCTACCGTTCCTTCGCACAAAGACACATTATTGAACAAATCGACCTGTGTCTCATCGTTCGATATCGTATTTTCGTTCTTTTCTTGGCGGAAATGATCTATAATCAGATTATGGGCTATACGGGTAATCCAAGCGCGGAATTTTCCGCTTTCGGTATATCGCCCTTGTTTTATAGTAGTAATTGCCTTTATGAAGGTATCTTGAAATATATCTTCGGACAACTCCTTATTTTTCACAATAAAGAGTATATAGTTGTAGACATTCTTTTTATGTCTTTCTAATAATTCATCAAATGCGAGATTATTGCCTACAAAATATGTTCTGACAAGTTCTTCGTCAGTCATTACAGATAATACATCCATCACTTCTTTTCACTTATTTTAGTAATTTAAAAGAGTAATGTTTTTCTATAGGCTTATGAAGTTTTTGCTGTTAAATAATGTTTTATCTCCACAAATAAACATCATTTTTTATTAATATACAAATTCCTGATAAAAAATTATTCGAAAGGGAAGAAAATTGGCAATACCACAATCATCACTATTCCCATTACCAGTTGCAGTGGCATACCCACCTTTACGTAGTCCATAAACGAATATCGCCCTGCCGACATCACTAATGCGTTGGGCGGGGTAGAAAAAGGACTTGCAAAACACATACTCGCCGCAACCGTCACCGCAAACAAGAAAGGATACGGGCTAACCCCCATTCCTACCGCAGCATGCAAGGCTATGGGTGCAAAAAGGACAGCCGTAGCCGTGTTGCTAATAAACATTGTGAGCAGAGACGTGCTGAAGTAAATTCCGGCAAGGAGGGCATATGGCCCATATTGACCTAATCCGTCAACAAGGCCGCTCGAAATAAGCGAGGCCGCGCCCGTTTTTTCGAATGCTACTGACATCGGCATCATTGCTCCGATAAGAATAACACTCTCCCAGTTTATATTATTGTAAGCTTCTTCCATATTACGCAAGCAGCCTGTCAGAACCATCAAGACCGCAGCTATAAGCACTGCCGTGACAGCCGGAATAACATTCAGCACCATAACCACAATCATGGCTATCATTATTGCTCCGGCAAGCGGTGCTTTATGGTCGAGCGTCACTTTCGAGGCTTCTTCAAGCGGTTGCCCCACAAGCACCAAGTCATTCTGCCGTCTCTTACCTATATCGGCAATATTATCCCAAGTTCCTTGTATCAACAGGGCGTCTCCCGAATGAAGTTTCTGATTTTGAATATTATTAGTCTGGTATTCGTTGTTTCGCTGAACACCAATTATGCTTACATTAAATTCTTCGCGAAAGCTTGTATCTGATATCTTCCGGTTTATCAACCGTGAATTCGGCATAATAAAAACCTCTGCTATACCAATATTCTGAAAATCGGAAAACGAACCCTCTTCTTTTTTATTCATTGGTAATTCAAGCAGATTGTTGTCCGATATAAATACATCCACATCTCCCCTGCTTCCGTTACAATAAAGAATGTCGCCCGTATCTATCTGGGTGTTAGCCCCTGCCATTTCTTCGGTCAGTGTTTTCTTTTTAGTAAGGCGGGAAACCTTCGTCACTTTGCTGATTTTCACAATATTTACATTGTATTTGGAACCTATTCCTAATTCTTTGAGCGAATGTCCCGATAGCTTAGAGCCTTCTTTTACCTCGAGCGAGAAGGACGATTGTGCCAGATCGTATTCTTCCACAAGTTCTCTCAAGCTTTTCCCTCCTGCTGTTTTGCCCGAAGCCCCGTCATCTTTCGACAGGAATATTTTACGAAGAAAAAACATCAGAATAATACCTACAAGCAAACCAACCAAACCTATCGGTGTGAAAGAGAAGAAAGATAGCGCTTCGTATCCATTACTAATTAATATATCCTGTATAACCATATTGGGTGGGGTACTGATAAGGGTCAGGATACCCATACTGCTGGCAAAAGCCAAAGGCATAAGCAACTTACGAGGGTTTATCTTGGCTTCGGCAGCCATACTCACAACAATCGGAATCATCACCGCAACCGTTCCCGTATTACTCACAAAAGCACCAATGAAGGCCGTAACAAGCATCACCGCCACAAACAGCCGGTTTTCATTATTACCTGCCAAGCGGAGAATTTTACTGCTTATCATTTTGGCAAGCCCCGTCCGAAAGATTCCACCGCCTACAATAAACAATCCCACCATCATTATCACAACCGAGTTAGAGAAACCCGAAAGAGCCTCCGCCGGAGTTAAGATATCGGTCAGCATCAACGCCAGCAAAGAGCATATAGCCACAAGGTCTGAGCGCACTTTTCCTTGCATGAAAAAGAAAGATGCGATAAGAAGTATTACAATTGTTGTATTGATAGGGGTAAATAGTTCGTGAATCATTATAATATAAAAAGTTTGCTTATTGGTTCATACTATATTACTTTTGCACACTAATTTTATTGAAAAAGAAAACAATTAAAATTAGCGCCGTACACAAAGATACAAATTTAAGCCATTATTAAAAATACCAAAACAGAGCCAATATTTTCGGCATTGTTTTTGGCAAAGAATTTGTATAAGAAACAAACCGTACAGTATTTGCATGGAGCAACATCGACACATCGTGTAAACACAAAACGCTGTATGCGAACATGATATAACAAAAAAACGGACAACCATGACTGATAAAAACAAAAAAGATTTCCAAGATCAAGAAGAGTTTAAAGACGAAAATCTGACAAATAATCAGAAAGACGAAAATCTTAATGTTGAAGAAAATGTCAATGTGGCTGAAGAAAACGAAGACGACTGGCAAGCAAAATATGCCGATATGAACAATTCGTATCTACGTCTGCATGCCGAATTCGACAATTATCGCAAACGAACAATCAAAGAAAAGGCCGACTTAATAAAAACCGGCGGAGAAAAAATATTAATAGACCTGCTTCCCGTGATAGACGACTTTGAACGGGCTATCGAGAATATGGATAAAACCAACGACACCGAAGCCATTAAAGAGGGAGTTGTGTTGATTTACAACAAATTTATTTCTTTTCTGGAAAAACATGGTGTAAAAGAAATCGAAACCGTAGGCCAGCCATTCGATGTTGACAAACATGAGGCCTTAACCAGTGTTCCTGCCCAGAGCGAAGACCAAAAAGACAAAGTGATTGACTGCGTTCAGAAAGGATATACACTACAAGACAAAGTGATCCGCTATCCGAAAGTAATCGTTGCAAAATAATATATACGCAAAAAACAATGGCCGAAAAAAGAGACTATTACGAAGTGCTGGAAGTATCCAGAACAGCTACCGTCGAAGAAATAAAAAAAGCATATAAGAAAAAAGCAATCCAGCACCATCCCGATAAAAATCCGGGAGATGCTACCGCCGAAGAAAAATTTAAGGAAGCCGCCGAAGCTTATGAAGTGCTGAGCGACGAACAGAAACGCGCCCGTTACGACAGATACGGACATCAGGCTCCCGGAGGATTTGGTGGCCACGCAGGCGGTGGATTCTCGATGGATGATATATTCTCTCAGTTTGGAGACATATTTGGAGGCCACTTCGGTTTTGGAGGAGGTGGCGGTGGTGGAGGCCGCCGCATGAACAGAGGTTCCGACCTGAGGGTAAAAGTAAAACTGACCCTGAAAGAAGTCCTGACCGGTGTTGAAAAGAAAATCAAAGTAAAAAAATACGTATCCTGCTCTTATTGCAAAGGCACAGGAGCCGAAGACGGAACAGCATTCTCAACATGCTCCACCTGTAATGGTTCGGGGGTAACAACCCGTATCATGAACACCATTCTGGGACAAATGCAAACCCAAACCACCTGTTCGGCCTGTGGTGGCGAAGGCAAATCCATATCAAAGAAATGTACCCATTGTAGTGGCGAAGGCATCGTCCGCGAAGAAGAAGTTATTACCCTAAACATCCCTGCCGGTGTTGCCGAAGGCATGCAACTTTCAATGAGCGGCAAAGGCAACGCAGCTCGCCGTGGAGGCATCAATGGCGATTTACTGATAGTTATAGAGGAGGAAAAACATCCGGAACTCTTGCGCGACGATAATGATGTGGTTTATAACCTGCTGCTCAGCGTATCGGATGCAGCCCTCGGCGCAAGTGTAGAAGTTCCAACGATAGACGGAAAAGTTAAGGTCAGCATAGAACCCGGAACGCAACCCGGAAAGGTTCTACGCCTTAAAAACAAAGGCCTACCAAGCATAAACCGTTACGGGACCGGCGATTTGCTGATAAACGTTAGCGTATACATTCCCGAAAAACTGGACGAAAGCGAAAAGAAAATTCTTTCGGGATTAGACAACTCCCCCAACTTTCAACCCAATAAATCGGTAAAAGAAAGGATTTTCAGACATTTCAGACAGATGTTCGACTAAAATCTCAAATAAGCTATAAAATAAGAATAGATAACAGTGATTTTCTCTGTAAAGAAAATCATCGTTTTTCATATATCTATCAATATCCCGTAGCTATCATTCCTTTTTAGCAGACAGCATATCTTCCAGGCGGATAAGTTCGTCACGGTATTGGGCAGCTTCAAGAAATTCAAGTTTTTTGGCAGCTTCGGCCATTTGTTTTTTTGTTTTAGCTATCGCTTTTTCTAATTCCGAAACTGTTTCGTACTTGTCTACAAATACCGTTTCCGTTTGCCTGAAATCGGGCTCCATATATACCTGAGTTCCTGTCTCTTTCTTATCTTTATTCAAAGCCGATGATGTTTTTGATTTTACTATTTGTTGCGGCACTATGCCATTGGCTTTGTTGTAAGCCATTTGTATTTCGCGGCGGCGATTAGTCTCGTCGATGGTTCTGGCCATACTTTCGGTTATTTTGTCGGCATAAAAAATAACTTTTCCATTCACATTCCGGGCTGCCCGACCAACAGTCTGGGTAAGCGAACGATGCGAACGGAGAAAGCCTTCTTTGTCCGCATCAAGAATAGCCACCAACGATACTTCCGGCAAATCCAAACCTTCGCGGAGCAAATTCACCCCAACAAGAACATCGAACAAGCCATTCCGCAACTCATCCATAATACGGACACGGTCGAGCGTATCAACATCCGAATGTATATAGTTGCATCGAACTCCGTGATTAGACAAGTACGAAGCCAATTCTTCGGCCATGCGCCTTGTCAGGGTTGTTACCAACACCCGCTCATCCAATTCGGTGCGGATTTGGATTTCCTCCATTAAGTCGTCAATCTGGTTCAGACTTGGGCGAACATCAATAGGCGGATCTAACAGTCCCGTTGGGCGAATCAATTGCTCAACCACCACCCCTTCCGACTTCATCAATTCGTAATCGGCTGGCGTTGCACTTACATAAATCACTTGCTTTGTCAGGCTTTCGAATTCTTCGAATTTAAGCGGACGGTTATCCATAGCCGCCGGAAGGCGGAAACCATACTCCACCAAATTAGCCTTGCGCGAATGGTCGCCCCCGTACATAGCCCTAATTTGCGGTATGGTTACGTGGCTTTCGTCAATCACCAACAAAAAGTCGTCAGGAAAGAAGTCTAACAAACAGAAAGGACGTGTACCCGGCAGACGGTTATCGAAGTAACGTGAATAGTTTTCTATACCCGAGCAGTATCCTACTTCGCGAATCATCTCCAAATCGTAAGTAACACGTTCGTACAAGCGTTTAGCTTCGAGGGGCTTACCTATCGACTGGAAAAAATCTACTTGCCGACCTAAGTCCAAAGCAATTTCGTCTACGGCGCGGTGTATGCGTTCTTTTGTTGTCACAAAAAGGCTGGCTGGATATATACGAAACTCGTCGAAGTTTTCGCGTTTTATGCCCGATAGCGGATCAATACTTTCTATGCTTTCTATTTCGTCGCCCCAGAAAATCACCCGAAGAATCATATCGCCTTCGGCCATAAAAATATCAACCGTATCACCCTTCACCCTGAAGTTTCCCCTACTCAATTCTACTTCATTACGCGAATAGAGTGAGCTGACAATCTGACGCAAAAACTCGTCACGTCCTACGTTCTGACCTGTATGAATAGAAATAGTCGATTTTTCGAAATCTTCCGGATTGCCCATACCATACAAACACGACACCGACGACACCACAATCACATCCCTGCGGTTTGAGAGCAACGATGTTGATGTTGCCAACCGCAATTTTTCTATTTCGTCGTTTACCGAAAGGTCTTTTTCTATATACGTATTGGTGGACGGGATATACGCCTCGGGTTGGTAATAATCGTAATACGAAACAAAATACTCTACCGCATTATCCGGGAAAAAGCCTTTAAACTCACTATACAACTGTGCTGCAAGGGTTTTGTTATGGCTCAGTACTAATGTAGGTTTTTGTGTTTCTTGTATAACATTGGCAATGGTAAACGTTTTTCCAGACCCCGTAACACCCAGCAATGTTTGATAAGGGATGTGTTGTAACACCCCTTCCGACAGCGATTTTATAGCCACCGGCTGATCGCCCGTTGGTTTATACAGAGAATTTATCTTGAAGTTCATTTCCTTTTGATGTGCTCTTCGCACATAAAACAGGGTTACACTATATTAATTTAGTCTTTATCGAATCTGACTACCGCCCAATTATCTTTTATAGCCTTTCGGTTTAATGTCAGATTATATTTTCCGCACTCTTCGGCGATAAGAGGAATATCTTCCTCATAAAACCCGCTCATATACAAAGCCCCGCCCCGGTTCAAAACAGCAGCATAGCGATGTATATCGTTCAGCAAAATATTACGGTTGATGTTAGCCAGAATCACATCGAAAGTATCAGCTCCCAACAAATCGGCTCCACCAATCTGAATCTCCACATTGCTGATATTGTTTAGGTTGAGATTTTCGATTGCATTGTCGTACGCCCATTTATCAATATCTATCCCCAAAACCGATTTTGCACCGCGCATAGATGCCAAAATAGCAAGGATAGCTGTGCCACAACCCATATCCAAAACCGTCTTTCCGGTATAATCGGTATCCAATATTTCCCGAATCATAAGTTCGGTTGTTTGATGATGCCCCGTGCCAAAAGCCATTTTGGGGTCTATCAGTATATTATATTCGTAGACAGCAGGTTCTTTATGAAAAGTGCTTTGAATGATACATCGGTTGTCTATAATAAGCGGTTTGAAGTAGTTTTTCTCCCACTCTTCGTTCCAGTCTTTGCCTTCTATCGTCTGGGCTGTATAACTCAATGTAGTCTCTAACGGAAAAGCAGCAAGGGTTGCCTTCAGTTCGTCTTCGTCAAAAGCCGTAGCCTGTATATAGGCTGTCACGCCATCCGGTGTTTCAACAAAGCTTTCAAAGCCAATTTCGGCCAAGATAGCCGATAAAACATCGTTCACAGCCTCATTATCAGGAGTTGCCGTAAACTTCACTTCTACATAATCCATAAGGTACTTCCAACAGTTTTGATTTGTGTAACAAACTTAGATAAAAATTTGCTATTTATAAGCGAGTCTGATAAAAGAATAGCTTATTTTATGCAAACAAGACCAACAATATGTATCTTCATAAAAAAGTTTCAACTCAATTCTTATGAATCAATATTGTGGTCTTGATGTACACAAAGATAGTGTCTTTGCTTGTATAATCAATGAGTCCGGGGTATTAAAAGAGCAAAAGTTTGGCACATTAACCTCTGACTTATATGAACTTCGCTCCTTATTGGAGCAGTATGATGTTTATCAAGTTGCTATGGAAAGCACCAGTATTTACTGGATTCCCATTTGGCGTGTACTGGTGGATAGTTTTGACTTGAAGTTAGTCAATCCTCTTTTTATCAAACAGCTTCCCGGTCGCAAGACCGATGTTCGCGATGCACATTGGATTGCTTTGGTTTTGATGAAAGGTTTAGCTTATGGGAGTTATGTTCCAGATCAGCAAACACAATCGCTTCGTCAGTATGAACGGCGTTATTCCGCATTGAACAAACGTATTGTTCATACAGAACAATGTGTCGGAATGTTTGCTCAAAATGATGGAACTATGTAACCAAAGTTACGCGG
>NZ_JARXWE010000048.1 GCF_029893235.1 Dysgonomonas sp. PH5-45
AAAATGAGGAGAGGGAGTCATGTGCTGTGCCAAAACCAAAACCTTCTCTAAGCAACAAGTAGCTTAGAGAAGATGGTGATTATAGAGGAAAGATAGGGAAAACTAATTAAAATTTATTGGAGCACTCCGGTATTTAATATGTGTGTGAATTTTTATACAAAAACATCTTCTTCATGAAACCACAAATGTTTTGTACCTTTGCATCTTAAGTTAATAAAAAAAACAAAAAAAGAAATTAGATATGCTTTACACATTTGCCGAGGTTCTCGATATAGTGAACAAACACATAGAAGAAATAAAGTTCCGTGAGAAACCTCAATCACTTTTCGACCCGATAAGTTATATCCTTGCTTTGGGAGGAAAACGTGTTCGCCCCGTACTGACGCTTATGGGGTACAACCTTTATAAAGACGATATCCGCGAAGCTATTCCTGCTGCTTTGGCGCTGGAAATCTTCCATAATTTCACTCTCCTGCACGACGATTTGATGGACAATGCCGATATGCGTCGGGGAAAAGAGACAGTTCATATAAAGTGGAACGACAATACGGCTGTTCTCTCGGGCGATGCCATGCTGATAGAGGCATATAAAGAAATTGCTAAAACAAGAACAGATGTTTTGCCCCAAGTATTGGCTCTATTCTCAAAAACAGCCACCGAAATTTGTTGCGGGCAGCAATATGATATGGAGTTCGAAAGTCGTATGGATGTTTCGGTTGACGAATATATCGAGATGATACGCCTCAAAACGGCTGTTCTCCTTGGTGGTGGCCTCAAGATGGGAGCTATTATTGCCTCTGCGCCCCAAGCCGATACTGAAGCTTTGTATGATTTTGGAATAAATATAGGGTTAGCTTTCCAATTGAAAGACGATTTACTTGATGTTTATGGAAACACCGCAGAGTTCGGTAAACGTATAGGTGGAGATATACTGTGCAACAAAAAAACATTTTTGCTGATAAATGTATTACAAAACACCGAGGCAAAAGCAAAACTATTGCCTTGGATTGAAGAAAAACAGTACAACGAAGAAGAAAAAATTAAAGCAGTAACCCAGATATACGATAGCCTGAATCTGAAAGAAAAATCGGAAGAGCTGATTCTTGATTACTACAATAAAGCTATAAAATGCCTCGACAGGGTATCGATTCCCGAAGAGCAAAAAGGTGAACTGCAAAAATTAGCAACAACATTGATTTCGCGCAAATCGTAGTGAATATAATTGACACCCATACTCATATCTTTGAGCCGGAATTCGACAATGATATTGCCGATGTGATAGACCGTGCCCAAAGAGCAGGAGTTGAAAAAATATTACTACCCAATATAGATATGGACTCGATAAGCCGCCTGCACAACTTGTCGGCGGCATATCCCGGCTATTGCTTGCCTATGATGGGATTGCATCCAACAAGTGTAACATCTGGTTGGGAGCAAGATCTGGCAGAAATGAAAAAACTGTTTGCCACCCGCAAATATATTGCCGTAGGAGAAATAGGGATGGACTTGTATTGGGATAAATCGTTTGCCGAAGAACAGCGTTTAGCCTTTGAAGAACAGCTCCGGTGGAGTGTTGAATTCAATTTGCCTGTATCTATCCATAGCCGGGAAGCTATACCGGAGGTTATTGATAGCATAAAACGAATAGGACAGTCCGAGTTACGGGGAGTATTCCACAGCTTTGGCGGAACGGTTGACCAACTACATGATATTCTTTCGTTGGGCGGATTCTATTTAGGCATAAATGGTGTGGTTACTTATAAGAATTCGGGGTTGAAAGATGTTCTTACCCATACCAATTTGTCGCACATTGTTGTTGAAACCGATGCACCTTATCTTTCGCCCGTTCCATACCGGGGCAAACGCAACGAAACGGCTTATACCGTGCAAATCATCGAAAAACTTGCCGATATATATAACGTATCTCCCGAAGAAGTGGGAGAGGTTACCAGCCGGAATGCCCGGAAGCTATTTGGCTTATAAGCCGACAAGTACGAAAGACTTTTTCAGACTATGTTTAGCAACATAGAATCGTGATATTGTATGAAATCACCTTGTTTCTTTGAGGTATAAAGAAAAGAAGTTGAGTGTCAAAAAGTGAATTATTTGTTCAAAAATAAGATATTTTGACAGATATAAAATTTATTACCGGCCTTGATGATAATTAAAATATATCAAAAAGAACGTTGGGTATAGATTGCTGATATTTTCTCCGATTGAAAAGAGAATATTATCTTTGAAAGAAAAATAAGAAAAAATAAATATATGCTACTTAATGTACAGAACGAAACTTCGCCTCTAAAAACCGTTGTTATAGGTCGTCCAAACTCTAATGGAGCAGACCCTAAATTAGAAGAAACGTACGATGCCAAGTCGTACGAACAAGTAAAAAATGGTACATACCCTAAGGAAGAGGATATAGTAACAGAAATGACAGCCCTTGAGCAAGCTCTCAAAAAACATGGGGTTGAGGTTCTGAAACCGGATCTTATAGAAAATTGCAATCAGGTTTTTGCCCGTGATGTAGCTTTTGTTATTGATGACAAAATCATCAAAGCGAGTATGATATCCGACCGTGTGGCCGAGCAAGCCGCCTACAATCCTATTTACGAAGGTATTGACCCAGCAAAGAAAATACAACTTCCGGAAGGTGCTCGTGTAGAAGGAGGTGATGTTGTGCTTTATAACGAAACTATATTTGTGGGTACTTATACAGGCATGGATTTTTCTAATTATAAGACAGCACGTACAAATATCCAAGCTGTTTTGGCATTGAAGGAACTGTTCCCTAAAAAAAATATTATCCCGCTTGAGTTAGTGAAAAACGACTTTGACCCTCGTAAGGGAATTTTGCACCTCGATTGCACCTTTATGCCTGTGGGCAACGATAAGGCAATTATCTATAAGAATGGATTTACAAGTATTGATTCTTATCAGCTTTTGGTCGATTTCTTTGGCAAAGACAATGTGTTTGAGATAACAAACGAAGAAATGTATTACATGAATTCTAATATATTCTCAATATCGCCAACGGTGGTTGTCAGCGAAGAACGTTTTACCCGCCTTAACAGACACCTTACCGAAGAGTGGGGCATAACTGTTGAGGCTATACCTTATCATGAAATCTCAAAAATGGGAGGACTATTACGTTGTTCTACGCAACCGCTTGTTCGTGGTTAAGAATAATGAAGTGAAAATATATACTAAACAAGAGGATGTGTCAAAAGCCCTCACATACAAAAAAGACCGAAGTTTTTACTCGCTTCGGTCTTTTTTGTTCACTCTAAAATATGTATCTTAGAGTTGCTTATGAACAAATCAAAGATAGTATTTAAAGATTATAATCAAACGTGAGTTCGAAATAAAATAATCACTTAAATCAGTTATATTTTATCTAATTAATGCTTCCAAATTGTTAAATTAAATTGTTTCGCTTACTTTTGTACGGTAGCTGTACCGCTGTGTTTTCGTGTCTGTTTTTTTAAGTCCTAATATAAACATTTAATGCTTACAAGGTTATTGTTCAAACACTTGTAATTTAAGGTATATAAAGATAATAAACAACAGATGAAGTTGACGGCTATCAACTATCGCACGATGCAGGAAATGGAGATGATTAGTGACCTGTATCGGTAAATTGATTGGGTTTACGAAATAGTTATGAAAATGGCACACAGAATAATAATGAATTATAATAAAGTTAAGTCACTTTCTGTCCGCAAATCGCTTATTTCCCCGATACTGTTTACAGCTTTGCTAAGTTGTACGTTTGTTGAGGCTAAAGCACTAGGATCAAAATTAGACCAACAGGCTGTGGAACTAAAGTTAGAGTGCTTTGAAATGCAACGGCAACTGAATGAGAAGATAGAATATGTAAGTTCTCCAAATTATAGATGGACGGCTTTCGTTGAATGGACGTCGGAATTAGATCCCTATGTGGTAGGCGAGAGTGATTACTCTGTCCAGAGCCAAATAAAACTGATAAACAATGAAACCGGAGCAGTTAAGGTTGCCGTTCCATTTCAATTCGTCGGGGAGCCTAAAAAGGATATGCGAGAGTTTCAAGAAATCACATGGAATCTTGAGTCTAACGGGTTTTATTTCATTACCAGTGCATGGGTGGTCGCTGGCGCAATTCATTATTATGACATCAACTCTGGTACCACGCGCTACTTAAGTCATGGTTTGGGGATTGAAAGGGTCATTAGTGAGGGCGAGTATAAAGGATTTATTGAAGCTTTGCACACTACCATAGAGGAAGACAAGGGACGGGTAGTATACAAAGTTGCCATTTCTCCTGATGGGAAAACAACGATACGCTTACCAGACAAGGATGTTGATGACTAGATAGATACAAATTTTGTTCTCCTACTCGATTCGCTGAATTACAGTTTATTTTTTTTTTTGAATCAGAAATGATTATTTATAGAATACCGGGGCTATATATGGTGTATTTGTCCATTTACCGGTAATGGGGTTAAGTTCCCTTATTATACCGGTTTCAACACCAAACTTTTCGGTTATCCGGAACTCCATCGAGCCACCGTAGTAAGTTTGCCCAAACATGCCGTTGTTCATATCCGTAAAACGATTTTTTTCGGCATTCATGGAATATTGCCCGAAAGCGTTTATACGAATGCGGTCGTTTAGTACGAATTTCACTTGTCCGTTAATTCCATAGTCGCCCAGATAATTATTATTCAAGAAGGCTTTTGTTCCGTATCCGCCTGCCGAAACCATTATCTTATCGGTGAGCATATAATTGTAACGTGCGCCCACAGTGCTGTACGACCCCATGGTGGGCATCGTTTCGTGCGAACTAACCGTGCTTATCCACGAACGTTTTGTGACAGGAAAAGCCCCATAAAAACCATAATCGTTAGCAAAGGGGAATTTGCTGCTGAATATTGGTTGGCCGGGCATCGGTCCTTGATAAAATTCCACAGGTGGCAAACGCATTTCTGTTTTTTTGTTGTCGGTCAAAGGTATGGGTTTGACCTCCATGAGGTTGAGAAAATCTTCGTGTGGTACACCAAGCCTACCTTCCTTATCTAAAGGTTGAGGTTCGCTGATGAGTAAACGCTCTAACAACTGTTCATTTTCTTTTGTTAAAATCCGGATAGAATCGTTCTCCTCGTAAGTCTGTCCAAAAGCCGCAACGGTTACAAATGTTAAAATAGATAATAATAAGGTTTTCATAGCATCCTCCTTTCGCTATTTTGTATATATCGTAAAATTAAATAATTATCCTTTACTTTCAATTTTATTCTCACTTAAATATATATAAACACTGTATGTATTTTTAAGAAGGAAAGAATCTTGCTATAAATCAGCTTGTTGTGTTTTTTATCTTATGGGGTACGATTTGGGACGCTTTCTACAAGTCTATTTTGACTTGCCCTGTCCTGCCTTTGTCTGCATAAAACTCAAAGGCAAAAGTACAGGATTTTTCAAAAAAACAAAATACTTAATACAATCCTTCACATGTTCCGAGCGGAAACGGTTAATGGTACTAAAACCGGGATATTGACTGCCGCTTAACCACATGTAATGGATATTCTCCCGCATGACCTTTTCTATCTTGCGACAGGAATAGATATTGTTCAGATAGGCATAGAATAAGACCTTCAATAGCATACGTGGATGGTAACTACTGGTGCCGCCGCCTTGATAAGTGGAAAGCAACCCACTAAGATCCAACTCGTCTACTACCTGATTGATCATCCGAACAGGGGAATGCTCTGGTATATTTTCATCCAGACGACAAGGGAAAAGATTTAATAATCCTTAATTATAATCTTTAAATACTATCTTTGATTTGTTCATAAGCAACTCTATCTTCTTTACTTCTGCCATAGTCAAATAACCTATATCTACCTTTTCAAGTGATAACCTAATATTTGCGAATGGGTTAGATTGAATAATAAGTAAGTGTTCATAATTATTTCACATATACTAAATCCGTCGTATCTTCGTAGCATACCAAATGTATATGCTAATGAAGATCAAGATATTGACATTGACCGAATTCGAACGGGACTCCCTAAGACAAGGTTTCCGTTTGGGCGAGAGCCATTGTTTTCGCATGCGTTGTCGCGCCGTATTGCTCAAATCGGAAGGTTTAAGTTCCGTACAAGTTGGCGAACAGACCGGAATGACCGCTCCAAGCGTCAACGGTTGGGTAAAACGATTCGAGTCCGAGGGTATCAAAGGTTTGCATACCCGTCCTGGGCAAGGCCGCAAGCCCATCATGGACTGTTCGGACGAGGAAGCGGTTCGCAAAGCCATCGAGTCCGACAGGCAGAGTGTGCGTTTAGCCAAAGAAGCCTGGCAGAATTCCTCTGGCAAAGAAGCGAGCGAATTGACGTTCAGACGTTTTTTATCCGCCTTGGCGCAAGATATAGACGTATAAGAAGACGTCCAAGGGGAGTCCCCTCGCCGCGGCTTTATGAGTATAAGACCGCTAAGCTGCAAGAACTTGAAACACTGTATGCCCAAGGAGAGATCAACCTCTTTTACGGTGATGAATCGCATGTTTGTACCGAAGGTTATGTGCCATACGGATGGCAGTTTCCTGGAGAGAACTTGTATATATCCTCCCAAAGAGCTAAAAGACTCAATATCTTTGGGATGATCAGCCGTGATAATCATTTTGAGGGATTCTGCTCCTGTGAATCTATTGATGCCCAAAAGGTTGTCAGTTTCCTGGATCAATATTCTTTCAAAGTAACCAAAAAGACATTTGTAGTGCTTGACAATGCCAGCGTGCATAGGAATGCAAAAATCAGACTGATGCGACCTCTCTGGGAAAAACGAGGACTTTTTCTTTTTTATATACCACCATATTCTCCGCATTTGAATATTGCTGAGACGCTTTGGCGGATCATGAAAGGAAAATGGCTCAGACCACAGGATTATGCTTCTGCCGATACCTTGTTCTATGCTACTAATAGAGCATTGGCAGATATAGGGAAGAATCTGAGAATTAACTATAATCATAAGGCTGCTTAATTTTGAACATCTACTTATTGATTTATTGTAATAATGGCAACTATACTAATTTAGGTACTATAAATAAAAAGTGACTGACGATAGCAAAATGATAGTGTAACATGCAGTATGTCAGTTCGTTGTTCGAATCCCTCTCTTTCATCTAAAGCGACAAGGGGGCACTTCAAACAGTTTCGTCCTTAATTCAAACACACCTTTCCATACTTGGTTGCTTTTAGCTGACTGAGGTTATACGAACGAGCAAAGAGTTTTAAAAAATCTATCGTTTGCCGGGATGGTTCCCTTTCTTCTGTCTTTTCGGGATATGTCAATTTACTTTGTGTAGATTTTTTAATCATAGGCTAATTATTAATTTTTGATTACTCATTATATATAACGTATCCTTTCTACTATTTATTATAATATGTAGCAGTAAAAAATTTGATATCATTCTATTTAAGTTTTATTTTACATACATTTGCACGTTATATTTAACATTGGTTATATGTAAAATATAACAGCCTTAGATTACTTTTAAGTAATTTAAAATATTTATTGTCGTATTCTTTTGTAAATAGAGTAATTTTCATTATATTTATCTCATAATAAACATCTTATGCGATTTATAAAATTATCGGAAGAAGAAAAGTCAGAGAGGGAACGGAACGATAAATTCCGATTGTCCTGTATGATACGAGGTTAAGGCTACTTCGCCTTTTCTTTAGTAACTATTTAGTAACCGATTTCTGTCCAGCCTTGGCTTTCGACTGTCTTTTCCTGTCCACAAGCTTCATATCAGCTTTCAGGTTCAAATATACGAACTTTTTGAATCTTACAAAAATTAATTGAATATCAAGTCGTTCTCCAGTGCAAGGTGCAGCCTATATATAAATAGGCTGCACCTTGCACTGGGCTTTACATATCATTCATAGATAAGCCCCTTAATTCAACCTTATATTTTGCAAGTTCTTTTTTGATTGAATCGGCTTTCGCCTGAAGTAAAGTTATGTCAATTTTCTTGGGGTTACGCTTTACCTCGGCAACAATAGCCGTTTTATCCAAATCATTCAAGGCTATCAGGTCTATCTCATTTTCGCCTTTACTGTCCCAATAGCTACCAATAGCGGTTATCCTCTCTTCTTCCGCCATTTTAGCCCGAAAGTATTTTTCCAAAGTGAAACCGCTATATTGCTCATAGTTCTTATCAATAGACTCACGAAGCAAGTCATATTTTCCCATTTCAATCAATGACTGATTCGGATAAATGAACCGAAACCAAAAACGAAGGTAGTTGTCATTCAAACTCCAACGAGCTTTCCGGCTTTCCGGCTTCGAGAACATGGGCTTGTTCTTTGTGATAAGGGAATATTCCTTTTCCAAATTGACTAGATATGCCCCCGTATTCTTTCCGATGATGGAATCTATTTCACTTTGGGTCGTTTTCCCGGAAGCGATTAACTGTAAGATAGAGAAATAGGTTCCATATTCTTTTCCAAACTCAGAGATAAGCAATTCTTTGCCTTCTCCGATAAAGGGAGAATCAGGACGTGTAACCATATCCAGTATCTTATTCTTTGTTATCGCTCCGGCTTCCATAAGAAGGTCAATATACTTGGGAACGCCACCCGTCAGCATATAGAGACACAGAAGATCTTCCGATTTATATTTTGGATTATAATCGTTCAGGATTTCTTTTATTACGCTAACAGCGAAAGGTTGCAGTGTTATTTTTGAAGTAAGTCGCCCGAATAACGGTTCTTTCCTGTTCTCAAAAATCTTCATCATCATCGAATAGATAGAACCGGAAGCAATAAAGTTGATCTTAGTCTTATCCTTGTACTGATCCCAAAGATTCTGAACATCGCTGAATATGGACGAATTTACATTATCAAACTCTTGATAAAAATCCAAACTTTCGGATTTATCGCATTATCCTAACTTAAATAAAATCCAAACCTTTCCATATAACTCTTTGATAAACAGCTATAGCCTTTCTTG
>NZ_JARXWE010000049.1 GCF_029893235.1 Dysgonomonas sp. PH5-45
CTTTAGTTATCGCTTTTTAATCGACTTATAGTCGACACTCACACGAATTTTATTCGTAATCTAACCTATGGATTTCCAATCCATAGTCGTTAAGTCCAGTCTACATCAATCAATGCGCTATTTGTAGCATTTACAGAACTTTCCCATGAAGAGATGTTAAACGTTATAGAGGATGTCCCATTTGAGTTATATGTATTTGAAATACCTGTGTTTTCTCCTCCTTTAGCTGTAATAGTTAGTCTCCAATTTGTATTATGTTCTTTTAGCTGATTTATCGTTTCTTCAGACATGGTTGATCCAATATTTATGCCTACTCCTTTTAATGCAGCACTGGCACCAGATTCTACAGTTTTCTTTTTTCGTGTATAATCGCTCTGATCCATGATGGTAGATCTATACATGGCCTCTAATGTTCCACCGATTGTTATATTGGTTAAAACATGAGTTCCGTATATTTTTATAAAGTCATCGGGTGATAATCTATCTAAGTCAGCAATAAAAGTGCTTGTAACATATGGTTTTATCATTTCTAAATCGGCATTTAGCCATAGTTTTTTCACCCTTTTATTTACACGCGCTTTCGAAAAAGAATATTTAGAAGAAAATGTGTGTCGTTCTTGATATTCTTTATTTTTGCTAAAAGTTCCGGAGAAACCCATTTTCGATGTGTCGGATATCCCTTGATATGCAGCAGATGCTTTAAAATTAGAGCTTTTATTTAGTTCCTGAAGGAGGTCGATAGCATCAACACCTCCATGTATTTCATTTGTTAGTGCTGTTGAATTTGAAGTGTAAAATCTATTGCTATTTTCGCGGACAAATGCTTCAATATCAATAACCATGTGTCTTGGTGCATCTACCCCTAAATATTCGTCGGTAATATCATAGCCATAACCCAATACATCGTATTTTCCATCTGCTGCTGATTTAAAGGAAATAGATTGTTTTGTAGATTGTTCTTCTTCAAAGTGGTTGTCTGAACAAGAAAATAAAATACAGCATGCTGTACCTAGCAGCAGCAAAAAAGAGTTTTTCATAAAAGTTTATTTTGATTAAAATTGTCTTTATTCCCCACAAATATAAGTGTTTTTTGTGGATTTTCACAAAAATTATTTAATCTTTTCAAACCAAGTTATGCGGGGGTTACTCTGAAGCTTTTTTGTTTTCCATTTAATATAAGACTTCTTGCTCCAAAAAGATTTAAGGAAATGGGAGGCTTTGTTCCGTATTAACTTTTTTAGCACAGCTGTATATATAATTCTTTTAGATTCGATACCTTGAATCTTAAATACTTCTTTAGCTACAGGAGCAATTATCCTTAGTGATGTGCTGTCTATACAATCGAACAGTGTTATAATGCAATCAATCGACTTAAATTTGTACCCCTTAAAATACAATTGGTAAAAAAAATTATAGTCGGCACAAATTTTATATTTTTCGTCAAATTTATATTGTTTATGTATTTTTAGCTTTGTAAAAGCAGCTTGATGACAGAATGGTTTTCGGTATGGCATGTTTGTAATAGGTTCTAATTCCTCGAGGTATGAAAAATAAGGTATGTGGTAAACTGTGTTTCCATATACAACATCATACTCAGAGAAATCATTATTCAGAAATACAGAAGACAAAACATCCTCTTTGTAAAATGAGTCACCTGCATTCATGAAAATAACCCAGTCGCCAGATGCTATGTCAATCCCTTTATTCATAGCGTTATAGATTCCTTTGTCTGGTTTGCTATGCCAATAAGCCAGCTTACTTTCATATTTTCTTATAATGTCGGTCGTGCCATCCTTACTCCCCCCGTCGATGATTATATATTCAATGTTTTCATAATCTTGTTTTATTACGGAAAGAATGGTTTCTTCTATAATGCTTTTCGCATTGTAAACGACCGTGACTACCGATATTGTTGGCTTATGATTCTGTATATGGTTCATTCTTCATTTTCTTAGATAGAGAATCTTGGTTTGCAGCGAATGATATCCTATCCTGTAAAAGTTTTTGTAGGACATTCCAAGGTCGCGGATTGCTTCGAGCGGCCACTTCCAGTTATGATAAAGCGCCTGCACAATCCCAACGGCAGCGATAATGCCATATATTCCCCAATGGAATACACCCATAAACAAGGGCGAAAGTATCCCTATGCTGAATCCGGATATGAGTGATGCTTTCAGGTAAGGCATTTCGTTTTTGGTTATCAACAGCAGCAGAGGCAGTACGTGGTTCACATCCAGATAATATACCAACAACAGGAGAGCGAATGGCAGCGTAGGGAGGAATGATTTGTCGGAAAACATGCCAAGCAAACTATCACCAAACAGTATTAAGAATAAAGCTCCCAGGATATAAGTCACGGACATGATAACCACACTCTCGCCAAATATGGAGGTTATTTTTGCTTTGTTACGCTCTATCCGGCATTGCGAAATAACAGGGACATGCGACAGAAAATATAACTGCGACAACGTACTCAAAAAAGCCACGGCGTGCATCGTGACACTATATTGACCAACAAGCGAAAGCGGAAGAAACAACGGTGCAAAGAACGTATTACCCTTTGTGGTAAAGAAAATGGCGAGTTCGGCAATCCCAACCTTCGAGGCATTATACCAAATAATAGGCAACATATTTTGCTGTAAAGCTTGCGTCTGTTTAAGTATCAGCCTTAATCCTCCTTTATAAAAAAACAAATTAGCAACAATACGGTTCACAATTACAGACAACCCGGTGGCTATAGCCAACGACATGATTCCGTACCCCATATTAAGCCCCACGGCTGTTGCAAGCATGTAGACCGATTTGGTAATGATGATAAGTATATTGTTCTCTTTTATCAGCCCCCTGCCCATTATCAGTGCTTGGAAATAATGGAAAAAGAAACTGAACACATTGGCTACAATAAACACATACCATGCGTTCATTATGCCGGCTATTTCGTGGCTATTCTCTAATTGCGAAGTGACATGCGAAATATAATATGTTCCTGCCGTTGCCAGAATAACGAGCATCCCGATAGAAGTATAGCCGTAAAAACGGCGCATGCTCTTAATGAGGCTTTTAAGTAGGGCGTAGTTTGGCCTGTCAAGAACCTCGGCCGAGGGGTCGATGCCTCTTTTTAATAACGAGGTGGCTCCGCTGAAAGTATAAGTGACGTTACGTGTGAATGCGCCTTGGAAACCGAAGTCGAGCAAAGTGACGAACGATTGTACTGCCACAAATACGTACCATATAGCTAATACCTCTGTTGAGAGTATCCGTAAAACAAAAGGCAATACAATTATATTTGCCCCAACATTAAATATCTGGGCAACATAACTCCATATTACGTCAGTCTTTGATAGCTTTATTTTTCCCGGTGTATTGTTTCCCAAAGCAGAATTTTTCAAATAAAATACGTACAAAATTACGAAACTACTTTAAGTTTAACGAAACTTTAACTGCCTTATTGTTCATGGGGTAAACAGAAAAAGAGAGGCCAGACTTTACTGACCTCTCTTCGATATACTTAACCGGTTAGAGCGGGGATGTGCATTACATCATACCGCCCATTCCTCCGCCCATAGGTGGCATCGGAGCCGGATTTTCTTCTTTCTTATCGGCAACGATACACTCGGTTGTCAGGAACATACCTGCAATAGATGCAGCATTTTCGAGAGCAACGCGTGTAACCTTGGCAGGGTCTATAACTCCTGCTTTATTCAATTTTTCGAATTTATCAAGGCGGGCATTATATCCGTAGTCGTCTTTTCCTTCACGTACTTTCTGAACCACAACTGCACCTTCTTTTCCGCAGTTGTTTACTATCTGGCGGAGAGGCTCTTCGATGGCACGTTTTATGATTTCGATACCTGTTGTTTCGTCTTCAGTTTCACCTTTCAAGCCTTCAAGCGAATCGATAGCACGAATATAAGCAACACCACCACCCGGTACTGTGCCTTCTTCTATGGCAGCACGGGTTGCCGAAAGAGCGTCTTCAACACGGTCTTTCTTTTCTTTCATCTCTACTTCCGAGGGTGCACCTACATAAAGAACGGCAACACCACCAGCAAGTTTAGCAAGGCGTTCCTGTAGTTTCTCGCGGTCGTAGTCGGATGTTGTTTTTTCTATCTGTACTTTTATCTGTCCAACACGGTTGCTGATAGCGGTTTTGTCGCCATGACCGTTAACAACGGTAGTATTATCTTTGTTGATGGTAACTTTATCGGCTGTTCCAAGCATGTCGATAGTAGCAGCTTCGAGTTTGATGCCCTTTTCTTCCGAGATAACCACACCACCGGTAAGAGTTGCGATATCTTCGAGCATTTCTTTGCGGCGGTCGCCAAATCCGGGAGCTTTAACGGCTGCTATTTTTAAGCCCGCACGCAGACGGTTTACAACCAAAGTTGTAAGAGCTTCCGATTCGATATCTTCGGCAATAATTAACAGTGAACGTCCTGATTTAAGTGCAGCTTCAAGGATAGGAAGAATGTCTTTCAATACAGAAATCTTCTTGTCATAAATTAATATGTATGGGTTCTCAAGGTCAACTTCCATTTTTTCTGTATCAGTAACAAAATATGGAGAGATGTAACCACGGTCGAACTGCATACCTTCAACTATATCTACGTAAGTTTCGATGCCTTTGGCTTCTTCAACGGTGATAACACCTTCTTTTTTGACCTTACCCATGGCTTCGGCAATGAGTTTACCGATTGTTTCGTCGCCATTTGCCGAAATTTTGGCAACATGTTCAATCTTCTGAAGATTGTCGCCCACTTCGGATGCTTGTCCCTTCAGGTTTTCAACCACTTTGGCTACGGCTTTGTCTATACCGCGTTTCAAATCCATCGGGTTTGCTCCGGCTGTAACGTTTTTCAAGCCTACGCTGATAATTGATTGAGCCAAAACAGTGGCGGTTGTAGTTCCGTCTCCGGCATCTTCATTGGTTTTAGAAGCAACTTCTTTTACCAGTTGAGCACCCATGTTTTCGAAAGGGCATTCCAATTCTATTTCTTTAGCAACCGTTACACCGTCTTTAGTGATGTGAGGAGCGCCAAATTTCTTTTCAATAATAACATTGCGACCTTTAGGGCCAAGGGTTACTTTTACGGCATTTGCCAAAGCATCTACACCATTTTTTAACTGATCGCGAGCTTCGATATTAAATTTAATTTCTTTAGCCATTTTATATTTATATTTTTAATGTTATACTTTTTCGTTTGTTTTTCTGTAAACTATTAAATTATAGCAAGAACATCCGACTGACGCATGATGAGATAGTTCTCTCCATCGAGTTCTATTTCCGTGCCGGCATATTTGCCGTAAAGCACTGTGTCGCCTTTTTTAAGCACCATGTCTTCATCTTTTGTACCGTTACCAACTGCAATAACTTCACCTTTAAGCGGTTTTTCTTTGGCTGTATCGGGGATGATGATTCCACCTACGGTTTTTTCTTCTGCTGTTGCAGGCTTAATAAGCACTCTGTCTGCTAATGGTTTAATACTCATAATATTCAACTTTTTTAATTTATTATTGTTATATTGTTTATAAGATAGACATTAATATTGTATTTAGTCCGTAAGCGAAATCTGTGCCAAAAATATTTGTGTGACAGAATGTCAAGAATGTTTATTCTTCTGAAATTTTGTCACCATTGCTATAAAAACGCTTGCAGAAGATATTTTCTCTTATATTTGTCTTTTAGTATTAAGCAAAACAACTATTATAAACAAAATAAAAGATTGATGAAAAAATTATTATTAGCCATTAGCTTGGTGCTTCTTGCTTTGACTTCGTGTACAGACAAGAATGACTTGAAGGGAACACTCCCTAATAACGACAATGATGGGAAAAAAGTATATCTTTTGGGATCGGAAGATAGCTTTGGGAATTTTGAGGTTGTGGATTCGGCCGTTGTGGAAGGCAATGAATTTAGCTTTGAACGAACCATCTCGGCAAAACCGGTGTTTTTTATGGTTAACATACCCGATATTGTAGGTAGTTTACCCCAGCGCGCGGTGTTTGTTAACGAAAAGGGAACGGTGACCATGACGATAGACACTGTTGTGTCGGTAAAAGGAACTCCGTTGAACGATGTCTTGCAGGAAACACAAGACAAGGGGATAGCCATAGAGAACAAACTGAAAGCTCTTGACGGGGAATTGAGAACAATATCCGACACCTTGGCTCGGAAAGCAAAGCAAGAACAGGCTAAAATATTGATCGACGAATACAATGTCTTGTTGGTTGACTGTATTAAAAAGAATGCGGCGAATTGCGTTGGCGAATTTTTCTTCCTGAACACAATTTCTCCTCTCGATCCTAAGTTTGATGAACTGCTGCCCCTGATGGATAAAACGTTTCAGGATAAGGTTAAAGTCATGTTGGCAAACGAAACTCAAACAGACAACACTTTGCCTGTGGGGGCAAGCTATATAGACCTGAAGGGGCAGACGCCCGATGGCAAGACAATAGCCTTATCGGACTATGTGGGTAAGAATAAACTTGTTCTGATTGACTTCTGGGCATCGTGGTGTGGACCTTGTGTCAAAGAAATGCCATCGGTTGTTGATGTTTATGCAAAATATAAAGGAAAGGGATTGGAAATTGTAGGAATCTCGTTGGACGAAAAGAAAGAAGATTGGACAGCCGCCCTATCGAAACTTAATATGACATGGCCTCAGATGTCAGACCTGAAAGGATGGAACAGTATGCTATCCATTCCTTACGGTGTAGAATCTATTCCCCACACATTGTTGATAGGCAAAGACGGAAAAGTTGTGGCAAAAAACCTTCGTGGCGAAGAATTGCAAAACAAGATAGACGAACTGTTGAAGTAAAAATCCCGTAAGGAAAGCGATAACATCCTAACATAGGTTGACAGGATTATACTAAAATATAACCCGTATTGCCTAAATGCACTACGGGTTAATAGATTATTTGATTAACATACTTAAATCCACGTGAGTTCGATATAAGAAATAATATATAACCTGCTGTTTATTAACGTAAACAGTCAAGTATTTGTGTCCGTTGTCTTTTTTCTTTGAATTCTTTGTGGTAAAAGAAATAAAATTTAACAACAAAGAACCCAAAGCTTTACACTAAGTTCACGAAGTAGATTTATAACTAATGCGAATCAGTAGTTGAAACAATTCGCTGATTTGTTTAGTTAAATTATTTATTATCAATGAAATAAGCGCGTTGAATATTTGCTCAATCTCT
>NZ_JARXWE010000050.1 GCF_029893235.1 Dysgonomonas sp. PH5-45
AGGCGTGGGAGATATTAAGTTCTTTATGTACAGACTGGCGATGCTATATTCGTGATATGTGACAAGGTTTATCAACCGGGAAAATCCGCTGACCCTTTGTTTTACCGTCAAGCCATTTGTCTTGTAGAGTGATAAGTTTGGCTTCAAGGGTTTCTATTTGTGGAGTTATGGACTTTGCCGTGTCCTTAAAACCACTTTTACGCTCCCTCGATACATCTTTCAATATCTCTACATACAAATCTGCTACCTCTTGCTTTGGTTTGAATGTGTACAATAGCTTTATAAACTCGTTATGTGCTTCATCTGCTCTAAATGAAGTATGGCCTGAGTTACCACAATAATAATAGCTGTAAACACCCCCATTTCCTTTAGAGGGGCTTGTTTTACTGACTTTGTTCCTGTTGCAACTTCCTTGAACAATATTCTTATTTCATCTGCTCTCTCACTTGGTTTAAGCACCGCATTCATTGCTGTCCCATTAAAATTGCAGATTGCTCTTTGAAATATTTGAAATTTAGTTAGTTACATCGGTTTTTCAAAAAAACGGATTTCAATTCTGACTTTTGCAAATTCTAATAGATTTGCAATGCATAAGGACAAATTCGTTTTCGCTCAGCTTACAGCCTTCCTTGATAGAAATAAGTTCAATCGAATCGTACCCAAGTATAACGGTGACAAGTATGTGAAGCACTTCACTTACTGGAATCAACTGCTTGCTCTCATGTTCGGTCAACTATCTAACAGGGAAAGTTTGCGAGATTTGATTATTGCTCTGGGTGCTCATCGCTCCAAATGCTATCACTTAGGAATGGGCAAGAACGTCTCAAAATCATCTTTGGCTCGAGCGAATCAAGATAGAGACTACCGAATTTTTGAAGAATTCGCTTACTCCGTGGTAAATGAAGCGCAGCAGAAACGTAAAACAGACATTTTCAAGTTGGGAGGAAACATATATGCTTTCGATTCCACAACTATTGACTTATGCCTGCATGTTTTCTGGTGGGCGAAGTTCCGAAAGAAGAAAGGCGGCATCAAGGTTCATACCCTGTATGATGTAGAAACCCAAATTCCGACATTCTTCCATATTACAACAGCTTCTGTTCACGATTCTAAAGACTGGCACGCCAAGGGAAGAGTCAATGTTATCGGAGCTATCTCAAACTTCAAATTATTGAATGTTTGTTTATTTCATTGCAATATAGATGCCGATGTTTTCTATGAATGGCTTACTCGAGAATTACTGCCGAATATCCCTCAAAATTCAGTTATTGTTCTTGACAATACTACATTTCACAAAAGGAATGATGCTTTATTGGCTGTACAACAACATGGCCATACTTTAGAATTCCTTCCTCCTTACAGTCCCGACTTAAATCCAATAGAAAGAAAATGGGCACAAGCCAAAAGTATCAGACGGAAGTTTGGATACTCAATTCAAGAACTTTTTATTTGTGCAAATATATGACGCTTTATTATGATTTAACTATAATAACGAACTTATATTCAGATGATTACGAAAATATACACATCTTCGTTATTGATTAATTTTCATGCGTTTGCCCTGAGGTACTATCCAAAAAGTATTTTTATCTCTCTGAGAATTGGATACTCTCCCAATCCAAAGAAAAAGCATAGAAAAAGGGACTTGCCCTATTTTTTTTGACAAGCCCCTTTTTCTGTTTTTTACTCAACTTAAATTATTTAAGTTCAATTTCTTGCTTGAGATCTATCTCCTCTTTATTGGCGTCGTAGAAATGATATTCGAGATACGAGAGGTTCTGGTTTGGAATCACTTTCAATCCTCTGGAGTATCTGAATTTCCATTTCGTTTGCAGAGAAGGTAGCCCCTGATTAATAAATGCTGCTACATAAGGATGTACATGCAAGGTAAATTTCTTCACTTTTAATACTTTCACCAGATAGCTGATTTTTGATTGCAACGAATCGGTGAAAAGTATAGATGGTCTTATTTCTCCTTTGCCAAAGCAATTGGGGCATACCTCTGTAGTAGTAACCTCCATTTCGGGGCGTACACGCTGGCGTGTAATTTGCATTAACCCGAATTTGCTTAATGGCAAAATATTATGCTTAGCCCTGTCATTGGCCATTATCTCCTGCATATGTGCCAACAGCTTGGCTCGATGTTCGCCTTGGGTCATATCAATGAAATCGATAACTATGATTCCACCCATATCCCTCAGCCGGAGTTGGCGGGCTATTTCTTCGGCAGCCGCCGAATTCACTTCGAAGGCTGTGGTTTCTTGTCCCTCTTTCGATTTTGTCCGGTTTCCGCTGTTCACATCTATCACATGCAATGCCTCGGTATGTTCAATGATGAGGTATGCCCCGTGCTTGAAGGTGACAGTTTTCCCGAAGAGGGCTTTAATTTGTTTTGTTACGGCAAAGTTGTCGAAAATAGGCAGATCGCCCGAATAATATTTCACAATATTTTTCTTTTCGGGGGCTATTATCGTTATATAGTCTTTTATTTGCTCTACAACCTCTTTGTCGTTCACATGGATTTCCTGATAGGTTGTATTGAACATATCCCGGAGGATACCCACAATACGGCCTGTTTCCTCAAAAACAAGGGCAGGAAGTTGTTTCTTTTGTATCTTGGGAATATTCTCTTCCCAGCGTTTCACAAGCACTTTCAGCTCCGTGTCGAGTTCTACAACTTTTTTGCCCTCGGCCACAGTACGTACTATAACACCAAAGTTCTTGGGTTTAATGCTCTGAATCAGTTTCTGGAGGCGAATTCGCTCTTCCTTCGACTTTATTTTTTGCGAAACCGATACTTTATCGTTGAATGGTATAAGAACCAGGAACCGTCCTGCAAACGACAGTTCGGACGTCAGTCGCGGCCCTTTGGTCGATATTGGCTCCTTTGCCACCTGTACCAGAATCTCTTGCCCTACTTTCAGTATATCGGCAATACTTCCGTCTTTGTCGATATCGGGTTCGAGATTCATTTTAGAGATTTGAGGGAATCTCTTTTTGTCGGCAAGCGCCTGCTTATAAAACTTATCTACAGATTTAAATTGCGGACCTAAGTCCAGATAGTGAAGAAAAGCATCTTTTCGGTATCCTACATCTATGAAGGCAGCATTCAATCCCGGCATAAGTTTTTTGACCTTTGCCGCATAGATGTTACCAACTGTAAACGAAACATCGCGGGCCTCTTTTTGCAGCTCAACAAGTTTTTTGTTTTCGAGCAAGGCTATCGACACCTCGTTGGGTTGTACATCAATAATTAATTCGCTGTCCATATATTATATAATCAATATTGCTTCTCTTTATTTTCAGAACAATGGGTTCATTATTCTGTGTTTCTACAAATACACAAAAACAAACCTAAAATATTAAAAATATTAAGTTTGTTTTTGTGTTTCATAATTAGCCTTTCAAAATTAAAGAGCTATTATTTTTTCTTTTTATGTCTGTTCTTCCTAAGTCTTTTTTTACGCTTATGGGTCGACATTTTATGTCTTTTTCTTTTCTTTCCGCTTGGCATAGCTTTTATTTTTGTGGGTTAATACTCCGTTATTTATTTTCCGAATTAATTATTTCTTCACCTGGCAAACAAAAGTTTTTGCTGGTTTAAATGAAGGTATATTATGCTCAGGAATAATAATTGTTGTATTTTTAGAAATGTTACGAGCTGTTTTTTGAGCTCTTTTTTTCACAACAAAGCTACCAAAACCTCTTAGATATACATTCTCGTTTTTACCCAGAGAGTCTTTTACAACTTCCATAAATGATTCTACAGTTGTAAGAACTGTTGCTTTATCGATTCCTGTGTTTTTGGCAATCTCGTTAACGATGTCCGCTTTAGTCATTGTTATTTTATATTATTGTTAATACTAATTTTTTGGACTGCAAATATATAGCTTTTTATTTACCTTTGAAAAAATAAAAGCCCATTTTTTCCGAAAGCTTTTATTGTTTTTCAAAAAGAACTCCCTATTAAGGGTAGAATACTAATTTTTAACACTATAACATTAACTTTCTTGAAAAAAGAAGCAGAGGAATCCAAAAATCTCAACTTAGCGGCTATCAGAAAAAAGCTCATTGGGTGGTATAGCCTTCACAAACGGGATTTGCCTTGGCGATGGACACAAGACCCATACCATATATGGCTATCGGAAGTTATTTTACAGCAAACCCGTGTGGCGCAAGGGCTCAGTTATTACAACAGCTTCATACGCCAATATCCCTCTGTTTGCCATCTGGCCGCCGCACCCGAAAACGAAGTTATGAAGCTATGGCAAGGCTTAGGCTATTACAGCCGTGCGCGAAACCTACACACTACCGCCAAAGTTATTTGCGACAGATACAACGGTGTATTTCCTTCCGATTATAAAACAATTCTGAGCCTGAAAGGCATAGGCCAATATACCGCCGCCGCGATAGCCTCGTTTGCCTATGGAATGCCCGTAGCTACTGTCGACGGCAACGTGTATCGGGTACTGTCACGCCTGTTTGCAATAGATACGCCCATTGATTCGACCGAAGGCAAAAAGCTTTTCGCTCTGCTTGCCGATAAGCTGCTGAATAAGGAAAACCCGGGCGAACATAACCAAGCTCTTATGGAGTTTGGGGCTTTGCAATGCACCCCAACATCGCCACAGTGCATAGACTGCCCTCTCGAAGGTCTGTGCCTGTCAAGAGCCGGCAACGATGTTTTGTGTTATCCCGTTAAACAAGGGAAAGCAGTGGTGAAACCCCGTTTCTTCAATTACTTCGATGTAAGGTGCAATGGCAATATCTTTCTGCACAAAAGAGCGGGAAACGACATTTGGCGCAACCTATATGAATTCCCCCTGATAGAAACACCAAGCTATATGCCCCTCAACGAACTGATGCAGACAAACCCTTTTGAAATAATGTTTGCCGATGCGGGGGCAGGTGCTTTCAGGAAAGAGTTTTCGGTGAAACACGTTCTTTCGCACCAGATCATTCACGCAAATTTCTATTCGGTAAATATCGAAAACGACAAATACTTCACAGAAAACTATCTCTCAACCCCTATCGAAAACATAGACCAATACCCTGTTCCGAGGCTTATCCACAAATATCTGGAGAAAAAGGAAGAAATTAAGTAACAATTTTATACATTATTAATGATAAATGTGTATTTTTGACTTTTTGAGCCTGGATAACTATGAATAAACCTTATTTCTATGCAGCAATAAGCATATTGCTTTTTTGTACTGCAACTTTAGGGTCAGCGGATTTTCCCGGTTGATAAACCTTATCACATATCACGAATATATCCTATCTTTGTGGGCATGAATCCCGAGAAGTTATTAGGAGCTA
>NZ_JARXWE010000051.1 GCF_029893235.1 Dysgonomonas sp. PH5-45
AGTAGAAATATATGAAAATAGAATTAGGAAATATATTGCTGTAAATGGTTTATTATGTGGGTATTAAAAGTGTTAGTTTGGATTTTATTTAAGTTAGGATAATGGCTCTCATCAACGTACAAATGGTCGATACCCATTAAACGAAAATCTACCGTATCATCCTTGCGGTTTTCAATCTGATAGGCAATATTATTTAACTTGGCTTCAAGATTCAGTTGTCGCTTGACTAAGCCTTTCTCCATTGCACGGGATATTTCCTTACCCTGTGCCCGTAATACTTCCAGATTTTCTTCCACCGAATCGAGTTCCGCCTGTAATATCCGTTGCTGTATTTCGGGCGACTGGGGTATCATACCGAATTGTTCGTGTGTTAAGATGATTGCATCCCAGTTATTGTTTTTCATTTCGTTGAAGATCTTCGCCCGTTTTGCGGGGGTAAAATCTTCTTTGCCCGGATACAGTACTTTGGCATTGGGATAAGCCGTACAGAAAGTCTGGGCTATCTCATGCACATTGGCTTTAAGAGCCATAATGAGGGGTTTGTTTACCAATCCCAAACGTTTTTTCTCGTAGGCGCTTACGCACATTATCAGCGTTTTACCACCACCCACCTCGTGGTCGATTATCCCCCCGCCATTGAGTTTATCCATCCAAATTGCATCCTTCTGGCTTTTGTACAAATCGGGAATACCCAAGCCTTTCAAATCAAGCCCCGGAAACTCTTGCTGGCTTCCGTCATACTCCGGACGGACGAAACAATTAAACGTGCGGTTGTATTTATCCGCCAGTCGGTCTTTGAACTCCTGCGATTGTTCATTCAGCCATTCTACAAAACCGTTCCGTATCTCGTCAATCTTGGAGTTGGCGAGTTGGATTGATTCGGAATCACGCACTTTGACCTCTTTGATTTCCCCGTCAATCAACTTATTGACTTTCTTCGTAATATCGGGAGAGGTATTGTGTAAGGCGTGTTTCATCAAGGCGATACCGTCGAAAGTCCGATTCGTTGATTTAACAGCGTACTGATCCCATATCTTGATATTTTTGCTATCGGCTTTCAGGGTGTACTCATCACGGCTCCCGGCGTAATGTACCGATACGTTTGTATCAAACAAATGCGAAGCATACTTGCTGTAAATACCTGACGGAATCCACCGTTCTCCGAAATTAAAATCCAAATCCTCGAACGGTATCGGGCGGGGTATTGCTTCTTTGAGAGCCTTTAATGATTCTTTTGCCGTTTCGTTGTCGGGGTGGTTCTCTATATACCGCTCAACATGTTCCGCTTTGGATATGACGTTACCGCTTATGAACTTGTCTTTAATTTCATAAGCCCCTATCATTGGATTGAAAAACACCTGCCCTTTCAATTCCTCCAGTATTTCCTCCGAAGTACCGCCTGTAAACCCTGCCATATATTCAAGGTTTACTTGGGCATACTTATTAAGCGAAGCGGTCAGGGCTTCCCGTGCGTTATCCGCATGGGTTATCTCGTTCGGATTGAAAGCAACCGGTTGTTGGAAAATATCGGCTTTAACTGCTTTGCCATTCACATAGCGTTCAAGGGAGAGAATTTCAGTTCCTCCGGCATCCATTTTAATAAGGCTTAGGTTTTTCGCATCGTTTATATTTCCGAAACGACGGGTAAAATCATCGTAAAGCCTATTCAACATTTCACGCAAGGCGGGATTGGCTTCCAACCTTGTTGCTTCGTTATTATACAGGTGGTGGTAAGTATCCCGTATTTCAATATAAAGGGATGCTTTCGCCTGCTGTGTTCCTGTGAGCTGAAGCGGATGGAACATCGGCTGAAATCCTTCTAAATCGCGCAAATAACCTATACGATTATTTTCGTCAGTTACGAGAGAGCCTTCACGATAATGGGACGGCATATCTTCTGCATTATAGTAGGGAATCGGCTTCATACGTTCCTGCTGTTCCCGTTCGGCTTCTTCTTTCAACCGTTCCAGTTGTTCCTCCCGACGAGCATCAAATACGGGATAGGCTGCCGCAGTTTCCTCTTGTAGCTTTTCCCGCTGCTGTGCGGCGTTATGTGCCATTTCTTCCCGCCAGTCCATAAAGGGAAGTTCTTTGGGTTTACTGGCTTGTGATTTAGACTTTCGACCTCGTTTTTTAGGCTTGCTTACCTGACTGCGTTCCTCTTGGGTAAAACCGAAAAGGTCATAGAGCGTAATTAAAGGTTGCTCTGTAACAGACTTTGGTTTCGCCTCCGGAGTCGGCTCTTTCTTAATGGCAGGATCGTCCATATCGAAAAGCGTACCCGAATAAGTTTGTTGTTGCTTGGGTGCTTCGGGTTTGTTTTCAATCGTAGGTTTTACCGCTTCGGATTGGTTATTGTCGGGAAACCAATCATCTTCAATAGCCTGCCAAAACGGATCGAGTTCGTCTGTCTGCCAAAGAGGATTGAGGTCATTGGAATTTGATTCAAGTGTCGGTTTAATTTCTGCGGCGGTTGCAACCTGTTTTTCCGGCGAGTTCTGTTTATGGGTTTGGTAACGTTGTAAATCCAAATGTTGGGAGAAATCTTCTTTCAACATTTGCCGCAGGTCTTTGGCAATACCCTCTACTCCGCCCTCATGCGTAAAGACAATCGCAGGTTTGCCGTAAGGGTCAGTATCTATCTTAGAGCTGGTTTGTACAACCCTATCGAAATCACGGAACAGATTATTTATAGAAATACCGTTTGACAGCTTGCGGGATTCTATAAAATCCTGCTGCCTTTGGCTCGGAACTATGTTTTTATTGTTCCGTTGCAGGATTATCAGGTCGCTGCCGACTTCTGTTCCGGCATGGTCGGAAAAGAGATTGTTCGGCAGGCGGATAGCTGAAACCACATCGCAGGTGTTCATCAGGTATTCCCGTATCGGCTTGTTCTGTTCCGAATTGAGTACGCCTTGACTGGTTATAAAGGCGATTATCCCGCCCTCTCTGGCCGACATTACACTTTTTACAAAAAAGTAGTTGTGTATCGCCTGTGTCGATTGTTTGACGGCGGGTATTTCATGGTTAGATAGTAACGGATCGAATACCGAAACATCGCCAAATGGAATGTTGGACGCTATCACATCGAAATGCTGTGAATAACGCCCTTCCATTTTTTCGTAACCCTCAATCCGAACTTTATCATCGGGATAGAGGTGTGAGAGGATTTTACCCGTCAATAAATCCTTTTCAAAACAGGTTATTTTGGCTTCAGGTGCGGTTTCTTTGAATGAAGAAAGAAACGCACCTGTTCCGGCACTGGGTTCTAAAAAGCGTGACGGAGTTATGCCGCTATCTTTCAAAGCATCTGCCAACGCATCAATAACGGGTTGCGGTGTATAGAATGCAGTAAGGATAGAACTTTTCAGAGAACTGACATAGCGTTTGTAAACGTCGGGTGTGGGAGAACTTTCACGGAGTACCTCGTGAAGTTCCTGCACCAACGGAAAAAGCTCGACTTCGGATTTAGACCACTGCTGAATATCTTCGGGTTTGTCGGCAGGGTTAAGGATTGCCTTTATTCCTCCGAACCCTGAATATTTAGCGAGTATTTCCCGTTCTTCGGGTGTTGCCTGTCGTTGTTCCTTATCGAGCCTTAACGCTAACTTAATTGCATCAATGTTCTGACGCAAATGAGTTCGCTTATTGTAACTCATTTTCGAGCAGTATCAGGATTGTGCCGACAAGTTCCGTATAGAGCGACTGGTACTCGGTCGTCTCGGCATAATCATCGTTCAGGTTGTATTTAGAAAATACTGCCTGACATTCGGGTAATAAATCTTTCGCCTTTGTGTGGGCTTCACTTGGCGAAACTTCGTCGAAAAACTCGTTCCAAAGAATTTCAACGATTGCATTATAAGGAGAAAAGTGTAAGCCTTTGAATAGGGCTTCGTTTGCGATTTCGGCAGCCTGAATATGGTCTAAACCGCTTTTTATGGCTTCGCTATATGCTTCGGCTGCCATATCACCACGCCCTGCAATAAAGGAAAGGTCATTTGCTTTGTCGGGGTGTGAATCTCGTAAGTAAGATAGTAGATTGAGCCGGAAATAAGACATTTCCGCTGGCTCTAAATTTGAATTGTATTTCATACTGATAACTGATTTTGTTTTGCATCACTATTAATGCAGAATAAAAGTAAGCGTAATCAGTAAGTTGATAGAGGGTTTTGAAGCAGGTGGTAGTATGTGGCTTCGATTTGGCAGTATGTGGCGTTAGTGGGAAAATATTTTCCTGTATTCTAAATATTTACTAAATTTGCAGGCAGATACAATTATCTTTTTATCTATAACATATTGAAATGCACTAACGGTTATGAAAGAAACAGAGTAATAAAATTTTAAAGTAATATGGAAAAAAAAATAAATTGGGAAAAATATGGCGTAATTACAAGTGTAATTTTTGGGTGTGTCTCACTGATACTCTCGATTCGTTCTTGCAGTCATAGTAAGAACGCCAACGAAATAGCAAAGGAATCTAATCGTATTGCTGGTACAGCCAATATAACAGCAATGCAAGCCAACGAGATAGCAAAACAAGCTAACGACACTGCAAATTATATTTCAAAACAACTTCTTGAAATTGAGATAGGACGTGATAAAAGAGATGATAAAGACCGTGAAGAAATAAAAAATGATGCAAAAAAAAGGAAAATAGAAAATATCCTTTCACAAGCGAACTTGCTTTTTGATAAAAAAAATTATGAAGAAGCATATAATAAATACATCGAATACAAAAGACATAGTAATAATGGGCACATTGGTGGTGAAAAATTTGGAACTTTATCAAAGAATATACTTGCGGCTAATCCTGATAGCGAAGAAGGGAAGAAATATCAACAATGGTCAAAAGAATTATTAAAATGAAACAAATAGCATTTAGATATTATTTGGCTTTTCTCTTTCTTATTTCCAGCATTGGACTAAATGCGCAATCAGAGAAAATCAAAGAAGGAAGAGATTTTTTTTCTAATGGAAATTACTCTTCTGCCGTTAGTTTATTAGAGTCAATCACAGATTGTCCTGATGAATGTAAGAAATTACTCATTGATGCCAAACAATGTAAAGAATGGATTGAAAAAGCAAACCAAGATTATCATGCAACAGATACTGTAAGTTTGAAAAGAGCAATAGATAATTATAAATGCGAATCAGTAGTTGAAACAATTCGCTGATTTGTTTAGTTAAATTATTTATTATCAATGAAATAAGCGCGTTGAATATTTGCTCAATCTCTT
>NZ_JARXWE010000052.1 GCF_029893235.1 Dysgonomonas sp. PH5-45
CTCTGATTTAAGTTGGCGGCTACCTACTCTCCCACATTTAAGCAGTACCATCGGCGTGACCGGGCTTAACTTCTCTGTTCGGAATGGTTAGAGGTGGAGCCCCGGCGCTAAAACCACCTGAATTTCTTTCAAGCTTATTAACACAATGTAAAAAGAACAAGACGAATATACCTAATATATAGCAAACCCTTTGGCGTTTTTAACAAAAAAGTTCCGGGTAATTAGTACTACTCGGCTTCATACGTTACCGCACTTACACCTGTAGCCTATCAACGTCGTAGTCTGCGACGACCCTTGTTAACGGATATCTTATCTTGAGGCCGGCTTCGTACTTAGATGCTTTCAGCACTTATCCGATCCGGACTTAGCTACCCGGCGATGCTCCTGGCGAAACAACCGGTAAACCAGGGGTCCGTCCAACACGGTCCTCTCGTACTAGTGTCAGATCCCCGCAAATATCCTACGCCCACGATAGATAGAGACCGAACTGTCTCACGACGTTCTGAACCCAGCTCGCGTGCCACTTTAATGGGCGAACAGCCCAACCCTTGGGACCTTCTCCAGCCCCAGGATGTGACGAGCCGACATCGAGGTGCCAAACCATTCCGTCGATATGAGCTCTTGGGAATGATCAGCCTGTTATCCCCGGAGTACCTTTTATCCTTTGAGCGATGGCCATTCCATACTGAAACCACCGGATCACTATGCTCTAGTTTCCTACCTGTTCGACTTGTGGGTCTCACAGTCAAGCGCGCTTATACCATTACACTCTACGAACGGTTACCAATCGTCCTGAGCGCACCTTTAGAAGCCTCCGTTACTCTTTTGGAGGCGACCACCCCAGTCAAACTACCCACCATACAGTGTCCTCTGCTCAGCAGAGTTAGATTCCAAACAATTAAAGGGCCGTATTTCAAGGATGGCTCCACGAATACTAGCGTACCCGCTTCATTGCCTCCGGCCTATCCTACACATCAAGTGCCCAAAATCAATGTAAAGCTATAGTAAAGGTTCACGGGGTCTTTTCGTCCCATCGCGGGTAATCGGCATCTTCACCGATACTACAATTTCACCGAGCTCACAGTTGAGACAGTGTCAAGATCATTACACCATTCGTGCAGGTCGGAACTTACCCGACAAGGAATTTCGCTACCTTAGGACCGTTATAGTTACGGCCGCCGTTTACTGGGGCTTCAATTCAAAGCTTCTCCCGAAAGATGACTTCTCCTCTTAACCTTCCAGCACCGGGCAGGTGTCAGACTATATACTTCTTCTTTCAAATTCGCATAGCCATGTGTTTTTGTTAAACAGTTGCCTTGACCTATTCTCTGCGACCACCATTGCTGATGGTACCCTTTATCCCGAAGTTACAGGGTCATTTTGCCTAATTCCTTAACTGTGAATCACTCGAGCGCCTTAGTATACTCAACCCAACTACGTGTGTCCGTTTTAGTACGGGTATGTGCAGGATTAGCGCTTAGCGGGTTTTCTCGGCAGTATGGTTACCTACAATTAGCTTGCCCTAAGGCTCACTATACTTTCAGGTTCGACTCCAAGGGCGGATTTGCCTACCCTCGTCTACGTCTACACCCTTAAACTGGCTATTCCGTCAGCCAGCTGTAGTGTCACTCCTGCGTCACCGCGTCACTCCTGCAAATAGTACCGGAATATTAACCGGTTCATCCATCGGCTCCGCCATTCGGCTACACCTTAGGGCCCGACTTACCCTGATCCGATTAGCGTTGATCAGGAAACCTTAGTCTTTCGGCGAGGAGGTTTCTCACCTCCTTTATCGTTACTCATACCTACATTTGCTTTTCTGTAAGCTCCAGCAAAGCTTACGCTTCACCTTCGACGCCGACAGAATGCTCCCCTACCGATAATATTTATCCCATAGCTTCGGTAACATGTTTTATGCCCGATTATTATCCACGCATCGCCACTCGACTAGTGAGCTGTTACGCACTCTTTAAATGAATGGCTGCTTCCAAGCCAACATCCTAGCTGTCTTAGCGGCAACACTTCGTTAATTCAACTTAACATGTATTTGGGGACCTTAGCTGATGGTCTGGGTTATTTCCCTCTCGGACATGGACCTTAGCACCCATGCCCTCACTCCCGGTAAATCCTTGTGCCCATTCGGAGTTTATCTGGACTTGATAGGCGGTGAAGCCCTCGCATCCAATCAGTCGCTCTACCTGACACAAGTTATAAGCCGAGGCTGCACCTAAATGCATTTCGGGGAGTACGAGCTATCTCCAAGTTTGATTAGCCTTTCACCCCTACCCTCAGGTCATCCGAAAACTTTTCAACGTTTAACGGTGCGGTCCTCCATGTGGTGTTACCCAAACTTCAACCTGCCCAAGGGTAGATCACTTGGTTTCGCGTCTACTCCTGCTGACTATAGCGCCCTGTGAAGACTCGCTTTCGCTTCGGATCCGTGCCTCGATGACACTTAACCTTGCCAACAAAAGTAACTCGTAGGTTCATTATGCAAAAGGCACGCCGTCACTGTTGCCAGCTCCGACCGCTTGTAAGCGCATGGTTTCAGGGTCTTTTTCACTCCTCTGTTCGAGGTTCTTTTCACCTTTCCCTCACGGTACTGGTTCACTATCGGTCTCTCGGAAGTATTTAGCCTTACCGGATGGTCCCGGCCGGTTCATACAGGATTTCTCGTGTCCCGCACTACTCAGGATACCGCTAAGCTTCAGTTAAGATTCGTATACGGGATTATCACCCTCTGTGATTGCACTTTCCAGTACATTCTACTTCTTAACAGTCTTGCCACAGCGCGGTCCTACAACCCCGGTTATGCCTAAACATAACCGGTTTGGGCTCTTCCCATTTCGCTCGCCACTACTCTGGGAATCATTATTATTTTCTCTTCCTATGGGTACTTAGATGTTTCAGTTCCCCACGTTCGCTCACTTTTAAAGTGTGGTATGGTCTTCCCATACCGGGTTGCCCCATTCGGAAATCAACGGATCGAAGGATATTTGCTCCTCCCCGTCGCTTATCGCAGCTTATCACGTCCTTCTTCGCCTTCGAGAGCCTAGGCATCCCCCATGCGCCCTTGCTTACTTTTTTTATTTTTACCGCTTACACGGTTTGATATATACTCGTAATTCTACTTGCTCTTTTTTTTACATCATGTCAAAGATCTTGTTGCCTCTTTACGGAGGCATGGTGGAGAATAACGGATTCGAACCGTTGACCCCCTGCGTGCAAGGCAGGTGCTCTAGCCAGCTGAGCTAATCCCCCGTTATTATGACTTCAGACGCTTTTATATTCACGCCCCTGTCCAAGGTAGTCCCAGGCAGAGTTGAACTGCCGACCTCTACATTATCAGTGTAGCGCTCTAACCAACTGAGCTATAGGACTGGCTTATCGAACCGCCCGGTAACCGCATTAACGCAGCTCCTTCGTTTCTCGCTTGCTTGTTATATGTTTAGGTTTGGTAAATGTTTTATAGTGAACAATATCCGAATGATACATTAGACTTCGGGTAGTACTTTTTGTACTAAATTAGAGATAAACTCCAGAAAGGAGGTGTTCCAGCCGCACCTTCCGGTACGGCTACCTTGTTACGACTTAGCCCCAATCACCAGTTTTACCCTAGGACGCTCCTTACGGTTACGTACTTCAGGTACCCCCAGCTTTCATGGCTTGACGGGCGGTGTGTACAAGGCCCGGGAACGTATTCACCGCGCCATGGCTGATGCGCGATTACTAGCGAATCCAGCTTCACGGAGTCGAGTTGCAGACTCCGATCCGAACTGAGAGAGGCTTTCGAGATTAGCATCCTGTTGCCAGGTAGCGGCCCTCTGTACCCCCCATTGTAACACGTGTGTCGCCCCGGACGTAAGGGCCGTGCTGATTTGACGTCATCCACACCTTCCTCACAGCTTACGCTGGCAGTCTTGTCAGAGTCCTCAGCTTGACCTGTTAGTAACTAACAATGTGGGTTGCGCTCGTTATGGCACTTAAGCCGACACCTCACGGCACGAGCTGACGACAACCATGCAGCACCTACATAATCGCTATTGCTAGAATAAGTGTTTCCACCTAAATCGATTACATTTCAAGCCCGGGTAAGGTTCCTCGCGTATCATCGAATTAAACCACATGTTCCTCCGCTTGTGCGGGCCCCCGTCAATTCCTTTGAGTTTCACCGTTGCCGGCGTACTCCCCAGGTGGATTACTTATCGCTTTCGCTTAGCCACTTACTGTATATCGCAAACAGCTAGTAATCATCGTTTACTGCGTGGACTACCAGGGTATCTAATCCTGTTTGATACCCACGCTTTCGTGCTTCAGCGTCAGTTGTAGCTTAGTAAGCTGCCTGCGCAATTGGAGTTCTTTGTGATATCTATGCATTTCACCGCTACACCACAAATTCCGCCTACTTCATTTACACTCAAGTATACCAGTTTCAATGGCAATTTTAAGGTTGAGCCCCAAACTTTCACCACTGACTTAACATACCGCCTACGCACCCTTTAAACCCAATAAATCCGGATAACGCTCGCATCCTCCGTATTACCGCGGCTGCTGGCACGGAGTTAGCCGATGCTTATTCGCAGGGTACTTGCAAGACAGCACGCGTGCCGTTTTTTACCCCCCTGCAAAAGAAGTTTACAACCCATAGGGCAGTCTTCCTTCACGCGACTTGGCTGGTTCAGGCTCTCGCCCATTGACCAATATTCCTCACTGCTGCCTCCCGTAGGAGTCTGGTCCGTGTCTCAGTACCAGTGTGGGGGATAAACCTCTCAGTTCCCCTATCCATCGCTGCCTTGGTGAGCCGTTACCTCACCAACTAACTAATGGAACGCATGCCCATCTACCACCGATAAATCTTTAACAAATATTTCCATGCGGAATCCCTGTATTATGCGGTATTAATCCGTCTTTCAACGGGCTATCCCCCTGTGGTAGGTAGGTTGCATACGCGTTACTCACCCGTGCGCCGGTCGCCATCGGCAGTATTGCTACCGCCATGCTGCCCCTCGACTTGCATGTGTTAGGCCTATCGCTAGCGTTCATCCTGAGCCAGGATCAAACTCTTCTTTGTATATTCTT
>NZ_JARXWE010000053.1 GCF_029893235.1 Dysgonomonas sp. PH5-45
AGAGATTGAGCAAATATTCAACGCGCTTATTTCATTGATAATAAATAATTTAACTAAACAAATCAGCGAATTGTTTCAACTACTGATTCGCATGAAGAACTAAAACTCTTTAAAAGAAGAATAGATACCAGCCATATGAACAGCCCGGAGTTAGCTGTATTATACGGAAAGCATTATGTTGTATCATGGGTTGATAGTTTAGTAAGGAATATTACTACTTACGATGATGTGATTTTTATATCAGATATTCGTTCCGAAGAAATAGCTAAAAATAAGGGAAAAACAAAAGTGAAAACAACAATTGTTAAGTAACTGTATTTATCTGTGAAGTAAAGGCAAATAATTATGTGGTTAAGGTTATTTATTTCATCCTTTAGGAAAAACCTCGAACATATGGAAAACCAATACTATTCACAACGTATAATTGTGAATTACACATTTCGTTACGACCATGCAGGGCGTTTAATAGAAACAACACATAAACTAAACAATTACCCTGTGGTTTCAATTGCCCGCAATGGATACGATAAGTTGGGACGGTTACTTTCTTCGAAGGCCAATGGGATAGGCAGGCTTCAGACTTCCTACAACTACAACGTCCGTTCGTGGATAGAATATATGTGGAACTCGCTATACGAAGAAGGCCTTTATTACACACAGCCACCCAACGAAGGAACTCCAGCCTACAACGGAAATATATCGGCGGTAGGACATGCTTACGAAGGATTCATGGCTTATTTCAGCGCTTTCACTTACGATGGGCTTTCGAGATTGAAAACCAATCACTATTCTGACTATTATTTCACTGGACCGGGACTAGTTAATTACTCTTCCCTGTATTCTTACGACCTGAACGGTAATATAACAAACCTTTCGCGTTTCCGTGTAGGGAGTCAATTGGTCGACGACATGTATTTTACCTACAAAGGAAACCAGCATACAAATATTCTGGAAAACTCCGATAAGGCGGAAGGATTCATATCGTACCTGAAAAATAACATCCAGACACATTATACCTACAACGCTAATGGTGCTATGACCGGCGATAAACACAAGGGAATAACTATGACTTACGATTCCTACAGTGGTATGCCCAAGAAGGTATTCGTGAGTAATAGCCTGGCAAACGGTGTGATAAATTATACTTACACAGCTTCCGGACGCAAGCTCAAGGCGAAATACGAGTGGAATGTGCCCGTAAGCATCAGTCCTCTTTCCGGGTCTATTGCCCCTATGAGCATTGGCATTGGCGCAGGGGTGGGAGACCTGCCTCCTATAGGATGGATAGACCCTTATCCCAACAAGAAGACGGTGTATTATGCCGACAACCTGGTGTACCACGGCGATACCCTGAAAAGAATTATGATAGATAATGGTTATATTGAGAACAAAAAATACTATTTTTACACCAAGGACCATCTGGGTAATATCCGCGTAGTAGCCGATGCCAGCGGGCGAATGGTACAAAGGACGGATTACTATCCCTTCGGTATGCCTACGATGCTCAGTTCGGAGGAGGGTGTCCAGCCATACAAATACGGTGGCAAGGAATACGACACAATGAACGGGTTGAACCTCTATGACTTCCACGCACGGCAGTACGACCCGGCAGTAGGTAGGTTCACATCCATTGACCCAATGGCAGAGATGTATTATTCTATTAGTCCATATGCTTATTGTGATAATAATCCGTTAAAGTTTATTGACCCTACAGGGATGTCTATATATACAACAACTGATCCCGGTAATATTGCAACTATATATAGTTATTTAGCCAATGGCGGAAATTTGAATTCTTTCGATACAAGTGGATGGACAGAAATCCCTGATCCTTTTTCTAATCTATTGGCAAGTACCAAAGGTGGTGGAACATCATTAGGAGAATATATACATATGTTTTTTAACCTTCTTGTCTATCAAACAGGCCTTAATAGTTTATTTGAAGATCCAGGTCCTGCAAAGAAAGAGGCCGAAGCGAGGCTAAACTGGACTAAAAATATGGTGCAATTAATAGGTAAAGAAAGTTTTTATATGATTCCTGTCATTGGCAGTGCAACTGAATCCATTGATAGTTTTAAAGCAGGGGATTATATAGGGGGTACAACAGCCGCAGCTTTTGTTATTGTTGATATGGCATCTTTTGGAGAGAGTACCCTTGCTAAAGGATTCTTTAAAGGAGCTCGTTATTCTAATAAAGTACTAAAACAGATGGGAAAAATAGGTGATAATATGCATGGATTTCCTAATGCTATTGATAGTTATGCTGATACATACGGAAAAACACGTAAATTTATAGGTGGTGATGGTAAAGTTTACGAAATTCTGGAAATTAGAGGTATGATAAATGGGAAGTCGGGAACTTTTGAATATATAAAGAATGCCAATGGCGAGATAAATCATAGATTTTTTAATACAAAAAAATAATATGGATAGCTTAGACAACTATTATCATTTTATAGCAGAGGAAGGAATTCCTATGTCTTTAATGAATCCAGGCAGTAATGAAATAGCAATCATTGCTAAAAAGTCGTTAATAGCTATTGAAATGTTAAAAAAAATATCAGTTCCAATTGTAGGTGGGGATATTGTCACTAAAGATGAAAAAGGAGAATTGTCTTATGCATTCCATGATTGGGGGGAATCTTATGTTTATTTAAATTTTTATTGTAATGAAGAAAAAGGAGAGAGTAAAGAATCTTATGTAAACAGAAGTTATGAAGTGGCAAAGAAAGGTATATTGGAGGCAGTAAAGGTGGCAAGAAAATTAGGCAAAGAATGTTATATTGTTTTAGTAATATAGGACAGCTGTAGCCACTAATATGCCTCATTTTGAAATATTATTGGTAGAATTTCAAAGCCTTTTTATGAATAAAGATCATAAAAAATGAAAATAAAAATTATATTTTTTATAATACCTATTATTATATTTTCTTGTAAAGAAAAGGAAAGTTTCAATAATATAGAAAATATAAATATTAGCACTGAATCTGTTTTTACTTCATCTCTGAAAACTGAGGTTGTAAAAATGATCAAAATAAAAAAAAGTAAACAAGAAAAAAATAACAGTAAATTACCAAAAATTTGTTCTGTTATAATAAGCTCAAATCCAGAAGACTGTGATAGTTGTTTTATTATAATCACATTAACGACTAGGATAGATGTTGATAGAATATCAGGATATACTTTTTTAGAAAATGAACTTATTGCATGTTATTTATTAAATGATTTATGTAGTCATAATGTAGTTAAAAAGGAGAATTTATATGTATTTAATGATTTTATTTCAGGATATTCAGATTTATTAAAATCTCATCCAGATGCAATTTATGAAACACCTATACGTCGCTATCAAATAGTAGGTAAGGATAGCCTTCATTTGATAAAATCTGCATTTATAGAGTAAAGATGGAATGGTCTAAATTAAAGGATAGCTTTTACCTTAAGAACCATTTGGGTAATATCCGTGCGGTAGTAGATGCACAGGGCAATACCGTGCAGGCGACCGATTATTATCCGTTCGGCATGCCCACAGCCGCAAGTAGGAATGAAGGCGTTCAACCCGACAAGTACGGCGGCAAGGAATACGACACGATGAATGGCTTGGAGATGTACGACTTCCACGCACGGCAGTACGACCCGGCCATTGGTAGGTTCACATCCACAGACCCCCATGCAGAGAATTATTACTCTACCAGTCCGTATACTTATTGTCTTAACAATCCATTAAGAGCAATAGATCCAACAGGAGAAAGTATTTGGTATAGAAATTGCCAGATTTTGGTCTGCTTTGACAACTGCCTATTCCGGAACAACGAATGTTTGTCCAGATTGTTTTGAAAAATTTGATTATCAAGGAGGTAAATGGGATTATATTCCTGAAAATGTATTTAAAGAATATATTGCAACAGGATTATATTATAATGACCAAACGAATTTCTTTATCTTAACGAATATTCCAGCTATTTTCCCTGATGCAAACGGAACTGGAGGGTATGCGATTGGAGTAATGAATTTATTTCTTCCCGCGGTGAAAAATCCTCTTTTACCAATCTCTAAAGATGTTGGTATAAATCATAAATATATTCAAGAAAATAATGGAGCTATTACACAAACAAATACTGAATTTTGGCTTCTGTTAGGAGGCACAAAAGTCGGAATGGCAGCATTGAAACACATATGGAACTTTGTAAATCGTCCTCCTGGACATACTCAGCACTCAGTTAGAAACGGGATAAGCAGAGATAAAAGTTCAACAAAAGGAATGCCGCATGGAGATAATGGTAGAGCCCTAACTCAAGCTGAAAAGCGAATTGCTGAATTAGAGAAACAACTTCAAAGTGCCACTGGAAAAGAAAGAATTAAAATACAACAAACAATAAAAAATATTAGAAAAGATGCTCAAAAAAAAGCTAAGGGAGAAACACATTGGAGAAAATAAATTGGAGAATTTCACATTAATTCCTAATAAATCTTTAGGCGTATTTATTTTAAGGGATGATATAGAAAATTATCTTTATATAGAACATATAAAAGAACACATAAAAGAACGAACGTTTTCGTATGATAGTTATGATTTTTATGACAGAAAAGTAACTGTTTGGCCAACAGAAGGGAAAATAGAAACAATACGATGTAATTCAATGTGTTATTTAAATGGAGAAAATCTAATTGGTATGTCTTATGAAAGATTTCTTATTTTAGTGAATCAGTTCCCTGATACTGAAAGCGAAGAATATGTCTTAATCAACTCTAACAGGGGCCAAAACCAAAAAGTTTATGATTTTGATGAGTTAGGATTACAAATTTGGGTATGGAGGAATAAAATCAGGACAGTGTTAATTTCATCTTATGAAGGTCTGTGAATTATAGATGACCGGTATCGCCAAGAGAGTAAAAAAGGATTACATACCATTTTATTCGGCAGATAATGGAGGAGGAGCTTTAAAGCAGAATAAACGAGATGCTGACATAAAACAATATCCAACCAGGGCAACCGCATCAAATTTTCAATAGTTTCCTGAGATATTGAGTATCCAGCGCTGCTTTATATAGCCTCTTTTTAATACTCAGTTTGTCTTT
>NZ_JARXWE010000054.1 GCF_029893235.1 Dysgonomonas sp. PH5-45
AGAGATTGAGCAAATGTTCAACGCGCTTATTTCATTGATAATAAATAATTTAACTAAACAAATCAGCGAATTGTTTCAACTACTGATTCGCATTAGTAATCAAATTTAAACAGACTCTTAGTAAATTGAAAAAATAATCGGGTATTTATTTGGATTACAACATAGAAGCTACCACGCCTCGAATATTTCTTTACAACTAAAACAATTTCTGTTTTTAAGCTATCTGTTAATTCTTTGTTTTGCACTCTGTTTTACTATCTTTGTGTAGTTTCATTATAAAAATACCATTTTGTAAAATCATGGCAAAACAAAATTCAAACACTATTCTAATGATAGAACCCGTAGCTTTCGGGTTTAACGAACAAACTGCAGTTAACAACTACTTTCAGAAAAAAGACGATACCGCCGAAGCGACCATTCAAGATAAAGCCCATGCTGAATTCGAAGCCATGGTACAAACATTGTGCGGCAAAGGCGTTAATCTGATTGTAGTAAAAGATACTATCGACCCACATACACCCGATTCGATATTCCCGAACAACTGGATTTCGTTTCACGAAGACGGGCGCATAGCCGTTTACCCTATGTGTGCCGTAAACCGCCGAGTGGAGCGTCGTGTCGATATTCTGAATCAGATGGTAGAAGATGGCTTCTACATTGCCGATATATTAGACTATACAGCATCCGAAGCCGAAAACAGATTCTTGGAGGGTACAGGCAGTATGATTCTTGACAGAGCCAATAAAGTGGCTTATGCCGCCCTTTCGGAACGTACCAACAAAGAACTTTTCCTTACTTTCTGCAAGGATTTTGCATATACCCCTGTTTATTTCCATTCGTACCAAACGGTAGGCGATAAACGTTTGCCAATATACCACACCAATGTTATGATGTGTGTTGCCGACCGCTATGCGATAATCTGCCTTGATACGATAGACAATGCCGATGAACGAAAATTTGTTGAAAAAACACTTACCGACAATGGCAAGGAGATAATAGAAATAACCGAACAGCAAATGCACAACTTTGCGGGTAATATGTTGCAAGTTGAAGGGCGTGACGAAGTGCCATACTTGGTAATGTCGCAGTCGGCTTACGATTCTTTGACCGACGATCAACGCAACCGTATACGCGCATACAACGAGATAATCAGCGTAGCGATACCAACCATCGAAAAATACGGCGGCGGTAGTGCCCGTTGTATGATGGCCGAGGTGTTCATACCACGTAAACTTTAAAAAAACAATAACCACAGGTATTTTCAATAACCTGCAAAATAAATTTAAGCTTATGGAACAAAAGTTATCTGCTCCACAGTTGATGGAGCTGGAGAATAAGTATGGTGCGCACAATTATCATCCGCTACCTGTTGTTCTTGAAAAAGGGGAAAGTGTTTATGTATGGGATGTAGATGGAAAACGGTATTACGATTTTCTGTCGGCATATTCGGCCGTTAATCAGGGTCATTGCCATCCTAAGATTATAGATGCTATGTTGCGGCAAACAAAAACCCTGACGCTTACCTCGCGTGCTTTCTACAACAGCAAATTGGGTGTTTATGAAGAGTTTGTGACAAAGTATTTCGGATTCGACAAGGTTCTTCCTATGAATACCGGAGCCGAGGCTGTTGAAACAGCGTTGAAGCTTTGCCGCAAATGGGCTTACGAGAAAAAAGGACTGCCTAAGGATTCTGCCCAGATAATCGTTTGCGAAAATAACTTCCATGGGCGTACAACAACAATCGTTTCGTTCTCGATCGATCCCGATGCGTACAGCAATTATGGTCCGTTCACTCCGGGCTTCACTGTTATACCTTATAACGATGTTGCGGCTCTTGAAAAAGCTTTGAAAGAAAACCCTAATGTCGCGGGCTTCTTGGTTGAACCGATACAGGGTGAGGCGGGTGCTTATGTTCCCGATGATGGCTACCTGAAAAAATGTTTCGATTTGTGTAAACAACACAATGTGCTTTTCATTGCCGATGAAGTTCAGACAGGTATTGCCCGTACAGGTAAGCTTTTGGCTTGCGACTACGAAGGCATCCACCCCGATATCCTGATTTTGGGCAAAGCCCTTTCGGGTGGTGTTTATCCGGTTTCGGCCGTATTGGCGCGCAACGAAATTATGGACGTAATAAAACCCGGTCAGCATGGTTCTACCTTTGGAGGTAATCCCATTGCGGCCACTGTGGCCATTGCTGCCCTCGAAGTGGTTCGTGACGAACAGCTTGCCGACAAAGCTTACAAACTGGGGCAAATATTCCGCAATGCTATGGCGGAACTCTGCAAAACATCGAAAATCGCAAAATCGGTTCGTGGAAAAGGGCTGCTTAATGCCCTTATCATTAATAACGAAGGACACAAAGACCTCGCTTGGGATATCTGCATTAAACTGAGCGAAAACGGCTTGCTTGCTAAGCCAACACATACCAATATCATCCGTTTTGCTCCACCTTTGGTTATTACCGAAGAACAGTTGAATGAATGTATTGATATCATTCACCGTACAATCGCTTCGTTCGAGTAAGTTTCTTATTGAAGTACATATATAACATAAGAAAGCAGTAGAAATACAATTTATCCCCTACTGCTTTCTTGATTTATCTTCTGTATATCTGTTCATTAAACTGTCATGTCGATTCAAAAAATCGACAGTTTTCTGTACCTGCCCAACAATGGTAAAAAGAAATAACAGAATACTTTCCGATTAGTTTCTTTTTTTATCTTTGGCGGGAATATTATGACACAAAACGAACTTTATGAAAAAACTACTTTTCTTCCTTTTTCTTTTAGGAGCATTCGTACTGAATATACAGGCACAGAAAGGTGTAGGCATCGACTCTAATCCGTTTTTCGACAATCTGATAGTAGAAAAAACATTGCTTACCAACATCGACCCACAACGACTAACAGTAGTAGAAAAAGAAAAACCTGCAGAGTTTAAATTTAAGCTTTATAGCTATACCCTATCGGACGATGAATGTTGTAAATTAGGTTTTTCGATAAACGAACCTATATACCTATTTTTCTATGAGAATGAGGAAGGGAAAATGGTATTAGGAACAATATCTCTCTATAAGCGCTATTCCTTTAAGCTAACAAAAGACGAAGTGCGCGATACCAAACGACGCAAACAACAATTCACACTCATAAACAAAGAAAGTCGGAAGATACTGGAAGGTATCAGCAAAGTACCTGAGAAAGAGAAAAGTTTTGATATTATAATGGATCGTTACAACGATGGAGCCTCTATTTCCGCATGGAATACGTATCGGACAGATGCTTACGACGCTTACGTTATGCGTTATTATTCTTTATTCCCTTTACAGGAAGCATACCAATCACAGTGGATTAATGGTGAAAAAGAAGGAGGAGATATTTATGTGCGAATTATTGGGCAGAAATTGATGCGGCTGGCGGCTGGTATACCCGGATTCGAAAAAATAAGCCTTTCTCTGTTCGACTTAGAAAAAGACGAACTATTGGCCAATGCCCGGATTCTCGATAAAACCGAATTTTTATCCATAACTCAAACAAACGAAAACGAACCGATAGATAATGAAGATGTACCCACATTGGCCGAAGACCCTTTCGTTGTGCGCGGAGGTTTGCGAGTGGCAACACCCACCGAATTGGAAAAATACAGTTGGATGCCCATTACGGTGAGTAACGGAATGGAGTTAAAGGTTTTTGTGGGGGATAATAAGGATGCTTACTTCAATTTTATTTATCAGGATCAAGATGAAGATGCCATCGGATTTCTGATAGGAAATAACAGAAATAATAGGATTGAACAGTTTAGATATTCTAATCTGCCATCAACGGGCTCGCCACGAAACGATATAGAATTTATAAGTAATGCGAATCAGTAGTTGAAACAATTCGCTGATTTGTTTAGTTAAATTATTTATTATCAATGAAATAAGCGCGTTGAATATTTGCTCAATCTCT
>NZ_JARXWE010000055.1 GCF_029893235.1 Dysgonomonas sp. PH5-45
GAGGAGGTCAGCCGGATAAAGTCAGTCCTTGAAGAAGATTCTACACTTTCTCTGCAAAACAAAGCAATCTGCCTGCTGGCACTTTACACGGGTATGAGAAGTGGTGATATTTGTTCACTGACTTTTAGATCCATTGACTGGGAAAGCGATTTAATTCGTATCAAACAACAAAAAACCGGTGCTGCACTGGTACTCCCATTACGTGCAGTAGTAGGCAATGCTATATTTGATTACATTACTAAAGAGAGACCCAAGTCATCTGCTGACACCATATTCCTGACAATAAATGCCCCTTACAGAAGATTGCATTCGTCCAATCTGAACGCAATATGTATTGCCGTTATGAATAAAGCAGGCATAAGGCAAAATCCAGGAGACCGCAAAGGTATGCATCTTTTTCGTCATTACCTGGCTACCTCCCTTTTAAGTTATGGAGTGGAACGACCTATAATCAGTTCCACTTTAGGGCATCAATCTCCTGTCTCACTTGCACCTTACTTGAGTGCAGATTTTGTCCACCTGAAAGAATGTGCATTGAGCATCGACCGTTTTCCGGTGAGAAAGGAGGTTTTCCAGCTATGAGATTCCAATCATTTTTGGCTGGTATCATGGAAAGTTATATCGCTTACAGACATGCGTCGGGTCGTACCAGCACTAGTTATATTAAGAACATCATTCACTTTGACCATTATTGTGCAAGGGAATATCCTCAGGCAGAAGAACTTGAGCAAGAAATGGTGGACCAGTGGTGCAAACAGAGGCGAACTGAATGCACTAACTCATGTATATCCAGAATATACCCAATAATTAGTTTTCTACGTTATGCCAAGGAAAGAGGACTTACTTATGTTACTATTCCCGCCGTTCCAAAACTTGCGCCAAGAACTTATATACCGCACCCGTTTACTGAAAATGAACTAGTTTCTTTTTTCAATGCTTGTGATACCCTACACACCAGAAATGGGATGAATGGGGATATTAGAAAAATAACAGTTCCCGTATTTTTTCGGCTTCTTTACAGTAGCGGAATGAGAACAACTGAAGCCCGATTACTCAGGAAAGAAGATGTGAACTTGGAAAATGGAGTTATCAATATAAGATTCTCAAAAGGATTCAATCAGCACTTTACTGTTCTCCACGATTCCATGCTTGAACTAATGAGAGTATATGATTCTGCTATATCTAAATTTGTGCCTAATAGAATCTATTTTTTTCCGGCAGATACAAGCAAGGGGTTTTCTGACCAATGGATTAGATATTTTTTTAGGAAGTTATGGGATCAAAGCAACAATATCTATGCAACAGCTTATGAACTAAGACACAATTATGCCATTGAGAATATCAACGGCTGGATAGGTGAAGGGCTTGGCGAGCATATGAAGCTTTTAGCTTTAAGCAAAAGCATGGGGCATAGCGATATGGAGAGTACCAAATATTATTATTCACTGGTGCCTGGACTTTCTGATATAATGGGACAGGTGACCAGTGATACATTCAATGAAATAATACCTAATATCACAATCAATGAAAAAGGCAAGTAAAGATGCTTATGAATTAGCCAAACATATACATAACTGGCTACATGTACATACTCCTTCTATCCGATCAAGTAGCCCGCATACTATCAGAACATACTCAACGACATTATCACTTTTCGTAGGATTCCTGGAAGGAAAAAAGAAAATAAACCCTTGTTCTTTAAGTACCGGATGCTTTTCCCGGGATTATATTGAAGAATGGATAATGTGGCTAAAAGAGGAAAGGTGTTGTAGTCCGGAAACCTGTAATATACGCCTGACTGCACTGCGGACATTTCTTAAATATCTGGCGGCCAGAGATGTTTCCTGTCTGTCGTTATACCAATCCGCAACATTAATTCCACGACAAAAGATTGCCCGGAAAAAGGTTACAGGTATGAGCAAGGATGCGGTCAAAGCTCTGATGTCGGCACCAGACGTATTAACTAAGACAGGGCAACGTGATTTGGTTCTTTTAATTATATTGTATTGTACTGCTGCCAAGATTGATGAGATTTTGTCAATGAAAATAAGTCAATTGCATTTAGAGACTGATAAACCATATATTTCTGTTATTGGCAAAGGACGTAAAATTAGAACTCTATATATTCTTCCTAAAGGGGTTGCCCATCTGAAGAAATACATAGAGGAGTTCCATTCGACTAATCCCAGTCTAAATGCATACGTGTTCTACTCAAGGAACAAAGGGATCTTTGGAAAGATGACTCCAGAAAGCGTAAACAAGCAATTAAAGAAATATGCAGTTACTGCGCATGGAATCTGCAAAGATGTTCCACTCAATCTGCACGCACACCAAATCAGGCATGCGAAGGCTTCTCATTGGTTGGAAGACGGCATGAATATTGTCCAGATATCTTTCTTATTAGGTCATGCCAATCTTCATACTACAATGATATATCTGGATATTACAACTGAACAGGAATCAAAAGCATTAGCTACATTGGAAGATGAGAATCAAAGAAACACACCAAAACGATGGAAATCCGGCTCTGATAGTCTAACCGCATTCTTGGGAGTTAAGGGAATAACGGAAAGAAAAATATAGTTGTATGACTTTCCAATTACCACACCAGCAAGTCTTATGCTTGCTGGCTCTCCCTTTTATAATTCCATATCAGGAGGACATAGCTCCGCCAAAACAAGCTGTTCAAGTTTGGATTGCTTGAAATCGAACCAACATTGTCGGTACTGGCTATCATCAATAATAAATTTGAAGTTTTGAAATGGTTTGCTCTTGGATATGGCATTCCATAAACGTTTTTTTATAGAATCGTCATCAGAGATGCAGGTTTCAATAAAATCTTCCATGATTTTAAATGACTGCCATGATTGGAGAGGTTCAATACGGATGACATTTACCCAATTGTCAACTTTATCATATACTTCCTGATAGAAATCCTCAAAATCGTCACAAGCGTTGTAGCTTTCTCCTAATACACTTTCAACCTCCAACGTGTCAGTGTTAAGGAAACAAATCATACCCATATCAATTTCTTCGGCTATGCTTTTGATTAATTCCTTTGGATATTTAGAGAAATCCATCATACAAGCTAAACCTGTTTTAAATACATATTTATCTCCTCAAGATCAAAGGCACCGCTATCCCACATCTCTCCTTCATCCATACCGAGCCACTCGCGGTATTCGTCCGCCTCTTCGCTTTTAGGCATCGTCGCAAAAACTTCTTTCATCCCTTCATAGCCATATATACTGCCACAATCTTCTGGAGGACAAGCGCCTTTGCCAGAAAGACATATAGCTGTTTTTTGTTTATCATCACTAATTGACTCGAGGCTTATCTCATGCACCCAATTATCACCAAAATCATAGACATAGAGGAGTTTACGGAATTTATCCTTAAAAATATCGGATAGTTTGATTTTTGAAGAGTCCTTGGTGTCTGCAAAGAAATCAGGGTCAAAAAAATCATCCTCTACCGGAACGGCGATACGGATATTGCTTTGCCATTCTTTATCCTTGAACTCGAATAAATGATAATTATCCCATCCAAAAGCGGTCTGGATTACATCATGAAATCTGAGAAATGTAAAATTCGCAGGTACAGAAACTTTTCTCCATACAGGGGGCTTTGTTATTCCTTTAATTTGAATTTTGAATTGAAAGACCATAAATGTATTTTTCTCCAAAAATACGATATTACATTGAAAAGAATAGTATTAGGAAAATGTATTCTCAAAAAAGAATCTTCAATCATTAACTAAAGTAGAAATATATGAAAATAGAATTAGGAAATATATTGCTGTAAATGGTTTATTATGTGGGTATTAAAAGTGTTAGTTTGGATTTTATTTAAGTT
>NZ_JARXWE010000056.1 GCF_029893235.1 Dysgonomonas sp. PH5-45
CGGTCAATTCAAATCAAAAAATCAAAGAACGCTTGTATCTTATATATAATCAACCCGTTACGGTTGAAATTAAAAAATTAGCGCATCAGTAGTAAAGCGGAATAAAGAGAAAACAAAAAAAAGGCCATCTCATCATTGTGAGACAGCCTCCTTATAGTAAATATTTTTTATTGTAAATCCCTGTCAATCTTTCTTTACGGTTCTTTTCATGAACTTCATCTCGGCCCGTTGGTACTTATATATCTTTTGGGGCGACAGCACTTTTTTAAACCGTTTATAATATTCTTTTTCGAGCTGGGCTTCTTTGGCTTTATTCTCGATCGATAGATCTATCACGGTTTCGTAATCTCTGTCGGTTTTGTTGACTTTTTTATTCAAATCACGGCTTTGTTTGCGTACATCTCTGTTTAATTCAAATTTTTTGCGCATCAGTTCTTCGCACAGAGGCATAAAAACTTTGGCTTCCTGATTGGTGAGGCCAACCTCTTTTATAATAAAATCGGCTCGTTCTTTTTTGAATTTTTCGTAATCAAATTTTTTGCCATGTTTTCTTTGCTGTGCATTCACCGAAAACGTAGCAATTACTAATATGAGAAGCAATAAATATTTTTTCATTTTCCTTTGGTATCAATATCGTTAATTCACTTCCGAATACAGGGCGTCAATGTATATCGATTCGGCTGCCTCGTCTTGTATGTATTTATAAAAATCTTCTTCGTCTGTTTCGGATAACATTGCTTGCTGCTGGGTGGCATCTTTGGGCGAAGTTGGGTTAAGCCCCGAATTGTTGTTAAAAATACCCACAGTACTTATTATACCTACAAACATAGCCGCTACGGCAGCCCAAGGCACAACCTTTTTCCACAAGGGAACCACCTTATTCCGGGTTTCTTTTTCCGGAAGTTGAGACATAATCTCTTTACTGAAATCCTCGAAATAATTTTCGGGAACCTTAAAGGGATTATTTTTATTTATATTGTTCAAGCTTGTCATAACTGATTATCTTTTATTACACTTTACATAATTTGTGTTCATGTATATAGACTCGATACAAGGGGAAAGGTTTAATCGGGTCGGGATAAAAAATCCTCAATTTTTTTTACTGCATGGTGATAAGAGGCTTTCAGTGCTCCAACCGAAGTATCGAGAACTTCGGACATTTCTTCGTATTTCATTTCATCAAAATACTTCATGTTGAACACTATGCGTTGCTTTTCGGGCAATTGTAGTATGGCTTTCTGCAACTTCACTTGAGCTGCGTCCCCGTCAAAAAAAGAATCGCTTTCCAGCCTGTTTATCATATAGTTGTCGGCATCGTCGAGGGGAATGTCGGTATGTTGCCTTTGTTTGTTGATGAACGAAATGGCTTCGTTTATAGCTATCTTATATAGCCATGTTTGCAGTTTTGAATCGCCTCTGAAACCGTCTATATTGGTCCAAGCCTTTATGAATGTGTTTTGCAGAACGTCGTTTGCATCGTCGTGAACCAATACTATTTTGCGTATTTGCCAATATAGCTTTTCGCTATATTCTTTCACCAAACGAGCAAAGGCAATTTTCTGGGTATCAGTGTTTTTTAGTTCGGCAATCAGTGCCTTTTCGTCGAATGCAGACATAATTTCTGTTTCTATAATTTATTCGGCATCAAGGTTATCGCCATTTTTTTCTTCACTGCCTTCGTCATCATTCTCGTCAGCTTCGTCGTCGTCATCATCGCCATACTCATTATACTCGTCGTCGGGCGATCCTTGTCCGTCTTCAAACCACGAAATAAAATCATCAACCTCTTTCGAATTTTTGTTCCACCACTCTAACGATTCCGGAAAATAGGACGAACTTATATACCGGCAATAGGCATCGAAGTGTCCCGATTCCAAAATTTCGGCAAAAATAGGTACAAAAAAATCCCATAAAAGTCCACTACGGGTATCACTTTGTATCTGTCCGAGAGTGAAGAATATCGTTTTCGAAGATTGTTCAAAGAACTTAAATTGCGAATCGTTGTCGTTGGTTGTAGGTTTAGTTTTTTGCAGATAGGCGTACAATTTTTTGCGGTCAATCCCATCCTCAAAATCTAAAAGGGGCGATTCGGGGTCGTTTATGTCTTGCGTCAGCAAATCGTACATCTCGCCAAAAGCATCCTTTGCCCGGGCAGTATTTGGTTCCAGCAGTAGGAAGAAATGAAACGAAAGAAAGCTTTGCACCCATTTACCGGAGTCGCTCAAGGCATAAGAGTATAGCAGAAAAGTTCCGGCATGTGTAGGGTCTATCTCTATGGCTTTGCTCAGATGAAGGAGCGCTTCATTGTTTTTTTTCTGGTTAAAATATGTGAGCCCCAAATTGTAGTGCAACAAATATTCGTCGCCGTAGCGCGAAATGGCGTCGTTGAGCAATTTTATGGCATCATTTACTTTATTCAACTCGGCCAAAGCACTTGCTTTCACACAATAAGCTTCGACCAACAGGGGCTGAAAGTTTGCATTGATTACTTTTGTACTGTATTTAAGCGCATTTTCGTAATCTTTCAGATGGAGGTACGAAAGTGACATTTCGTATGTGGCCGATAGTGACGAGGGATTGATTTTCAGCGCTTGTTCAAAATAGCCCAAGGCTTCGGTATATTTTCCTTTGTCGTGTAGGCTTACCCCTTTCCGGATGAGCTTTTCGGACGAAGCTTGCGAATGTGCTTTGGGTGAGAAACAAAACAAAAGTAATATTACAATAAAGGTATATCTCATTATTTAGGTGTTGCTGTTTTTTCTTGTTTGCGATACAAAAATAAGGAAATCTGTAAGACTTTTACTAAAAACAGCCAAGCTTTGAATTTTTTTATGACATTCGGATATGTTCCGGCTGCCTATTTTATTCGAAGTGAGGTTGCCGCTTTGTCCATAATTTTTTCTTCTTTAATAATCGGGTCAGGTATTTTTCCATATCAGCCGAAATTTTACTTCTGAACAAGCATTCTGTTTGATTGAAATTTTCCCAGAAATCCTCTTTTTGGTTGCAATCCATATTATTCGCTATGCTGATGTTTCTTGTTATTGAGGAAATAGTTATTGTTGAACCAATGCTGTCTTTGAGGTAATAGTTGATTTCTATGTCGTAATGATTGGGCAGGGCAAGTTCGTTCCCAAAGCTGTTTAATTTGCTGTTAAGTGTTCTGACCTCTTTGTTTGTCAGCTTTGCCGACTGGATTACATAAGCTGTATCGATCGGATTTTTTGTTATCGTATCGGTGAAAGGCAACAGTATTTCTTTATTAGAATAATAGATTGTAGCAATGGTTACACTGTCGGCTATGGCCGATATTTTTTTAAGGTAAGCAATTGCCGGGTTGGCTTGTTGTTTCGGTTTCTTTCTGAGTTGTACTCCCAATTCTTTTTCCGCTTTAATGATTTCCGCTTCGGTCATGGGCTGATCCCAATTGTAAATATGGTTTTTGTCTCGCGAAAGGAGGGTATATTCATTGCTTATAAACGGTTTAAATGTTTTAGGGTCGGCTCCTTTTATTTTTCAAGACCGCTAGTTAAAACTATGTACTTTAGTACAAGGCTTTAGCTTCTATAAATGTTTTAAGTTTTATCTTTGTATCGTTTATG
>NZ_JARXWE010000057.1 GCF_029893235.1 Dysgonomonas sp. PH5-45
CATTAGCAAACCTTTGTTTAGAGAAATAAAGGTTTGCTTCTTTTTTATACCCCCAAAAAAAAGAGACCATCTCATCATTGTGAGACAGCCTCTTATATGTAAACAATTGTTCTGTTTTTAGAATTTGTATCCGAGTGTAAGGATACCGCTTGTTGTATTTGTTTTCAGCGAAGCTCTGTCGGCTTCGTAATAGGCTCTTAAATCGCTTTTTTGATTTTTAAGAATAAAAGCCACATCTATATAGAAATTAGGCGAAAACTTGTATCCCAAACCGTATGTGAAGTAATTGGTATCGCCATCAACTGTATAGTGAACAACTGTTCCGGCAGTTTCTAAGCTGTAATTGTCAGCTTTGGTGTGCGATTTGAACGGGCTTTGCACCCACGAATATCCTACACGACCCGAAAACTGGGGGGTGAAACGTACCTCTGCACCAACTCTTAATGTAGACGATGTTCTGAAGTCTTCAGAAATATATTTGTTAGAGGCTTGATAATAGTTATACCCTCCATCAGGTGTGTCAAGTTTCATGTTTCCGTAGTTTGTCAGCTCATAGTCAGCACTGATGATGGCGTATTTACCGATGACACCTGCAAGGCTGAACACCCATTTGTCGGGGCTACGGAGGTCGTAATCAAGGTAACTGGCATTTCCATCATTGTCATGGTATGTACTCACGGTACCCGGCCTGTAATCCGCGTCGGAAGCTAAGTTCGGTATCTGATGATATAACTCTGTCCCATAATAATCGGTCATTTCGTACCACGTTGGCGAATGGTAAGCCAGACCTATCCTCAGTTCGTTTATAGGCTTAACAATTACGCCGACTTTTGCCTGGAAACCAGACCCTTCGGTTTTCAGCCAGTTCATAAGGTCGAAGAAGTTGTTTGAACCAAAATCTTCGATATAGCTCGACGACATCTTGTAATTGATGTCCGTAACAGAAATACCCAGACCTACGCTTACGATGTTTGATATGGTTGTCCCGAAGTTGAAATCGTAACTGTAAATAGAACCTTTTTCGTGAACAAGCAAATCGTTATCTACTTTGAGGCCCATTCTATCGGCTACCGACTGCCATTGTCCGTTGGAATAATCCATAAGATACGCTTGGTATCCTAATGCTTCGAAAGGAAAATTGTTTGTGGTTTTTAACTCATCCGGATCGAGAGACGGATCGTAACCATAATTAGCTCTATTGGCCATATAGTCGGTCATAGACCAGTTTAAGCCTGCACCCTTCATGTTGTATTTGCGATCGAACGATTTCAGACGGTTTATAGACACCCCGAAGTTTATTGATGGCATGTCGTAACTATTGATGGGGAATGTGCCTACATAGGCAAAATTATCGCAAGTAAATTTGAACTTGTCGTTACTCAGAGACCCTATGTTCAGATTGGCTTTCGATTGGGTATTTGTAAAACCGAATGTAGCTACAACTTCCGAAGTTGTGTAAATACCTATACCGGCAGGGTTTATTGCAACCCCCGATACATCTCCGCCTAACGCCCCAAAGGCACCACCCATTCCCACCGAACGCGCTGTTCCCTGCAAGTCGGTTTGTGATAGTTTATAAGCATCTAATTCTCCTTGGGCAAAAGCGCTTCCTAATGCTGAACTTAAAGCTAAGACTGTGATAAAAAACCGTTTCATCGCTCTTATGTTTTCTTTTTGTTATTTGTATTCTATACTTATATCTTCAAAAAGCTGAACCGGAATCTTAAATAACCTGTTCAGCTTTTCTTTATAGTTACTATATTATCTGCGTCCGCCACCGCGGCTACCGCCTCCACCGCCACTGCTGCGTCCACCGCCAAAGGAGCCTGACGAAGAGCTTCGTGAACTTCCGCTACCGAACGATGCACCACGGTTGCTCGAAGAACTGGAGCTACGGTTTGTGCTGACATTGGAAGAACGGTTGCTACTGCTCGATGAACTTCTGTTGTACGATGGTTTTGATGCCGGGCGTGTTGTTATAGCCGGACTTTTTTCTCTCGAAGTAGTTGGGCGTGTACTTACAGCCGAATTTTCTCTTACCTTGCTACCTGTTGCCGGACGTGTTATAGAGCTTTTACTATTGTCTCTCGAAATACGGGTTCTGCCAAGGTTGCCCGACGTTGTTGCCTGACGGTTCACTCTGCCGGAAGTACTAAGACGGTCGGAACCAACTCTTCCGGTTGTAGTCTCACGGCTTATACGTCCTGTTGAGGTACGTCCGCTGTTGCCCGAAATCCGAGAATTGGAAACTCTCGAAGATGATGCATAATTGTTCCGCCCGTAAGAAGCACCTCTTCCCGAAGAATATCGTCCCCCTGCGTATCCTTTTCTGCCCGAAGGATTGTAGTAGGCATAGTGATGGTGATGATGGTGGTGATGTCCGTGTCCATGCCATCCACCGTACCATGGGTTGCTCCAGCCCCAGCCGAATCCCCATCCGCCGTACCATCCTCCCCAGCCAGCATACCAGCCGGAGTAGTGTGGACGATAGTACCAGCTTGGGTAGAACCAAGGATCGTACCATGAGTCGTACCACGAATAATACGGATATCCCCAACCGAGATTTACGTTTACATTCCAACCACGGTTGGCGTAATAATCGTTGTAGGTATCGTCAACAACATATACGTTTATATCTTCGTCGCTAACAATGGTTACACTGTTTTGCGGATTGTGGTATTTAACTATGCGCTCGGTGTATTCAAAGGCTTGTTCGTCGGAGTACGATTCGGCAGAAGCCAAGTCCATAGTATCGTCTTCGGCATAAACGTTAACATTACCCCGGCGGTTATAAGCGTCAACATCGATATCGCCTTGCGTAACAATATTTACATCGCCGTTGTTTTTTACAACCATGACTTTTGTTGTAGAAACATTTCTTGGTTGTTGTTTCACCACAACTTTATCTTCTTTCTTTTCTTTTTTGGCCGACGAGCCATAAATGTCATCATCCCAGCTTTGAGCAACTGTTACGAAAGGGAAGAAAGCTATCAGGAGTCCTGTTACAGACATTTTTATTAAGTTTTTCATGTTAAAGTTCTCCTTCCTGTTTATTATAGTTAATTTGAATTCTTTTCTTTTTTGAGCTTTGTGCCTGAAATCAATTTGCTTACAACTTAGACATAACCTTTACAAAAAGGTTTAATTTACTTTTGTTAAAGTTCCACTCTGCTAAGCAAATATACAACTAAATGTAGTTGCTACTATAATAAAGAAGTGTATTTATACTTAAATGTTGCACCACTACTTGTTAAAAATAATAAATCGTTAGCAGTCCTGTTTTAGCCGCCGGAAGGTGTATAAGAGTCTTTAAAATATCTTTATATCTTTGGCAACTATACAACTATATGAGTATCTTAAAACCGTATTATTGAAAAAATTAAACAATTACAAAAAGATTTGAATATCTTTCCTCTATAATCACCATCTTCTCTAAGCTACTTGTTGCTTAGAGAAGGTTTTGGTTTTGGCACAGCACATGACTCCCTCTCCTCATTTT
>NZ_JARXWE010000058.1 GCF_029893235.1 Dysgonomonas sp. PH5-45
TTTATGAAGATACATATTGTTGGTCTTGTTTGCATAAAATAAGCTATTCTTTTATCAGACTCGCTTATAAATAGCAAATTTTTATCTAAGTTTGTAATAATAAAATATTATCATAAAGATGAATTTTCGCCTTGTCGTATTCGTGTCTGTTGCACGTAATCTGAATTTCACCCGGGCAGCCGCGGAATTACACATCTCGCAACCGGCTATATCGCGCCACATACAGGAGTTGGAGAGTATGTACAAAACACAACTTTTTGAACGCTCCGGAAATAAAGTAAAACTCACCGTACCGGGTGAAACCCTGTTGAGGTATGCGGAAAACATACTGGAAACTTATCGCAACCTGCAATTGGAGATGAACTTACTGACAGGTAATTTATCGGGTGAACTGCGGGTAGGAGCCAGTACGACCATCGCCCAGTATGTACTTCCACCGATTATAGCCAAGTTCATTTCGAGGTTTCCGGATATCCGGCTGACGGTAACATCGGGCAATACGGAACAGATTGAACAGGCATTAGAAGAGCATAAGACAGATATTGGACTTGTTGAAGGCGCCCACCGTAAACACTCGTTGAAGTATACACCATTCGGGAAAGATGAATTGGTGCTGATTACCGGAGCAGGGAACAAAATCGGGGACGAAATATCGGTCAATGAACTGGCCACGCTCCCGTTGGTACTGCGCGAATCGGGTTCAGGAACGCTGGAGGTGATTGAACAGGCGTTGGCCGCCCACAATAAACGGTTGTCGCAGATGAATATTCTATTGCAACTGGGTAGTACGGAGAGCATAAAACTATTTTTGGAAAACAGTCCATCGGTTTTCGCCATCGTTTCCATTACGGCTATTACCAAGGAGTTGCTGAATAATACATTCAAAGTTGTGGAGGTGTCCGACCTTGAACTAAATCGCGAATTCTCCTACGTGGTCAGTCAGGGGGCTCATTCCGAGATACAAGAACGATTTATGCGATTTCTTGCCCGCATGCTATAACTTTTTGTTATCGCATATAGAAAAACGGCATTGGCAGGGTATTTATTTTTAATGTAGCTTTGCGATATTAAAACCATTTGACATGACTTGTTATTTCTTTATCGCACTTTTTATTATCTCGGCGTTCGTTTCTCCAGCAATCGCTCTGTTCGGTGGAATAGTTTTCGCCTTGCTTTTAAAGAATCCATATCCCGCATTAAGTAAAAAAGTATCGAAATACCTGCTTCAGATTGCTGTTGTAGGGTTAGGCTTCGGTATGAACCTGCACGAATCGCTCAAAGCCGGCGGCGATGGTATGCTATTCACTATCGTTTCGGTAACGGGAGTGATGGTTGTCGGTTACTTTCTGGGACGCTGGTTGAAAATCCCCCAAAAGTTATCTTACCTGATATCATCCGGCACAGCCATATGCGGAGGGAGTGCCATTGCTGCCGTCTCCCCAGTTGTTGGTGCTGACGAAAACGAAACGTCGATGTCGTTAGCTGTTATATTTACACTGAACGCCATAGCTCTATTCATCTTTCCACCGATAGGTCATTGGTTAGACTTAACTCAGCAGCAGTTTGGCCTGTGGGCAGCCATTGCTATACACGATACAAGTTCGGTAGTCGGTGCCGGAGCCGCATACGGCCCCGAAGCCTTAGCTGTTGCCACTACCGTGAAACTTACGCGTGCCTTGTGGGTTATTCCTTTATCGCTTGTGTCACTGTTCTTTTTTCCGAAAGGCGAAGAACGTGGGGTATCGATACCGTGGTTTATATTTCTGTTCATTATCGCTATGGTTGTCAATACCTATGTCGATATTCCGTCCATAATACTCGGCTTTATTTCTGAAGCTTCCCACCGCTTTCTTTCGATGACACTCTTCCTGATAGGCGGAACACTCTCGCTCGAGGCAATACGGAAAGTGGGAGCAAAACCTGTATTGGAGGGTGTTATTCTCTGGGTAGTCATAGCTATTGCCGCATTGGCCGTAATACTCTGACCTTACAAATTTATTTTCCTACCCCACACCGTATATTTAACTGGGACAGGTGATTGAAAGTTTCACTAAATATTAAAACAAAAACACACTAATAACTTAATCATTTTTCCAAATATTATCAGTTGCTTTTAGAATATATCTTAAAAGAAGATTAAGGTTTTGTATATACATATTTTGTTCAGTTGTACAATTTTACTTTTATTTTGTATAAAACCGGGGGGATAAAATCTCTTAAAGCTATTTTTTCAGCTTGTTTTCTGGTTAATTTCTGTTGTTCCTCTTTCTCTTTTTCTTTTTCAGACAGCTTTTGAGCCAATTCAGGAATGCCACAAGCAGTGAAGAATTGCAAACTTGGCCATAGCTTTGCGTCTAAAGGATGAAAGTTATACACATACTTATATGTATACCTGCTTATTGTTTTCCAAAATTCATAATAAGAACTTGTATCAAAGTCATCTTTATGTCCCCAATTTTCTATTTTTTGTTTCGTTTCATCTTCACTTCTAGCCCAACTTTGATGAATCGCTTTAAATTGAGTATATATCTTTTTTTGTGCAGAAGATACTCTAAAGAAAATGTAGTCAGGTTTATTTGTTGCTAAAGGAAATGCTTCACTTGCATCAATAAGAAAGTAATCCATTTCATTTTTCTTAAATAAAGTAAGAAATTGGGCGTGAACAAGCGTCTCTACGGTCATATCTAATGTCTTCAGATAATTATGCGAATCAGTAGTTGAAACAATTCGCTGATTTGTTTAGTTAAATTATTTATTATCAATGAAATAAGCGCGTTGAATATTTGCTCAATCTCT
>NZ_JARXWE010000059.1 GCF_029893235.1 Dysgonomonas sp. PH5-45
AAAAGTAAGGTCCACTGCCGGACTACTCATACATACGATGGGCAAAATTGCCATCGCTTTTATTTATCTAATTTTTTAAATACTGATTCGCATTAGTTAAATATTTGCAATTCCTGTATTTTTACTTTTATTAAAAAATAAATAAACAATTGTCTACAAGTGTTTTACAGGTTATTTAAGGAAAAATATGCCTTCGCTATAAAAAACAATGCAACGTTTTCAGCTTTTATTTGTCTTATAAATAGAAATTTTAATAAGGCATGGAACATAGGTATATCATAATTATTGCCCTTTTTGTTTTGGTTTTCGCTGGAATTGCCTCATGCGAAGATATACAGACCGAAACCAATACCGATGAAACGATAAATCTATCGAACAATAATATCGAACTAAGTGCAAAATCAGATTCAATTACTATTACATCTGAAGGTGCATATTGGTGGATAGACCACGTTCTAAGCAATAATGAATATTTTGCACCAAAACTCACTGACATAAAAAATAGCGAATACCATGTTGATGGTGATTGGTTCAGCGTAAAAAAAGAGGGAATGCGAACCTTAACAATAAAAGTTAAAAAAAACACAACTCCCTACAACAGAAAGATGCGCATATCTATTCAATCAGGAACACATACCGAACAGGTTTTAATAAACCAGCAAGGAAAAGAATAAGCAGACGACAAGCTCTATACACTACACAAAATTAAAAAGGAGGCTGTCTCATCATTGAGAGACAGCCTCCTTGATTTTCAAGTGGGCGTTGACGGATTTTGAATATCCCATCTAACACCTATTCTGTCAGTCGTTTAACTATCGAAGATTGTATTCTACTCACTCGTTACTCACTCCGTTTTTAGAGTGATTTTTAAGAGAACTTTTCCTCTTTAAGTGATAGGACAAAGGTAGAAATAAATTTGAGAATATCCTAATATTCTTTTTGTTTTATGCGCGATAATACGCATTTTTGTATACCTTTGCGCGAGAAATAAAATACAGTAAGAGGGTATGAACAAATATATCGAAGAATTTCATAAGCTCAAAATCTTCCATAAAAAAGATATTGTTTCCTTGACTGACAACGAAAATGCAGCAAAAGGACTTTTACGAAGGTATAAACAGCAAGGGTTAATATCACAAGTAAGGCGAGACCTTTACGTTGCAACGGATTTGGCAACAAAAACCAGTTCTGCTTCAAAGTACGAAATAGCCAGTCAAATAAACTCTTCTTCTTACCTATCCTACCATGCTGCATTGGAATATCATGGTCTGGCTCATCAGGTATTTTATGAAATGCAGGTTTCATCCAAAGAGAGGTTTAACAACTTTGAGTACGATGGGATTAGTTATATTTATTCGGAATCGAAATCAGATGCCGGAGTTATTATTCCTCCTGCTGATACACTAATCAGAGTAACCGATTTGGAACGTACCGTTTTAGATTGTATTAATCAAATAGACCGGAGTGGTGGACTGGAAGAAATGATAGAATGTTTTGCTCTTATCACTTATATCAATGAGAATAAACTGCAAGACTATTTGAAGCAATTCAGCAAACAGATTCTTTATCAAAAGACTGGATTTATCCTTAGCTATTTTCAAAAAGAAATGAAGTTAAGTGATGCTTTCTTTGATTTTTGTAAATCCAAGATTGGGAAAAGCATTCGTTACCTGACTGATAAGCAAGACTCAACCGCTTATTTTAATGAATGGAGGCTTTACGCTCCTAAAAATATTCTTTCATTTTTAGAACAGGGAGGAAATGTAAATGTATAATTATAGTAAAACTGATTTGGAAAGAATAGCTTTCGGTACAGATTTTATTCGGGATAATCTGGAAAAAGTGTTCAGGCTTTGTGATATCTTGAAACACTTGAATGAAAACCCTCTATTTGCTGAACATTTGGCATTAAAAGGAGGAACCGCAATTAACCTGACAGTTTTTAATCTTCCACGCTTATCGGTTGATATTGACTTGGATTTTACCAAAGAGTGTTCACGGGAAGAAATGATGACAATCCGGGAGAATATCAATCAAGATTTTCTGAACTATATGTTTACGCAAGGATATGCTTTAAGCCCTAATACCAAAAGTCCGCATTCTCTTGATTCATGGGTGTTTTATTTCCAGAACGCAGGAGGAAATAAAGATAACCTGAAAGTAGAGATAAACTATTCTTTGCGAAATCATATCTTGCCAATAGTTGAAAAGAAAGTGAATATAGACTTTCTGCAACTTGATTCTGATGTAAAAACTCTTTCCATCCTTGAACTATTTGGAAGTAAGATCAAAGCTCTTATTGAGCGGACAGCTCCCCGGGACTTGTATGATATTCACAATATGTTGAAATATAACATCATCCATCCTGATGAGATGAACAAACTCCGCAAAATTATATTATTCTATCTTGCTGTAGGAGGAAGTGATAAACCGTCAAACAGCTATAGCTTTAAAAGTATTGACAACCTGAAATTTACACAAATCAGGAGCTCTTTACTTCCTGTTCTTAAGAAAAGCGAACGGTTTGATTTTGAGTCTGCCAAAGTAGAGGTGAAAGAGTTTCTTATGAAACTGATGGTATTTACCGAAGAGGAAAAGTCATTTATTGAAAACTTCAACAGCAATGTTTATCAACCGGAATTATTGTTTGAAGATTAGTACTGATGCGTTAAAAATTTGAATTAAATAAATCCAATTGCTCTTTGACATTTTGTTTTGAATTGACTTGAAATTCGGTAAGCAGTTCTC
>NZ_JARXWE010000060.1 GCF_029893235.1 Dysgonomonas sp. PH5-45
AAAGTAAGGTCCACTGCCGGACTACTCATACATACGATGGGCAAAATTGCCATCGCTTTTATTTATCTAATTTTTTAAATACTGATTCGCATTAAATATAGATGGCTACCTTTTGATGCTTTTCTTAACTTCCAAAAACTCAAAGAACGCTTGAATGACATATTACATAAAATAAAATCAAAATACGTCATTAATTTTTATTGAATACTTAAAACATAAAAATACAAGGACTTATGCTCACACAAAGAAAAGAACTAAGAAGCTGTTTTGAATTTTATGAAATCACTAGTGTCCCAATTTTAATGGGACACTAGTGAGATATTATTATCTATACTTGCATAATTGTAATTAATTAGTTATATTTGTGCTATGGATAATGAGAATGAAGAAATAGACAATATCGGCTCGGCTCGTACTATCCTTTATACGGATGAGTTTAAAGAGTTCTATAATAGTCTTGACGAAAGGTCAAGAAAAAGATTGACTATGTTGTTGTGCTGATTAAGGATTTCAAACTTATACATACCGATTTCGTAAAGAAACTTGTCAATACAGAATTATACGAAATGCGTGTAAGTGTAGGCACGAATGAATACCGGTCTATATTATTCTCAATCGATCATGAAAATATCATAGAGGCTACGCAGGTAGTTATTTTAAACGGCTTCCTGAAAAAGTCAACTAAAGATTACAACAAACAGATTAAGAAAGCAGAAAAAATATTAAATAACTTAGAATCATGAGAAAAATAGATGCAACCAAACTAAAGAATGCAAATACCTTGCTGGATGCCAAATACGGGAAAGAGGGTACGGCTTCTCGTGATGAGTTTAACAAAGAAGCCATTGCGTATTATTACGGTGAAATATTGAAGGAGAAGCGTAAAGAGTTGAATCTCACACAGGAGCAACTAAGCGAAAAAGTAGGTCTGAAAAGAAGCTATATCGCTAAGATAGAAAAAGGAGCAACTGATATGCAGATGTCTAGCTTTGTTCGTATTGCTCAAGCTCTGGGGCTTAAGCTTTTGTTATCTTGATACTGTGATTAGATTATACTTTTTCAACAAAATAATAAAATAGGATAGCTGAATTTTTGGCCGCCCTATTTTTCTACATCTACAACAAACCGCAAAGTCAGGAATAAGCCTGTTTTCTTTGCGAATTTCGCATTTTCATTTCTTTTTGGCTCCAGGTTGTTTTGAGGGAAAAGTGTTGAATTTCGGCTTTGAAATGGCTTGTTTAGAATATCGAGTATTCTGGCAATATTTTTACTGGTGGTTGTCTATGCAATTATATCTACAATGTTGTCGGACAAAAAAAGGGTGCAAGCCTGAACTATACACCCTCATCACCGAGTCAAAAGTGATATTATTTCTTTGGAAGCAGTTTTTCGCCGCTTTTCAGGTATCTCTTAACCTTTTCCATGTTAGTTACCCAGAGATGTACCGGAATGGAATCCCAGAACTCCAAGCCCTTTAGATTCGATAATACTTTTTGTACTTTGTTCTTATCTTCCATAATTTTAGAATTTATAAGGGCTTTCGCCTCGTTCGATCATTTCTATCTCTTGTTTATCCTTTTCCGATAATGGGAGCTGTACCACATCAAAGCCGGCCGGAAAATCAATATATCCGATTTGTTGCATATCTCCGACAAGTTCGCCGTCTATTATCTCAAATTTGCCGTCTTTGAACTCATAGAGAGGGCACTGATCGAGCCCGATTTGTTCGCCTTTGAGGACGGCCAATACCATCCGTACTTTTTCCTTATTTGCCATTGCTATTCGTCTTTATCTTGTTTTAATTTCTCCATACGTTGCAATAATTCGTCTACAAGACTATCAGGGGCTTTTTCTAATAATTTTTCAAGTTCCTGATATTCGGCCTGAATTTGAGTCTCAACGCTAATAGATTGTTGTTTAGGTACAACATACTGCATCAGTTTTTCAAGTATCATCAGCCTGTCTTTAGGCTCTAACTCTTTGAGGTCTTTTTCAAACTTTGCTCACCCCTGAACTTAACAACAGCGAGGAGCAGCAAATGCCAATGAAGAAAAAAAAGAAGAAGCCAAAACGAGGATTCAGACAATCATAAACCGCAGATATATGAACGAGTACGAAGAAATACGAAACGAAATAGATAGCTACCAGAAGAAGCGGTTTAAGTACCGTCTTTCCCTTGTTTATCTTACTCCTGATAATATCATAGCCTCCCGAAGAAACAAGCGGATAGATTTGTATTTGCGCATTCGCCGAGTAGAAAGCATATTTCCCCCTGATTGCCTTATTATAGCCCGAATCGGCTTTCGAAAAGAGCGTATAGGGATGGAACACATTTCGTTCATTTTCTTTCACAGACAGCCTTAAAATATGGTTTCAGATACATTCGGAATAGAATCCGTCAACGATAAAAGTAGTGCGTTTGCCGAGGAATTAGGTTTTTATTCGATAGACAGTTTCAACTATGCCGTATCAATAGAAAATCTTATTTCTTGTTTTTCAAGTGGTTAAGGTAATTCTTTATTTATCTGTACACAAAGGTATAGTTAAATCATAATAAAGCGTCATATATTTGCACAAATAAAAAGTTCTTGAATTGAGTATCCAAACTTCCGTCTGATACTTTTGGCTTGTGC
>NZ_JARXWE010000061.1 GCF_029893235.1 Dysgonomonas sp. PH5-45
TTTTCTACTGCTGTTTCTAAAGTTAGACAACCCATAGAATCATTCTTCAATTGGTTGAATGAAAATACAAAAATTCAAAGAGCCCAGAAAGTAAGATCCACTGCCGGACTACTCATACATACGATGGGCAAAATTGCCATCACTTTTATTTATCTAATTTTTTAAATACTGATTCGCATAAATAGCAAATTTTTATCTAAGTTTGTCATTTACTTAAACACATTACTGTTACAAATATAACAGAGCATAAAATTATAATAGAAAATAAGCTAATGCCAAAAAAAGTTTCGATTGTACTTTGCAGCTATAACGAAGCAACTAACCTGCCCACCGTAATAAAAGCCATACACGAAAATATGGACCCGTTAGGTTATCTGCTCGAAATAATTGTCGTAAACGATGGCAGTACAGACAATACAATGAGTGTGGTAACCGATTTGTGCAAAACGGATGCGTCTTTGTTTTACATCGAATTTTCGCGCAACTTTGGGCATCAAAACGCACTGAAAGCAGGATTGGATTATTCCACCGGCGATTGTGTTATCTCCATGGATGCCGATATGCAGCATCCACCCCGTATGCTACCGCAGCTTCTGGAGAAATGGGAAGAAGGCTACGATATTGTGTACACCCGCCGCAAAGACGACGAAAATCTGCCTAAGCTCAAACGCAAATCATCATCGTGGTTCTACAAAATGCTGAACTTCCTTGCCGACATAGATTTGGAATCGGGAACAGCCGATTTCCGTTTGATGGACAGGCGTGCGGCAAATGTTATTGTGGGAGTGAAAGGTGGCGACCTCTTTATGCGGGGGTTGGTCAAGTGGATAGGCTTCAAGCAATATGGTATCGACTATATGCCCGACCAACGCTTATCGGGAACATCTAAATATACTATCAAAAAGATGCGCAATCTGGCTTTGCAAGGCATCTTGTCGTTCAGCACTAAGCCGCTGAGTATTGCTCTTTATGTTGGTTTTTCGATAGCTGTGCTTTCATTACTGTCTATGCCTTACGCATTTATCAGTTACTTTTTTGGGCACACCAATTCGGGATGGAGTTCCATGATTTGCATAATAGGTTTTCTGGGTGGTTTTCAGCTGTTTGTTATGGGTATAATAGGTCTGTATATAGGACGTATATTTGACAAAACGCGGGGATTCCCTCCTTATATAGTACGAAACACGAATTTGCATCAACAAAACCCATCCGAAAAATGATTTTATTGAGTTTCGACATAGAAGAATTTGAAATGCCTCGCGAATATGGCGACCCTATTCCCTTTGAGGAGCAAATAAGCCTCTCTGTACAAGGAACGAACCGTATTCTCGATATGCTTAAAGCGCACGGCGTGAAAGCTACTTTCTACACCACCGCCAACTTTGCCCAAAATGCACCCGATGTTGTTCATCGCATCGTTAAGGAAGGGCACGAACTGGCTTCGCATGGATATTATCACGACCATTTTAAACCCGAACACTTGCGCCAAGCAAAAGAAAAGCTCGAAGAAATTGGCGGCGTTCAGGTGCAGGGTTTCCGTATGCCTCGCATGATGCCTGTTCCTGAAAACGTTATCTATGAAGCTGGATATACATACAATTCGTCTATAAATCCAACTTTCTTACCCGGCCGGTATAATAACCTACACGAGCCTCGCACCTACTTCCGGCGCGAAGGTGTTTGGCAGATGCCTGCTTCGGTAACACCACTCATACGTTTCCCTTTGTTTTGGATTGCGTTTCATAACCTGTCTTTGTCCATTTACAAGACATTGGCAAAATGGACGCTGAAAAAAGACGGATACCTGAATATATATTTCCACCCTTGGGAGTTTTTGCCAATAGGACCTAAAAAGAAATATAACTTTCCGTTTTATGTAACCCGCAATACCGATATGAAAATGTATTGGCGTTTAGGCGAATTTATTGAATGGGGTAAAAAAAATGGCTATGAGTTTGCCTGTACAGGCCATTTTGTCAACAAATTGAAGTAAAAGCAAATGAAAAAACGGCAAAAATTTTCATTTAAACAAAGGCTTAAAAGCTTCACTTACGCCTTTAGCGGGCTTAAAGACCTGTTTGCCGAGGAACATAACGCATGGATACATGCTTTTTTTGCCATAGCAGCCATTGCACTCGGATTCGTTTTTGGGATAACCCCAATGGAATGGTGTATGGTGCTTTTTGCAATAGCTCTCGTTTTTTCGCTCGAACTGATAAACTCGTCGGTCGAGAACTTGTCCGATTTTGCCTCGCCACAAAAAAACGACTTCATCCGCAAAGCTAAGGATATGGCCGCAGCCGCCGTATTGGTATCGGCTATCGCTTCGTTTATCATAGGCATCATTATTTTCTTGCCCTACATCTTAGATTGGCTTGGCTGAAAAGTCTGATAGGTATTAAATTGATTAACAGCAAAATGGTTAAGTGATTTCCATTTCTTATCTTTCCTCTATAATCACCATCTTCTCTAAGCTACTTGTTGCTTAGAGAAGGTTTTGGTTTTGGCACAGCACATGACTCCCTCTCCTCATTTT
>NZ_JARXWE010000062.1 GCF_029893235.1 Dysgonomonas sp. PH5-45
TTAGTCATGATTATTGCTTGCGGTCTACATAATTTTAGAATTTCAAATTCATTGATTTTTAATCATATATAGTTTTATTGAATATAATGTCTATTCAACCTCCTTGCCGAGAATTTCTTCCAAATACTATATGTGAGAAAGTTCTTATCGGAAATAAAGTTATGCAGATACCCACTCTACAATCTCATATAGGAGCTTTTTTTAATCCGATATATCCCCTTATCCCCAAAATAGGAATTTAATTCTATTTCATTATAGTCATTTGTGGGAATTTCAAAAAACTCACCCTGCATTTTCTGTAAATCAAATAGTCTCATTCTTGAGTGAGTTCTTTGGCCTGATTTGGGAATTTCTGTATCAACCATTTTAACACATCAAGTTGATCTTTGGCTGGAGCTCTTCTAATTTGTGCAATTAGTTTTATTGTATTCGGTCGATTTAATGTTAAGTTTGATGCACCTTCGTTACAAACAGAACATATTGCCCTCAAATTACTAGGATCGTCTGTTCCTCCCATTGATTTATCAATAATGTGTCCAATGTGAAGCCTCGTTTTTCGTCCACTATCATATGGATGGGGTTCACCAGCGGCTGCGCCGCACATTTGGCAAGTAAAACCATTGCGATCAAGGACAAAAGCTCTAGTTTCTTTTGAAATATCACGTTCAAATGCAGGTAAAGGTTTCAGATTCACTAGTAAATATTGACCCGGCTTTAAATCGCTTCTATCATTATGAGTTACGATATTAAGCCCTTCTTCATTTCTAAGCTCTCTAACTCTTCTTGCCCATTCACTAGTACCTGCCACCTCTCGAAGAGTGTCAGAATCTAATACTTTACCAACATTTTCCATCAAAAAATCTCTGAGTTTTGCTCTAGACCCTTTTCTACGTGGAGTTTTATTTGTCATAACTTAATGCTTTTATTATTGATTTTCCGACTGCTTTTGCTACTGGTGGGGGAAATGCATTTCCCACCTGCCTATATGCCGGTGTTTTTTTTCCTGTAAATTTCCATTCTTTTGGAAAACCTTGAACCAAAGCTGTCATCGCAATAGTCAATCGGGGATTTCCTTCAAAATCACAATTTGGTGGCTGGTCTGCTAATCCTCCTCCATCCACACCGATTTCTTGCCACGCCTTTCGTGCCCTTGTTGGACCCAGATCTGCTCCACCATGTTTTTTCGAGCCTCCTACCAATGTCGGTGCTATTTTATTTGCCTTTTTTTTCCATTCATCTACTTTTTCCCAGCCCAATAGTGACATTTCTTCATATAGCAAGTCCCCTATTGTTTTTGGTTCTCCTTTCTGTTTATCTGGCCAAACAAAAAAATCAAAATATTCTTTTTTTAATGCGATTAAAATAGCTCTTGGTCTAAGTTGTGATACTCCAAAATCCGAAGCATGTAATAATTGCCAATCTGTTTTGTATCCTAATTCTTTAAATTCATTGATTATTTCATTTCGGTATTCTTCAAATTTTGGTTCAAGTAAGCCACGAACATTTTCAAGAAGAACAGCTTTGGGGTTACATTCTTTCACTAGTCTAATGGCTTCTGGAAATAAATCTCTGTCATCAAGTTGTCCTAATTGTTTACCTGCGATAGAAAAAGGAGGGCAAGGCACTCCGCCGGCTAATAAATCTACTTGGCCTTTATATCTTGTTGCATTAAATCGTCTTAAATCACCTTGAACTACATTCCATTTAGGTCTATTTGCAATGAGTGTTTGACACGCCAAAGGCTCAATCTCAACTAATGCAAGATGATCAAATCCCGCTTCCTCGAGTCCTAAAGCCTGCCCACCAGCACCAGCACATATTTCTAAAGATTTAAATTTTTGTGCCATACTATTTTGAGTTGTGAGATTTTAAATATTTCACTCTTTCCTCCGCCACCTTCAAGGTTTGAGAAGCAACATCTTCATCAACTAATTCATATGCGATCTTCTCGCTAAGATAATGGATTAACAGTTCCTCTTTGTTCAAATCAAGAATATCGGCAAGTTTAAGAATATGATCTTTAGTAGCTTTTCGTTCGCCACGTTCAACTTTGCTTAATATTGCGGTGTCAATATCAAGCAATGCTGCCACCTGTCTGAGAAGCAATCCTTTTTTTTCTCGACGTTCTCTAAGAATTTCGCCAGTTGTCTGATTTACATCCATCTTTCGTTTGAAATATTTGATTTGACACTTTTTGTCAAAGGTAGTAGTTTTATTTAAATTCCAAATGCTTTGGGTGAAAAAGTTATTAATGCGAATCAGTAGTTGAAACAATTCGCTGATTTGTTTAGTTAAAATATTTATTATCAATGAAATAAGCGCGTTGAATATTTGCTCAA
>NZ_JARXWE010000063.1 GCF_029893235.1 Dysgonomonas sp. PH5-45
ACGGTATTGGGCACCAATATCTGCCCCGGACTATATCACTGGAATGGTGAGAAATGGGTGAGGATGCACGAGAAATGCCCCAACCCTTGCGTTGATAAAACAATCAATGAAAGTAATTCGACACAAACGGTTTGTTCCGGAAGTAGCATTAGCTCGGTAACCTATACCTCAAACAGTGATATGACAGTGACCGGAACATTGGCTGGGTTGACTGTAACAGGAAATAACACCAAGTCTGTGACTATTTCGGGTACGCCAACCGCTTCTACCATCCTTACTATATCGACCAGAGGAACGGGAGATCCTGTTTGTTTTAACGATACCAAGACCGTAACGGTAACTGTAACAGACTGTACAGACCCTTGCGATGATAAAGCGATCAATGAAAGTAATTCGACACAAACGGTTTGTTCCGGAAGTAGCATTAGTTCGGTAACCTATACCTCAAACAGTGATATGACAGTGACCGGAACATTGGCTGGGTTAACTATAACAGGAAATAACACCAAGTCTGTGACTATTTCGGGTACGCCAACCGCTTCTACCATCCTTACTATATCGACCAGAGGAACAGATCCTGCTTGTGCGAACGATACCAAGACCGTAACGGTAACTGTCAACCCAAGTCCGTCTATGACCAGCCCAACCAGTACGTCTATCTGTAGCGGTAGTACCTTCTCTTACACCCCTACTAGTAATGTTGCTGGCGCAAGCTTTGGCTGGACTCGTGGAACGTTGCCTTCCGGCTTGACCTCCAGCAGTTCTGCCACCAGTGGTACCGGCAGCATCACCGATCATGTGTTGACCAACTCTACAACTACAGCCAAAACGGTTAATTACACTTACACAGCCACAGCTAATGGTTGTCCAAGTGTTGCACATATCGTAACGGTGACGGTGAATCCAGTGCCAACAGTAGATATTACACCGCCTGCAACAGTCTGCCTAAACGAAGATGCTACCTTCACTGCCAGTCAGAATAGCGGTTGTACTTGGTCGGTTAGCGGCTCTGCCAGTGACTATACTATAACAGGTGGTACTTCTGGAAAGACATTGATCATCAAATGGAAATCTGAAGGAGAGAAAACAGTGACAGTAACTTACACTGACGCTAATGGCTGTAATGCATCTGCTAGTACCAAGGTAACTGTAACAAACTGTACAGTCCCTTGCGAAAGTCCAAGCAGCGTATCGCCAAGCACGGACAGCCCATCACTGCGCGTCTTTTTAAACACAGAAGTAGAGCTGGGTCCGGTATCGGCCACCTTCGCATCGGGTACGCCGCCTGCTACCGTATCGTACCAGTGGTATCGTAGTGTCAATGACGGCGATTATGCTCCAATAAGCGGGGCAACAAACAGTAGCTATACAGCCAAAGAACCGACAGAAGGCACCTACAAGTACTACTGCGAGGTAGGAGACGTCGATTGTCCGGGTAGCTCGGGGAAATATACTTTGGTTGTGACCAGATGCCCGGGATATGTGGCTGTCGGAGGGGAGTACACACTGAAAGATGGAAGCAACGTTTTAAATCATTCTAAAACTAACGTTCTTTGGGATGCTGTAAAGGGATATTTTAATGAGCCACCAAGAAAGGATATTTGCATCTATTATAGACCTATAGGAGGGGAGTTCGGCCTCTCAAATTGGCTTGACGCTGTGGATGAGTGTAGCAATAATTCTGATCAGATCGATGAGAATCACCGTGGTCTGGGTTGGAGACTTCCTACTGTTGGCGAGTTGGCCGCCCTACAAAGTGTCCACAGTACGCTACAATCACAGCCTACTTCCACTGACATACCGAGAACCGAGTATATGTATAATTTCTCCTACTGGTCTAGTAACATATACTACTACTCGTACGGAGGAAACCCCGCCGCATGGACCTGGAGCTACTGGCAGAGTCAATGGCCAGTAGGCCGAGCCACCATTACTCCGGATGCGCGGCATATGGTTCGTTGTGTCTTTACTATGGACTAACCGTTAACGATTAACAGTAGTGCGCGTATACAAGTGCACACCCTGTGGCAATTGGTTTTGCCACAGGGAACTACCCGTCGCCATTTGGTGTATGATACGAATGTTTACCCGTCCTTCGGGATTTGGTTAAAGCCTTTATCTATTAACAATTATATTCCTCCACTTGAAAGTGGAGGCAACAGATAAAGAGAATCTTTGAATCATTAAACAGTTACTAATGCGAATCAGTATTTAAAAAATTAGATAAATAAAAGCGATGGCAATTTTGCCCATCGTATGTATGAGTAGTCCGGCAGTGGACCTTACTT
>NZ_JARXWE010000064.1 GCF_029893235.1 Dysgonomonas sp. PH5-45
AAAAAGTAAGATCCACTGCCGGACTACTCATACATACGATGGGCAAAATTGCCATCGCTTTTATTTATCTAATTTTTTAAATACTGATTCGCATTGATAATAAAAAGCATATATCTAAAACCAAAATATCCCGAATAGAATCTAAAAACAGAACCCGCTCCCACAATTACACGGGTTGTGTTGTGTTTTTCGTTAGTTTTGAAACAGAGAAGAAACTTATTCTACCAATCCTTCGGGAATATTCATATAGAGAATACGGTTGTCGTTATCGACTTCTGTTATAAAATCTTCGGTGGCGGGAATAATCAAATCTTCGCCCTCGTTGTTTTTTACGAAAAAAAGGGTGTTGAGCGTAGCATCGTCTACGGCTTCTATCGTTCCTAATATGTTGTTGTTCTGGTCTGTGATAGAAAAACCGATAAAATAATTCCACGAATAGTCAGCATCGGCAGAATTGCTTTCTTCCACGTATTTACGGGGGAAATAAACGTCTAAGCCGCAAAGCTTCCGGGCTTTATCTTCATTGTCGATGCCATCCAACAGGAAAAGGGCTGTTTGCTGCCCCTTGAAGCGGTATTCGTTAACAAAAAAAGGGACAAAAATTCCGTCTGTCAGACAGACAAGATAAGAACAGTTGCTCCGGTCAAAAATGTCATTATCGAAAGCCAGACATATTTCTCCCTTCACACCATGGGGTTTGGTAAATTTCCCTATCCTGAAAACCTCCTCCTGTCTAATCATCCTTTATTTCTTCTTCTGGTTGTTGCTTTTCTGTTTGCTATTATTGCTCCGTTGTAACTCTTTAGCTTCCATTAACTTGACGTCTGAACCCCGTTTGTCAATTTTCCGGTCAGACAGTTCGTATAGGTCTTGAAATATTTTACCGTCTTCAACCTCCTTGTTCCATTGCAGATACGATTTTTTCATGTGGTTCAGAATCAGCCATACGAGTTGTTCTTTTTCTTCACTTTCGGGGTACGAGGTAGCAAGTTTAATCATTTTTTCCAGAATCTTACCATAATGACGGTAAATCATATCCGGATGGCTGTATTCTATTTTCTGAGGTTTGAAGAGCAAATCTTCTTTCTTGATAACTTCGTAAGGGTAGTCGATATCGAGCTGAAAGTCCGATATAATGGCCAGATGATCCCACAGGATATGCTTAAAATCGTTCACGTCACGCAAGTGTGGGAACATATTGCCCATGATGTTTATTATAGAGTTGGCACAACGTGTGCGTTCGTCTTTGTCGTCAACCGTCAGGCAATAATCGACCATGTTTTGTATATTTCTTCCATATTCGGGAAGAATTACTTTTTTCAGTTGTGTATTATAATCCATTTTACAGATATTATTGAGTATCAAAATTTAAGGAGTGGTTTCCTTATATTGTGCTTTGTAGTTACTTATAGAGAATACAAATATATGAAAACTTTTTGAGGTGACAGATTAATTTCCATCCCGAGACGTATAAACACAACAAAAGCCTCAAAAAATCTTAATTTGAGGCTTCTGTTATAATAAGGTTTAATAATACGTAATGGTTAGTCTAATTCTTCAACAATATCGGCTTTGTGTGCGTTTTTCTTTACAGACACAATTCCGTTTTCGCGGGCAGCTTCGCTTTCGTAGAGTTCGCTTGTACCTATTACTTGTCCGTTTGCTGCCTTTAAATTAAAGTAGGGCTTGTTGTTTTTAGATACTAATCTTTCGTATTTTGTATCATCCGGCGCATTTTTCCTTACAGATTCTATTCCATTCAGGCAAGATGCTTTGGTGGTATAGCCTTCACTTGTTAAAATAGTCTGTCCGTTTGCTGCTTTCAGGTTGAACTGAAACTCGTTGTTCTTTCTTTTCGTGATTATAAATTTTCCCATGATTGATAAAATATTTTTATTGGACACTCGTCTTATTATAACAGAACAAGTGTATGTTTTGCTTATTGGAGAGGAGTTAAATAAGCATAAAATATATAATTTATGAGGGACGATGCCGTTCTGTTAAAAAAATGAATTTAACAATCAAAACTAAATATGACCAGGGCAACCGCATCAAATTTTCAATAGTTTCCTGAGATATTGAGTATCCAGCGCTGCTTTATATAGCCTCTTTTTAATACTCAGTTTGTCTT
>NZ_JARXWE010000065.1 GCF_029893235.1 Dysgonomonas sp. PH5-45
TAAGGTCCACTGCCGGACTACTCATACATACGATGGGCAAAATTGCCATCGCTTTTATTTATCTAATTTTTTAAATACTGATTCGCATTATTAACTGATTATATTTTTCTATTCCAAACCGATATAAGGAACAATTAACGTGATAGGCACTAGCATCAATATGTACAGTATAAGTGGTTTCAGCGAGGGAAAATTCTAAAAAAATATCATCAAACCAATTTTTTATAGCACTTTTTATACTATTCCTTCCAGTCAAACAAAACTTGATTATTTTAAATATGGTTGATTTCCCTTTAAAGTTAAGGCTATCCAATGCATTAGACAATTCCGAAAATGTAAAATCATTGTGATTATTGCCGTCAATATTCTTGTATTTACGCAAGCTCCCAGCGAAAGAACACGACAAACCGCCCCCGTTGATAGGAGAAAGAACAAACCGCAAATCTTTTGCTTTTGCCTCTCTCCTTTGGGTAAGTAGTTCGCCCGTGCTTTCCGATACTGAAAGCCCGAAATCTAAAAGCGGGTTGTTTTGCCATAACCCTGCATCTAAACCGAAACAAGAACATTTAACGCCGTCAATCATTCGGGGTTAGTCTTTGTCTGTTAGCAAACTCAATGATGCTTCTATACAACTGCCAGCCACCGAAAACGCATTGTCAAATGGCATATATCCAAGCTGTGCCAGCTTCACGCTGTTACGAGCGGTTGAGGCATACAGATAAGCCCCCAAACATTGCGGGGTTGGTTCGGTCGGTTCGTTCTCTTGGCGTGGGCGTGGATAATTTCCGAGCGTATCGATAATGTTTTGTGCTAATTCGCATTTGTCGGTATCGGATAAGAGAGCAACGTCCGCTAATTGGTCTATGCAGTCCATTAGTATAGCTGTTTGCTTACTTGCTTCCATGTAAGCCCCCTTTCTTTACTAATGCCTTTTCAACTTCTAACGGTTTGTAATAGACACGTTTGCCGATTTTGTAGGCTTGTAAGATACCTTTTTTAGTCCAGTCGTGGACGGTAACGAGTGATATTTTAAATAGTTTGGCTACTTCACGGCGGGTAATGTATTCCGATTGTGTGGTGTCGGTTGCCGTTTGTTGAGGGTTTCCAGTGAGTGCATTTATAGCACTTTCCATACGGTCGAGGCGGTTCAATATTTCGCCCGCTTCGATGCTTTCAATTTGTAATACTGTTTTTGTCATATCTGAAAAATTTAGTTTCGATACGACAAAGAAATAAGGTTCGGTAAGCTCTAAAAGGGTACTACCCCAAGACTATCCCTAAATATTTTAGGACTTATTTATCCAACTTTTCAAAGCTGTGCTTAATTCATCCAAAAATTTAGTTTCTGATTCGGTATTACGGGTTTTAATTTTTTGTAATATCCTATCAAATTCGGGCTTATCAATATCCACATTAAAGGCTTTAGCCAATACGTCAACAGCTTGTTTTTCTGTATCATACTGCAAAACATTAGTTTCAAATAAAGATTTTGCAAGTTCGGTGAATTGTGTTTTTCCTAATGTCTGTTTTGGTAGTGTAAGTAATTGAGGTTTAACATCTTCTTTTGCCACATGGCTATAAAATGCTATTGTTGCAAATTCGTTTACAACTTCCATATTATAAAAAAACTCTCTGCAAAATGAAGCGTTTTGAATAAAGTCTATAAATCTAAATTCGGTATTTGTTGCCTCTTTTAGCACTGTTTGAGTTGCATTAGCATTTACTTTCTGCATTCGTTGGAATTTTTCCAAATCATACTCTAAATGGCTTTGAAACATCTTTTTGAAATAATAAATATTTGCCTGTATGCCATGGACATACCCGCTCTGCAAGTTGCCGAGTTGTATAAGAATCGTTGGCAAGTGGAGTTGTTCTTCAAATGGCTTAAGCAGCACCTCAAAATTAAAAAGTTCTGGGGTACTACAGAAAATGCCGTAAGAATACAAATCTATGCTGCCATTTGTGCTTACTGCTTAGTTG
>NZ_JARXWE010000066.1 GCF_029893235.1 Dysgonomonas sp. PH5-45
CAAGAGATTGAGCAAATATTCAACGCGCTTATTTCATTGATAATAAATAATTTAACTAAACAAATCAGCGAATTGTTTCAACTACTGATTCGCATCAATAAATAAATCTCATGGAACTACAAATCATACAAAGTAAAATTTACGAAATCAGAGGGATGCGTGTCCTTTTGGATTTTGATTTAGCAGAAATGTATCAAGTAGAAACAAAAAATCTAAAACGTGCTGTAAGGCGTAATATAGAACGCTTCCCGGAAGATTTTATGTTTGAACTAACTGATAGTGAAAACGAAGACTTGAGGTGCAATTTTGGCACCTCAAGTTGGGGAGGTAGTCGTTATCCCCCTTTCGCATTCACCGAACAAGGGGTTGCCCAGCTATCGAGTGTACTCAACAGTCCTTTAGCTATTCAAGTAAATATATCAATAATAAGGGCTTTCGTTGCTTTACGCCAATATGCACTGGGTTACGCTGAATTAAATCGTAAATTGGAGGATTTTATGATCGAAACCAATATGCAGTTCAGCGATATTTATCAGGCTCTTACGGAACTTGCTTCACAAAAGGAACAGGAAAACAAGCCCCGTAAGCGTATAGGCTTTAATGTTCAACAAGATGAAGAATAATATAATTATGGAACGAGGATATATCAAAATTAAAGAAAATGATGAAAATCAGCTAATTGTTGAAGCAAAACTCGTAAATTGCACCCTATGGATGACAAAGCATGAGATAGCTGATTTATTCAACGTATTTGTTAGCTCGGTTGGTAATAACCTGCGGTCAATATTCAAATCAGGCTTATTGCGGGAAGAAAACGTTACGCAAATACACAAATACGAGAACAGCGGTCGTCAATGTGAAATGACTTTATACAATCTGGAAGCATTGATTTTTGTCAGTTATCGAATCGCTTCGTTTGAAGCGCAAGCGTTCAGGGAATGGGTTATGAAAGCATTAACCGAATATACCCGGACGAAACCGAAAAAAGAAGCAGATGTTTTGATTGTGTACAACCTATCATCAAAACTCCCTGCAATAACATTGAATTAATTCAAACTCTTATAAACAGAAATATAGTCATGAAAAATGTAATCTATCTATTAATTGCGGTTTTCTTGGTTTCCTGCGGTTCAAACTCATCAAAGAGTAATTACGAAAAAACCATTACCGACCACCTACTGAAAGGTAGTGACACAAAAGAAAATCTCAACTTCAAAATTGTTGAGATAAACGAACAGGGTAATGTTACCGTTGCCGACAGTATCGCTTATCTTACTGAAGAATTTAAAAAAGATAAGCAACCTGTAATCAGCCGTATTGAACTTGCCAAGAAAATGAGTGAAGATCTATTGGCTAAAACTAAAAAACAGAGTGATATAGATAAGTACAATGCGGATATTGCCGTTATGAATACCCGTATAGATTCACTCAAAAACCTTGTGCCTGATAACTTACAAGGATACGATAAAAGAAACACCAGTGATGTACTTGCAATTATTGTCAGATGCAAGTATTCCGTTCAACTATCAGGAACTCCTAAAGAAGAAACTTTCGATTTCTACCTATCTCCTGATGGTAGTCAGGGCAACCGCATCAAAATTTCATCATAATTTGTAGAAATGTTATCTTCGTCTCATGAATACATTAATCTCTCCCTATTTTGCTGAAGTTACA
>NZ_JARXWE010000067.1 GCF_029893235.1 Dysgonomonas sp. PH5-45
ACTTATTGCTGATATTGTGAAGGTTGTCGTAACTCATTTGCAGGGTATATTGAGCCAAACCGCCATTGGTAGAAGTATAGTCGCCCACAGCCGAAATCAGACGGTAAAGACCGTCATATCTGTAAGTATGATAGAAAGACGGACTGGAAACCGAACTTACGTTACCTACAGCGTCGTAACCAATAGCAGGGCAGACCCGAAAGCCTACCCCACTATTCAATTTACCTACTTATGGTTGTCTTATTTATTGAAAAAAAGTAATCCTTGACTTTTTTCAGTTAACGCTGTTATTCAACGTTTGCCCTAATCTGAAATAATAGGTCTTATCTCCTCTATAAATAAAAATAGAATCAGAATTTGCCGGTTTATAAATAGAATCTTCCACCTGAACAAAGCTCATTAAATTAACCTCACTAATTGCATAATTAAAAGTATTATCTGTTATCGCCGCTTTTTGTCCATTAGAAAAATATAATAAAGTTCGACCAACATAAGCATTACTAATTCCGGTTTTTACTAATGTCCCTTTAAATTCTTTACTGATATTTTCTATTTCAGGAAATTGAGCGTCTTCTTTTTCCCGTTCTTTCTGGCTTCTTGAGTCTGTCGTAAAAATCAAGTACATTATCCATCCGAACAGCAATATTACAAACAGATTAATCAAGGGATTTCCTTTACTATTACTATTTTTTTCCATCTGGTTTATAAGAATTGGTTTTAAATCCCTTAGTATGGTTTTCCTGACGTCCTATATTAAAAACATCCAGAATTTTACCAATTGTTCCTTTTATAGCGCCACTTACACTAAATCCGGCAGAAACACCAGCACCATAAATATCTATATCTCCAACCTTTTTAGATTGGGATTCTCCTTTTGAAAGATTTACATTTATTGAAGCTGCCTTATTCAAGATTCTCTTAACTGCGAATTCAAAAAATGTTTCAGTGGATTTACCTTCCAAATCTTCTCCCGTAAATTGGCTTACTCTTTCCGGATAAACGGCATCAACTGATAATCCTCCCGAAACTTCTACATCAAGTTCTGCCCCTGTAGATCCAGTAGCATATCCATGAAATCCTTTATTATTACCTTTTAAGATCATTCCTAAAGAAACTTTACCTTCTCCAAATAATACAGCCCCAGCTTTTCCTGAAATAGAAAGAACAATCGCAGCAGGAGTCATCTTGTAGAGTGCATCTCCAATTTTATCGCCCATAGTGTCCCCAATCCAACCTGTCTTTTGATAATTATATGCAGCTTGAATATCTCGTTGGCTGACATTGAACCCTTGCCCGTAATCCAAACTACTAGATTGCTTCCCATTCGGATCAACATATTTTACTGGATTTTGCATACAATACCCATAAACAGCATGATTAAAGGAGTTAAATATACCACCACGATGTTGTCCGTCAATATAATTCTCTTTCTCAAAAGGGTTATATATAGCCAGCGGGTCTACACTCAGCCATAGACTGGTATGGGGGTCGTAATAACGGGCGCCATAGTAATACAAGCCGGTCTCCTCGTCCAACTCCTTGGCATTAAATAAAAACGGCGTTTTCCATGTATTATTGTACCGCTCCTCGATAAACACCTCCCCGAAAGCCGTGTACTGGATGCTCTGAGCCATATCGCCGTTCGCGTCGGTAGTAATTGTCGT
>NZ_JARXWE010000068.1 GCF_029893235.1 Dysgonomonas sp. PH5-45
AAGAAAGGGAATATTCGGTGTCGGGCTTCAGTTTCACTTCTATAATCCATTCTTGTTTGGTATCCTCATTCCAACGTGCCGACACAACCTCCGGCATGTATCCTTCTCCTTTTCTTCCGTAAGAAGCCCCGTTGGCTTTAGTGTACATCGGCTTATCGAATTTTACGATAATTTCCGTGAGGTTCGGGTCAACGTCTGTTGCATTATCTGCGATATTTGTTCCTAATATTTTAGGGGCTAACATGTCGGCCTCTTCTTTCATTTTTGCCATATCCAAACTGTTGAACAGACTTACTATTTGAGGCATAAAGTCGTCTAATGTGGGATATGTGCTTCTTTCGTTTTTGTATTCGTATAGTAAATCCACAATCTGACCCGTCCACAGGAATCCTTTTGCTATTTCCGCTGTGCAAAGCCTGTTTTTCAGAGTTACATTATTAGAATCTTTCAGCTGATACATGATTTCGCTCGCCCTTACCAATGTTTCGCAAAGCATCGTTTGGCTGTTTCCGTATGCTTGCCTTTGCATAACGCCCTTCACAAGGCTGAAAGCTGTTTCGGCATTATCTGCCATATCATCGTAGTATTTGGCAATAAGCGGGTTACAATACGAATGGTTATATTCGTGTATGATAATAGAAGTTATTCTGGGCGAATAAACGGGCGTACCCACACTGTCGGTACTCCACGAGCCTATAACGGCATAAATGTTACCCGAACCGTCTTTTTTATTTACCGTGCCTCCATAATTACTACCTCCGTTTAGCATGCTTATAACCAGTTTGTAGCTTTCAGGACGTTTTACACCGTAAAAATTTTCGAACCACGAAAAATCGATAGCATTCAGTATAAGCGAAAAATTGTTCTCGGCTTTTTCGTAAAGCCCTTTGTTCGATACAAAAAAGTCATGGAAGCGAGATTCTTTATAAAAATCGTTCAACAGTTTCAAAAAAGTATCAGCACTTTCATCTGTCCATCTCGACTCTAAAGAGCCATCTACCCTGTTTTCAATAAAACTGATTGTTCCGTCAATTTCTATCTGTTGGGCAAACGACATCACTGCATCGTAGCCTATGCCATGATTTTTTCTTATTTCTTGCGCGTAGGCAATTATTGGATGGTTTCTGTGGGGAGAAAAATAATTATCAACCTGCTCTGTGTATTGTTTAAGGTCGTTGGCTACATACTCGGAAGCCCCAGCCAACCGGAATACCGTACTCAACAACTCCATACGCTCATCGACCTTGGGTTTTACCACCTGATTGTTTTGGGCAAATAAACATACGGAACACATAGATAAACATAAAGTCAATAATAGTGTTTTCATGGCTTTTGTTTTATTAAATAAAAGATTTTAATTTTTACAAATATAAAAATTATATCCGAATTTGCAAATGTGAAGGATAATCAATAAGGCTGAGGAAACACTATAACTTTGCTTAAAACCCGTAACCGACCGACAGCTTCAACCCCACCTGCCAGAAATCCATGTAACGCTTTGATGACAGGTTATTGATTTG
>NZ_JARXWE010000069.1 GCF_029893235.1 Dysgonomonas sp. PH5-45
GGGTCAGCGGATTTTCCCGGTTGATAAACCTTATCACATATCACGAATATATCCTATCTTTGTGGGCATGAATCCCGAGAAGTTATTAGGAGCTATCCTGCCCTCTGTTTTGATAGACAATTTTGATATTGTCAATTTTGAGAAGTCTGATACTCGTTTTGATATCTGGCTTGATGAGAAGAAAGTACAATTACGTGAAGATAAGTACAATAATAAAGTTGTAGCCTACGGTTTTGGCTCTTACCATTCGATTCAGGACTTCCCTATCCGCGGTCGTGCCACTTACCTGCATGTTCGCAAACGCAAATGGCTTGACCAGGATTCCGGAGATATATTTAGTTATGACTGGGATTTATCAGAGCATGACCGTACCCGCCTGAATGCTGAGTTCGTGGCTTTTTTAAAAGAGGGAGATTGAGAGCACGCCTGTAAGCATAAGTACTCTTGCTGATCGAAACGGCTTGAACGGTCAGACGCTTCGCAAACAGTACAAAGAGGTCATCAGCGACTACCGTGTTTGGGATCAGTTGGATCATGCCGAAGAATACATACTGTTTGAAGAAAATCTAGGTGCAGATCTGAGTTTGGATGAAACTTGCATGAGTAATGGTGAAGTCTACACGGTATTAACCAATAAAGCCGCTCATGGCCGGGAACATTCCCTTGTGGCTATGGTGCGCGGTGTATCCAGCCAGACTGTGATAAAAGCATTCAAAAGGATGTCACGCCATAAACGTCTTCAGGTTAAAAGCATAACCACTGACCTATCCTCGGCTATGATGCTGACAGCACGCCGGTCCTTCCCTAAAGCCGAGCTGATAAACGACCGTTTCCATGTGCAACAGCTGATGAATGAAGCCGTAGACCAGATTCGGATAAAATATCGCTGGGAGGTACTTGATGCAGAGAATAAGGCTATCCGGGAATACAGGAAAAAACGCAAGGAAGCCAAACAGCAGGGGTGTTTGCTGGAGCCGTGGGAACCAACAAGAATGAGCAACGGTGAAACTATGCCACAGATTATGGCACGTTCTAAGCATATCATTCTTAAACACTTTTCTAAATGGAATGAACAGCAAAAAATCCGTGCACAAATCTTATTCGAGGCCTATCCTAAACTCAAACAAGGATATGAACTTTCTATTAGGCTGACTCAAATATTTAATAAACAGATTACGGCAAACTCTGCCAGACTACTACTTGCTAAGTGGTACAATGAAGTAGAAAAGTTTGGAGAAACCGGACTCAATCGGGTATTGGAAACCTTTGAAAATCACAATCAAACAATCATCAACTACTTTAATAAAAGACTCACTAATGCTTCGGCGGAATCTTTCAACGCTAAAATAAAGGCTTTCAGAAGTCAATTCAGAGGCGTGGGAGATATTAAGTTCTTTATGTACAGACTGGCGATGCTATATTCGTGATATGTGACAAGGTTTATCAACCGGGAAAATCCGCTGACCC
>NZ_JARXWE010000070.1 GCF_029893235.1 Dysgonomonas sp. PH5-45
CACTATAACTTTGCTTAAAACCCGTAACCGACCGACAGCTTCAACCCCACCTGCCAGAAATCCATGTAACGCTTTGATGACAGGTTATTGATTTGTTCAACAAATGCAACAAGCTACGCTGAAGTATCCGTCGGTGACTTTTACGAGGATTACGATTCTTACTGTAAGAACGATAAGGCAAGGCTTGTTTATCATATTTAGTTCGAGGTTTGCGTAGGCCCTGTTCTTTGTAGATGGCACACATATGAGTATGAAGCCAATCGACAGTTTCCCATAAAAGCTTAATATAGGTAGGGTAACGTAAATGGCTTTCGTAACAAGTGGCATCGGTCATTAAAACCGAAAGGTTCTCCATGTAAGGCTTCCAGTACGAAGCCAGAACTTGTTGAAGAGAATCAATGTCCAATAAAGAGGCTATCTCACAGCGAATCTGGCTAACAATTTTGAAATTACGAAGAGGAGTCAGGGGATGAATACGAATACCACAGAATAGCTGGTAATGAATATTACTGTTCAGATCAGAGATAAGCCTAGAATCGGACAGACCTGTGTAGGCCTTTAAAAACATTAGAGCCAGTTTCCCCTCTGCACTGAAATAGCTACTACGGCCAAGAGGGTGATCACGCAGTCCCAATGATGCTGCCAGGGATGAAAAGGGAATCGAAGACCAAAGCCTGCCCAACTCGCTGGATGAAAAACTGGAACGATAATCCGAATAGAAATCAAATTCACTAAAACCTAAAGTCGGTGTTAAATCTGAAAGTTTTTGTATCTTTATCATATCTTTTAGAGTGGATTTACCCCGATTTTGGCCGTGAAACCTTTTTATCGGAGTTTTTTCTAAAGACACAAAAACCACAACTAATTCATTACGAATCGGTTGGTATTAATTATTTGATTTATGAATAGGCCCTGTTATTCAAGAAAGAGTCCCTGTGGACACAAACTCAAAAGCAAAGAGCTCAGATCCTGTTTCGGGAATACCCCGATATTAAAAGAGCATATTATCTGGCTATGCAACTGGGATTAATTTATTATCAGGCAAAGACAAAGGATGTAGCCTTAACCAGGCTTGCCAGATGGTATGACCAGGTAGATAAATCAGGATTCCTCTCCTTTGGGACTATAGCCAGAACCATACAAACTCACTATCTGAATATTATTAACTTTTTTGACAGAGGTTCCACCAATGCCGCCAGTGAATCTTTTAATGCTAAAATAAAAGCATTCAGAAGTCAATTCAGGGGAGTAAGGGATAAAGCGTTTTTCCTGTTCAGATTAACCAGATTATATGCATAAATTCAAAATCCCTCAACTTTTTACGGGTCAGCGGATTTTCCCGGTTGATAAACCTTGTCACATATCACGAATATAGCATCGCCAGTCTGTACATAAAGAACTTAATATCTCCCACGC
>NZ_JARXWE010000071.1 GCF_029893235.1 Dysgonomonas sp. PH5-45
ATCATTAGTGTCCACTAAAAACTTGCGATAGTTCTTTGAAATATTTGAAATTTAGTTAGTTATAAAGGTTTTTCGAGTCAACGGACTTGAACTTGTAACTTTGCGTGCTATAACAGCATCGCATATGTTTCAAGATAAATACGTTTTTGCCCAGTTGGCTACCTTCTTAGATAGGAATCACTTCAACTATCTTGTACGCAAATTTGGAGGAGACAAATATGTAAAGCACTTCACTTGTTGGAATCAACTGCTTGCTTTGATGTTTGGACAGTTGTCAAACAGAGAGAGTTTACGTGATCTCATCATAGCCTTAGAAGCCCATCAAAAGAAGAGTTACCACTTAGGTCTAGGCAAGCATGTTACCAGAAGCAACTTGGCAAAAGCTAATAAAAATCGGGATTACCGTATCTTTGAAGCGTTCGCTTATTACATGGTAGGACAGGCTCGTTCCAAACGTAAAACAGACATCTTTAAGCTTGGCGGAAATGTCTATGCTTTTGATTCTACAACTATAGATCTTTGTCTATCTGTCTTTTGGTGGGCGAAGTTCCGTAAGAAAAAGGGCGGTATAAAAGTACATGTTCTTTATGATATAGAAACTCAGATACCGGCTTTCTTCCATGTAACTACAGCCTCAGTGCATGACAGCAAGGCTATGAATGAGATCCCTTACGAAACAGGAGCTTATTACATATTTGACAGAGCTTACAACTGCTTCAAAAGCATGTTCAGAATAGAAACAATCGGTTCCTATTTTGTTGTCAGAGCAAAGTCAAATTTGCAGTTTAAAGCCAAAAGTTGGACGCGCCGATTGCCAAGGAATGTATTATCAGATGCTATTGGCGAACTGACCGTTTACAAAAGTTCCAAAGACTATCCTGCGCAAATACGTAAGGTCTGTTATTGGGATGAAGAACAAAATCGAAAGTTTACATTCCTGGCCAATGCAATGGAACTCTCTCCGCTGCAAGTTGCTGAACTTTACAAAAATAGATGGCAGATTGAGTTATTCTTTAAATGGCTCAAACAACATCTTAAGATTAAAAAGTTCTGGGGAGATACAGAAAATGCAGTAAGAATACAGATATACTCTGCAATCATTGCTTATTGTCTGGTTGCAATTATCCAACATAATTTAAAACTTGACAGAACCACATACGAAGTTCTCCAAATCTTAAGTATTTCACTTACGGATAAAACTTATTTGGGCGACCTCTTTAACAAAACTAATTTCAAAAATGACAAAGAACGAAGCGGTTCTAGTGAACCAAATTTATTTAATTTTTAATCGTCCAATTTTTAGTGGACAGTAATGA
>NZ_JARXWE010000072.1 GCF_029893235.1 Dysgonomonas sp. PH5-45
TATGTTTTCTCTCAATTATTAGAGTTTGTTGACCGATATGAGTTTGCTAAATGCGTAAAACGCTATAGAGGCGATTATCGAGTCAGAGATTTCAAGTGTTGGAATCAGTTTGTACAGTTGTTTTTCGGACAACTTACTTCTTTGAACTCCTTACGGGATATTTGTCTTTGTCTAAAAGCCCATAAACGCAAGCTTTACCATTTAGGAATAAAGCAACATGTAAATCAATCAACCATTTCACGAGCCAATGAGAGTCGAGACTGGCGGATATTTGCCGACTTTGGAGATTTTCTCATAAAAGAAGTTCGTCCGCTTTATATGGATTCACCTATTCCTAACATAGATATTGATAACGACATCTTTGCACTGGATTCAACAACGATTTCCTGTAGTATCAATCTTCTGACATGGGCTGAGGGAAAATACAGCAAAGGGGCTGTCAAAGTTCATACTTTGATTGATTTGCGAGGCAGTATTCCGACCTTTATCCTCATTACCGACGGGAAGTATCATGACAGTAATGCGCTTGATGAGATAGTCCCCATACCTGAGGCTATTTATCTTATGGATAAAGCGTATGTTGATTTTGAAGCGTTGTATCGTATGCACAAATGTGGATCCTTCTTTGTTACAAGAGCAAAATCAACATTAAAATATGATGTGATTGAGCAAAATTACAACATAGACGAAACCACAGGGCTAAGAGCCGATAAAACAATTATGCTTACTGTTGCAAAGTCCAAGAAGCTCTATCCTGAGAAATTGAGATTAGTCGAATTTTACGATCAAGAAAAAGAAAATGAACTTGTTTTTCTGACCAACAATTTCGACGTATCCGCAATGGAAGTCGCCTATTTGTATAAGAACAGATGGCAAGTGGAGACTTTTTACAAGTGGATAAAACAAAATCTGACCATCAAAAAGCTTTGGGGGCATTCGCCAAATGCTGTCAAAACCCATATTTGGATAGCTATCTGCACATACCTGATAGTCGCATATGTAAAGCATTCGCTCAAAAGCACGCTCTCTATTTATGAGATTATGCAAATCCTGGGAATATCAGCGTTTGACAAAACTCCGATAAGAGAACTGCTTACCGAATTTCAAGTCAATTCAAAACAAAATGTCAAAGAGCAATTGGATTTATTTAATTCAAATTTTTAACGCATCAGTACTA
>NZ_JARXWE010000073.1 GCF_029893235.1 Dysgonomonas sp. PH5-45
CAGGGCAACCGCATCAAATTTTCAATAGTTTCCTGAGATATTGAGTATCCAGCGCTGCTTTATATAGCCTCTTTTTAATACTCAGTTTGTCTTTCTGTTCTGAGATAATATGCAATGCCATTTTTCTTAATACTGATAGATTCTGGGAAGCATATCCGGCTCTGGCTCGACATGCATCCTCTTTGAAAGTGATATCCAAATGCCAATGCAACTGATTTTCAATGCTCCAATGCCCTCTGACTATCGAGTTAAAATAAGCAGCTTTTGTTTCCTTTTCATCACTGATGTAATACCGAATCTGCGTGGTTACCTTTCCCTGTATTTCTCGTGTAGCCTCTATACGGATGATTGTTTCTAAGTTTTTCCAGGTTTGGAGATTTTCCTCCAGTAGATATTGGTTGGCTGGAAGTATGCTGCATTTACGGGTTTCTATGCGACCATGCCCCGCATCTACTGTCTCATAGGTATCTAAACCACTATGTACTTTGAAGGCACATTCAACGTCTTCGAACAGGGACTTTTGATTGGCTTTCAATGCCAGTAAATAATGTCCTTTCTTCTCCACAATTAGCTCGGCTATCTCACGTTGGGTGCCCATAGCATCAATGGAAACCACCGATCCTTCTATATCAATATCCTCTAGTACTTGGGGAATAGCAGTTATCTCATTGGATTTGTCATCCACTTTTTCTTGTGCGATACAGAAACGATTTTCGCTTACCCATACGTTCAGTAAATACAATCCTTTGTTCCCACGCGTGGTAGGAGATACGCCACGCTGCTTCTTACCATCTATGACGATTTGTTTTTCGGACAAATCAGACAAAATGGAATGACCATAAGAACGTAGGCAGGATTCCAATTCATCCGGATTAATACTTTTGAACACACGCTCAAAGGTATCTTCCGAAGGAATGCCGTTAGGTAACGACAATAAATCGCCTAACTGTGAACCGCGTTCAAGCCCAAACAGATGCATGTCCTGATAGTCAGAACCACCAGTCAAATAGGTACACAAGCCCATCAATAAAATGTCCGAAAGAAGATGCGAACAACGACCTGTAACTCGAGGGTCTGTAACTTCAGCAAAATAGGGAGAGATTAATGTATTCATGAGACGAAGATAACATTTCTACAAATTATGATGAAATTTTGATGCGGTTGCCCTGA
>NZ_JARXWE010000074.1 GCF_029893235.1 Dysgonomonas sp. PH5-45
AGCTCCTAATAACTTCTCGGGATTCATGCCCACAAAGATAGGATATATTCGTGATATGTGATAAGGTTTATCAACCGGGAAAATCCGCTGACCCGTAAAAAGATATGCAGATGATACACTTGGGCTCAATCCGAACCCCCAGTTGTTAGTGTTATCTTTGCCTAAAAAAATATGTTTAGTACCGAAGACATTCTCCGCTTATTTCTCCCCTCATGGCTTTTTGATTTCTTTGAGTTGGAAAAGTTCACACAGGATTCATTTCGTATAGATGTATATCTAAGTGAAAAGAAGGTAATGCCTCAAGACAGCCCTGAAACTTTGATTTCACATGGATTCACTGATTATAGTATTGTTCAGGACTTTCCTGTAAAGGGGAAGGCGGTTTATCTGCATCTTCGACGGCGCAAATGGATGAATAAGCATACAGGAGAGATCCTAAGCCAGAAGTTTGACGTACACTACGACGGGACCCGATTAACGAAGGAGTTCGTGGCTTTTTTAAAAGAATCAAATAGAAAGTAGTGCTGTAAGCATAAAATCAATCGCTTCTTATTACAATGTGAATGGGACGAACCTGGGTTATCAATACAAAGAATATATCAGTGATTTTCGTTCTTGGGAAAAGCTGCATTCTACCACTTATATTCTATACAAGAAGAACTTAGGAGCTAATCTAAGTATTGATGAAACATGTCTTTCGCAAGGAGAACTCTACACCATCGTAACCAACAAGGCCGGTCATGGCAGGCAAGGAACTTTAGTGGCCATGATTCGGGGGACAAAATCAGAAGAAGTAATCGATGCATTAGAAAAATTGCCTCGGTCATTACGCCTGAAAGTAAAAGAAATAACCCTTGATTTATCACCTACAATGCGTTTGATAGCCGAGAAAGCCTTTCCCAGAGCTACATTGGTGGCAGACCGATTTCATGTACAACGATTAATGAATGACGCTGTCAGTGATCTTCGAGTAGATTATCGTTGGCAGGCTATACAGTGTTTCAAGTTCTTGCAGCTTAGCGGTCTTATACTCATAAAGCCGCGGCGAGGGGACTCCCCTTGGACGTCTTCTTATACGTCTATATC
>NZ_JARXWE010000075.1 GCF_029893235.1 Dysgonomonas sp. PH5-45
AGTTTCATCTTGTTTATATTTTGTAAGCTTATGCCAAATCAATAATTAATCATCTTTCTTGCAACGCACAGAATATTGGTTGAAGCGGTCGGAAGGGTCCCGTTTCACATCAAATTCGGGCTCTGGATCGGATGTATATATAGTTCGAGCCCAAGCACAAACATAGTCTTCATCTTCATAGCTTTTACTCACCGTCCAGAAAGTAGAGGCTTCACCATAGTCCCTTATTTTTATTTCTTCTTCATCACCAAAATATCCACCAGTTTCTTCTATTGCTATATAACCTACAGGCAGAACATTAAAACCTCCTTGTATTACAGGATGAGATCTTCCCGGATGCTTCTTGCCCGAATTATCTTCGATAACCTCACAGCTTGTGCTGAAGGCTATCCTTAGGTCCCCATTCGCTGTGCCTCGTCGGGTTTCGTCATTTCCGACATTCCAATCGTTGTTCCATTTGGGAGGATCGAAAGCACCGGTGTAGCTGCTATACTTGGAGGGATTTTCGTAAATCTCTTTTTCCAACTCGCTCCACTCCCTGTCGGTAGGGATATGCCAACCATCAGGGCAGATACCCTGAACCCTGATAGGGTTACCATTTTCGTATTCTTTATCACCACCATAGCCCTGGCCCGACGACCCACCATCTCGTGGGTTTCCTCCCAGTGTAGCAGCCTCATAATTATATAAATAACCGTGTATCGAATCCCAGTAAACAGGAGGGTTCTCCTTTGTTGGGTTTTCTCCTATGTCACGATGGGGATGACAGTAATACTTTTTTGTAAGCCCATCATCTTTTCTTGCAATAGCGCCCACCTTATATTCCATGCTTTCATCTACATAACGCATATTATCGAGCATCCATACACCTGCATCACCAAAGGGATGGTATAGGTATTTTTGCGCCCCACCTTTTTGCGGGCGATTGTCAGTCAAGACTCCCAGATCGGGCGACTTTTGGCTGAGCCCCAAGTGTTCCCATTGACTGCCTGTCCAGATAT